>NZ_JAEQMY010000007.1 GCF_016743775.1 Microvirga aerilata | reverse complement strand
CCTCCAGTTTGCAGCCTTGGATCAAATTTCGACTGAAGCGGGAATCCCTCAGGTCACCTGAATGTCCACACGCCTTAGTTCGTGGGCTACCAGAGCCAGGCGCGAGGCTAGGGCCTCTTCTGCCTGGGCCGTATTCTCCAGAGCTGTCTTATAATCGAGGACTGCCCGTCTCATTTCAGCAGGGTCTCGCATGCCGATGTCTCCTACCGTTGAGCGACCGTCAACTGTGGGGACCACAAGGGCCGGAGAAGGGGCTCAGCAACAACCCCGCTAATAACGGCGAAGGAGGCCAGGATGAGCCCGATCCGTCCGTAAAGTGCAACTCGATCCTTGTGAGGCATAAGGCTCTCCAAGTGGTACACAGGAGAGAGAACGTAGCTGGGTGCGAGCTGGTTGCCAATACGGCCTAGTCTAGGTGGGCTCGGCTCTGCGGCTGGTGCGGGCCAGGGGGAAGGGGATCACAACGCCTGCCACTTTGGGTGCCGGCATGGGCGCGGGTTCGTCCCGTCCAGCCCGCGCCATCGACAGCGCAAGCGTCATCCCCTGCCCTATAGCCTTTGCCAGATCCATGCGGTCGGCATTGATCGAAAACACCCGCTCATAGGCGCCATCGGGAGCGTTCAGCACCAGGTGCAGGCATGGGGGCCGGCAAGAGAGCCATTCTCTTCCCCATATGAACAAGGATGGTGCGTGAACCATAACCAAGGAAAAGAAATGAACGCTTTGCTGCCTCCAGACTTTTGTAGGAGAAGCAGGGGTACTCCTCATGGCTTCACGCTACTACTTCAATCTCACTGATGGTGATGAAGTAATCCGTGATGACGATGGCATCGAAGTTCCTGACATGCGTATGGCTCTGGTCCATGCCCTTGAGGTTATCGAGGAGCTCAGACGGGAGGATATCTTGTTTCTGGGTGACTGTCTGGGGTGGAGGCTCGACATCGTTGATGGTTCGTGCAACCTGATCCAGAGCCTTCCGCTGGACAGTGCTGCACCAAAGCCAAGTTCTCACCATTGAGCAAGCAGTATCGCTTCCATTATTTGGCCACGACAAGGCCCTACAAGCTTGTCGCTTCGAACCATGATCGATAAGGAACATCTCAGCATCTATCTGATTTACTTCGGTTCAATCCGCATTTGCTGAAAGCAGGCGCCTGAACTTACTTGACCCAGTTCTGAGGGAACCTGATGTGACTGAGGACGAGATTGAGGCTGTTGCTGAGGAGCTTGCGAAAGCAGGCGGCGTGTCTTGGTACCCGGGCCGTGAGCGCGGGACGCTTCTGAAGGTTGTGTCGGATCGATACCGCGACCGGGCTCGGTTGGCCATCGCAGCTCTTGATCGCTACAGAGCACAAAAGGCAGGCGCTGCTTCTACAGACAGCGCAGAAGCCGAACTGCCGCCAGTTCCTGCAAGAGAGCCGACTGCCGCCGACAACAGCATTCGCGTTGGCGTCACTGTGGTCTACCGTCCGCCAGGCGAGCAGAGAGCCTATCCGTGCCGGGTTGAAAAGGTTGAAGGAGGCCAAATCTACTTGGTGCCCCACTTACAGGCTTGGACCGGATGGGTTCCTGTAGGGAAGGTCTCGCCTGTTGCCTCCGAAGAGGATTCTTCTCAGTAGAGGAAAAGGAAGGACTTCGCTCGGCTCAAGCCCGCCCCTAGAGTCCTGCTCCCGCCTGAGCGGGGTTTCTTGTTACGTCTTATGCGCACTTTCCCGCAGCCCCGCTTCTGGCATTTTGGCGGAGTTCAACCTTTGACAGGGGAACTCCATGAGACACATCGTATGGACTGCTTTCATAGCTGGCAGCGTACTCATCTCCAGCCTACCAGCCGTTGCTCAGACGCCAACGCAAAGAGGCGAGTACCTCGTCACCATCATGGATTGCAACGGATGCCATACCCCGGGTACCTTCCTTGGCAAACCTGACATGCAGCGCCCGCTGGCTGGGTCAGAGGTCGGCTTTCAGATCCCGGGGCTTGGTATCTTCTATCCCCCGAACCTCACACCTGATCCTGAGACGGGCCTGGGCAAGTGGAGCGAGGCTGACATCATCAAGGCAGTACGCACCGGAGTTCGCCCAGACGGTCGGCAACTCGTACCCATCATGCCCTACCATTCTTACGGCAAGCTTACAGACGCTGATGCCAAGGCTCTTGTCAGCTACCTGAAGAGCATGAAGCCGGTCCGCAACCAGGTTCCCGGCCCTACTGGCCCGAACGAGAAGCCGAAAGCAGCATATTTGACCGTAGTCATGCCCCAGTAGCCACACAAAGCAGACGTTTAGGCATGCCGAGTACCCTGCGCGTGGAGCAGGTGAGCTGCAAATTCCTGCTCCAGCATATGGCGCCGTTCGGTTCTACCCCAGGCGGGGTTTCCTGCTGTCGAATGTGGCTGCCCCCATGCTCCTGTGCCATCAATTGAGCCCCAATTCCTCGTCAATCATCAAAACATCCGGGCTGTACAGGGGATCTATCTCATGACGCGGCTCCTTTCAGAGAAGGGGTGGCACGCTATCTCGGACAAGCCCGGATCCCATGTCCTCGGCTCGATCCGCTCCTGCACCGCCCGCAACCGCTCGTTGTCTTGGCGCAGATCGTCAATCGATTGCGCCGCTCAGCAGCCTCGTACAAAGAGACACGCCTCCCGTCCGAGGGGCGTGGTCCAGGCTCCACCGCACTCTGTCACCCCACAGTGGTGCCTGCATCGCGCTGACGTTGTGAACACGCTGGAGCACACATGACATGGCATCGATCTCCTACTATCATGGTGGCCGCGCTGCGTGACCGGGTACCGGATAGTCCTTTGGCTCCGGCTAAACTCCCCAAAAGACCAGGAGTGACAATCCATCGGAACAGGGATGCCGTTCAGCACGCATCGCCGAGCCGGATCATGGACAGCCCTGGCTGACCGGGGGTGCAGATCCACCGGAGGCCAACTTGGTTTCCACGTTCAAGGGAGGCGCGAGGCGGATCGTGAACATCCATGAAGCCAAGACGCACCTGTCACGGCTCATCAAAAAGACGGCCCGCAGCGAAGCGATGGCGATCGCCACGGCTGGCAAGCCCCTCGTCAAGGTAACGGCGCCGGATAGGTCAGCGGCAGGATAACATTGCCAGTTTGGCTTCTTGGCTGGGCAGATCTACGTGCCTGATGGTTTCGACAGGATCGGCAGCACGGAAGCCGAACAGCAGCTCTGGGGTGAGACCGATTGAAGGTGTTGCTGGACACCCATCTCCGGCTGTGGGCAGTTGGCAATTGCAGGCTGCAAAGGCCTGCGCCACCGCTTTGGCAGAGCGACCCCGAGGATCAGCCCTCCTGCATCGGAAGGTGGTGTCCGGCGATCTCTCGAATCGGTGACACCCAGGCACGAACCTAACAGACCTTCGATGTCGTCCGCCGGTGGCCCCGACCGGCTATGTCTCGCCAGACAGCCCGCGCAGGATCGCTGTGGCACGGGCCGCAACCTCGCGGGCCGCGCGACTGAGGGGCTTCTGCTGTCCCGTGACGAGGACCACATGCCGGTTGATGGATGGGTTGCGAATGACGCTGCTCGCGAAGATGTTGTCTTTCTTCTCATTTGCGATCGTGTGCGGCGCCTTGATCATGTAGCAGCCGCAGTTCAGCGTCATCTCCTTCTGGGCGAGGATCGAATCCGCTTCGGCCACAACGGTGAGCTCCACTTTTCTTCGCCGGGCCACAGCATCAACGGCCATTCTCAACCCATTGGTCAGCGCCGGCAAGACGAGTGGAAACTCCGCCAGGCGATCGAAATCGATCTCATCCGGCACATCCCACCGCGCCGCGACGCCCGCGAGTACCAGATGGGAATGAAGCATCAAGCCGCCGCTGTTGAGGGAGCCCTCCTTATACTTGCTGTAGATGCCTACATCGACGACGCCTTCCGACAGCCAGTGTTCAATCTGTTCGCTGAATCCCTCATAGACCCGCAAGCGGATTCCTGACAGCTCGCGCCGCAGCTGATTGAGCAGTTCGGGAACGACGGATGGAATCAGGGATGGCGGCAATCCGACCGCAACACTCCCGCTCGGAAGCCGGCTGAAGGCCCGCAGGTCCTCGGACATCTGCTCGACCTCCCGCAACAGGGGTTGCGCCCGCAGCAGAGCCTCCTGGCCGAGTTCCGACAGGGCTACCCTGCGTCCGGTTCGGTAGAACAGTGGCCCGTCCCACGCTGCCTCGAGCTCTCCGATAATCCGGCTCACGGTCGGCTGGGCCAAGCCCAGCGACACAGCAGCCTTGGTAAAGCTTCCCAGCTCGGCGGCGCGGGCGAAGGTTCGCAGATGCTCAATGTCCATGATCAAGACATCCGAATTCTGGATATCCGATATATCTACCATGTACTGGACGTATCACAAACCTTCAGTACCATGTTCCTTAACAATAATGCCGGGGACATATCTGCAAGGATTGATTTTAAGGCGATACAATAACATCGGGAGGAAATCTATGCGACGCTTTCAAGCGCAGGCTGCTGCATGTGTTGCAGGTTCGCTGATACTGGGTCTCGTCTCCACATCAGCCCTGGCCCAGACCAAAACCGTTCGGTTTCTGCACAACGAGACCGATCCCCCCAGCATCGAATTCTACAACAAGGCCATCAAAGAGTTCGAAGCGGCGAACCCTGACATCAAGATCGAGATGGAAGCTGTCAGCACGGACGGACGCCTTCAGAAGGTGCTGGCCTCGATCAACACCAAGACCATGCCGGAAGTCTTCAAACTGCTGCCCGAGGAGCGCTTCGAATTTGCCCGGAAGGGCTATCTTGTCCCCCTCGATGACGTGGTTGCCGAGATCGGCACGCAGGATTATGTCGAGGGCTCCCTGGTGCCGGTCGAGGGCAAGACCTTTGACATTCCCTATACGCTTGGCAATTACGGAGTGTTGTGGCAGCGGGATGATCTCCTGAAAGCCAAAGGGCTTGAGACCCCGAAGACCTGGGATGAGCTCAAAACGGCCGCCAAGACCCTCACCGAAAACGGTAACTTCGGCTTTATCTTTCCGGCAGGCAAGAACCGGATGGCGAGCATTTATCTCTCCGCAATGATCTGGAACGCCGGCGGCACCTACTTCGACAAAGACCTGAACGTGACCTTCGACAATCCAGGAACCGTCAAGGCGCTGACGTTCCTGAAGGAGATGGCGGCCTACTCGCCATCCGGGATCGGTTCCTACTCGTACGGCGACATGATCAATGTCTACCTGACCGGCAAGATCGCTCTCGATATCTATGCCCCTCGCCTGGCCGCCAATGCAGCCGCCAATACGCCCGATCTCTTCAAGCAGACCAGCGCCAAGCCCATGCCGGCAGGTCCCAGCGGCGTTGCAGTGAAGTTTGTCAACGCCAACAGCTTCGCCCTGGCCTCGCCCACCGTCGGCTCCAAGAATGTCGATGCCGCTCGCAAATTTCTGAAGTACATCGTTACGGGCGAGCGCCTGGAGCGATTCTCACTGACGGCCTACCCTCACCTCATCCCGCCGCTGAAAGGCGTGCAGGAGAAGGTGATCAAGGCCGGGGCCGCCGAGGTTCTGGGCGGCCGTGAAGACATGGGGCGACTGTCCTTCAATACATCCAACTCCCTCGACTTCGAGTCCGAGGCGGGTGCGGTCTTCAAGGATGGCAAAGTGATCCGCTCCGGGGTGGTCAATCCCTATATCGGCTCGATCGTCGCTCGCGGGATACCCGCCGAGGTCGTCCAGCGCGTTGTTCTCCAGGGAGAAGATCCGGCCAAGGCCGCGGCGTGGGGACAAGAGCGCATGAAGCGCATCGTCGA
This sequence comes from Microvirga aerilata, assembly GCF_016743775.1. Lineage (GTDB taxonomy): Bacteria > Pseudomonadota > Alphaproteobacteria > Rhizobiales > Beijerinckiaceae > Microvirga > Microvirga aerilata. The sequence goes on along the minus strand of NZ_JAEQMY010000007.1, from coordinate 155,249 downwards.
CGACCTCAAGAAGTAGCCGCAGCAAGCAAGAACCCGGCGTCCGCGCCATACGACGCGGACCCCTTTCTCGGAGATTGTTCATGGCCCAAGATCAGGCGGCACCGCCGGTCGTATCGCTGCGCGAACGCGTCAAGTCCCCGCCGGCGGAGACCATGGTCGAATCCTATTACGCGCCGGCGGTCGCGGCCGGCATCCGGTTCCAGTTCGAGCCCGAGGTGAAAATCCACCTGGCTCATGCCCTCATGCTGGCCGAGCGCAAGATCGTGGACCGCTCGGACGTTGCGCAGATTGTGGCCACGCTCATGGCGCTGCGGCAGACGGGTGTGTCTGCTCTGACCATCGATTATCGCCAGGAGGACCTCTACTCCTATATCGAGCGCTTTCTCGTCGAGCGCCTCGGCCCTGCCACGGGCGGACGCCTCCACACGGGCCGCAGCCGCAATGACATGCATACGACCTCGTGGCGCCTGGCCTTGCGCGCCCGCATCCTCGACCTGATGAACACTGTCCTGCGTCTGCGCAGCACCCTTCTCGCTCACGCCGAGACCCATATCGACACGGTGATGCCCGGCTACACGCACACGCAGCATGCGCAACCGATCTCCTTTGGCTACTACCTGCTCTCTGCCGCCGACCTTGTCGAACGCGACTTCCGCAGGCTCGCCGGCGCCCTGTCGTGCTGCGACCGGAGCCCACTTGGATCCGGCGCCCTCTCGACCACGGGTTTTCCCATCGACCGCGACATGACGAGCCGGCTGCTTGGCTTTGCAGGTCTTGTCGAGGTCGGCTATGACGGCGTGGCCATCCGTGACGACGTGCACGAGACCATCGCGGCCGTTGCGATCCTGATGACGGGCATCTCGCGCGTTGCCACCGATCTCCAGAGCTGGAACACGATGGAATACGGCTTCATCGAGCTCGATGACGCCTATTCCAGCGTCAGCAGCATTATGCCGCAGAAGAAGAACCCGCAGGCCCTGGAGCATGTGAAGGCTGTGGCGGCAATCGCCATCGGGGCCCTGAATACCGTGCTGGCCTGCAGCAAGAATACCGCTTTGGCCGACGTCAACGATGGCGTCTCGGCACCCAATGTTCCTGCCCTCGAAGCCATCGAGCGGGTCATCAGGTCGCTTCTGGTGTTCGACGGGGCCCTCTCGTCGCTCAAGGTACACGCGGACGTGATGCGACGCTCCGCGGAGGTGGGCTTTGGAACGGCGACCGAGCTTGCCGACATCATCGTGCGCGAGACCGGAATGTCCTTCCGCATGGCCCATAATGTGGTCGGCCGCGTCGTCCGTGAGACGATCGAGGCGGGCCGCATTGCCACCGACATCACCACGGCGGACCTTGATGCCGCCTCGCAGGCCCTGTTCGGGCATGCGCTCGGCATTTCCGACGGCAGCGTCCGCACGGCCCTCGACCCTGCGGAAAACCTCAAAACCCGCACCGTCACCGGCGGCCCGGCCCCGGAACGGATGCTCGACATGCTCGCCCGCCGGAGGGCGCGCCTTGAGCATGACACGGAAGAAACGGACCAGGTCCTCCGCCGGATCGCAGACGCGGATGCGCAGCTTGAAGCGCAGGCCCGGCAACTGATTGCCGATATGGGCTTGCCTGTTCAACCCCAGATCGCGAGATAATCCAATGGCACGACTTGAAATCCGACAGGTCAGCAAGATTTTTGCGGATCACACGGCCGTTTCCGACGTCAGCCTGACGGTGAACGATGGCGAGTTTCTGGTTCTGCTCGGACCATCGGGGTGTGGCAAGAGCACGCTGCTGCGCATGATAGCGGGACTTGACCTGCCAACCTATGGCGACATCGTCATCGGCGACCGGGTGGCGACCAGGCTGCAGCCGAAGGACCGCAACATCGCGATGGTGTTCCAGAACTACGCGCTCTATCCGCACCTGACCGTGTACGAGAACATCGCCTTTCCGTTGCGGGTACGTGGTGCGGATTCCCGGCTCGTCGACGAGAAGGTGCAGTGGGCCGCTGGCCTCGTGGGGCTGAGCAAACTGCTGAAGCGCAAGCCCCGGCAGATGTCGGGCGGCGAGCGGCAGCGCACGGCCCTGGCGCGCTCCCTTGTGCGTGATCCGGATGTGTTCCTCCTGGACGAACCGCTCTCGAACCTTGACGCGAAACTGCGTCATTCGGCCCGGGAGGAGCTGCGCCAGTTTCAGGACCGCGTCGGCGTGACATCGGTCTATGTCACCCACGATCAGGTCGAAGCCATGGGCCTTGGCGACCGCATCGTTGTCATGCAGGCCGGCACGGTTCGGCAGATCGGCACCCCGGAGGAGATCTACCAGCATCCCGCCGATACGTTTGTGGCCACCTTCATGGGCTCGCCGCCCATGAACCTGGTGTCGCAGGGAGATGTCACCCTGGGCTTCCGCCCCGAAAGCTTCCTGCCCGAGGGCAACTACCCGGCAGGAAGCGACATCACGCGCATCAGCTTTCGCGTCCATCGCGTCGAATATCTGGGCGGCGACCGGCTGCTGTACGGCCACGTGTCCGGCAACTTGCCCGAGACACCCGCCATCGCCCGCATCCCTTCAAGCGTGGCCTATTCGCCCGTCCTCGGATCGGAAACTGCCTTTGCGGTTGCGTCGGGCGATCTGCGGCGCTTCGAGACGGCAAGCGGCAAGGCGCTTTCGACGGCAGTTCCGGCCAGTGAGCGGAGGCTCGCCCATGCTTGAGACCCGCGCGGCCCTCGAAGGCGACCGCACCCTCGCCTATGCGACGCTGGCTCCGAGCGTCGTCTTCCTTGTGCTGCTGGCAGGCGTGCCCACCATCACCGTGTTCGTGACAGCCATGCAGGATATCGGCATGGGCGACATGTCGGGCCCTTATGTCGGGTTCGAAAACTTCGTCTGGGCGCTGACAAGCGAATCCTTCTACACCGCCCTGTGGAACACGTTCATCTGGGTTTTCGGCAGCGTGTCGATCGAGATGGTGTTGGGTCTTGGTCTGGCCCTCCTTCTCAACAAGACCTTCGCCGTTCGCGGCATCGCCCGCGCCGTCATTCTGGCGCCGTATCTTGTCCCCACGGTCGTGGCCGTCCTCACCTGGCGCTATATGTTCCACGACATCGTCGGCATCATCAATGCGGGTCTCATCGCCACAGGGCTGATCGACAAACCGCTGCTCTGGCTCAACAGCGAGTCTCTGGCAATGACGTCCGTGATCCTGGTGGGCGTATGGAAGTTCTTTCCCTTCGCGGTCATCGCCCTGCTGGGCATTCTTCAGGCCATCCCGCAGGAGCAATATGAAGCGGCAAAGATCGACGGCGCCAGCAGCATGCAACAATTCTGGCGCATCACCCTGCCCTATGTGATGCCAGTCTTCCTGCTGACGGCGCTTTTGCGCACCATCTGGACCTTCCACAAGTTCGAGATCATCTACCTGATGACGGGGGGTGGCCCTCTCGACGCAACGACGACGCTGCCGATCCTCGTCTACCTGAAGGCATTCACTGATTTCGAGTTCGGGCGCGCGGCGGCCGTGGCGATCCTGACCTTCGGCATTCTTGGCATCCTGCTCGGCCTGTATTTCATGCTGATCAAGCGTGCGGAGGCCCGCCAATGACGTCCGCGACCCTGTCCGTTGCCTCCGCGGCGGAGCGCCCCCGCCGCAACTACGAGATGGCCGATGTGCACCATCTCGCCTCGCGCATGATGCTCTACCTGCTGGTCTTCACGGCGGTCTCCGTCGTCGGCTTTCCGCTGTTCTGGATGGTGCTGTGCTCGTTCAAGCCCGGCGGAGAGCTTTACGCGACCCCGCCCACCTTCCTGCCGCAGGAGTGGACCCTGCAGAACTACCGCGACCTGTTCGTGCAGACCAACTTTCCCACCTATTTCGCCAACAGCCTCATTGTGGCGGGCGGCGCCACGCTTCTGTCGCTCGTGATTGGCGGCTTGGGCGCCTATAGCCTGAGCAGGTTCAAGTTCTTTGGCATCGCGGCGTTCTCGAACGCGGCGTTGGTTTGCTATATGCTGCCGGAGGTTCTCATCGTTCTTCCGCTCTACATCTATGTAGTCAAACTCGGTTTGGCCGACACGCTGATCGCGCTGATCATCGCCAACACCGCCTTTACCCTGCCGCTCGCGCTTTGGTTCATGCGCTCCTATTTCAATGCCATTCCGGTCAGCCTTGAAGAAAGCGCAATGATCGACGGATGCACGCGCCTGCAGGCCATGTACCGGGTCACCATTCCCCTCGCTCTTCCAGGAATCGTTTCGGTGGGTGTTTTCGCCTTCAATCACGCCTGGAACGAGTTCCTGTTTGCCCTCGTGTTCACCTCCTCCGAGCGCAACAAAACGCTGCCGCTTGGTCTCGCCACCTGGATTGGACAGGACAACATCTACTCCTGGGGCATGCTTCTGGCTGGTGCCGTCCTCGTCACCATTCCCGTGGTCCTGTTTTACCTGTTGGTCCAGCGCAAGCTGGTCGTCGGCCTCTCCGAAGGCGGCGCCAAAGGCGAATAGGCCGCAAACGCATTCCTGCTGAGCTCCGAGGTTCCCATGAAGATCACCAACGTTACCGTGATGGCCGTCGAAATCCCTCTCTCGAAGAACTTCGGCGGCAGCCGGTACAATGTCACGAAGCGATGCACCATCATCACCCGCATGGAAACCAGCACGGGCCTGATCAGTGAGGTCTATAACGGCGACAATCGGGACCACATGCGCGAAGTGGTCGACATCGTCGAGAAGGAGCTCGCCCCATTGGTGATCGGACAGGAGATCTTCGCCATCGAGCGCATCTGGCAGAGGCTCTTCAAGCAGGCGGAGTGGAACCGCGACCGCAAGCTGGTGATGGAAGCCATTGCCTGTATCGACAGTGCGATCTGGGATCTGATGGGCAAGGCCGCCGGCGTCAATGTGTGCCGGCTGCTCGGCGGCTATCGGCAGGAGTTGCCGATCATCTGCATCGGCGGCTACTACGAGGAAGGCAAGACGCTCTCCGACCTCGGCCAGGAGATGGGGCAATTGAAGGATGCGGGTCTTGCGGGCTGCAAGGTTAAGGTCGGCGGATTGTCCGCCGAGGAGGACGCCCAGCGCGTTGAGGCCGCCCGCAAAGGCGCCGGTGACAGCTTCCTGATCGCGGTCGACGCCAACCGCGGCTGGCCGGTTTCGGAGGCCGTGCGCTTCGCGCGCATGATCGAGAAGTACGATATCGCCTGGTTTGAGGAACCATGCCATTGGTATGACGATGCGCGCATGATGGCACAGGTGCGCCGCTCCACGAGCATTCCCATCAATGCGGGCCAGAGCGAAGCCACAAGTGCCGGCGTTCGACGCCTCGTGGCCGAGGGTGCGGTGGACATTGTGAATTTCGACGCATCGGAGGCTGGCGGCATCACCGAATGGCGGCGGGCGGCCGCCCTTTGCGCTTTGCACGACATCGGCGTCGGGCACCACGAGGAGCCGCAGATCGCTCTGCACATGATCGCTGCGATTCCCAACGGGGTTTGCGTGGAGTGCTTTGAGCCAACGCGTGATCCGATCTGGGCCGAGATGATCGCCAACCGGCCCAACCCGAAGAACGGGATCATCCAGGTGCCGCAGGGGCCCGGCTTTGGCCTTGAGCTCAATTGGGACATGGTTCGGCGCTTCCAGGTTCACTGAGCCCGAACGTGACGGCGTTCGATCATGCCGTTCCAGCCGGTTTGAAGGCCCGAAGCCATCGGGTTCGTTTGGCAAAACGCATCCGGCTGTCCTCGGCCTTCGTTCTCATGGCCATGTCGGGGCTCGTTTGGACCTCGTTTAGCCTCTTTCTTGTTGCCCTTGAAGGGGAGTTTCATTGGTCGAGAGCCGAGATCTCGGGCGCCTTCAGTGTCTTTGCCCTGACCAATGCGCTCACCGCCCCGGCGTTCGGCTATGTGCTGGGCCGGTGGGACAGCCGCCGTCTGCTCGCGGCGTCGTCGCTGGTCCTGGGGCTCGCCCTGTGCGGGCTTAGCCTTGTCGGATCGCCCGCCGCCTATTGGATGGTGTTCGGCGTGATCGGCGGCATCGGGAGCCACTGCATAAGCTCATACGCCGTGTTCGCTGTTCTGGCAGGCCGCTTCCGGGAACGCCCTGCAACGGCCATGGCCATCGCCGATGCAGGGTCGGGCCTCGCGACATTCCTGGGACTTCCCGTGATCCACTGGATGATTGTGGAACTCGGATGGCGCGTGGCCTATCTCATTCTCGGCAGCTCGGTGGCTCTCATCGGCGGTGCTCTCCATCTGCTCGCCATGGATCCGCTTCGGCGGACGCACCGGCAGCACAGCGCTCGGCCGTCAGTCCGGCTGCCCCTTGTCTCCCTTCTGGCGCTTGCAGCAGCCTATTTCTGCGGTTCAGCGGCCTATCAGGGGCTCACCACTCAGCAGATTGCCCTTCTGGATCACTATGGCGTGGCCGAAAGCCTTGCCGTGTGGGCCGTAGCCTTGGCCGGCTTGGTCCTGTTCATCTGGCGTCTCACATCAGGCCATCTCTGCGACCGGTGGGGCCCAGGGAAGGTGATGATAATCGCAGCTGCCGGGGTGGTGACAACGTTTGCGTCGGTTGCCATCGGCGAGGCGCTTGCAGCGCCGGGCGCGCTGCTGGTCCTCCCGATGGCGGTCGGCATCGCGTTCGGTGGGCAGCAGGTCCTCCTGGCAGCAAGCGCGCAGCTCATGACTCGTCCTGCCAGCCTCGCGCGCGTGCTTGGCTTCTGTCGTATGGCCTCGGGCCTGGGGATGGCGGCCGGTCCACTCCTCGCCGGCTACGCTTTTGACATGACCGGCCAGTATGGATGGCCGATTGGTCTCCTGGCACTGATGTCTCTTGGACACATGGCAGCCTATACGATGGCATTTGGCTTTGTGCGCGCGAAGCACGACCCCATCGTCACTGCATAGAAGCCATGCAGCCTTGCTGCGCAGCGCGAAAGGCCACTCCGTGTCACCACACTGCTTCATTTCATTCTGTAGGCACCGGCTCGGCCCCTTTGTCCAAGAGCTGTGCGGATTTTCCAGGGAGGGACACCTATGACGGACGCCATTATCATCGGAGCCGGTGTTATCGGCACTTCGGTCGCCTATCGCCTGTCCCAAGCAGGCATTCAGGTCACGGTTCTCGAAGCCGAACGGGTCGGTGGGGGAACATCCGGCGCGAGTTTCGCCTGGACCAATGCGAACAACAAAGTGCCGCGGCCTTATTTCGATTTGAACGTCGCAGGCATGCGTGCCCACGCGGCGCTCGCCGATGAGTTTGCGCAAATTCCGTGGCGGCATGGCGGTGGCCGGCTCGAATGGACGGACGAGAGCGGACGAGCAATCCAGCGGGAAAAAGTCGAGCGGCTTCGCTCGTGGGATTATGCGGCCGAATGGCTCACCGGCAAGGACGTTCACGAGATCGAGCCTGATATCGATTTGGAAATGATCGGTGACGCGCCGGTTGCCTACTATCCCGAGGAAGGCTGGCTTGATCCCGTGGTCTACGCTCAGGCCATAATGACAGCGGCCCGCCGCCTCGGCGCGAGGCTTGAGATCGGTGTTCGTGTGAATGGCGTCGCGCTCCGATCCGGCCGGGTCACTGGCGTGCGCAGCGCCGATGGACGCGTTTTCCATGCTGACTGGGTTATCAACTGCGCGGGGTGCTGGTTGAACGAGGCTGCGGATCATGATGCTCTTCAGGTACCGCTTGCCCCAACAACCGGTTTCCTTGTCTTGACGCCGCCGGTTCCAACGCAGATATCGCGGGTCGTCTGCACGCCGGTGTGTGATTTTCGCCCGGACGGAGCAGGGCGCCTCATGATCCATTGGGGACCTGCTGACGCGACGATCACGCCCGACCTTGCCGTTAATCCCGGTATGACAGCGGCTGAGGAACTTGTCCAACGCCTTGCACGGGTGCTGCCGTGCATCGGAACTGTGGAGCCGGAGGCCGTTCGGGCCGCAACGCGTCCAATCCCAAAGGACAGCTACTCGGCAGTTGGTCGGGTTCCCGGCGTAGACGGATACTATGTTGTCGTCACCCATAGCGGCGTCACCCTCGCGCCATTCCTTGGGATCGCGGTCGCGGATGAGGTTGCCTACGGTCGCACCCGACCAGAACTGGCCCCCTTCCGTCCTGGCCGGTTCTTCGAAACGCACGGGGCCGTCGGTCAGGCCGCGCTTCCAGCATAGCCCGTGGCGAGGCACATTCAACAAAAGCAAAGTTTGCCGGAAAGGCAGCACGAAGGTCTCATCCGTCCCGTGGCCAGGCAATCCGGGACAGGGGACGGATGAGAGCATGTTCGGCGAAAGGAGAGTGATGCCTCCGCAACAGGAGAACTCAAGCGAGCGGTTGACTCGCCTGCAGCCCATGCTCGTGTGTTTGCGAGAAGGTGCCCTGCCCTCCTTGACCTTGCAGAACGATCTTGCCCGTCAGAGTCCGTTGTCGCGGCTCCTCGTCCCAAGCGGCAATGGTCGATCAGCCAAGCACCCTTCCCATCGTATGCGCAGGACGATGTTGCCGAACTACATCCGCCTCCATCGACGCCTTGCCCAATGGGCAGCGGCCGCTTGGTCACCCGGATCTTCTGAAGCCGTTGCGTGAGGCTCCTCGGATCCGCTGCCGCAAGAGGCCGAGAATCCCCGGCCCACAGTCGTGCCGTTGCCGCCCTTTGGGTCATGGGTCAACGTTTCCCGTTGCTCCTTGAGCATCTCCAGGGCGGATCGCGCTGTGCAGTTGTGCTGTCACGCAGCGGACGAGGTGCGGACGTGATGGCCGGCGAGGTCGGCAATGGCAATGGCGGTAGCGCCACCTCCCTAGGGCGCCCGCCTCACTCTGCAAGCGGCATACGCCCGGAACTACCCAAATGGACATCCGTTTACCCAATGTGGATTAAAACTATTCCTCTAATGCATCAGGGCCCAGCACGCTGCAGCCCGCAGGATAAAGGATGTGAGGTGTAGGCAATGACGGATCTGGAACGGATTAAGAAGGCCATCGTCCACACGTTACGCGATGAGGAGTTGGCGTCATTCGCCTGTTACGAGGCTGACGCCTATGCCAAGCTTTGGCCCTACATCGTTGTCGTTGATGACTGGGATGTCTGGAACGAGAGCAAGACAGCCCTCAACCTCCAGGTTATTCGCTGGCTTGAGGAAGAGGATGTTCCCTACACCTTCCACCAGTTTCATCGCGGATGTGGTCTGGTCGGATTCAGCGATCAGGAAACAGCCTCTCGCTTCGAGCTCCGGTGGTCGGGGCGGAGCCGAGTGACATCGGACTCTCCTCAGGGATGGAACCCACACCCTCTGAAAAGCACCTTCGAACCCTGTTCCACGACGAAGCCGTAGTGAGGAGCGCGAAGCATTTCAATGCGGCCTCTCCGGCTGATCTGCGGGAAGGGCAAGGTGGGCACTCAAGATACGAACGATCTCGGCAACATCATTCCTGGGAATCGCGAAGGCGAGTGGTCCATAAGCCGGATGATCGAACGCGAGCAGCGAACCATCAAACTGGGCAACCTGGGCATACCACACCGGATCGAGAATGGTCTCAACCGTCTTCCCGGCAAGAGGCTCCGCCGGTAATCCTCCGATCATCTGGCGTCGTGCTTTTCCGAGCAGGTTGATCACCTTTGTGAGTTGTTCAAGCTCCAACCCCACTGGAGACGATGGCCCATCGACGGGGCCGATCTCAAGGGTCACACTCTTTCGATCATCAGCAACTCGGACGCCGACACGGGCTTGAGCCATGACACACGCCTCCTGCTCACTCGCGAAGGGTTCAATCAGCCTACTAACGTCTAGATTGCCTTACCGATGCAGCAAAAATGTGGGCTTCCTGGAGCTTCTGGTGGCAGTCATAGAGCCGGTGTTAGGAGAAGCCCGCAACCGTGAGACCTGCGCAACAGGGAATAGGCCACATGCGAAACCGGGTAGCGAGGTGTAAGGGCATCGTAGGGGCGATATCCCCCTCCTGCCGTTTGACCTGTGCCGCCCGGAGGTGATCCTCCCGGCTCTTCTCCGTAGTGCGCCCTTCATGCGTCGGGCCTAAATTGTCGAGGTCACAGCCCCCGAGTTCTAGGATCCGAATGTGCACGGCGACCCAGCACTCGGCACACCTTATCGATCTTCTGCTCGCACCGCGTGAACATTCCACCGATGCTGTCCCATACTTGCCTCTGCCGCTTCGGGATCAGCTTGCGCCGCGGTGTGTGCCGACCTCCTCGCTCTCGGCAAACAGCATCAGCGGCTCATGGCTGGTCGCTGTTAGGCTCAGAGCAGTCCCGCACCGGACCTGGAGCAGGATTGTATCGGGGTCGGTGCCCCGCGCGGTGGACCAGACCCTCCCAACCCCGGCACACTGCGTTCCAGCGGCCGATCAGATTCGCACGCTTCTGTTCGCGTATGGGATCAACGGAGACCAACCGCGCCTGCACCCCGGGCGAGGCTACCGTCGCCCGGGGGTCTTGAAGGTCTTCGATTTTATGGCCGCTGGCCGCCCCTTTGCCGAGGGTTTCTCCTACCAGCCCTGACACGCGCTGCATCGAGCCAGACGATTTTTCCTGCGTTGCGCCAGGCATCCACCCACACCGCAAAGGCGCGTTGCAGCCAAAGGGCCGTCTCACTGATCTGGGAGGGATCACTGGGTTCGGCGTAGATCGGCATGGCTAGGACCTGAGCCTCGCTGTCGCCTCCAAGCTCGATCTCGTACTGGACACGACTGATCGTGATCGAGGCGCGAGCGGGATGGCGGATCGTCCCACCGATGTTTCGGGTGTCACCCGTCCCCTGCATCTTGCGGACGGCAGCCGAAACCACCATCGGCGCGATCACATCGAACCCATCTTCCCCGAGGGCAGGACCGACCGCGATGCCCGAAGGGTCGAAGCCAGCAGCCTGCGCCTCGGCCCAGGTGGTCTGGACGAACTCGATGTACCCGTTGATGTGCCCGCGAGCATGATCCCGTGCCTCCTGGGAGGCAAAGGCTTCAGGAAAGCTGGTCTGGCCCATGAGGTAGTCCCTCAATCCATCATTCTCATCGCAGCCTCTGGAGAGCCTCCTCTCGAGGAGATCTGGCGTGTGCACAACAGGGCGCAGGTAGAACAGCGTGTCAGGGGAAAGCGGCATCGGAACCTCCGGTCATATGGATTTAACAGTCTTGGCGTGTGGGTTGTTGAGTGCCCTTGTCAGCCAACACCACGGGCACGCGAACCCGCGAGCGAGGCCGGTGCCGGCGGCAAGGTTCGTTCGCCCCTGGCCCGGGTCTTTGGCGGCAGGCTGCTCCTGACCACAAGCGCAGGCACATCTGTCGCTGGCGAGCCTGCTGATCGTGCGTGCCGCGTGACAGAGGTCGCGGGAGCGGCTTGCGCCTCGGCTCCGGGCAACTCGTCATCGGTGTGATCGTCCGATGACATTCCATTGAACTGCGGATCGTTCAGGGCTTCGATCACCTTAGCCGGAGCACGTGCCATCTCTGTGGCGATCAAGCCCGTTGAAAGATCATCTGCGGATGGGCCCAGGCTTATCTTCAGGGACTCCCCCTCCCCTACGGGCATATCGGCGCCGGTCTGAATCGCGGCACGGGCCAGCCAGCCACCCGGCGGCTTGTAGGGCGCTATGGTGCCTCCAACCGGCCCAAGGATCGGCTTGAGCTTTGCCGCTGTGGTCCAGCCGACATAATGCGGCAGAGGCGACTGGGTGGCGAACGGTCGCAATTCCAGATGCTCCAGTTGCCGCTTCAGGTCGTCGGTCGGCTCCGTCTCCAAGATCGCCATCATGAGCTTCGGCTGCGGCAGGGTCAGGCCCTTGTCGATCTCATCCTCAAGTTGCTCAAGGATCTGCGCTCCCGCCAGACGGGCGAGCTCTCGCGTCTCAGGTGTGTCGAGCACACTCATCCCGTGCAGGAGCACCCCCGTCACCAGGCTAGGATCATTGTTGCAGAGGCCCAGCAATCCGAGGAGCTGAGACACGGCGCCCACCAACTGCGAGGCATCACTGGTGCTCTTGGCCGCCCTCTTCTTGGCAGCCTTGGCGTAGTCGATGAGCGCGATGTCGTTGCGTGCGGCCATGACGAAATTCTCCTCATTAAGGATTGACGGTTCGCTTGAAACCGTGCGGTCGGTGATTGGCCCTTGAACCTTGCGTCCAGCGCCAATGAGGTGTGTTCCCTGGAGCGTCGGGGAGTGCCAGAAGACCAGCGGAGCGCGGGGGACAAAGCTGGGTTTTCAGCCGGAGATTTTCTCCCGCTCAATTCACATCAGGGTGGCTTGGCCTGCCTTGGTCGACGCGGCTTCACAGCCCTCAAGGGTGTCGGGGAGTGAAGCGTCCCAGCCACCTGCCCAGAACGTCTTGGTGGCCCTGATGGTTGACGTGCGGGAAGCCTCAGCGACACCCCGTGCCCGGGCGCGCGCGCGCGTGCGGCACCGCACGGGCCGACGACACCTGCAAGGCCCTTCAGGACATCGCAGCCCCAGTGGGCCACTGTTCCCCAGAATTGCCGGACCGTTCGCGGCATCCGTGAGATGCTCTGCCAGGCCCGAACAATCCATGGGTTGTAGTCCAGAACGAGATCAAGGTCCTGGCCTGCTCGTGCCAGTGCGCTCTCGATCGGGCCGCTCGCGGGCATGGTCACCACAAGCAGGCCCTCCCGCTCCTGGATCGCCTGGGCAATCACCTCGGGCGGATGCCAGCTCTGCCCCAGGGTTTTCAGCCCTCGCTCGACGTGCTCAGCCGTCACTCCGCAGAACCAGCGAAGGGCCACCCCGCGGCAGGTTTCTCGCTCATGCGCGATATCAGTCCAGCTTCGTTGGTCAATCCGCATCGGCTGGAAATCCGAGTTGCCGCACGATCTCCTGGCGTGCCTGTTCAAGGACGGCGGCTAGTTCCCCCTGCCGCGACCTGGCGACGGCCCTGGGAACCTTCCAGTACTCGGCCGCCTGCGTCGCATCCATGTCGGCAAGGGTTTCCCAGGCGACGTCACTGTCCCGCATGGCCAGGGCCAAGCCAGTGGGAATGGCGTGCACATGCAGGCTGCCGCCGCGCTTGATGGTGGGCCCGAGAATGGCCTTGGCCTCGGCGGCGTTGTCCGAATCCGGGTCAAGCCTGCTCCAGTAGGAGTTGGCATCGTTGACCCCGATCGCAATCCTAGCCTTGGGCATCGCACGGCGGAACGCCGCTTCCGTCTTGGCCGCAAGCCTGATCATTTCGCGGTCGTTCCGGACCATGATGACGATCACCGCCGGTCCGCCCTCTGGCAGCTCGGATTCCATGTCGACCCTGCCGAAAAAGGCAGCCACGCGCTCGTCGACATTAGCGCCCGTGTCCCACAGCACCACCTCACCGGCCTCGAATCCGCGCAGCGTACTCTCGTAGCCTTGGCTCAGCGCCCTGTCGTCCGCCTCCGTATCGTTGCGGAGTTCCGCTGCGGTGGGGATGTTGACGGATGTCACGGTCACATGACGGTGAGCATGACGCCGCTGCTCATCGAGCTCAATGATGCGGGTCAGAACACCGCTCAGGGTGAGCGCGGTGCACGTCAGGCCGGTGGCCGTGGTCTTGCCCGCGCCGCCCGAGGTTCCGACGAAGACGATCAGGCTCGGCGGCGATGTCGTGATGGGCGCCTCCCGGCGCAGGAAACTTTGCATCTGTTTGATCCCCTCTGCGGAGTTTTGTCTCTCCTGTTTGGCAAATAGCCAGACATTTGAACCATTGTCAAGCTGGTTGTGTTCGGGCCACAGCCCTAGGCTAGTGTCAGCTGCATTCACAGGAGATCACGGGTGGACCGGAGTGAGCCATGGGAGACGATTGCGCGGCGCACAGCCATACGGTTGGAACAAGCTGGACACGGCCAGCACAGAGCCATTCTTGACGAAATCGCGCGGGAGACCGGTTACGTCACCTCCAGCTTGCGCAGCATGGTAACCGTCCTGCATTTCCTGGGGTTCCTCGAAGCCCATGATGCTGATCTTGCAGCGGCCGCCCGCAGCTTGAGCTATATTGTTCTTTCCATCATCGAGCGCTGGTGGAGGCACGATCCGGAGGGCGCTGAGACTGCCTTGATGTCATTTCTCCGCTCTCCGGAACCGGTACGAACGCTGGCGGATCGAGAGAAGGCTGCACGGCGTATGAATGGCCCAGCCGAGCCAAGCTCCAACGATGCTGGCTTGGCTAAGCCGGCACCGGATGCAACCGTGTTCTTGTCCCGGGCCCCAACTCCACGGATTCGAGCCGGCAACCATGCTGCCCTGCTGTCAGTTCTTCATGATCATCGGTTCGTTGATGGGGCCCAGGTCCCGGATGGGCGTGGCCAGCTCCAGGTCCACCCCAGGAGAGGGGCGCATGGAAGCTGGAGCGGGCAGCGTCTGGAATGGCGAGCGGCAGATGAACTGTGGCGCCGGCGCAAGGTCGGTGCGGTTGGCTATCTCGGGACGCATCCGGCGGTCGCCGCCTTCGAGGTGAGGTCATCCAGCAGCCCCGACATCCTCCGTGATCGCGCACCCGAACTGATCCTGCGTGGACATGGCCTGCGAGCCGCCGCTGATTGCGTGCTGATCATCCTGCCTGATGCGAAGGCCGCCGAAGTTTTCGACCGGATCGACCTGGGAGCCCCCTATGTCAACGGGAGCTGCGATGTTTGGTGGCTGTACCGCGACCCTACATAGATCCTTAATGCGATCCCGGCTGACCGAATTTCTGCGCCCGTGCCTTGAGACGGGCAAGCTGTTCGCGGCGGCCTTCGCTGTCAGGCGCCTCGTCAGGGCCGGACCGGGTTGCCTGACCTCTGACAGCCGGATTGGACGGCGCAGGCGCGGAGGCGCCTGGCCCGTCCGCCGACGCACCCATCTGAGCTTTCCGCGCCCTTGTCACGGCACGGCGAAGTGCGCTGAGGGTCACATTTGGCGCGGTTTCGCGGGTCAGGTGGAGAATTCGCTCGAAGATCCTTTCGGCTGTGTGCCCGTCGGACCGGAGCGCGTCGAGTGGCCCCACATACTTATGCATCACACGTGCAACGATTTTTGGACCCAATGGACCGGCCAGGTCCTTGGCGATCAACTCCGCAAGCGTGATCGGATCTGGTGGGGTCATCAAACCTCCCTGTGATCGAGCTTCAAGATGGCCACAACGATGGGCAAGCGGTGCCAAGCTCCAGAACGTCCCGTGCCATCGACCCTGCCCCTTGATCATCCGGATAGTGCAGCTAAACTGCCTCCGTCTTTGATCTCCATGGGCCGATTTGCAGAAGATTAAACTGAATTGGCACCTGCTGCAGAGCAATTAAGACATTTCGCGACATTTTTCCACTAAATAAGACATGTTTGGACATCAAATCCGCTTCCTAGGTTTGGGTAAGTTCCTCTAACTTCGATGTTTTCCGGATCACCCGCCCCGTTGATCACAACATTGTGATCAACGGGGCGGGTTGCGCCATGTGCAGCCTGCAGCTGCCTCCTCCAGCCCAACATTCCAAGGCACTGATTGGTTTGTGTCTTGCTCCGAGTTGCGGCAGGCTCGGTGATGTTCGAATGCGCGTGATGAGATGCTGATAGTCTGGCAGCACTCACCTCGCCTTCAAACACCAGCTATGGAAAGCGATAGGAAGGGCATTTCAGAAATGGTTCATCGGACAGTCCTGAGCAAAGTTCGAAGCCAGCCCGCCGCGCCTTTGCCGCCGTGGGCGCCAGCCGATCCCACTCTCGATCCTATTGCCAGCGCCTCGACACTGATACTCCAAGCAAACGTCGCCCGGCCACTCGAAGAAGCTCCTGTACAGGCTAAAGCGAAGAGTAACGTAGGTGATCGGGGCCCGCTGAGGCTTGCCAACTCGCACAAACCCCCGAAATCCCCGAGCGCAAAGACCCGGACGTCCTACGCGGCTCGGGCGCAGGGCCTCATGAAACGCTATCGCGTCGAGACCCTCGAAAAGAACGAAGAGCGGCCGACGCTTGCAGGCTTTGTCGATTGGCTGGCCGACAGAAAGCCGGAATTCGGCACGGCAACATGGCGCCTGTACAAGGCGTCCGTCGTCTGGGAGCTTAGGGTCGCCGTCGCCGGCTGCGAGCGGGCATTGGCGCAAGGCGAAAACACCGCCCGCGAAACCCGCCGGATCGCGAAGCTGCGGGAGGCTCTTGAGCGGCTCCGGCGCGAAGGCCAGACAGGAGCAAAGACCCGCACGGACCGTACCTCCGCCACGAAGTGCAAGCGGTTCCCGCAGCAGGCTCGCGACATGATCCGGGCGGCGCTGGTCACGTCTAAATCCGGCTATGCCTCCCCGCTGCGGGACTATCTGCGGGCAGGCGTGCTCGCGGGACTTCGCCCGCAGGAATGGCCTGGCGTCGAGCTCAGGCCCGCCCCGGACGGATGGGCACTGGAGATGGTCGTGCGCAACGCCAAGCATGACGAAACGCGCGGGAATGGCAGGTTCCGGACGCTGCGCTGGCGAACCCTCAGCGAGGAGGACCGCCAGATTCTGGTGCGCTGGGTCACCCACGCGAAGGGCGCATCCCGGAACGGGTCCTATGAGGTGCTGCTCGAAGGCCTTGCGCGCCTCCTGCGCGATCACTGCCGCGGTCTCTGGCCGAGGCGGAAGCAGCACTACACGCTGTACTCCTGCCGGCATGAATATGCGGCCCAGGTCAAAGCCGGCTACACCGATCCCGCCGCGGTGGCGGCCCTGATGGGGCACGCATTCGACGCAACGGCCAGCAGTCACTATGGGCGCCCGCGCCGCGGTGGAGAGAAGGCAGCGATCCCTCTGCCGGAGCCGGATCCGCAGGAAACCACGCGGGTTCGCGGCAGGCTCGGCAAGCAGCTGGCGAGACTGCACGCTCACCGTGCGCAGGCCGCAGGCGATGTTTCGGCCCCCGACTTGTCCTGAAGAGCTTGGCGGTCGGTCGCATCTCCGCCTCGATGCCCGGACCCAGCAACGTCGGTCGTCAGAGCATGCTGGAGACAAACCACCCGATCAGGATCGGGAAAACCGCTGACCAGGGTTTGTAGACATGCTCACACGAGGCCGGGAGGTTCGGCAGGGGCTGTTAACCATACGCCGAATCTCGTCTTGCCCCCGGCGCCCTGTCGTGCCACGTTCAGTGTGCAGCCTCAGCTGCTGGTCACCCCGAAAGGGCGGCCGCTACTAGTGGTACCAACACCGGTAGCGACCTGACCATTAACCCTCATCCGTAGGAGATGAAGATCATGGCTGGCAACAGCACTAGCGCCTTCCGCCTCAGCGCGGAAGCCCAAAATGTCCCCGCCGACCGCTTCCGGTCCGCGGCCTCCCCCTCCTTCGTCGGCAAACCCGTGTTCGGCCTCAGGCGCTTCGCCTGAGACCCACGGCTTTCTTCCGCACATCCCACGCGACGGGCTGACGCGCTGATTGCGCGCCTTCCGGCTCGACCGGCGCCTAGCCCTGTTCGCGGCTGACTTAGGAGCACCACATGTCGCTTTCGTCCACCCTGCGCTCCGTGCGCAGCTTCTTCGGCTCGACCCCGGACCAGACCGGGCCGAGCCTCCCCCAGCCGTGCCCGGGCCTGCCGATGCAGGTGAGGCCGCTCACCGGCACCCCCGCTGGCGCGCGCCTCGTCACCTCGCCGGCAAGCTGTCTCATGGTTGGCGTCGCGCCAGTCTTCGAGGCCGCGCACCTGTTCGCCGTGCCTGAGTTCCAGGGCCCGACCTGCTATGGTCTTGCCCACCACGGCATGCTCGCTGATCTCGGCGTGGCCGAGATCGACGCTCCGCAGCTGAGGGTCGGCGAGACCATCCGCATGCCGGGGCGCTACGCCGACCACCGCACCCAGCCGCCGCTGCCAATCGAGGACGTCCTGCTCATCGGCTCCCGCGACCGAGACTCCTTCGGCCGTGACGAGGTCGTGGCGCTGCAGGAGGTCCTGACCGAACTGGCGTCCGCCGCCGGCCGCTATCAGGTCACTGGCGCGCCGCCGACCCGATCCTGGCTGCGCCAGGTCAACCCCGCGCTCGTCGAGCGCTGGCTTGCCGACCTCCGGCCCATGCTGGTCAGCGCCGGCTGGATGGTGTTCGAGCCGCGAGGACCGCTGCTTCTGCCGCGTGGCAGGGCGTTCGAAGCCCCGACACGGGAGGTGGCCGCAGAGCCCCAGCCTTCCGCCGGTTCTCCGCCCGCCGTTCCGTCAGGCTTCACCACGGCCTTTCCGCCGGAGCTCCTGGCCCAGGCGGAGGCACGACGCTACAGGCTCCACCACCAGGGAGCGACGGCACGGGTCTGCGTGGTCGAGGACTGGACGATCCTTGAAAAGGGGTCGCTCGTCCGCCGCCGGGATCGCTCGGGCATCCAGCTCTGCCTCGCGCGAAAGCGCAACCAGCTCATCGGGCAGGGGCTCCTGCGCCGGACCAGGCGAAAAGGCCTCTTGCGGCTGACCCAGGACATCGCGCTGCCCTCGCTGACCAACGCAGCGCGCGTGGTCACCGGGGACAACGTGCCCCGGACGCTCTGGGTCCCTGCCTGACCCTGCTCCCGCGGCCTGCCTGAGCAGGCCGCTCCTCTCCTTAATCCCTTCCCATAGCGACGCCGCGCGCGACCGCGCCGGCGCTCGCCGGAGCACGCCCATGTCTAGCGACACCATCTCGACCGACACCCCTGCCCGCCTGCCGCTCACGGCCGAAGCCCCGGATCAGGCCGCGACCCCTGCCTGTCCGCCAGAGCCGGCTGCCGGCCCTGCGCCCGCCGACCGCCTGCCCCTGCCGGAAGTGAGCATCGCCGCCGCTTCTACCGACGACCTGTCCCTGAGCTTTGATGACTTCATGGGGATCGCGACGGAACCGGCCGCGGCGTCCCAGGCTGCCAGCACCCCGCGCCAGGCCAAGCCTTCCCCTCTCCGCCTGATCGTCGACACAGCGGTCAGATCGGCCTTGAGCCGCACGGTGCTGGCGAAGCTCAGGAGCCTGCAGCCCGTCGTGATCATCCTGCAGGTGCCGAGCCCCGCCTGGGTCGATCCTGTCCGGTATGCCATCGAGACCTTGGCCGGCGGCGGCATCGAGGTGGTGAAGGCTGCGGCCCGGCCGAAGATGACATCCAACGGCCGCGATGACCGAGAGGATGACGCCGTGCGGGTCATCGCCATGGGCAGACCCGTGATCGGCATTGCGCCCTCACCGGATTACCTGCCCCGGGTGCTGACAGCAGCCGCTGATCATACCATCGCCGTTCCGGCGCCCGACCCTGCCCTGATGCGGCAGGTTCTCGCCCGCTGGTGCGGGACGCAAAAGCCGGTATTCCTTCGGCCTGAGGATTTGGCCGGGCTCGACCTGAGGGATCTGGCAGTAGCGCTGCGCCCGCACACGACGCCCCGCGCCTGTGTGAAGCGCCTGAGACGGGCCTCCCGGCTGCGGGTCGGACCGCCTGAGGCCGACAAGGCGCCTCCGCTCCAAGCCTTGAGCGGCTATGGCAAGGCCAAGGACTGGGGGATGGGGCTCGTAGCCGACATCGCGCGGGTAAAGGCCGGCAGGCTCGATCCCGCAGAGCTGGAAGGTGCTATTTTTCTCGGCGCCCCCGGGACTGGCAAGACCCTGCTCGCCCGCAGTATTGCCAGCGAAGCAAGGGTGCCGTTTCTGAGCACGAGCGTGGCGCGTTGGTTCGGGAGCACGGAAGGTTATCTGAACAATATCATCCAGGAGATCGACCGCTTCTGCGATGCCCTGCTGCAGGCCATCCGCAGCGGCAACGCCCGCACCGCCATCGGCTTCCTCGACGAGGTCGATGCCCTGCCCAGCCGGGCCAGGCTTGGACCACGTAATGCCGATTTTTGGACGGCGGTCATCACCCATTGCCTGATGCGATGGGAGGAGTTGCGCCGGGCCGGCATCATCCTGATCGGGGCGACAAACCATGCGGATCATGTCGACCCCGCGCTCCTGCGCCCAGGCCGCTTTGACCGGCAATTCGAGATCCTGCCGCCGGACGAGGCCGGGCGGCTGGGCATCCTGAAGATGCACCTGGGGTCCGATCTTGCCGATGCCGACCTCACGCTGGCGGCGCGCCTGAGCCATGGGGCTACGGGCGCGGTGCTCGCCGGCCATGTCAAGGGCGCCCGCCGCCGGGCCCGAGGTGCGGAGCGTCCCCTGTCGCTGGACGATCTCCTCGCCGAGATCGCGCCCGCCGACTTCCGCACGGCGGAGGAGATCCGGACCATTGCCCTGCATGAGGCCGCTCACGCCGTCAGCGCCCATCGGCTTGGGCTGGCCGTGGTGCAGGTCTCCACCTTGCCCTCGGGTGACGCCGCCGGCGCGACGACGCTGCGCCTGTCGGGCGGCATTCCGGATCGTCCCCACCTGGAGCGGCGGGCGCTGGCGCTGCTCGCGGGCAGGGCGGCCGACGTGGTTCTCGGCGCCGGTCCCAATGCCGGAGCCGTCCAGGACCTGCTCGAAGCCACCCGGGTCGTCACGGGCCTGCACGCCTCCTTTGGCCTGGGAACGAGCCTCGCTCATCGGGTAGCGCCCGTCGAGGCCGAACGCCTGCTGCAGTGGGATGTCAGGCTAAGCGAGCTTGTCGAAGCCGACCTCCAGCGTCTCATGCGTCAGGCAGAGGCCCTGGTGCGTGCCGACCGGAATGCCATCCTGGCGGTCGCCGAGGTGCTGAGGGTGCGCCGGGTCCTCACCGGAGACGAGGTGGCCGGGATCATGGCGGCCTATCCTCCGCGCCTGCGGATCAGGGCGGGGCGCGCCGTTAGGGCTTCGCTGGGCAACGAGGCCGGTCCCGGGCTCGACCGCCCGGCGTGAGCTGGGCGACCGGTCAAGGAGACGGATCCCGCCTGTCGCCTTCGTCACGCCCCGGGATGGAACTTGCAGGATCTGAATGGTCTACAATCTGCCTGCGGCTTGCCTGCCCCCTCCGGGGGAGGCGAGCCGGGCATCGATGGGCCCAATACCATCGCCAACGCACTCAATCTCAGCGGCTGGCATGGCGGATGTCCGGATGACGCGACAGGTGGACTGGGCCGTGGCATCACAGCGGGCGAGCTTGGACTATAGCCTGCAGGCGCCGCTCGCCAGCCGTCAGATGGGTGTAAACTCCGAGGCAGGGCATGATGTCATGCGCGGAGTACGGCGCCGATACCGTCCTCGACCCGGGACGAGGCTCGCATGAACATCGTGATCCAGGCCCATGCCCGTCCTGCGCGAGCCGAGGCCGCCGACAGGATGCGAGCCAAGGAGCCGGTGGTGACGGGAGCGCCGTGAGCCCCGCCTCGTGCGAGTTCGTTGAGCGTGTCTTGCAAGCACTGAACTCCACTGCTCCGGCCACTTCGTGCCTTGACCATCTCCATGTCGGGGCGTTAACGGGTGCCTTTGGCATCTCCATCGAAGTGCTCGGCCGTCCGGAAGGAATGACCTCAGCACCGTCGCGGGCCCGAGTGCCAAAAGCTGGTTCAGGCCCTGCGCGTCTTTGCTGCTGCCAAGGAGGGCTCGAGTCCAGACAGTGCTCCAGGTATAGGGTGTTTGTGGCTGCAAAAACTCAGCCGACCTCCTCCATGAGCTGATGTGATCGCTCAAACAGGCCTCTCACCGCCTGATCAGCCTGATCACCTAGTGGCAGCGAGCCTGGTCACGAGCGCGCTGTGGTTCCGCTGGGACACTCCCCTGCCGGTCGGTGGGACATCCGCCTGCCCAGACGGCGTCAACCCAAAAAAGATGAGTTTGCTTTCGACTTCCGGCCGCCCCCAGTTGATACAGCCGATGCCGTGTCTCGGGCCCGCCATGCCGGCCTGGGTCGATCCCGGCCTCGCAGGCAATCCACAACGGTGATGGGCGGAGCGAGGCTTAAACACTGCGCGCTGAGCTGGAGCATGATCCCGCGGTCACATCTGGAGGCCTCCCGCCTCGGGACATGGCGGCCCTGACACCTGTGGCATTTGAGGCCAGTTGGGCTGCGTCAAAGACTCAGGCCTCCCGCAGCCCCACCAAGGACGACGCGTAGATGGCAAACGGCACTTGGCCCAGCTCGTCGTTTACCGGCACCCGGTGCGGCAGCCCCTCCATCCCAGGGCCGGATGAGATCCATGATGCGGCTGACCTGGCCTGTGCCGGCTGCGGCGCTCGGTCCGCATTCAAAGAACGAACCAGTCAAGCGATCCTGCGCAAGATTGCCAGCGGCATGACCTCCGCGGAACGTGCCAGCAGCGATATCGCCGTCCAGTGTTGGAGGCCTCGACCGGCCACCCCCAAGGAGCAATCTCCTCGTGACCGGCGCGGTCACCTGGATCGCGAACCACAGGCGAATTGATTCAGATTGGCGGGAAGCATCCCCGGCACGGCGTCGATCGGCACACAGCTGTGCAGGTATTACCCGATGGAAACCAGACCAATTGCAGCGCATTATCGAGCGATGATGCCTAGGCTGCAAGCGTTCAACCCGACAAAATCTGCAAACAGTCGGTGCGCCGTAAAGATATAGGAAGGGCCGCCCCCCTTGTTTTGTGGTGTAGGCAGCCCTTCACTGATATCACTGTATCTGCCCCCAGAATACAGCGTGCCGGCAAGTGTGTTTTTACATGAAAATACTTTGGTAATGTGCGCGGCTGCTGTTCTGATAGCCTATTGGCATCTCACGACTCAATTCGGGCAAATGGCCTAATGCTCCTGCTGGGACGAGCCTAATCCCCGTTCGGTGCTCTAGCCGGAGCGGCTGAGGAGAAAGGATGATCTGGAAAGATCGTGCGTTTGTTCCTGTCGAGAGCTCCCGGGTGGATTGTCACATCCCCGACTCGCGCAGGTGAAACTGTTGTGCGCCCGCCGCAGCGGCTGCGGCTCTGGTGTTGACACCAAGCGCCCGAAACAGGCCCGCCATGTGAACCTTGATTGTTCCCTCCCCCAAGCTGAGCGTTCGGGCTATTTCCTTGTTTGACTTACCCTTCAGGAGGAGTTCAAGCACCTCCCGTTGGCGCGGGGTCAGGTCGTCGGGGACGCTGGTTTTTGACGGCTTTGCACTAAGAACCGGCCCTTCCGTTGCCAGGGATGCCGTGCTGACAATGGATGGAGGAACGTAGATCCTCCCATCGACAATCATTTTAAGTGCCAGCGTAAGCTCATTGGGGCTTTCATTTTTCGGCACGTAGCCATGAGCACCAGCATCCAATGCCATGAGAATGTCGTGCCTTCGCACTGAGGTCGACACAACGGCGACGAGAACGCCGGGGAAGCAATCGCGCACGCCTGTCAGACTGGAGGCGCCTTGGACGCCGGGCAGATTGAGTTCAAAAACGCTCAGCCAGGTGTGGGGTTGTCTAATGAGATGATCGAAGGCTTCATCAAGGGTGGTCGCGTGATAAACAACTGAGAAACCAAGTCTCGTCGTCAGGATAGTCTCAACAGCAAGCCTAAAGTACTCGTCTGGATCGGCAATAAGTGCTGCTCGCCGTGGCTTATCCATGCCAACCCCTTTCGAGATAGCTCCGAAGGATCATGTGAGAATGCCTTTAGCACTGCCACGGTTCCATAGGACAATATACCTCCGCTGGCGTGTGGCTTTACCTGAGGCACCTGGAGCCTGCCCAGGCTCGCGTTCGAGGGAGGTGAGCTCACCAAAGCCATAGCTCACTGGACTGGCTCGAGACCGATGCTGTCGAGCATCCACGACCCTCAGTAGCCACCTCTCCCTTATGATTGCTGCATGCACCGGTGAGGATCCCTATTCTCGCCGGCTAAATGAGGCTGCTAGCACCAGACAGAGCCAATCACACCCTGGCCCTTGCTCGTCGGGTCTGTGAGTCGCTCAGTGGAGACGGACCAGGTTGAAGACGAAGATGAGGATCACAATAGCGGACAACAGGCCAAATAGGTCACAAGTCCGTCCAGCAATATCTTTGGCCGGGTGCGTTTTGTCCGGAGCGTGCATTGCTTCAGACCGCCATGATCCACACGGCGTTGAACACGAAGCCAAAGACGAAGCTGTTTACGGCAAGCTTGAACATAATGCGATCCTCAGGGTCCGGCAGCTCATTTCGGCCGCCTAACCGATTAGGCCAGATGGTCTAGGCCATATGGTAAATAGGAATCTATGGTCTTCAGCAAGACCCTACTCTGATCTATCGGCTATTCAAAAGTATAAGGGCTTCGCGAGGAGGCCTGCCCTGGGGGCCTGCACTCTTGGAGCGGGCCTGGACGTCATCCGTGGCGCGACCTTGGGCCGTGATGTCGACCGATGAAGGGGCACCTTCGCATCCTTCACGAGAAGCGCCACGGTCTCCCAGCGGCGCGTAGCGATGGTTATCTTCGCCTCATCCTACTTTTGGGAGCCCCGGATGGCAGACACCGAACGGCTCACAACGCGGGTATCCGGTAAAGGACAGGTTATCCTTACCAGGTCGGTCCGGCAGCAGCGACGCTGGAAGCCCGAAGCCCGTCTTCTGGTCGACAGCACATCGGATGGCGTGCACCTGAAGGCCGCGCCGTTGTTTGCTCCGACTTGGCCAGAGGACGTGTATGGATCCTTCGCCCGCGAAGGATGCCCCGAAGATCCTTGAGGAGATGAGGGTCAGCATCGTTGCTGAAGCCAAGCGGCGGCATGGGCGCGATTGATGCCAATGTCGTTCAGCACCGGACCGACGATCTTCCGGAACAATCCCACCAAGCAAGAGCCCTCACCGACAGCCATTGGAGCTTTGTTGCCATGATGGTCGTTCTCGGAGCGAAGGGGACCTGTCCGGCGCATGGCAATCCCCTCACCTCAGGCAAGCGCCGCCCTCCAGGGCTAAAGCAGGGTTCCCACGGGGTGACACTGGAGGACCCGGCCCTGGCGGTGCTGGCCTTAAATTTGAGAACCGGGGGAACGGCACGAACGCTCTTCATCCGGCATGAGCTGAAGGCTGCGCCGTCTTTATCGATTTTGATCGATAGGATGCGAGAAAGCCCGAGCAGCGCACGAAGAACGCGGTTCGCCAGCCTTAGTCACCGTCAACCGGGCGCGCGTTCAAACGGTTGGACGGCCACACTCCCGAAAAGGGACTAAGGAAGAGCCAGGGACCAACGTGATGTCCTCTTCTGATGCAGGGGCTTCAGTGCGGGTTGCGCTGTTCGGCCCTCAAGGCCCGCCTCGCAGGGCCTCCAGGAGCGGGCGCAGCTTGTATTTCCGGCGGTGCCGCTCGATGAGCCCCGCGATGGCGGCGGTCCATTCCTCGAACCGGCCGGCCGCATCATAGGCAAGCGCCGCCTGTTTGAGCCACTCGGCCGCCAGATCATAGGCGTCGGCAGCGCCCGCCTCCATGATGCGCCCTGCGTTCCGCGTGGCGAGCCGGATCACCCAATCGGGATGATGGGTGCGCGCGGCCGCCATGAGGCGCATCAGAACAGGGTCGGACGTGTCGGCCCCGTCGCCGGCGGCGCGCACGGCGTCTTCAATTAAACCCTCCTCAAGCAGGATCTCCACCCGGTCCGGCGCATACGGAGCTGTCGCGAGGCTGGCGAGCAACTCCTTGCGGGTTTTCTTCCAGCGTCCGCCGGACCAGGACTCCACGGCCCGGAAATCTGGAAGCGATAGGGTGAGCTCAAAGGCCGCCCGGGCAGCGGTGAACGCAACATCCCGGCGTCCCAGGGACCCCGCATAGTCGCGCAGCCAATGCGCCAGCGGCGGCGCCGAGCCGCGCGGCTGCCAAGGGCAGTCGCCGGCCTCAGCCAGGGCAAGCCGCAATCCGTCCGCTGCGATGGCGAGCGCCTCTTCGTGCTGACCGGCTTCCCGCAGCACCCTGGCAAAGTCGAGCGCCTCGTGTGGCGCCGCGAAGGAGCCTTGGGCATAGGCCACGGCCTCGGGTATGCGGCCGAGCCGGACCAGCATGGTAGCGGCGCTCGTTCGCGCGCGGGCCGCCCGGGCTAGGTTCAGGTAAGCCTCCCACCGGCCGCTTGCGTCGAGAACCCTGAGACGCACCGTGGTTAGGTCAAGGTCTTCCTCAGCCTCTGTCTCGGAGGGCCAAGCCTCGGCTTCACCCGTCAGAACAGCCTGAAGCGCCAACCCATCCCAGCCGGCTTCAAGCGCGCTGATCGTAACGCTGAAGCCCTCATCGAGGCCCAAATCAGCGAGCTGGTCCTGCCAATCCGCCACTGTCATGGCGAGACTTTCCTGCTCCTCAGGTGTGAGGTCGCTCATGAGCACCGCCTCGGCGATCATCCGGCCGAGATCGGTGAACAGCAAGTACACATCCTCGTCGGAATCGCTCGCATAAGCGAGCCAGTCTTCCACGAACGTATCACTAAGCGCCTCAAGGATGCGGAGGGCATTGCGGCCATCGCCGGCTTCGAGGAATGGCACGGCCTTCCCGACGAGGGTGCGCAGTTCCGCGGCATCCCCGAACGGCCGGTAATCGTCCCAATAGCGCCGCTGCCGGAAGTGTCCCTCCAGCACCGCATGGGCCCGGGCGGCGACGGGCCCGGGGTCGACAAGCGTCCGACGTCCAGCGACCGGCAAGACCGCGAGTTCAACCTCCACCCACCCGGCAAGGTCCGGATCGTGATCGAGCCGTTTGACAAAAAGATCAATCAGCCTGTCACGGTCAAGCCCCATCAGGAGCTCCCGCAGGGGCGGACGTTCCATCACGGCGTCAGGATCATCGGCCCATGCCAGGAGTGTGGCCACGATGTGCTTGCAACAGCCACCCCAGTCATATGGACAGGTGCAGCTTGCCTTCGCAATCCCACCGTCGTGAAGCCGGATCGTCACCCGGTAAGGGACGCTCTCGCTGCCCTCCACCTCGGCGGTAAGTTCGTCCCCGCGCCTGACGAGAGCTGACACCGCGCCATGGTGCCAGTACTCGCGTCCGCGTTCGAACACTTCGCGGCTTGCCAGCCCGCGAATGGCTGCCTCGTCAGGGGGTCGCACCACCTTCGGTTCCTCCCTCACCGGTTATCTAGCCACAGCGCAAGGGTTCCGTCGAGACACCGAGCTCAGCGAACGATCCGGCCGGTCGGGGCCGAGGGCCCAAACTCCAGGGCCCCTGTGGTTCCATTGAGCCGATCTGAACAAGGCAATGAAAGCCTGCGGCAGGACTTTAAGGTCGTTAACCCTGATGCCTGTCTCGGACACCAAATCGGCACTGACGCGACGAAGCCGTTTGTAGTGTTCGGACCCGCGCATTCCGCAGCCCTCGCTGGACAAATTGCCTCCGGCTCTCCCATGAGGATGCCGCGCCGCCCGCGCGAATATGCCCCACCATGCCCTCACAGCCTCATGCGCTCGTTTGCCCTGCAGAGGGCCAAGTACCAGCTGCATTTTGCGTGAGCCGATGCCCGGCTGCGGGTCGGGTGTAGCGATCAATCGAGATGGGAAACCCTGCTGTTTGACGGAGGGCTTGGTTTCCTTCAGAAGTTCAAGCTTTGCATACCTCTAACAAGGAGAGGATTCTGTGACGGCTCCTGTCCCTCATCATCAGTTTGCCTGCCCATCCTGTGGCAGCCCCTCCATCGCAGTTCCGGATGAGATCCATGATGCAGCAGAACTGCACTGCGCCGGCTGTGGATTACCGCTTGGTTCGTGGTATGCTTTCAAAGAGCGGACGCGTCAGGTCATTCTGCAGGAAGTTCGCAGTGGCGCCGTCTCCGCCGATCGCGCCAGCAGCGACCTGTCAATTGAGGGTTCAGACCAGCAAGTGGGCAGCCCTCAGTTCCAAAATCGATTGCCTTTGCTGACGGCATGCCCTTATCAGCCCCACAGTGGGAAATGCCCTGCTGTTATTGACCGAGGGGATCCTGTATCGAACCTAGAGAGATTGCATTGCCCCCTCTGAACGGGCCCACTCTTCAAACAGTGTCTTGCAGAGGATCACTGTCGAGCTATCAGCGAAGGGCGTTGGGCGTGACATGAGGCAGTGCGGCGCACCAGGACCTAGCCCCGCCCACTCCGATACACCGGCCTGCGGAGCCTTTGCTCCAGAGCTCCGCGCTAGGAGACTGATGATGCAACCGTGTTCCATATACGTCCTGTACGCAGCGATCCTCGTATCTGGGTTGATCCTTTCTGCCTTCCCTCTTCGGGCTGAACCGCGTACCGCAGTCTATGTTACGAGCCGTGCCTGCCAAACGGAAGGCTTGCTATCCCCAACTGAGTGCCGCAATGCCTTTGCCAATGCGGAGGCCGAGTTCGACAACAGCATTCCAGTCTTCGACCGCCAGGATGAGTGCGAGCGGCACTTTCGCCGCTGTGCCATCAGCTTCGCCGAGGCGCCCAACCTGAAAACCCTTCGGTATGGCCCCATTATGAAAGGGGTGCAGGTGAGCGTGATCTCGGCGCGCGAGCGGACGGTCGTACCGGTTCTTGATGGCAGCCACCCAATGATCCGCTTCAGTCCCCGCTCCGTCACCGAGCGTCAGGACTCCCGCTTGTCCGCCCAGTCCCACGATGCCTCGGCGCGAATGGCGGCGGCTGTGCCGCCCCAAGGGGAGCAAACCCGGGGAGAGGAGACCTGGACTCTCAGGGGCATTGTCCATAACGATCCAACCCAGCCTCTGCCCTCATCCCTGACGCCGAAGCTCCTGGAATGGTGCCGCCGGTTCTGTGACGCGTTCACAGGACGCGCGGGCCGCGGCTTCGTGGCAGGCCAGCCGGATCCTGGTCTGTTCTATCCTCACCTGAGCGCCGGTGCGCAATCCGGTGAACCTCTGACGACACTCCGCTTCCGCCCATCGGTGGGTCCAGTTTCATTGTCACCGCCCCATTTCGCGCTCCCGTGGGAAGCCGGAAGCGACGCGCAACCCATGAGATCCAAGGAGAGCTTCAGTCGCTGATAGTGCAGCGCCATCGGCAAAAGGCGCGTCCCGCCAACAACCACAAGCCCGTTAACTTTGTCAGAACACCTCGTCCCAGTCCCACCGTGAGCTTCGCGGCTCACCGCATGCGATCACTTAACCGACTCAACCACCTTCTCCTGGTGTGCGAAAAAGGTTCGCATCGTAAGCTGCCCCGGAGTCCCATATTAAATGGTGGAGTTCGGCACAGCGCCTGAACGGATCATAATGTGCACATCGGCTCGATAGGATAGCCCGCCCCGAGTCGATAAGCCGGCTGTGGTGTCAACTCAGGGTCGGTCCGCGGCACCAGCTTGGAAGCCTGCACCAAGACCTCTGGTGCAGGTAGCCGGTAGCCCAAGGATGAGTGCGGGCGCACCGTGTTTTAGTGCCTGCCGCCAGCTCTCGATAATCACCTTTGCCCCTCAAGGGTGTAGAAGACCTCCCTTTTCAGCGGCTTATCGCGCAGCTGACCTCCGTCACGCCGATCTGCCAAATGGCATCTGCCACAGCCCCGCCTTATGCCGTCAGGATATTTACCTGCCGCAGCTTGGCGACGATCTCCTCTGCCGTGTGCCTCCTCATGCCATCTTCAATCCTCCTTCGGCTCACAAGCCATACTTTAGGGAGGACCAGCTTTTTGGCGGCCAGACCAGTCCGCTGCGTCACTCACCAATAGCGGCAGGATCCAACCTTCTGCGTGAGTAATAGAGCCCGTACTGCGTATCTCTCGTGGATTCCCTACGATCAAGCTCTGCAAACAACGCAAGAGCTTTATCGTATTGGGTCAGATGATACAGTGACCAAGCACGCACAAGACTTAAGCCTTGATCCTCCGGTACGATGAATGACCGCTGGTTCAAGACTGCAAGGGTCTCCCTGTATTTCCCATCGTGAAACAGCGCCAGCGCCGTTTGGCTCAAATGCGAGGCTGAGGCTTCCAGAGCCCTCCTGTCAGCAGGCTGGGATGATCCACCTTGGGTCGTACGGTGGCTCTCACGAGGCCAGGACTGCGCTGTTGCAGGCCCGATCCAAGATCCTCCAATAACAAACGTAGCGAAGGTCATGCATATCAGGGGAGCGGTGCGCCTCGGTTGCATTGCGGATATTCCGTTTGTGTAGAGACAATTGCCTGCTGGCAGGAGCTGTCGCATAGCAGTTCACATCAGGCTTCTACAAGGCAGACTGCGCCTAGCAGCCCCGGAAAACAGCTTTTTGCGTCCACCCACACCCATGTGCCTGCGCTCTCCGACCCCGCTACGCCGCCAACCCTCGTTCATTCTCAATGAAGACGAGAGAGGCTGATGACATTGCCAAAGGTGCGCCCAGTCAGAATATCAAGCGCCTCAACGCGGTTACGACCCTGTCGTTTCGCTTCGTAAAGAGAGCGGTCAGCAAGGTGCAGCGTATCCCTTAAGGTTCTCCCGTCTGCCCACACAGCAAGCCCGGCGCTGAAGGACACAGGCCCCACAACTGAGTGGATTGATGCATTCACCGTCCGACGTAGATGATCCGCAAGGCTCATCCCCGCTTGGAGGTCTGTGTCAGGTGCAATAATGAGAAACTCCTCTCCGCCCCATCGTCCGATGGCATCCGTTGGGCGAAGCTGACGCTTGATCAACTTGGCTGTCGAACAAAGCACATCGTCACCTGTCAGATGGCCGAATTGATCGTTGACGCGTTTGAAGTGGTCAATGTCGAGCAGAATAAGAGTGACTGGTTGGGTTGGAGCCTCACCATAACGGTCCAGTATTGCTTCCAGCCCGCGACGGTTGGGAATGCTAGTAAGCTGATCCGTGTGCGCAGTGCTCTCCATCTTGCGAGCAAGCTCTGAAGCCTGGACGAATTGGTCCTTCAGCATGATGAAAAGCGACAATGTGAGCAGAACCATGAGATGGACTGCATAGCCATTGATCAGCAAAGCTCCGAGAGGGACATCCCAGAACTGCCCGCCTTTTGTAGCAAAGACGGCAAGAGGCGCTAAAATCGAAAGCAGAAAGACGCTTAGCCCAGCAAAGATTGCTCGTTTCTTTTCAAAGAATATGAACGCAACAATATATAGTATTGGCATCCATTGCAGGGTGTTTGCAACAGTATAGAGATTGCTCCCGGACTGCATGATGGAAAACGTCGTAACAGCAGCAATGAAGTAAAGTCCAGTTCCGAAGTAGCAGCCCAACTCTACATAGGAGCGATGCGACGGCGATAAGACTGATGCTAACAAACCAGTGGCGAAGATGGCTAAAAGAGCCGGGTACCCGTAGCGATCCATCTCGCTTATGAGACCTGCTCTCGTTTCGAACCACCACAAGGCTCCAACACAGAGCATCCCGCACACAATCACAATCGCTAGAATTGTGTGGCGCCTCTGGGTGAGCGGACCATCCATATGAACCTCAGGAAAATGCAGATGAGACGCAGGCGCCTTAGAATGAGGGTAGGTGTACAATCCTGCATCATATGCAGACAACAAAGTCATTAGGGCATTTCAGCAAAGCTTGTCTGGCAACTCTGCAACGGAAACCCGTCAATGCATGACATTCAGCACCTCGGACATCCTCAAGGCGCGCGTGAACAGCGACAAACAGAAACCCCGCCCAGGGGAGATCCGAGCGGGGCTTCCTGTTGCCTCAGCCTGATACACAACGCAGGCCATGTTCTGTGTAGCAGCCGGGAGTAAACGGCCCGTTGCTTCTACTCACATTGATGGTGCCAGCACTTCTTCGGCTCAGTTGGGATTTTGCATCGGAGGCAGCGAGGCTCGGTCCCGAACGAAGGAGACGGTGAGGCCAATTGGCAACACTCACTAAATCCTTCTTGAAGTTGCTACTTTCGAGGAACCAGGACTTAGTCGGCTTGTTACTGCCAAGCAAGTTCAGGTCACATGGACTATTCCCGGGATACAGCACTCGTCCGCCAAGGCTCCTCGTCAGCGAGTGCTGGTGGCTGGCGCGGGTCGTTTCGGACGCACATTGCAGAACATCAATAGGGGCTAATAAGCATGAACCATGACGTCATTTACAATGAGCAAATCCTTCCGATTGCTCAGAATGCATCGTCGTATGTGACAACCGTTCTGATCTGCCAGAATACGCTCATCCGCAGCGGCATCAGCCATCTTCTCTCAGGAACACACTTCGTCATCTCAGACGATACGCTCGAACACCCGTCAGAGCTGCCAATCCTCTGTCTCATTCACGCAGATCAAGCGGCTGATGGCCTTTCCGAGACAGTTGAGGGACTGAAGGCGCAATGGCCTTCCGCCCGTGTGGTTCTCCTGACCGAGCGCATCGAACCCGCAGCCATGATGCAAGCCTTCCAAGCAGGCCTGGACGGGCTTTGCTCGACAGCCCTAGGTCGCGAGCCTCTGATCAAGGCGCTTGAGCTGGTGATGCTGGGTGAAACTTACATCGCGCCTGCTTTCACCCTCAGCCTGGCTGATGAAGCCTTCCGCCTCCAGCAGGCTCGTCCTGACGGAGCTATCGTCGTTGGCCCTGCGGCTACAGCGGTTGCCAGCATGCTGTCGCCACGGGAGGCCCAGATCCTGCGCCACCTGACACAGGGCGCCTCCAATAAGCACATTGCGCGGGAGCTTGGGCTCGCTGAGGCCACGATCAAAGTTCACCTCAAAGCCATTCTGCGCAAGGTGAGAGCGGCGAACCGCACCCAGGCAGCCATGTGGGCGCGGCAACACATGAGCCTCGCCGCAAATGATAGGTTCATTGCCGCTGAGTAATGAGGTGCCTGTCCACCTCCGGTGGAGCCCCGTTCAGGATAGAGCCGAACGGGGCTCCATATAGGGCCTAGTACGTAACGTAGCGTGCCTTGTGTATAGCTAGGGAGGGTAAACAGCCCGTTATTCCGAGCCACAGTGACAGCGACTGTGCCGCCCTGTGGATGGCTTTTGTCAGACAAGCATGGCGACATAGGCAAGAAGGCTAATCCCAACCAGCAGGCTGCCCCATCGACACATGGAAGCCATAGCATCATTGACGGGTGTTACTTCACGAACGGTCAAAACGGTCTCATCATCGTCCATAAACGCCACCAAACTGCACAAGTAAGAGGAAACGTATGCGTTATAGGTCGCTGGCGCTCGGCTGAAAGTGAGGCTCCATGCTATTTTCGATCTACTTTACCTTTGCCCAGTGGTAGAGACCTCGACATGCGAGCCCCTCCTGACGTGAGACGAGCGACCCTGGCCTACAAGGCCGCTCTGGAGAATGCAGCCCAGGCACAGGATGACCTAGCCTCGCAGCTGGCTCTGTTGGCCGGCGAACTAAAGCAACAAGGACAACATGAGCTTGCTGACATGCTTCGGCAGACAAGCCATGAGCACAGGGCTTCCAGCATCAAGAACCGTGCGCTCGCTGTCTCTCTAAAGGTGCCTGGCTAGGCGCACTCTCTAGCACCGCTACACGCCCCCCTCTGACCGATCCGGAAACGGTTCGCAACAGGCACGGGACCGAAGCTACGAGGAGGCAAGGCATGCGCCGATTCGGAGCCTTTGAGTTGCGCATTAGGCCGGGACCGCCAAACACCCCTTAGAGGCTTACGAGCAACTATCTTACCCTTTTTGAGCTGAGAGGCTGGTGAGCAATTATCTTTCCTTTCGCGTGAGACGGCGCAGCAGGATGCCGCTCATGGCGAGATAGAGCAGCATCTCGCCGGTCTACGCCAAGCGTCCGTAGTCCTTCGCCAGCCGCCGGTTGGTATCTGTCCATTCGCGGAATTTTCACCGCGACGTCCTGCAGGGCTGCGCTGCTATCGTAACCATAACATCAGATCCAGCTGGCGCGCGAGCCTTTGCCCCGCTAGCAACGAGCCGAGTTGTCAATGGAATCCTACGATGCGCAGCGGCCCCCACGCTGATGATCTGTGCCGGCGCCTTGAAGACTACGTCACGCTGGCCGCTCGCGCAGGCCCGAACTTCAGTGATGCACTGCAGGAAGCCAAGCGCGTGATCCTTGCGCTGCAGACCGACCAGACTGATGCAGGCGTGAGCGGCGACGCGGTGAGCTCCTCAAGTCTAGGAACGCTGAGCAAGGTTCCAGCGCTCGGCAGTCGATCGGATCCAGCCTATGCAAGCAGGCTTGTGCACCGCCTGCGGGAATTGTCGCGATGGGGTGGCGCGCGGCAGATGGGAATTGATGACCTTCTGCGGGAGGCCTCGGAGCGTATTGCCGCCCTCAACCCCGCTTCACCCGAAATCATTCCGCCCCTGCAACTCGCAAAAGCTTCGCAACAGCTCTTCAATCAGTCGCGAGAGGATGACGTTCAGGTGTTCTCAGGAACGCCGTTCGCTTCTTCCCAACGCCGGGATCAGACAGTCCCCCTTAGTACGGCACAAGTGGCTCCTCGTTCCAGCAAGTCTGAACGGCCAATCGTTGTGCCCCTGTCCCGCGCTAGCGCGGTCGGATCATCAACCCAATCGGTGCTCGGTGCTGAACCGCGAGGCTCATCCGTCCATCCGCCACAAACCTTGAATCTGGGAGACCGCCTGAGTGCTGATCGCATCGACCCTCAAGATCCGATCAGCCCGCCTGCCCCACTTACCTCGTCGGTGCCCTCCGTTTCCCCAGATATAGCAATTCCGGCGCCACCGCCCCGTCCGCCGGAGATCTCTGCGGTATGCAATGAGGAAGAGCAATCTGGTCAACGGGCCATCCTGGAGATCTCCTCTGCCCTTCCGCCCATAGGCTCGCACGAGGCGCCACGTCCCGTGCCCTCCCCCGATGATCAGCTCTCTCAGCTCGATGAGCCACTGCCCCACTCTCATATCACCCGGATAACCTCCCCTGAGGACCGATCCCCGGCTGGGCTCGGTCCTTTCAACGCTTCTGAGCCGGCTGATATGAACCGGCCCACGTCCTTGAGTGTGCATCGGGGCAGCCAGTCCAGCGCGCCCGTTCGCATCTACAGCCCGAGCGGGAAG
Source organism: Microvirga aerilata (assembly GCF_016743775.1). Classification (GTDB taxonomy): domain Bacteria; phylum Pseudomonadota; class Alphaproteobacteria; order Rhizobiales; family Beijerinckiaceae; genus Microvirga; species Microvirga aerilata. Next base: position 120,611 of record NZ_JAEQMY010000007.1, on the reverse strand, counting down.
CGCGTTCACCCTCGCTTCGATGTGCCTTTTACCGTGGAGATCGCAGGCTCACGCTATCCTGGCACCAACCTGAGCCTCGGAGGCATCGGACTTGCAGGCCCGAGCCTCTCGGCCTCGGAGGGCGAAGTCTTCAAGGCTGCCATGTCGTTCGCCTTCGCCACCCATGAGGTCAGGGTTCCGGCCCACTTGGTTGCTGTGCGATGGGACGTATCGAACCGCGCGACCGCGTTCCAGTTTCTTGATCTGAACATGGATACCGCGCGGGTTTTCCAAACAATCACGGATAGGTGGGCATCGGGCGATCTCCTGGCTCTCGAATCCATCATCACGCCTGACGGGCACAGTTCGGCGCTCACCTTGCCCAGCAGCGCGCTTCGGGGCCTGCGTCGCTTAGGCCTAGTAATCCGCTACAGTGCAGCCCTCGCCGCCGGCGGCGCGATGGCCTGGTGGCTTGGGGGCCTGCTCTATGATCGCTGGGTATCAATCGTTCCTGAGCATGCGGCCGTCGCCAGCGAAGCCATACTGGTCCAAGCTCCTGTGAGTGGTTATTACCGGGAGCGAGCCTCGCCTGGGTCGCACCTCAGGGTTCATGATGAAATCGGAAACCTCGTCCCGCTGAGCCCCCCAAAGGCGCAGGCCGAATGGCAGATGCAATTGTCTACCTTGAAGATGCGCCTCGAAGGACACACGGCAGCCCTTGTGAGAGCCAAGGCCGCCCATGAGAACGTCACCAGGACGCTGGGTGCTGAACGGGACCGCGCCCAAGTCGAGCACCGCTGGCTCCTCAGTCAGATCTCGGGTCAGCGCAAGAGCCTGGAAGCTGTCAGAGCTGATCTCAAACGCGGCAAGGTCAACTCGGCACAGGTTGCCGCAGAAGAGGCCCGCTTGGCTCGTCTAGAGCACCTGCTTGTGCAAGCCGAAACCGCAGAGACGCTGGCCGCCGAAAGGTTGCACGGCGCTGAACTCGGCTTCTTCCCAGCAGCGGGACGAACAGCCGAGCGCTCTCCGGCGGACCTTGAACGTGACATCCGGCAAACCTCCGGTGAAATTGACACCCTCGAACGCGCCTTGTCTGAGGCGTCCGCCAGCACCCCTATTCGCAGTTCCTGTGACTGCGTCCTGCATGCAGCCTCTCGCGAGGGAGAATTTATCGAGCGGGGCACGCCGCTCGCCCACCTCACGCCTGCCCGCGGATCCGCCGAATCCGGAGCCTGGCAGGTCGATGCACTTCTCCGGCCGGACCAAGTGCAAGCAATCGCCATGGATGATCCGGTCGAAGTCAGCCTGGGATCCTCATCGGCACCGGCGGGAGGTCGTGTGACTGGCATCAGCTATGATCTCCCTGCAAAGCGCCGAATTGGGCTCCCATCCACCCTGTTACAAGCGGGGCACTTCGCACTTGTGACAATCGAGGTGGCGGGTCAGCCGTTACCGGCACCCGGGACTCCGGCGCGCGTACGGTTTCAGCCCGCCCTTCGCACTGGCCTGACTCTGGTGGATTCCCTCGCCTCGTTGCTCAAGCCTGAGCCGACGTCCCCCGGGGTGCTGGACGCGTCAGCCCAATGACGGGGCAATCTGCGGCTGCCCGTTCAGGAGAACGTCTCCCGGACGAAGCAGCCCATTATCCAAACATTGGAGACAGCGTTTCCAAACCAGGAGGGATTTCGGTGACCGGGCCATCGGTTGAACCCGTCCAGACGCATAGTACCCGGCCTCCAGTTGGCCGTGAGCACCTTGAGCACTCCTCGCGTGCAGCGCTGACTTTTGGTTGGGTGATGTATGGGGTGACCTTTATCGTTTTGCTCTCTCTGTCTCACCATTACACTGTCCCTGTAACGAAGATCTGGCTCCTCGGATTCGGGATCATCGGGTTCTGGCGCTGGTCGTGGGCCGCCATGCATATGGCGCGCGCGCTCCTCTATAGGCACTTGGTCTTCCCGCGGATCCGGGCACAGGCTGGCAGGGCATCGAAACCGCCGCAGCTGTTCTTCGTGATCACCAGCTACCGGATTGCAGCGGTGCTAAATCATGCGGTCTACCGGCGCGTTCTGGCAGAAGTCGCCTCGTTTGGGGTCCCAGCAACCGTGCTGGCATGCATTACGGATCCGGCCGATGCTGCGCTGATTACCGATCTGGTGCACCAGGCGCGGGACCTTCCGCCCGGAACCTCAGTGATTGTCATCCCCCAGGCCGGTAAGGGGAAGCGGCATGCCATGGGTGAGGCTCTGCGCCTTATGAGAAAGCAGCATCCCCCGCGCGGCTCCATGACCATTCTCATGGACGGCGACAGCATCTTGGGCCAGGGTTCCCTGGCACGAGCCTGCATGGTCCTGGCGTCCCAGGCCGATGTCGGCGCAGTGACCACGGAGAATGTGCCTTGGGTGAAAGGCACTGGACTCGTGCGGGAGTGGTACCGCCTGCGTATGGCGCAGCGGCATAGCTACATGTGCTCGCTTAGCTTGTCCCGGAAACTCCTCGTGCTAACCGGGCGCTTTTCAGTCTTCCGTGCAGAGATCGCTACCTCAGCGGACTTTATCCTGGCGATCGAACATGACTCGATCCGGCATTGGCGTCTCGGGCAGATCAAGATGCTGACGGGCGATGACAAGAGCTCCTGGTATGCCGTGCTGCGCCGGGGCTGGAATATGCTGTACATCCCCGACGCCGTGATCCACCCCGTTGAAGAGTTGCCCGCTGGGAACGTGTTGAGTGCGACTACTGCATTGATGACCCGCTGGTACGGCAACATGGTTCGATCGAACGGCCGGGCAATCGCCCTCGGTCCCAAGCATTGTGGAATGTTTCCCTGGCTCTGCTTCGTCGACCAGCGTCTGTCGATGTGGACGGCCCTGATCGGCCCTATGTCAGCGATTGTGTTGTCGTTCAGTTACGGCGCTACCATCTTCTGTTCATACCTGCTGTGGGTACTTGTCAGCCGGGGATTGATTTGTCTGGCGCTCGGCCTGACCAGCGGACGATTTCATCCTCTCTTCCCCTTCATCCTGTACTATGGGCAGGTGGTTGGATCCCTGATCAAAATCCGGGTGAGCTTTCAGCCTCATAGGCAGCGATGGACGCGGCAGAAGGTTAGCGCTGGCTCGGATGATGCGGCCGCAGCTTTGAGAGACTTGTCGTCGGCACTGCTCGGCTCGGTTGTCATCGTGCTGGTTCTAATGACCCTCATCCTCTATGCCGCAGGATAACACGCCTTCCCCTGCCCTTCCCACTCTCGATACTAGCCTGAAGAGGAATCGTCACGATGCTGCCGAACTGGAAATCCTGCAGGTGGGCGCATGTCCTTCATGTCATCTCTGCGGAGATGCCTCGCAGCGTAACGCGCCAGTACCTATCACCGATTGGCCTGTTTGGAGCGATCACCATGCTGACGCTGATGCCCGCAAGCGCGGCCTGCCGCGGTTCGTATGCGCATCAGGACACTATCGAGTTGGCTAGCCTCATACCTGAAACCAAGGCGCGCTCCAAATTCTCCCACGTCTGGGGTCGAGAGAACATCAGCCTCCTGTCAGGAGAAGCTCCCGCTGGAGTAACCGTGGTACGAGTGGGGTTTCCGCGCGGATCCGTGAATCCTGGCAATCCCTCCTATCCTTCTGGAGGTGCTGGCTTCCTGTACCGCCTGAAAGCCGGGGCGGAGCGTGCCTGCCTAACCTATCGCGTGCGCTTTCCGCAGACCTTCGACTTTGCCCGTGGGGGGAAGCTGCCCGGTCTGTTTGGTGGTCAAGCCCCTCGCGGATGCACCGCGCGCGATCTCAGCATTGGCTTCTCAGCGCGGCTGATGTGGCGCACGTCCGGAGTTGGAGAACTCTACCTCTACTCCCCCGACCGGTCTGCCCGGTGTGGCGATAGCATCCAAGCCGGCGCGTGGACCTTTCCGGTCGGGCGCTGGGTTACCGTGCAGCAGGAGATTGAGCTCTCACCTAACGAGGAGCATGGGGATGCCGTCCGGATTTGGATCGATGAGGCTCTCGTGATGGAGCAAGCCGGCCTGCGCTTGCGCGACAATCGCGAGGTTGCCATCGCCGGGCTGCTGTTTTCGACGTTCTTTGGTGGGGCCGATGCCAGTTGGGCCAGCCCCACCGATCAATTCGCCGATTTTACCGGCTTTACAATCAAGTGGAGCCCCCAGTAGCCAGCAGGGCGCACGCGTCCGTCAATAGGGAGACTATGGATCAATCCTATTGACCACGCCCAACGGTTATCCTGGTGCAGCGAGTGAGCTGCGATGCCCACCGCTGATGCGGTATCTTCCCACGCGACACTTCTTAGATCACTTATCGTCGAATTCGAATGGACGTATCTACCATGCATCACTTGTCCGCGCTCTTCAGCCTCAGTTTGGTTCTTTTCGCATCAGCTGCCCCGCATGTTAAGGCGCAGTCGTTGGCAGGCACAGGGTTTGCCTGGTTTGCCTCTGGAACAGGAGATACCTGCCAAATTCTTGGCGGGGATCATGGAGAGAGGTTGATTTTCAAGTTCAGGTCGGGCGTGCAATACGCCTTTGGCTCATCCCAAGCCTGCCCCTCAGAGCTCCCGCTCGACGGCCCAACTCGGATCTATCGCATCCACAGTTCTTCCATCAAGCCGGGAGAGATGACGCTGGTCGATCAGCGTGGCATGGGATGGAGCGTGCGAAAGGAAATGCCGGGTGTCTATAAGGTGCGCCGAACCACTCAATAGCCATGCCACTCTAGGCTGCACGTCGCAACAGTGATCAGCAAGCAGCTAAGGTCGACGGGTCTGATGGGAAAAAATCCCATTCTACGACGCGCAGCTTCAGTCAACAGAGGGATCTATCCTTGATGTTTATGACACCTGCAACGATGTTGAGCCCGTGCGGGTTGACTACATGCTTGGTAGTGAATGGCCAATTATGTGTGAGACGTCTGTTACACGCGAACAGGGAGGCACACTCACGTTATATGGCTGTCGCTCTGGTGACTCCTTGGGAACGCCTGCCGCGGGCGAAGCGACCGGGCCAACACCCGATGAAGGAGGCCTCGATTTCCTGATTTGTCTCACCTGGATCCTCATTCTCTGCCGAGGGCTCCTTATCACTCGACCGGGAGGGCTGCGCAGCCGATAGCAAACTATACAATCCAGCTCCCACCTGAGCTCGACGTTGGCTAATTTTCGGGTGGTGGGGGCAGGTGACGAAGCAGGCGTAGCGGCTAGGTGGATAGTGTCCCGGCCATAAGACCCTGCCATGCCGCACCTGCCCGCCCGCTTTTTCCGGATCGTCGCACTTGCGCCCCTGTTCGTCCACCGCTCCCAGAAGCACCCTCAGCTTCTACTCATCGGCGCGCCCCTGGTACCGAGTCAAAGGACCGTAGCTAGCCTGCTTCGATCGCAGGGCTCAGCCGTGAGCGGCACTTCGTGAACTACCATCGGGGTGCTCAGCCGGGCGGCGTGGTGCCCACGAGCTGGCGCACGCATCCTCCTGGGACTGCTCGTTGACACCTTCGTGCCGGCCGGCCCGATGGTGATCGCCATTAACGACACAATCGAGCGTCGCCGTAGCCGACGCATCAAAGCAAAGGGTATTTATCGCGATCACGTACGCTCCTCGGATGCGCACTTCGTCAAGCCAAGCGGCCTACTCTGGATGAGCCTGATGCTGCTCGCACCCATTCCAGGGCCGGGCGCGTCTGGGCCCTGCCGGTCCTGACGGCGCTGGCGTCCTCCGTGCGCTCCTGCCAAGAGCGGGGTCGTCGCCACAAGACGCTCCTCGACTGGGGCCGGCAGATGGCCCTGCAGCCCCGCCGTTGGTTCCCCAAACGCGACCTCGTCCTGGTCACCGACAGTGGCTTTTCCGCTCTGCTGGTCCCTCATGCTATGCGTCGCGCCGGGATCAAGGCCATTACTTGGATGCAGCGCTTTACGAGTCTGCGCCAACGCGGTTGCCGGGCACACTCGGACGCCCGCGCAGGAAAGGTGCCCGTCTGCCCACACCGGCGGAGGTCCTCGCTGACACGAGCACGCACTGGTAGATGGTGCATGTGCCAGGTTGGTATGGATCCGGAGAGCGCACGATCGATATCACTTCAGCGATCTCTAGGGCCAGTCAATAGCTAATGTTTTTTGTCAGCACGACGGGATTGCCAATCAAGGATGAGAGCCAAACTGAGGGCGAGAATGCAAGCCGTTGGAGCTATCATATCGAGAGGGAATTGGCTCATATGCGCCTCAGGTTTCATCTGGGCCGCTAGTATAATCGTTCTTTTTCCCAGCCTGACATTCGGCCAAACGGTCTATGTCGACTGATCTAGGCCCACAACAGGTTAGGTCCCGCGGCCTCGCCAGCGCCCTAGCGGGCCGAGTACTGTGCGGCTGTCATCGATGCTTCCCAGTTTAAGTTGATTTTGGCCCTGGCCCTGGCACCCTACCAACCTATCGGTCTGACGGCGCGCGTAGCCGGTTCGGCGTGCTTTATGTCAGCCTGAGCCGGGCCGGTGCGTTGGCGGAAACGCTGTTCCGCAACCCGCAACGCCTGATGGTTGCCATCTCGGATATCGCGGATCGTGCTGCAACGGAGCTCGCCTGCCGCCGTGAACTGCGCGTCGTAAAGCTCTACGGGTCCGGTCTGCCAGCCGTCGCCACCGACAGCGCGGTCTCCGCTGGCCCCTGTGGGCCCTGCGGATTGTGGTCAGACGCTCTTTGGGATCACCCGGATCAACCTGATGGGGTCGCGTACCAGTCCCGGCACAACTCGAACGAAATCTGCCTCGCGCTCTTCGAGCGCCCTGACCTGACGTTCGACATCACGTCTACAAGGCCGCTGATGGTGATGCTGCACGAGGTCTCGGTACTTCTGGATGCATATGGCAAATCCCTCTCGCCGACATGAAATGCACCACCAGCTGGTTCGACCCTTTCCACCTGTTCGTCGTCTTAACCTCTTGTGCAGGTATCTGCCTTTTAACCCGGGCCGTCTGCATCCCAATATGGCAGAGCTTGGCGATGACAAGCTCCCACCTCAACCGATTTCTCGGTACATACTGTCTCTTGGCTGCGGGCTCGTCCTCTTCAGCAATCTGGTCCCGACCCACTCCACGGGCCGGACAGAGCCGCCCTAAAAATAGGCCACTGCGTCCTGCGGCCTAAAGCGCGCTCAATGCACCTGATCCGCTGAGGTGGGGAGCGACAGAGGCTCAGTGGTCGGCTGGGCAGCAAGGCAATGGTCGATACGTTCCCGGCCTCGGCTAGTTCCGTAGCCCGCTTGCGCGCCTCGTTCAGGGTGCCGTCAGTGAAATTGTTGAATGGCTGGTAAGCCGGATCAAGGCCCTTTCCGGTCACACCATACAGCCTCCCGATAACCGACTCACGAATGATTTCAATGAGAATGTGCTGCTCCGGATTTGTAGGCTTTTCGCCCTTCGCCAGGAGCATGAAGTCAAACTTGAATTTGTCCTTTCTCAACTCGGCAGACCAATTCTGCACCGCTTCCAGGGATCCTGGTAACCCCACCGTCGGATCAATGAGGGCTATCTCCTCAAGGCTTGCTCCAGCTACGCACCAAGCGGGGATCAATGCCTGCGGGCCTGGGCCAGATAGACGGGGACAGTGGCCTCGCCGAGTGCCTTGCACGCCTCCAGGCGGTGCAAGCCCTCCACCAGAACAAACCGCCTACCGTCAGGCCGCACGAGACTGGGTGCTTCCTGTCGCCTCGCCATGATGCTCTCCGGGAGCGCTTCCACCTTCTGCACATCCAGGATTTGACGCCGCTTTACCGGCACATAGACGTCGTGGATAGCAAGGACTTACCGCTTCATCATCATTCCGACCGCTCTGTGCCGTGTCGTTTCGGCTGAGCTTATGCGCAGGCAGGTGGCTTGCCTAGGAACATGCCGCACTAAGACGCGTTCCCGGAGGGCATCAGCTTAGCAATTGAGTAGAACGTATGCGCTGGTCTCCCCAACCGGAGGCACATGCATGAGCAAGCTCACGGCCCTGATGGGCGTTATTGTCCTATCTGTATCCTATGCCTGGGCACAGACCCCGGCGCCCGCCCCTGCCTGGGGGTACGGCTGGATTGCCACCGCCGGAGATGCCGCAGCAGGCGGCATCAGTGATCACTGGCGGATCATCCCGGTCATTATCGTCGTTGCAGCGGTCATCTACTTCATAAGGCGCGGTCGGCGGGCATAAGGGAATAGGATCTCCACGCATTGAGGATCCAGAACGCGGCTATGAGCTTCGAAGTTGAGCCACAGACGTGCTGATACCTATGCCCCTTTCTGGATGAGACCAGCCTGATGCCGGGTTCATTTTGGCCGTAGTGTTCTACAAGGAGCTCAAATATCCCGGCGTGGGATCCAAAGAAAAGGGCCGCGCCCAGTCCTGTGACCCTGTGCGCGACCCTCCCGGCCCGGAGTTGTCCCTACGGCGAAGCGCGGCTTCATGTAATCTTAAAAGCCGATCAAGACCTGATAGGATCTATGAATATATCAACAAGCGCCGCAATAACGTACATTGCTTATTGACATGCCTCATTGAGGACACAAGTGGACAAAATACTTGATGCTACTGACTTCGTTATTTTGCCCCTACGGGTCGGACCCTAGAGCGTCCCTTGAGAGGGCGCTTTCTTTTTGCCGGATGGCCTGCTCAGGAGAGCGTCCTCACCATTCCGATCGTGATCTGCTGTACCTAGCAATGACCTGCCTAGCAGGAGCCTCGTGCCGCGATCACTGCACGACCCTTCTGAGTGATGACAGCCACGTCCCTGTTGTCATTGCTCACTGTCGCATATCCGCTGCTGAACAGCTTGTGCAGCGTCTGGGTGAGCGCAATGCGGGAACCCTCATGCGTCCAGATGTAATCACCGGCGCGCTTCGAGCGGTGAACGCGGTGAGCGGCTTGCTTGTTGAGAAGCCTGAGCGTGCGCAGTTGCGCCTCACTGATGGTCATTCGGACTGCCCCTAGCTTAGTATTGTTGTTAAATGCTCTTCGAGCGATGCACGCAATACACTTAGGAGCAAAGAAAAAGCCGCGCTCAGGTTTATTCCCGAGTTCACGGCCTTGATCCCACATCCGCCCCCGCCGACTAGGTAGTTGAGCTTCAAATTGTTTTATTGTCTTGTGGCAATTACTTGATCAATGCTCGTTCTTGTAAGACGATTCGGACCTGATCGAAAGTAAGCCATTGTTCTTAGGCCATCTGGTCTAATCCAACAGTGTCCGAGCGCAGCTTTCCTATCGCAAAAAAGTTCGCTTTCGCTGGAACCACGGTGCCAGAAGGGCGTTGATACGCACCTCCGGCTCCATTCTGCCCCCACGGGCCGGCACCTTTGAAGCGCTCCCTTTGTGGGGCGCTTTTTCTTTGTCGGCTTCGTTCGGGCTAATGCTTTGCGTGCGCGCTCGCTTTGCCAGGCCTGAGCAGCCGCTCTGTGGCATCGGCAACGAACAGGTGCCAATAGGCATCCACTTCCTGCTCAATGGCCACTTGGCGCTGCTTCTGGCTCATTCTGATCCGAAACCAAGGCGTGGCCTCGATCCGCTCGCGCAACAGGGCGCGAGCTGTGGATTCAATGAGATTGTTGCTCGCACCCGTCATTGGCTTCCCTCGTGAATCACTAAGTCAAAGGAAGGATAACGGAGCTGTTCTCGATCAATTCTCGTTTCCTGTGGAGGGATCAACTTGTGCGGCTCGATCGACGCTCAGCACGCTGCAACGACCACAGGCCGTGCAAGTAGTGGCCCATCCGACAGCGATTGCGCCAGCCAATGGAATAAATCTTGGTTCCGATCTGTTATCCCTGCACGAAGGCCTCGTATCCCTTTCTACCCTTAAGCCTTCGCCTAACTTCAAGCTCCTTCATCCGATCACGCGTAAGGGGCTTTTTTTGGCCCAAGCTGAAACCTCCTCTAGCTTGATCGGCTGCTCCGATGAAGCTGGTCGACCGCACATCTTCAACCTTCAGGACTGGAAGGTCTCATGACCTAATGGCAAGGAGCAGGTGAGGAGGTCTTGCTTTGCCAGGCGCCGAGCCAAATACTACACAGTACTTGCGGCCATGCAGAGGCGTCGTTGAGGGTCGTCTATACTGAACAGGCGCGGCGTCGTTCCATAAGTCGTCACAAACAATTATGCGAAATCACGCCTTGTCTTAAGTTGGCTGCATATAGCTGAAGTGACCAAGGTCAGGATCGCGCCACAGGACGCAGCAGCCGCCAGTTCACCGAAGACGTGAACGGGAATGTTTTCCGGAATTTGGCTCGTGAGGGCATGCTGAACATGGTGCAGGGAGGCAACCCCAGCGCCAACAAACCCTCCGTAGTGGGCACTGCCGAGCATGTCACGATATGGCGCAGACGTGCCGTTCTTGATGTCCGTAGCTTTACCCAGCGTCCCATGGTTTGGGTGAAGGGCGTTATGGTCATGTCCTTCTGCGGTGACGACCAGGCTGTCTGTCGTTCTGCTCTCTGGTATTTGCCCCGTGCGGCGAAGCTCAGACCAGAACACCGCCTCCTGGAAAAAACGAAGGTCCTCCTGGATGTCAAAGGCTGCAAGCTTCACATCCTCATCCGCCTGATCGTCGGCTTGGATCCGAGTGAGCACGCCATCTAAGAGGCGGCAAAATTCCTGTGCTTGGTGCAGGATGGTCTCGTCCATCGCTCTCTCCTTAGGTGAGAGTTAGGCGAAGTTGCAGGGTCTCAGTTCAAAGGAGAACGACTGCACTCCAGGGCAGGAGTGCCAAGGGCCACGCTGAGGAGTGTCTGACCTGAGCCATCGGTGATCACCACGTACCAGCCCCGCCACTCTGCCGAGGCAAGCATGCCGTTCTGGTGAAAGTCCTCGAAAATGCGAGCGATCAGACCCAGCACGTCACCCTTAGGTGGCAGATCAACTCCTTGCTCATCAGGGATTGTCTCTGCATCAGAGACCAAGTTGAAGAACATCCTGTCTGAGGCGAGTTGTTCCGATACGGTCATGAGAGCCTGCCAGCAGAGGACGCATCAAAGTCGGATCATGGAGTTCACTCGTGCGAAGAATATGGCAGAGAAAGCAGATCAAAGCACTTTAACCGAGTACCTATATTCGCTAACTACTTAGCTAAAGTGGTAGGATTTGATCTTTTTAACCTATCTCGGGTGAGATATTCGCCATCTGATTGACGTCCGATCTCACTCCCAGCTCATCTGATGCTGCGCCCTATGTGGATTGCGAGCGCCCTTCCCTGCCGCAAATTTGTGCCCAAAGCCGGTGAGGCGTAAACTGGTTCAACCACGAAGACGCAACCCCTCTCACGGCCTTCAGGGCTCCCGGCGTGTAGGGCCCTGGACCCACTCGGCGGTCAGGGAGCGTAGGATGTCTCCGAAACAGATCTCACTCGTCGGCGGTCTACCGGTGATTTGGCCTGAGTCGATCCAGGCTCATGACATCTACCAGGACCTGCTCACCTGATCAGGCCCGCCCTGCTGTCATGATGGCGACTGCCGCCCTGTACCCTACCGTCTGGAACCAAAAGGGGTGCAGATGTTCGTTGAGGAGCAGTGGCTCGATATCCTGAGAGGCAGCATCCAGTATCGCACCCCGCGGGTGACCGTGGCGAGACCGGGGGAGCTCATTGGTGCGGGCTGCGAGACGCGATGCGGTCTTTCACCCGCTGTGCGATCTTGCCGCCCCAGTCCGCCGCCGCTCATTAGAACGCACTGTTCTATACCGCAGTCTATGCGGAATAACCTGGCTACTTTTATCGCCCGTTCTCAAGGTCGACTGACCGGCAAACTCCTCCGACAGGACACTGGGCGGCATCAGCCGTTCGTATCCAAGCAGGATGCACTGTTTCTCCAAGTGCGCAGAAGCTTGAGCCCTGAACGTAACGGTCGTAGGTCGTCGACCCTGTGCGCAGCACGACCGCGCCTTGAGAGGCCACGATCCGTCTCGCCTGGGCACAGGTCATGGCCAGGGTTGTGGGTCCCGGCTGTGCCATGGCGCCAGTCGCCGTTCCTGCAATCGCAAGGAACAGAAGGATGGGTCGCATGCTGGCCTCCCAATCTGCCTCAGATCCAGCAACAAGCCCAGCCTGTCTCTGTTCCATGAAGCAACCGATTGCGATTTCCGCTCTGTGCTCCAGTGCACACGTATCATCTTTTCCGAGATCTATAGTAATGTATAGCAGGAGTTGGCGCATAACACCTGAGTCGGCAGGTCAGAGGTAAGTAGAGAGTAGCATGCTGGGAACCATGCTCTGATCCAGAGCAAGAACAGGGGAATCCAATGCCAAACGATGTGATGACACCTGCTTCAAAGACACCTGCAGGCAGAGCGGCAGCTACCCCACCAAAAGAAACGCTCAAAACAACGTCTCTGCCGGCTGATGCCGTAAAGGTCATCCCCGGGCACGGGATCGCCGGTCGACATGCCAAGCGGGACCATCTTGATACTCTGTCCGGCAACAAAGACCCGGGCATGTTTGGCCGTATGTTCCCGAAGCTCCCACCTCTGGAGGTAAGTGACGCCAAGCTGCAGGCCCTTGCCGACGCGATGCTGGATCCAGATCCTGCCGATACCACGCGCGACAACCCGAACGTCCCTGCAGGCTTCACCTATCTGGGACAGTTCATTGACCACGACATCACGCTCGATCTGACGTCCCTTTCCGAGAAGGACAAGGATCCGCTCGGCATTGAGAACTTCCGAACCCCGAGCTTGGATCTTGATGCGGTTTACGGCCTCGGGCCAGATGGCAGTCCGCATCTGTATGCCCGCAACCCTGAGACCACGAGCAAGCACGGCCCCAAACTGCTCATTGGCAAGAACATCAACGTTGACTTTGGTGGTGTCACGGGGGCCTTCCGCAACGATCTTCCGCGCAGTCCTGAAGGCTTTGCTCTCATTGGTGATCATCGCAACGATGAGAACCTGCTGGTTGCCCAGACGCATCTCGCCTTCCTGAAGTTCCACAACAAGGTTTGTGATCTTCTCTCGGAATCCCCTACGCCCCCGGCCGACATCTTCGCTGAGGCTCGGAGAACAGTAACATGGCACTACCAGTGGATGGTGCTTCACGATTTTGTGGAACGTCTCACCGAGCCTGGTGTCGTAGCGAGGATCCTGCACGATGGGCGTAAGTTCTATCGCTTCAAGAAGACGCCCTACATGCCGGTTGAGTTTTCAGCTGCTGCCTACCGACTTGGCCACAGCATGGTCCGACAGACCTACAGCCACAACCGGGTCTTTCATAATCCTCCTGCCGATTTTCGTTTGATTTTCGGGTTCAGCGGCTTGTCGGGTCAGATCATTGGTGACCTTGCGCCGAACCCGCCCACCGGGCCCCTGCCGGTTCCTGTGCTGCCGAGCAACTGGATCATTGACTGGCGCCGCTTCTACGATCTCGGCACCCTAGACGGCACGCCTGGGTTCGCCTTCAACCATGCACGGAAGCTGGACCCGTTCCTTGTTCCGGAATTGCATACCCTGCCTGGCGGCGGTGGCAATCTGGCGTTCCGCAATCTGAAGCGCGGCGTCAACCTCGGACTACCCTCAGGCCAAGACGTTGCCAAGGCCATGCGGATCAAGAACCCCCTCACGCCCGAAGAGATCGCAAGTGGTCCAGACGGACAGGTCGCCAAGAAGCAGGGCCTGCATAAAGAAACTCCGCTCTGGTACTACATCCTGAAGGAGGCGCAGGTCCGCCATAACGGCGAGCGCTTGGGTCCCGTAGGCTCGATCCTCGTCTCTGAGGTTTTCGTGGGTTTGATCCATGGAGACACCAAATCTTTCCTGTGGCAGGCAAAGAACTGGAAGCCAACGCTGCCTTCAGCCAAACCTGGTACGTTTCTGATGACTGACCTGCTTCGTCTGGTGGATGACATCAATCCGATTGGCTAGACTCAGTAACCTAGGAAGGCAGGAGGTTCTCTTTCGCACCTGCCTTCCGGCTTGAGCTGATCGTCTTTTGCAAGGGCAAGTGGCAGCACTCGTCGGTACGGTCATCCGAGAGGGCCTTGCAAGGAGTCCCAAAGGGACACTCCGGAGGGATTCCATACTGGGCGTTATATGGATTACGCGACCGCTATGCTTGGGAGCGAAGTCGGAATTCGTGATCCTCATTAACGCCTACGTTGGCTTAGTCCCGCTATGAGTAGCTAATCGACTTTGCAGTCGCTCAGGGTCATCGCGAGAGGAGGTTTCAGCCTTTTATCCAACTTCGACCTCAGGTAAGTTGTCCTCCGTAATCGGTCTCATCATGAAGCCCTCGCGAGAGACTGCATCGCTGGCGCGACGCTCCATAGTTTGGCCTAAACACTTCCCGAATGCGCCGAAACGCGTTCCACACATACGCCTATGCAAAAGTGCGCGGTAGGTTTGAGGCGCTCGTGCACCAGCATAGACCATTTATCTAAGTTTCTTTTCCTACATAGGTCTGGTATGGCTGGGTTCACTTGAAGGAGAGCCCATGAAGCCCCAAGAGCGCGATGAACTCGCCAAGCACCGGAAGATGGAATCGATCAGCGCCGAACTGGCTCAAAACAAAAGAATGTCCTATGTGGCCTTGCTCCTGCTCGCAGTTGCGAATGTCGTGGTGCTCGCCGTGCTGGTTTACCATCTTTGGAGCCACGACTGAGTATTGGCTGCTCAACGGTTTATACTGAGCCTTATGTAAAATCGCGCTTCGGCTTTTACGTGGGCGCGAGATGGTAAACCTTCCTTGGGCACGAGCACCATGAAACTTAAAAATCGCGATTGGACCGAAGTGGAGCAGAGGTTTGGGGCGGGCGGCTCCCAGATATTGCAGGGTAACGGAATGGTCCGCGCGACCCTACTCGCGATCGTCACCCTTGGGGTTGCGGTTCTCGCTTGGATGGCCGTCTATCTCGTCTGCCTGTCTTCGCCGCTTCAAGATGATCCGGCGGCGAGTGCAATGCGCACATGGAGAAGCGTGTAGGGCCTGAGGGGCAAAGCAGCCAAACTTGGCCGAGCCGGAGCGCCCATGAAAAAGGGCGCGCCCGGTCTTTATGATCGTGTTCGCCGCCCTCGAACCAGCGTTTTTGTCCGTTGGGGAGCCTCCGAATGCTTGCATTGTTGGACGCGCTCAGCATCTACACAAACTCGTAATTGGCTAATATGCTTATTAGAACGGAGAACAAGCAGTGTATTTACTGTCCCTTCTGTCGCATACCCGACTGACAGAGGGGCGTTAGCTAAGTAAACGAACTTCACCGGCTTTGTTATCTTTGCCCCTATAGGCCGATCTTAAAGCGCCCCTCTTCTAAGGGGCGCTTTCTTTATACCAAAGAGAAAACCGCAAGAGGAACAATCTTCCTGCATCGTTGTGGGTACCGTTCCGGACGAATGAAAACAGGCTTTGCCGGCGACTCTGATAAGCTAGCCATGTACGCCGACCGATCGACGTTTGTCCCCTTAGCGCGGACCGGTTGGCAGTCCTCCTGGCCCTGATCCTCCCCCGTGCCCGTAGGCAATCATCACGAACAGCAGCCCGGCCAGGGCAAAAACCAGCCCCATAAAGATAACGATCATGGCGAGCTTGGTCGTGCGACTGTCCTGTTGCATGGGTTGTCTCCTGAACTGAGATGAACCGACAACGTTTGATGGCTGTCAGAAGTGGCGAGTTCCCGATACTCTCGGCTTTCCCACGCTGATTACCAGTATGCAGGAGCAGCCTCCGCCACATTCTCGAGAGAACACGAACTGTTTCCACCCCTCCGAAGCCACCGTCGCCAGTCTCCTCGAAGCGCCTCAGCTTACGCAGCCTCTTGCCTAATATGCAGGTTACGACGATCTCCAGAAGTTAGCGATGTAAGGATTATAATATAATAACATTAGAAAAATCTCATTATTTGCGTAACGAAGGTACAGATCCACAACAGCGAATAGAATAGGGCAGCACACCTTCAGCCGGGCTTAGCCGAGCAAGCTTGGCCTTTATGCGCGGCCAGCCTGTTCTAGTGCGGTCGGCGGATCAAAATGCTCAATTCGGCTCGCACCACAGGTCCTGCGGCCACGATGCTGACGCTCCCAATTTGGCAGAACAAACCCAATCCCTGCCCTGTATGCTCCCGTCTCACATGGCTGTTTGCGCGTTCACGCCAGGGCTAGACTTTTCGTCGGCACCACGATCCCGGCCCGTATGGGTAATAATCCTAATGCGCCAACCGTTTGCCACCGTGTTGCCTCGCTTGGCAGTTCAGTGTCGGCAGCTTTGTGCCAAAGCGCCACTCGCCTTGTTGCGCGCCCACCTGCTCTGACCCTGAACTGGAACCACACGGATGCCGACGATCTCTACTTTGGATTATGGTGCCACACCCAACAACACGACAAACGACTCTGCCGCTATCAACGCTGCTATCCGGGCGGCGAACGCGCAGTACCTGAGGAACCCGTCCGACGGGCCCGTGACTGTTACTCTTCCGGCCGGCACCTTCATCGTCTCAGGGACAGGCGACAAGAGCGACGGAGCGATCAAACTGCTCACCGGCACCATTCTTCAAGGCGCAGGCATGGGCCAGACCATCCTCAAGGTGGCCGACGGCTGGGCCGGCGACATCACCGGTGTCGTCCGCACCCCCTACAACGAGGTCACCACCAAAGCTGGCCTGGTCAACCTCACCATTGACGGCAATCGCGACCAGACAACCGGCAAGATCGACGGTTTCTACACCGGCGTGCGTCCCGGCAGCACCCAGAAGGATGCCGACATCTTCGTTTCCGCCGTGGAGATCCTGGACTGCTCCGGTTATGGCTTCGACCCGCACGAGCAAACCATCCGTCTGACCATCGAGAACAGCGTCGCGCACGGCAATGGCCTCGACGGCTTCGTGGCCGACTACATCATCGACGGCATTTATCGCAACAATATTGCTTATGATAATGACCGTCACGGCTTCAACATCACCACGACGGCCACCAACCTTCTTCTCTCGAACAACGAAGCTTACAGCAACGGCTCAGCGGGCGTCGTCGTGCAGCGCGGTTCCGAAAACATCCCTTGGCCGAGCGACATTCAGATTGTTGGCGGCAAGTACTACAACAATGCTCGCGAGGGCATCCTCACCAGGATGGCGGACGATGTCACCGTCGATGGAGCAACAGTTTACGGCAACCTGCGACAGGGGGTGCGGGTCGAGGGATCAACCGATACGACCATTCAGAACAGCACCATCTACAACAACTCGCAGGCAGGCCAGAACGCCTACGATGAGGTTCAGATCATTCAGCGTGCGGACAGCACGACTGGGCACACCTATTATTCAACCAACACGAAGATACTGAGCAACAATATCTATTCCGATGGCGCAATTGACGCCCGCTATGGCGTCCGTGAAGAACCGACGAACGACGACGCCGGTGCGACCGGCACTGTGGTGTCCGGCAACACAATCACCGGCATGGCCTCAGGCACAGTCTCCACTCCCAGCAGCGCCGACAATCCGGTGGTCGCGGCGGACGACACCTACAATGCCACGGAAGACGCGGTTCTCTCGGTTGGAGCGGCCCAAGGCGTGCTCGCCAACGACACCGCCACCGATGGCGGGAAAGCGGCAGTGGCAGGGCAGATCACCACAGCCCAGGGCGGCACCGTTGCGCTCAGCAACGACGGATCGTTCACCTATACGCCAAAATCCAACTTCTTCGGCTCAGACAGCTTCACCTACGCTGCTATGGACGTGGATGGGGATCGGGACACCGGCACCGTGACACTGAACGTGCGGGATGTAGCGGAAACGGATCCGCAACCCCCGACAAGTGGGCTTCCGGCGATTGGCATCGGCACAACCCAGCTCGAAGCGCTGGCCCTTAGCAGGTTCACCCTTGTCGGCCTCAGCTCGGCAGAGGGCGGCCAAGCGGTGGAGAACCGGAACAAGGATCTCGAGGCTACGGCCAAGGGGACTTTCACGGGAGAGAGTGGCACTTACAAGATCAAGGTGGCCTATTACGACGAGAGCGACGGCGCGTCTCCCATGGGCATTCGCGTCAACGGTGCTACGGCAGCCTCATGGATCGCTGACAAACAGCTCGGTTCCACGGGATCCGACACCCGAACGCTCACCTCCTATGAGGTGCAGCTTCAGCTGACAAAGGGAGCCACTGTCGAAATCTACGGCACCCGCAAGGACGCAGAGCTGGTCCGGATTGATGCCCTCACGGTCGAGCCCGTCGGCAACCCGACGCCTCCTGCCGACAACCCCGTCGTGGCAGCGAACGACACATACAGCGCGACCGAGGATAAGGTTCTGACCGTCAGCGCCGCACAGGGTGTTCTTGCCAACGACACGGCCCTGGACGGCAACAAGGCGGCAGTGGCAGGGCAGATCACCACGGCACAAGGCGGCACCGTAGCGCTCAGCAGCGATGGCTCGTTCACCTATACGCCGAAGGTCGATTTCTTTGGCTCCGACAGCTTCAGCTACACGGCATTCGACACAGATGGCGATCAGGCAACAGGCACTGTGACCCTGAACGTTCAGGATGTTCCAGAGAACACTCCCCCGCCCCCCACATCACAGTTTCCGGCGATCGGCGTCGGCACGACGGAGTTGGAATCGTTGGCGCTCAACAAATTCACCTTGATCAGCCTCAGCTCGGCTCAAGGTGGTCAGGCGGTGGAGAACCGGAACAAAGACGTCGAGGCTACTGCCAAGGGAACGTTTACGGGAAAGACAGGCACCTACAAGGTCAAGGTCGCCTACTATGACGAGAGCGATGGCGCATCGCCCATGGGTATTCGCGTCAATGGCGGGACGGCGGCCTCATGGATCGCCAACAAGCAGCTTGGCTCGACAGGATCTGATGCAAAGACGCTCACCTTCTACGAGGCTCAGATTAACCTGACCCAAGGATCCACCTTCGAGATCTATGGCACTCGCAAGGATGCCGAACTGGTGCGGATCGACAACATCTCGATCAGCGATTGGCAAATGATCGCTTAGAGCATCGACTGCACGCCTGAACCGTCAGGCGTGCAACTTCATCAACGTGCGTGGATCGCGCGCTCAGTCACAGGTCCAAGGCGGAGACCGAATTATACTGCCTCAGGAAAAGCCCAACGCGAACACTCCCGCCGCCTCTTCAAGCCAGAACCTGGGCGCTAACCTGCTCGGCTGAGTTACAGGCGGTTGAACCTACCCAGCCGCTTGGCCGGAATAGCGCGGTCGGCGTGGGGTTTCGCTGGGATGCAGCTCGAAGGTGCTTCTGAGAGGATGCGGGTTCCAGTCCTGGACAGGAGCCGATGCCTGAACAGCAGCTGATGGCGGCGCAGAAGCGGACATCACACGGCCCTGCCCCGACCAGCGGAGTTTGAAATGGGTGGCTGCCTTCAGCTCCGTAAAACCGACCAGCCCCCATCCGCCCGGCAGCTGATAAAAGTCGTACGAACCACCATTTTGTTCGAGCCAACGGATCACCTGAAGCCTGAGCGCTCGCTTGCTCTCGTTCCAGACGTCCCAGTCGTTCACCAGGAACACATAAGGCCAGCGCTTGGCATAGGCTTCCAACTCAGCGCAGGCGGATGATGCCATATCCTCGTCCCGCAAAGCTTTGACGATGAGATTTTTCATCTTGTCCAGATCTGTCATCGTCCGCATCTCACGTTGGGATGGATTGATCATGTTGCGGGCTCGCCGAGCTCCGACCGTTATGGTGCAAAAGGTGTACCTCACCTGAGGTAAACGGAAAACCCTTTCACTGCCTCTGCCGTGGCCGGCGTGGTGCATCGCCCGCCCTGCGTGCTGTTCCCGCCACACCCCTTTCGATGCTTCCCGCCGTTTGAGTATCCCAAGCGCCTGATAACAATCCTTGCGGAGCATACGGCCTCACCAGGATTTTCCCCGGACACCGACACGTGCGGATCGCCTGATCAGAGCTCACAGCCAAGCCGCTCTCGCCTGAGCCGTCAGGGAAACCTCCCCGCTGTCTCAAGCTCTCGGATTTTGTTCAGTGCTTACGCGCCTGGACCAGATAGGCAAAAATCTTAGCATCTCCTAGGGCTTTGCAGGCTTCAAGCCGGTGCAATCCTTCAACAAGAACAAAGCGTTTGCCGTCTGGCCTGACAAGGATGGGCGCTTCCTGGCCTTTTTCCATCATGCTCTCGGCTAGAATCTCAACCTTTCGAGGATCGAGCGTCTGGCGCCGCTGCACGGGCACATAGATATCCTGAATCGCGAGCGTCTGCCGCTTCAACACCATTTCAATGTCTCCATGCCGCCGGGGATTGAGCTTATGCGCAGGGGATTGGTTTGCATAGGAACATGCCTTCTCCCATGGCATACCCTGTCGCGGTCAGCCCGGCACGATGATACAATGAGCATGCTGCCCCCTCTCATCGGGAGACGCGATCATGCGCAAGCTCACAGCACTAAGCGGCTTTATCTTCCTGTTAATGACCTCCGCGAGGGCGCAGGCTCCGGCTCCCTCCCCTGCCCCTGGAGCACCGCCTCCTGGTGACGCCGGAGCAGCAGACGGCGGGATAGCGGACTACTGGTGGCTCATCGTGCTGGCCATCATCGTGATTGCGGCGATCGTGTATTTCTCCCGGCGTCGCCAGAGCATGTAAGCGAGATGATCTCGCAGGAACATATATATAGCATGTTGGCTTCGGCTGTTTCCTGTGAGTGGCTCGGGTCGGCGCATGATCGGGGAGCGCAACCCGTCAGACACCTGGGTCTCTGCTCCTTCAGCCAATGACGAGAGGCAGCGGCGGCGGGTGCCTCAGTCGGATCAGGCACTCCAGGGGTGAGGCCCTTGAGGCGGTGGATCGTGCCGCTCAATCTTCATCGATGCCGTCACGGTGAAGACCCGCTGATTATGCTCGTCCCGCACCTCAATGACTATATCGCTGGTGTCCCCCTTTGCCAGCAGGCTTCGACCGATCTCACCCGCCGAAATGACAGCCCCTTGCACGGCAGCGTCCAGGCTGTCGAACTCGGAGCCCTCATCATCGTGCACCGATTGCTCTCCGTCATGGATATCAAGGTAGTATCGGGCCACGTGCGTCCCCTCCGATGAGAAAGGACTCTGACGCAGCCGGAGCGTTTCGAAACTGCGACCGAGAGCCACTCTCTTGGTCTTGGGGATCTTCTAGCGAGATGGAGCTGGCGGGTAGGTGCCGGGCAACAGGCGTTGGTAGATCCGCCGGATGCGGCTATAGCATTCGCACGCCGTCTCTTCGAGACCGGATCGGTCGATTACCGTAATGCCCCCGCGGCTCTGCTGAATTAGCCCTGCCATCTGGAGCGTACGTGTGACGACACTCACCGAGGAGCGTTGGACCCCAAGCATTTCGCTCAGAAACTCGTGGGTAAGGGGCAGCGTATTCCCCTCTGCCCGGTCGTGCATGGCAAGGATCCAGCGGCAGCAACGCGCTTCGACAGGGTGAATGGCATTGCAAGTGACGTTCTGAAAGGTATGCGCCAGCAGCGCCTCTCCGTAGCGCATGATCAACTGTCGCAGATTCGGGCTGGCATCCCTGACGTCGTTCAAGCGCTCGTAGGCAATCCGCGAGGCCGCGCCTGAGAATTGAACAATGTAGCGCCCAAATGCCTCCCGGGTCACAAGCGCGCTGAGAAGGCCCAGGACTCCCTCACGCCCGAACACACAGACCTCAACAGTGCTGCCATCCTCCATGACATTGACGAGGGAGATGATGGCATCATGCGGGAAGTAGGCGTGGTGCACGATGTCACCCATCTCGTAGAGCACCTGACCGCGCTTGAGGTCGACAATGTCGAGATGAGGCTCAAGCAGCGCGAAATCGTCCGGCTCGAGAGCGGCAAGCAGCCGGTTCGTGCGGTGATCTGCTTTCGGAGCATGGGTCATGGCGATACCCTCACCCCCCTTCATACAACGCCGGTTTGGGCAGATCGTCCCAGCGGGCTCGCTCCGGAAAGGGCCTCATTGACCTTTAACGGAGTTTCCCGGCCGCCGCACGAGCCTGTTGCGGATCACCGCAACGCCGGCGAGCAGGGCAGCGCCAGCCACGACCCGGAAGATGATCGTCCAGAGAATATGCTCGATCACGTGATCGTCGGGATTCTGGCTCCAGAAGGCATGAACGTAGGCGTGTATGATGCCCAGGACGAAGCCGAGCACCGCGCCGTATTGCGCGAGCACTTTGGGATTCCATGGCTTTGTCGGTTTAGGCCTGCTGCTCATTAACGTATGTTAAAGCGCCAAAATCGACTTAACACCAGCTTAACGTGAACTGATCCCTGAGGAACTCCATCCTGAGGCTTACGCGATGTCATTCACCAACATGTGTGCAGGATCAGACACGACCGATCGTTATGCGGAAGCATGGCGTGCCTTTAAGCCGGTTGCAGATGAGACGCGCCCTGTAATTATTGCCGCATCGCAAATGGAAGGCGTTCCTCTGCACGAGGAATAGGGTCATGAAAACCAGATCGGGCCGCATTGGACCCCGATCGACCAGTTATCACTGTTTTAGTAGAGATTTACGCCCATCCTATCTTGGCCCAAAAGGAGGTTGTCATGGCTATCGATCCCAATAACCTCGCTGGCACCGCCTATTTGACGTTTGCAGACGAGTTCAACACTCTCAACTTCAATACGTGGAACACGACGCACGATTACGCGCCAGATGGGTACTCAGCCGACGCCACCTACTTTGTACCCTCTGGCCACAGTTCCGGCATAGCGCCCTGGACGGTAAGCAACGGCGCCCTCAAGATCACGGCGGCGCCAGCCGACGGCCTGCCGCGCCAAATCTCCTCCGGTCATCTCGACACCAAAGGCGCGTTCTCCCAGACCTACGGCTATTACGAAGCACGGATCAAGTTCGCCGCCGAGGGCACGGTGGCCGAGGGGTCACAGACCAACGCCGCGGGTGGCGGCGCCTTCTGGCTGCTGCAGTCTGACGGCGATTGGCCGCCTGAGATCGACATCGTTGAAGCCACAAACTGGGGCTGGACCGGCACCGTGCATACAGGCGCCGGCGGCCCGTCCGCCAAGGCAGGTTGGAAAAACCTCGAAACGCTGGATGAGACCTTCCACACCTATGGCATGAACTGGGCGCCGGACACGATCACGTTCTACATCAACGGCCGGAAGGTCTTTGAGACGGCGACCCCGTCCGACATGCACGATCCGATGTATATGCTGCTCAACCTCTATGCCAATCCGCAGGTGAACAGCACAGCTTTTGGCACCATGGAAGTCGACTACGTGCGAGCGTACAAGGCATACGTTATCGTTGAGGGGAACATCAGCAACGATATTCTTCGCGGACGCAAAAGCCATGACCTCCTGCGGGGCCATGGCGGAGATGATGCGCTCTGGGGCAATCTCGGCAATGACAGGCTTTTCGGTGGCTCCGGTCGCGACAAGCTTTATGGCGGCAGCGGACGAGACAGCATGTGGGGCGATGCTGGGGACGACCGTCTCTACGGCGGCCTTGGAGATGATGCCGTCCGAGGCGGTCTCGGAGCCGACGTGATCGAAGGCGGCCAAGGGCGGGATGTCCTGTCTGGCGGAAGCGGCAAGGACACCTTCGTCTTTCGCAGCGCCAACGATAGCGGACCCACATCTCCCAAGCGTGACACCATCACCGATTTCAGCAGGCAGGACATCATCGATCTGGCCAGGATCGATGCAAACACGAGCCGGGGCGGAAACCAGGATTTCCGGTTCATTGGCAATAACCCATTCACGGGAGCAGCCGGCCAACTGCATTATCACCAAGTGGAGTCAGACGGAAAGAAGTTCACCTTCCTGGAAGCGGATCGCAACGGCGATGCCATGGCCGACTTTCAGATCGCCATTACACGGCACATCCGCATCACCAGCGCCAACCTGTTTGGTGACCTCTGAGTCCCGGGCGGCATCCTGCTGGCACCTTCTAATAGTCAAGCAGGCTCTCGTTCTCACTGTTCCGGGATCGAGCCGACCGGTCAGAAAGGCAACAAGCGGAAGTTCGGACCTTCCTGTTGATCCTCGGAAAACAAAAAGGCCCGGATTTCTCCGGGCCTTTTCTGTCTCGGGAGAGACGCGTCTTAGTAGGTGCCGAAGCGGAAGTTCAGACCAGCGCGCACCACACCGAAATCAACGTCGTTGTCGAAGTCGAAGCCGTCGTCGTTGTCGGCGTCGAGGCTGACATACAGGCCTTCGATCTTGGCCGACAGGTTGTTGGTGAAGGCGTACTCAAGACCACCACCAACGGTCCAGCCGGTCGCGTCGTCAGCAAAGGCGAAACCACCCGTTGCGTAGATCAGAGCCTGGCCGAAGGCCACACCGGCGCGCGCGCGCACCGTGCCGAACCAGTCGCTGCTCTCCAGCTCACCCTCGAGGATGTTGCCATTCTCGTCCGTGAAGTTGAACACGCCTTCACGGCCGAAGTCGGCGTACTGGATGTCGCCTTCGAGACCGACCACGAAGGAGCCGATCTGGTAGTTGTAGCCAACCTGGGCGCCGCCGATGAAGCCGCCGTCGTTGTCGTCGTCAGCAAGGTCGATGGCGTCGTTGTCGTCCTCGCTCCAGCCGTAGCCGGCGTTCACACCGACGTAGAAGCCGGTCCAGGTGAAGATCGGAGCAGCCGCAATAATAGGAGCCGGGGGAGCCGAGCGCATCGGCAGGTCCGCAGCGGAAGCGGCCGAAATGGCAGCAGTCGAAATGGCAGTGGCGGCTAACAGGCCAAGAATACGAGTTTTCATGAGCAATCTATCCCTTGTGCGAGGAGACACGAGAACAGTTTATGGTGCTGGGGAAAAGAATGGCTATGATAAAGATGCAACACTCACCGGGATTGAGACCCAACCTATTTGGCTTACGCTCCGTTCGGCTCAGTTTAGGTTAACAGATGGTATCGATTGACAGCGTAAATGCCACATGCCCTACTATGCCTGTTTTCGGAAGAGCGTCCGAAGGCGAGGAGAACTCAACCCTGCCCTTTGGGCAGGGTTTTTTCATTACAGTCCCTGATGCAGCTTTTGCTGACAAGAGCAGGGCGAGATACGAAAATTTCAGCCGATCAAGTTGTAACTCTGATGCAGGGCGCCGGGCAGCGTGCTTTCAGGGTGGCTGGTGAAGGAGCGCCTCCCCAATCTCGAGGAAGTGGAGCTCAAGCGCGGCGAGAGCCCTGCAGGCAGCAGCTTGGCGCATCGGAGGCGGCAGATGGCGCAACAGAGTTTGCCCCATCTGCCGCAGGACTGTCTCTTAATCCGCCCTGCGGTCCAGGGTAGCGCACTCCTGCAGGAACTCGCTCTTAAGCGCCGTGTCGCTGGCCAACTCGCCCCAGCAGTAGGTGTTCACCATGCGGCTGCGGTGGCTGGCGCGCACCCCGCGTTGGGTCTTGCACATGTGCACGGCGCTGATCCGCACCGCCAGCCCGCGGGGCG
This sequence comes from Microvirga aerilata, assembly GCF_016743775.1. GTDB lineage: Bacteria > Pseudomonadota > Alphaproteobacteria > Rhizobiales > Beijerinckiaceae > Microvirga > Microvirga aerilata. The sequence goes on along the minus strand of NZ_JAEQMY010000007.1, from coordinate 95,282 downwards.
AGGTCATGTCCATGATGTACTGGCCGATCTGCTTGACCAGCTCCTCCTGGATTTGCAGACGCGAGGCAAAGTACTCCACGATCCGGTCGTACTTGGACAGGCCGATGATCTTGCCGTCCGCCGCCGGCAAGATGCCGATATAGGCTTGGCCGTAGATCGGCATCAGGTGGTGGGCGCACATGGAGCGCAGCTCGATGGGTCCGGTGACGATCAGCTGATCATAAGCCTGGGCATTGTCGAACTCGGTGATGCGCGGCGGGGCCGTGTAGCGGCCCTCCATGATTTCCTCGACATACATCTTGGCCACCCGCTGAGGCGTGTCGCGGGTATTGTGGTCGTTGACATGATCGATGCGCAGGATGTCGAACAGCTCCTCGATCTTCCTGGCGGCGGCTGCGATCATCGCCTTGCGCTCAACCTCGGTCACCGGCTGGTCAAGCGCCTCGTTGCACAGGCGCGCGAGCCTGAGTTGATGCATATGAAAATTCATGGAAGGCCCCTGCAGTTAGCTTTTTTCAATTGGGTTTGCTTCTTGAGAAGGTAGGTGCTTGCCAAGGCCAGGGTCAACCTAGCCATGCCGCATCCTTAGAGGCTTCTCCAGGTGCGCAGTGCGTTCGCAGCCGGGTCGCTGTCTTGGAACGGCGCAGACAGGCAGACGAGATAGACGGCCACTCCAGCGAGAACCGCCACACCAAAGACGGCAAGGGCAAGCAAGGCGGCGCGTACCGACCTGCTGTCCCGAACGAGCCGGGAGTCGGTCGTTCCGAGCCTCCGCTCCAAGTCGTCCCAATCGTAGTTTTTGAGTTTCATGCTGCCCCCTGGCCGAATAAAGTCCTTATCAGCCCTGCAGGGGGGCCACCATCGACCAGATGGCCTAGTGCGCGCACCTGAAAACCCACGCGAGTTCACAGGAGACCCTGTATGGAACCCACAGGCGCGGCTTCCTCTTGATCCTATGAGGTTTGGTCAGAGGCTAACGTGTTGAGTGAGGGTGTCCCATGCCGCTCCGTCCGCCCCCTGTTGATTTACCCCCGGTGCTTACTCCCTTGCTGCAAGAGGCGCAGTTTGCCTTTGACAGCAACGGCAAACGTGTCTGCCGCATCGATGTCGATGTGGATGCTGGAACCCTGCTGGCTATCCATGAGTTCGAGGCGCATCTGCGTCGCCGCCCGGTCCAACTGAAATTACCAGCGAGCGCCGAATGCATGACAGGCGAGATGGCCTCAACCTTCAGCTTGGGCGCTCCATCCGACCGCAGCCGCTGCATCGCAAAGGTGCGCCTCAGCTTCTATAATCTTCAGGATGGCGAGTGTGTTGATGGCGCGGAGAGCGATTGACGCGTGAGCATGCGGGGGGCGCCCGGAAGGCTCCGTTCAGGACCTCGCGGATGAGCGACCGCTCTCCTTTGACCAGGACTGCACGGGCGGCGTGGAGGCGATAACGTTCTCAGCCATTCAAGACCGAAGGTCAGCACCATTTGGCCGACGATGTTCTTCGGCATACCGCTTGCAAACAGCGACCGGGTTTGTGGCCTGTGATTCCGGATGGCCGAAGGGTGCTCGCCCGAAGCACTCAGCGAGGTTAGGTCGATTGATTACGCTCACGCTCTTTCCGGCGCAGGGCGAGGAGAAGATCGAGCTGCTCCTCCGATATGGGGCTCATATCCGGCGGGAAATAAACGCTGCGCATGAGCTTTGCGATGCGATGCCTAGCATCGTAGCTGATGCTGGGCACTTCAGTCTTTTTCTTTCGGTGCAGCATGTATGCTTATCTTGATATGCAAACAGTGACCCTAAGGATTTAGATAAATATAGTTAATAACTGGTTAAATTAGCATTCATCATGCTGGTTTCGGAGACATCCCCCGTAAAACCTCAGGCGCACCCAAGCGCCGATGGCATGCCCCTACTCTCGGCTACGGCAATCCCGCCGCGGCATTTCGATCGTGCGGCGGCAGCCTAGGGGCGCCCTTTGTTGCGATAGAACTTCCGGTCGAGCACGACCGCCATCGCAAAGACAGTTAGAGCCCTACCACGCATCATTGCACTCCCGAACAGAATGCGCTCACGCTTGGAGGCACAATCGGCTCGCAGCCCCAACGTTCCCGTCAGAACGCATAATGCCAGGCACCTAAGGCGAAGATGATGACCTCGCCCACGAAGATGCTTGCAGCAAGGCGGGCTTCTGCGTCCAGTTCAAGGCTTTTCATGGCAAGACATCTCCTCTGAAGGGAGGCTGCTCTAGCCTTGCAGCCTTAACGACATCTTACCTGGGTGTGGCGAGGATTATTGTCTGTGGATTCCTGTTGTTCGTTTCCGGTCCAGAAGGCGCTCGTCTTTCAGTCACATACCTCCACCGACTTCGGCTCGACTGTTCGCCATAATGCTAACGCTGCGCTTCATGGTGCCCGAACTTGGCTGCCCGAGGGCGAGATGGGTGGGAGCGCACCTGTCTGCCAGTCGGGGCCGTCATTGCTCGTATTGCCCGGTTTTGCTGGAGACGTGCATTCACGACGATCGAGTTACCTCGGAAGGTGCACGGAATGCTCCTGATGGGGACGTGGGCGTTGGATCCGGAGGCTATAGATTTGCGCCCCAAATCTAAATCGAAGATCCAAGGGGCAGGAATTGATTTCCAATAAACCTCACAGCACGATGGCAAATACTCGAAGCAGAATCGGCTATCAGACCCGACAAGCCCTTATGAACCTATACCGAGTCGATCTTAGCTATGAGGTCGACTTACTGCGGATCGAGCGGAGCAATCTTTCCATTCAAGCGAAGGAAGCCAGAAAGGTGATGATTGTTCTAGAACATCGCGAAAAGCGGCGCCCGCACGTCATTCGGCTGACCGAGTCCTGGACGAAAGAATAGGTCAATTGCCTGCCGCTCGATGGGGTAGTTCAAGCATGAAGGATACGCGTGCTGGGGAGTGCCAGCACGTGATCACAGTTCGCCGGAACACAGTTCAGACAACTGCTCCTGACCACCTTGTCTGGCTAACCCTGCAGCAACGGCCCTCCACGCGCTCGGTCCGGAGCCTGTGAGGATCAACGCAGGTTCTCGCTATTTTGAGATGTGGATCTGCGCAAACGGAGCCCAAAAGATCACACCGCCCCAACCATCTTCGATACGACTTGGCAGGGGTTTCTCGCTAGACTGGGCGAACAGGCCGAATGGCTGGTTCACGACGAGGGGCAGTGCAAGACATGGTGGAGAATGCAACCGCACATCGCCTCGTATGGCGGCAACTTCCAATCATCCTTGTCGCTGGACTGCTGGTCGGTGCAGTCTTTGGACTGGCGATCACGGCATTTGTGCCTCAGCCTACTGTGATTGCAGCGAAATCTAAGGTGCGTCGCTAATACAAAGTCTCGGGTACCTTCTAACGATTTGCTGTCGAAAATGGTGGGGGCTGATCTCCAAGAGCAACCCAGGCCCTGCTGTTGGTTCCTTCGCGTTTGACAAAAACATAACCCGTTTGCCGCCAGGGCAGAATGGGATTTCGCTTGTTGTCGAGGATGATATCGCCACGGTCCGTCAAGACCATGAGCACAGCATGCCCCTGCCCCTGCTCGTCAATGACGGCTGCCATCCGCATGGCCCGGTGAGACAGGCCTGCCTCGACCAAGAGCTTCCGCTTCAAAAGTTGAATGTCCTCGCAATCCCCGAGCCCATCATTAGGAAAGTCCCACCGGTCGAGAACACCCCAATGGTCCTGGTCCGTGACGGCAAGGATCGATGCGTTTACACGCTCATTGACCCGCGTAAGGATAGCCCACACCTGAGAATTCAGGGAAATCCGGGCTGGCTGCGAGAGATCGACACGGCATTCGTCAGGGTGGCTCTCGCAGAACTTGATCCAGGCAAGCGTCGGGCCCGCCGGCCCTACCACTTGAATGGGGCCTGTCGTTCGCGCAGGGAGCACGCTCTCGGCAGAGGCGGAGCCTGCAAGTGCCGCAAGCGCCATCCCAATGAACGCTGCTTTCAGAGCACTTCGTTTCGTGCCGCCCTTCAAATCAAGACGGGTGTAGAGGGCCTGATCATCATGATCCATGGCAAGGCTCCAGTCGCGGAGCCCATACGATGGACAATCATGGTAAACACGATCTTAATGCCATCCGCTCAAGCGAAGCGACATAACTGACGCCACGCCTGATAGCGGCAGAGAGAACCCGGCGCGTTTCAGCACCGGGTTTAGCAGGCACCCCGAACGGCTATGGCGGCTCCGCCCTAGGAGCGGTTAGACAGCCTTCTTGGCACGACGGCCCTTGGCAGGCGCAGTCACTTCGTCCGGCGTGGCAGCAGCCCGATTCGGCTTAGCGGCCGCTACATCATCTGGCGCAGCGTCTACAGGTGCCTTGCTCTTCCTGCGCTGCTGGCCAAGTCCCATGGTCCTCGCGAGCTCGGAACGAGCCTTGGCATAGTTGGGAGCGACCATTGGGTAGTCGGCCGGCAGGTTCCACTTGGCCCGGTATTGCTCGGGCGTCATGTCATAGGTCGTGCGCAGGTGGCGCTTGAGTGACTTGAACGATTTTCCATCCTCCAGGCAGATGATTGCGTCTGGAGTAACGGACTTCCGAACGGACACCGCAGGCACCACCTCAGCCTTGGGCTCCTCCTTCTGCCCCTGCGTCTGTGTCAGGGCGGCATAGACGGAGTGCAGCAGAGACGGCAGGTCCGCGGCGGGAACAGAGTTGTTGCTGACATAGGCCGATACGATATCGGCGGAGAGTTCGATATAGTTCGGGGAGGTTACACTCTCACTCATACTTGTTGTCCTTGGCTACACAGTACTGATTCAAGAAAGCTAAATAGAACAATGTGCTGTTCTCCTAGGATCAGCAGGAACAGCCCGTGCAGCACAACAATGCCTGTGATCTCGGCCTCATCTATTATTTGTGCTTTGTCTTGGCAAGCTGTCTCCGCTGGCACAGTCAGGTCTGAGGCGACACCAGTGCTCTTGTCCCCGCCAATTTCGGACGTCGAGCGTTCTTGTTTCGCAACAGTTAGTCAAAAAAGCCAAGCTGAAACGGTTGCGGACCATACCCGTTAATTTGGCAACGGATCGCAAGTCGCGATCGGCTCATGGAGCAGCGGTCATGCGTGTAGAACTGAAGTGTGCTCTTGTCGTAGCCTCCCTCCTGTTCCCAGCCCTGGCAGTGGCAGAGACCGGAGGGGCCGCCGCCGGTGCCGCCGCAGGCGGCGCAGTTGGTGCGGTCGTTGGAGGGCCGGTTGGTGCAGCCGTTGGCGCCGGCGTGGGCGGCGCAGCCGGTGATGCGGCCTCAGGGCCAGACCGGAAGAACGTCGTGATTGAGAACCGCGATGTTGGAACAACCGGTAGCACCGGCTGCTCAACTACAACGAAGCAGACGACAGACGCGACAGGCACTACCACGAAACAGAAAACCGAGTGCTGATACCACTCTGCTCAGGCGGCGCCGCAACCGCGCCGCCTGCTCATCTGTGCTTGGAATGACTTCCTCGAGACGCGAAGGCTCCCGAACGGATGGGCTGCACCCAGGAGACTGTCATTTACTGGTAGTCTTTGTCAGACGATCGATAAGCCTCTGATTTCTAACTCTGTCGCGGAAACGAACGCGAAGGCCACGAGGAAGGTCACGAAGGTCGTGAGAGTCTCGTTCTAAACTGCGGGGCACATGAGACTGCATCAACAGCAAAGCTAGAGTGGGGCGGAAACCCCTTAAGCATCTGCATATTTAATCTTGGTCCAGCTTGAGTGCTGCTGCGCTTATGCTTCCATAATGAGGCGGAAGCTTTACGTGACACATGAAACATTGGAGGCTGAGAAGGGAAGCCTAGTGACAGCTTCAATCGATAATCAAATGCGTGGATTCTATCCGGCGCGGAGGGATTGATTGGGTCTATCGCAACGAGCTTTCAATCACCCGTCGCAGTAACCGGCAGCAGATCCTTAGGACAAGCACAGCAGTGACCGCGACGCCCGATGGGTCAATGGAAAAGGCTCGTGCCGCTGAAGGCCACTCGCCTCATTCTAGGATCGTCTCAATTGTAACCTTCGGCTAAGAATAATGGTCGGAGCGAGAGGATTTGAACCTCCGACCCCTAGTCCCCCAGACTAGTGCGCTAACCGGGCTGCGCTACGCTCCGACTGCCGAAAGGCCTGGTTGATCTAACTTTTTAGAAGCCATCGCGCAACCCTCAAATTTGCTTGGCGAGCAGATAAGGCACAGCATGACCAAAACCTATTCTCGTCGAAGCTTCTTCTGGCCGATGCCGTCTTCTTCTGAGAAAATCCAGTCTACAGGCGAGGGTACAGTTACCTATGCACTACGAAATAACGGCGGCGTATCCTGGAAGCCTGCAGCTGCGTTCGCCCTTAGGCCTCGACTCGTGCTCGTTTCGGCTTCTCTAAAGCGGTTCGGTGTGGCCTATGAAATCTCGACAGCTGACCTCCTCCAGTGAAGGCAGCAGGGAGGCCGATGATGTCTTCCCGCCCTGCTGTTTTTCCCAACCGCTTAACGATCAGAGGTCCTCGACCCAAAAGTCGGTGGAGGACATCTTCCGGCCCGCCCCGATCTTCGCGAATGGGATGGCTTCTTTTGAGCCTGTCCCATCGGCATCATAATAAACAGTACCGTTCTTGGGATTATAAATAATACGGTCGTTGCTGTCGTGAGCCTTGGTGCCTTGCCAGAAAGCGCTGGATTTTAGCCAATTGTTGGCTTTTCCAATGCCCGCGAAAGCATACTTCGAGAGCAGGATCGAGTCGTACTTCTTATTGAAGTCTGTGATGACGTCAGTTGACGTTCCCAACAGGGCTGAACTGCCGAAGAAGAAGCCATCATAGCCGTCCCCGCCCGTCAACCTATCTCGGCCTCTGCTGCCGGAAATGAAGTCGTCGCCGGCGCCACCGTAAATCCGGTCGTTACCCCCGTTGCCCCAAAGCTGGTTCGAAAGCTCGTCTCCATAGATAGTATCACGCCCGTCCGTGCCTGATGCGACCATGGTACCTTGAGCATAGATAACAGCCATCCCAAGTCCTCCCGTTGAAGTCGTTACAAAGCCCCACACATTTCGTCTCGCGTCAGGCTTCAGCCTGATTCTTCAAAATTACTATACGTAATTACACTATGAGAATACAGAAGCTGTGCGGTAGCGCACGTAACTGTGATTCCGGCCCTGCCGACGTCGAACCGCCCAGCTGAAACCTTCCTGGGGCTTTGACGTTCGCCCCGTAACGGCAGCCCAGAGTCGAGCGCTCCCTCAGCGTGTCGCGGCCGAGCCGGTTTTGATCAGCAGGAGACTAGAATGGATCGTCGTGCCCTCCTCGGTGGCCTTGCCGCCGCGCTTATTGTTGCCCCTGCCCTCGCCCAGACCGGTGGGTCCTCCTCGACCATGCCGTCCGGTAGCGCTGGGACCATGCCCATGAGCCGGACAGGCGGCCAAATGGGACAGGCTGAAATGCAGCACATGCAACAAACCATGCAGCTCGGCATGATGGCCATGGAAACGAGCCGCATCGCCATGGACAAGGTCCGGAACGAGGACCTGAAGCGCTTTGCCAACTTCGAGGTGCAGGAGCAGACGACCTTGTCCGAGGTTCTGCGCTCCATGATGGATCCGGGCGCTACGGCTGCCACAGGATCGACCGGAAACCAGCAGGGTCAGTCCGGCATGACCATGCAGATGGACGCTAGCGCCCGCGACATGGTTCAGAAGCTCCAGAACCAGCAGGCCGGCGCCGAGTTCGACAAGATGTACCTGGAGGGGCAGATTCAAGGTCATCGCAACCTGCTGCAGGTCCAGGAGCGCTATCTGCAATCAAATCCGCAGAACCGCGAGCATATGAATGTCGCGAAAATGGCCCGCGGCCATATCAGCGAGCATATCGCCATGCTGGAAGAGATGCAGAAGACCATGCGCTAGCCTTGAATGAAAATGCCCGCTCCAGCCTTGGCTGGAGCGGGCTAAGTCTCAGGGGCAATCCTTGGAGGGATTTTGCTTCAACCCGATGAAAAGCCGAATGTTTCGGAAATGAGGGTGCGGCGTTCCACCTCATCGCCAACCCGGCGAACGGCCCGTCTCGAACTCTTCAGCATACCATTCGTTCTCCTCCCGCCGCATGAGGCGGGATGGGGACGACGCCGTGACGAAGAGCAGCCTGAAACAAGAAACTGACGCACACAGGAGGAGTCCAAGCACTCCCCCGCCCCAGCCCAGTAACTTCACGTCCGTTCTCGAGCGCAACATCGACGCACTCAGGCGCAAGCGACAGGAAGAAGAGCGCAAAGCGACCCTTCAGGATCGCATTGCCGAAGTTATCACCCGCTTCACCGGCAGCATGGCCTTCGTCTATGTTCACTTGGCCCTGGTAGGAGGGTGGGTCGCTGCAAATCTGGGCTTGATACCAGGCGTTCCCGCCTTCGACCCGACCTTCGTGATCCTGGCGACCTTCGCCTCCGTCGAGGCGATCTTCCTCTCCACCTTCGTGCTCATCAGTCAAAACCGAGCTGCGGTGGAAGCCGAGCGGCGATCCGAACTGGACCTTCAAACCAATCTGCTCTCGGAGCACGAGATCACACGCCTTCTCTCCCTGACGAAAGCCATTGCCCAGCATCTGGGGATCAGGGAAGCGGATGATCCGTCGTTAAGAGAGCTTGAGCGGCACGTAGCGCCCGAGAAGGTGCTCGACAAGCTGGCAGAGGATAGGGAAAGCGGCTCTGCCTGACACGACAAGGGAAATGGTGGGCGGTGAGGGGCTCGAACCCCCGACCTGCGGTGTGTAAAACCGATGCTCTACCAACTGAGCTAACCGCCCGACAGGCCTGACATAAAAAGAGAAAGCCAACAACGCAAGCGCTGCCGGCCCTCTTTGCAAGCAAACGTCGCTTAAAAGCGATTACTTCGCGTTCACAGCATCCTTCAGGCCCGCGCCGGCGCGGAACTTCGGGGTCTTGGAGGCAGGAACCTTGACCTTCTCGCCGGTGCGCGGATTGCGGGCTTCACCGGCGGCGCGGTTGGTCACCACGAACGTGCCGAAACCGACGATCTTCACCTCGTCGCCCTGCTTCAGAGCGCCGGTGATCGCCTCGATGGCGGCGTCGATCGCCTCACCAGCCTGACCCCGCGAAAGGCCCACCTTGTCGGCGACGGCCGCAACGAGCTCGCCTTTATTCATCTTGATATCCTCCAGTGATCACGGCGGCTTACGAGAAATGTACCACCGTTTCAGGGAGATCCCGTTTGGCGCAAAGCTTGTCCGTAAGCAAGCCCCGAAGTGGCTGATTTCAGCCGTTTCTTAGAAGTTTTCATCAAAAAAGAGGCCTCCGGATTCGCATCCGGAGGCCTCTTTCGTAACGGAATGTGTCGGGCTTTAGTGAGCGACGACCCCTGTCGGGTCGTCCTCGACCGGGGGCTTGGGCCCCTTGAGCACCGAGGCTTCGTCCCATTCGATCCGCTCCGGCATGCGCACGAGGGCATGCTGGAGAACCTGATCCATCATGGAGACCGGAACGATCTCGAGGCCGTTCTTCACGCTTGCCGGGATGTCGGCCAAGTCCTTTGCGTTCTCCTCGGGGATCAAGACCTTCTTGATGCCGCCGCGAAGCGCCGCGAGGAGCTTCTCCTTCAAGCCGCCAATGGGAAGCACCCTGCCCCGAAGCGTCACCTCACCCGTCATGGCGATATCACGGCGAACCGGGATGCTCGTGATGACGGACACGATAGCGGTCGCCATCGCAATGCCGGCCGACGGACCGTCCTTGGGCGTCGCGCCTTCCGGCACGTGCACGTGGATGTCCCGGCGGTCGAACAAGGGCGGCTCGACGCCGAAATCGAGCGCCCGGGAGCGGACATAGGACGCCGCAGCCGAGATCGATTCCTTCATGACGTCACGCAGATTGCCCGTGACGGTCATCTTGCCCTTGCCCGGCATCATGATGCCTTCGATGGTGAGCAGCTCGCCGCCGACCTCGGTCCAGGCCAAGCCCGTGACCGCGCCGACCATGTCCTCGGTCTCGGCCTCGCCGTAGCGGTAGCGCGGCGGACCCAGGAACTCCGGCAGGTTGTCGGTCGTGACCTCCACTGAAGCCACCTTGGAGATCAGGATCTCCTTGACGGCCTTGCGGATGAGGTTGGCGATCTCACGCTCAAGGTTACGCACGCCCGCCTCGCGGGTGTAGCGGCGAATGAGCATAAGCAGGGCCTCGTCACCGATCTTCCACTCCTTCTCCTGAAGGCCATGCTTCTTCATGGACGACGGGATCAGGTGGGTGCGGGCGATTTCGGCCTTCTCCTCCTCGGTGTAACCCGCGATGCGGATCACTTCCATACGGTCGAGAAGCGGCCCCGGGATGTTCAGGGTGTTGGCTGTCGTGACGAACATCACGTTGGAGAGATCGTAGTCGACCTCCAGGTAATGGTCGTTGAAGGTCGAGTTCTGCTCAGGGTCGAGAACCTCGAGCAGGGCAGCAGACGGGTCTCCCCGGAAGTCCATGCCCATCTTGTCGATCTCGTCGAGAAGGATGAGCGGATTGGACGTCTTGGCCTTGCGCATCGACTGAACGATCTTGCCGGGCATCGAGCCGATATAGGTCCGGCGGTGACCGCGGATCTCCGACTCGTCGCGAACGCCGCCGAGCGACATGCGCACGAACTCACGTCCGGTCGCCTTGGCGATCGACTTGCCGAGCGAGGTCTTGCCCACGCCGGGAGGACCGACGAGGCAAAGGATCGGACCCGTGAGCTTGTTGGCGCGCTGCTGCACGGCCAGGTACTCGACGATGCGCTCCTTGACCTTGTCGAGGCCGTAGTGATCGGCATCGAGCAGATCCTGGGCGGCCTTGAGGTCCTTCTTCATCTTCGAGCGGCGGTTCCACGGAATCCCGAGGAGCCAGTCGAGATAGTTGCGCACGACGGTGGCTTCCGCCGACATGGGCGACATCTGGCGGAGCTTCTTCAGCTCGCCAAGCGCCTTGTCGCGGGCCTCCTTCGAGAACTTGGTCTTCTCGATCTTCTCCTCGAGCTCGGCCAGCTCGTCGCGACCTTCGTCGTCGCCGAGCTCCTTCTGGATCGCCTTCATCTGCTCGTTGAGGTAGTACTCGCGCTGCGTCTTCTCCATCTGGCGCTTCACGCGGGTGCGGATGCGCTTCTCGACCTGGAGAACGGAGATCTCGCTCTCCATCATGCCGAGCACCTTCTCGAGGCGCTGAGCGACGGTCGCGGTTTCAAGGATAGCCTGCTTGTCGGCGATCTTGATGGCCAGGTGCGAAGCGATGGTGTCGGCGAGCTTTGCCGGCTCGTCGATCTGGGTCACGGCGGTCACGACCTCCGGCGACACCTTCTTGTTCAGCTTCACATAATTCTCGAACTCGGACACGACGGAGCGGGCAAGCGCCTCGGCCTCGACTTGGTCACCAAGCGAGTCGGGAAGAGCTTCAGCCTCGGCTTCGTAATACTCGTCCGTGCGGGTATAGGCCTTCACCTGGGCGCGGCTCGCGCCTTCGACCAGCACCTTCACAGTGCCGTCGGGCAGCTTCAGGAGCTGCAGCACGTTGGCCAGGGTTCCAACCTTGTAGATCGCATCCGTTGCCGGATCGTCATCCGTCGCATCGATCTGGGTTGCCAGGAGAATATGATGGTCCCCCTTGACCACCTCCTCAAGCGCGCGGATCGACTTTTCGCGGCCGACGAAGAGCGGCACGATCATGTGCGGAAAGACAACAATGTCGCGCAAGGGCAGAACCGCATAGGTTCCGGTCGAGCCTGGAACGACAGGCTGACGAGGCTTCGATTGTGTCATGAGACGACATCCTTTTGACTGCGTCCGACGCTCCCCTCGAATAAGCTGGATGTCGGACGGATAACCGGAATGCTCAGGCTGTTATTATGGGCTGCATCCGGTACGGGGTGCCCTCCCTCGGACAATGAGCGGACAGCACCGGCGCAAGAGATAATGTGGCGTTGCGGGCTTCCTGTTTCAAGAAGATTGCCCGCAACGGATTGGTTCATAAGAGGGGTCCCTCGACGGCCTTAAGCGCTCGCGCTCGCGGCCTGATCGCTGCGATCCCCGTGGATGAAGAGCGGCTTGGCCTTGCCCTCCACCACCTCGGGCCCGATCACCACCTGCTCGACGGAGTCGAGACCCGGCAGGTCGTACATGGTCTCCAGCAGGATGCCTTCCATGATGGAGCGCAGGCCGCGGGCACCCGTCTTCCGCTCGATCGCCTTCTTGGCGATGAGGGTCAGGGCCTCGTCCTGGAACGTCAGCTGGACGTTCTCCATCTCGAAGAGGCGCTGGTACTGCTTGACCAGGGCGTTCTTCGGCTCCTGAAGGATGGTCTTCAGGGCGTCGACATCAAGATCCTCGAGGGTCGCCAGAACCGGCAGGCGGCCGACGAACTCGGGGATGAGGCCGAACTTCAGGAGATCCTCGGGCTCCACCTCGCGGAAGATCTCGCCCGTGCGGCGGTCGTCCGGAGAGCTCACGGAAGCCGCGAAGCCGATGGACGTGCCCTTGCCGCGGCCGGCGATGATTCGCTCCAGGCCGGCGAAAGCGCCGCCGCAGATGAACAGGATGTTGGTCGTGTCCACCTGCAGGAACTCCTGCTGCGGGTGCTTGCGGCCGCCCTGGGGAGGCACGGAGGCGACGGTGCCTTCCATGATCTTCAGGAGCGCCTGCTGCACGCCCTCGCCCGACACGTCGCGGGTGATCGAGGGATTGTCCGACTTGCGGGAGATCTTGTCGATCTCGTCGATGTAGACGATGCCGCGCTGCGCCCGCTCGACATTGTAGTCGGAGGCCTGGAGCAGCTTGAGAATGATGTTCTCCACGTCCTCGCCGACATAACCGGCCTCGGTCAGGGTCGTGGCATCCGCCATGGTGAAGGGCACGTCCAGGATCCGGGCGAGGGTCTGCGCGAGCAGGGTCTTGCCCGAGCCGGTGGGCCCGATCAGCAGGATGTTCGACTTGGCCAGCTCGACGTCGTTGTGCTTCGTCGCGTGGGCCAGGCGCTTGTAATGGTTGTGGACCGCCACCGAGAGCACCTTCTTGGCGTGCTCCTGGCCGATCACGTAGTCATCGAGAACGCGACTGATTTCCTTCGGGGTCGGCACCCCGTCGCGGGACTTCACGAGAGACGATTTCGACTCCTCGCGGATGATGTCCATGCAGAGCTCGACGCATTCATCGCAGATGAAAACCGTCGGGCCAGCGATCAGCTTGCGAACCTCGTGCTGGCTTTTGCCGCAAAAGGAGCAGTACAGCGTGCTCTTGGAGTCGTTGCCGCCAGCCTTGGTCATTATCACATCTCCAATCCGTGTTGGGACGACCCCTGCCGGCCCAACACTTCTAAGTTATGAGCGACGGAGCTAATAAAATGTTCCGTCGCTAAGAATTGAACGATCAAAATCGCCACATCTCCCGAATCCCTATGCAATCACGCGACGGGCGCGTGATCAATAGGAACGGGGTTACCCGCCAAAAAGACGCACCCGGGAGGAATTTGTCCCCAGGTTTTAAGGGTTAGGCCGGAGTGGCGGCCGGCTCGGGACGCTTCGAGATCACCTGGTCGATCAGGCCGAACTCGTGGGCGGCCTCGGCGGTCATGAAGTTGTCGCGCTCCAGGGCCCGCTCGATCGCCTCGTAGGGCTGGCCGGTGTGCTGGACGTAGATCTCGTTCAGCCGGCGCTTGAGGGCCTCGCTCTCGCGGGCATGGATCATGATGTCCGTGACCTGACCCTGATAGCCGCCGGAGGGCTGGTGCACCATGATGCGGGCGTTCGGGAGGGCAAAGCGCATGCCCTTCTCGCCGGCCGTCAGCAGGAGGGAGCCCATGGAGGCCGCCTGGCCGACGCAGAGGGTCGAGACGGGGCAGCGGATGAATTGCATGGTGTCGTAGATCGACAGGCCCGAGGTCACGACGCCGCCGGGCGAGTTGATGTAGAAGGAGATTTCCTTCTTGGGATTCTCGGCTTCGAGGAACAGAAGCTGCGCCACGATCAGCGAAGCCGAGTAATCTTCGACAGGGCCCGTGAGGAAGATAATCCGTTCGCGCAGAAGGCGCGAATAGATGTCGAACGCGCGTTCGCCGCGGTTCGACTGCTCAACCACCATCGGGACGAGCGTATTGTTAAAGAGCGCTACCGGATCTCTCATTGTCTCACTGCTCCAATTCGGCCGCGCGAATCCGTGGCCGTGCATTTCATGCAAGCAACGAGACGCTTAAGGGAGCGTTACTCGCCCTTGCCGGCTTTCTCTCCGTCCTCGGCGTCCTCATCGCTGAAGAGGGCCTCCTTGGAAACGGTCTCTTCGTTGACCTTGACCTGGGACAGGATCTGGTCGACGACCTTTTCCTCGAACAGAGGAGCCCGGATTTCAGCTAGGGCCTGCGGGTTCTTTTGGTAGAACTCCCAAACCTGGCGCTCCTGGCCGGGGTACTGACGGACCCGCTCGATGAGGGCCTGAGTCACCTCGTCGTCGGAGATCTTGATATCGGACTTCTCACCGATCTGCGCAAGGACCAAACCAAGACGCACGCGACGCTCGGCGATCTTCCGGTACTCGGCCTTGGCCTCGTCCTCGGTGGTGCCCTCATCCTCGAAGGTGCGGCCATTGGACTTCATGTCGCCCATGACCTGCGACCACACGGCAGCGAATTCCTGCTCCACGAGGGTCGGCGGCAGCTCGAAGCTGTACTTGGCGTCCAGCGCGTCCAGGAGGTCCTTCTTGACCTTGCGGCGGGACTGGCCATCGAAGTCGCGCTTGATGGCGTCGCGGATCGCGTCCTTGAGCTTGTCCAGGGACTCCATGCCGAAGCCCTTGGCCATCTCGTCGTCGATCACCAGAGCGCCCGGAGCCTCGACCTCCTTCACGGTTACGTCGAACTCGGCGTCCTTGCCGGCCAGATGAGCGGCCATGTAGTTCACCGGGAAGGCGACCTTCACGAGCTTGGTGTCGCCGGCCTTGAGGCCGATGAGCTGGTCCTCGAAGCCGGGGATGAAGGTGTTCGAGCCGAGCTCGACCCGGATGTCCTGGCCGTTGCCGCCTTCGAACTCCGTGCCGTCGATGCGGCCAACGAAATCGACGACCACCCGGTCGCCGTCAGCCGCCTCGCCGTCCTTCGTCTCGAAGGAGCGGTTCTGCTTGGCCATGCGCTCGAGCGATTCGGTGATCTCGGCATCGGTGACCTCGGCCACCGGCTTCGTGACCGCCACGTCGGTCAGATCGGCAAGCTCGAACACCGGCAGAACCTCGAGGGCAACGGTGAAGGCCAGGTCGCCCTTGGCGTCCATGGCCTTCTCGACCTCTTCCTGGTTCTCGGGGAACTGGACCTGCGGCTCATGGGCGAGCTTGAGGTCGTTGTCCTCGACGATCTTGCGGTTGGCCTCGTTGACCGCGTTCTGGAGAACGTCGGCCATCACGGAGCGGCCATAGACCCGGCGCAGATGCCCGACCGGCACCTTGCCCGGACGGAAGCCGTTGATCCGCACGCGATCCTTGAGGGTCGACAGTTCGCTGTTCAGGCGCTCTTCCAACTCGGTGGCCGGGAGCACGACCTTGAACTCTCGCTTCAAGCCTTGGGACAGTGTTTCCGTCACCTGCATGGTTCTATTCGCCTTCATTCACTCGAAAAAATCTCAAATCCAGGCTCCGGCCGAGGCGGCGTCGCGCCGTCAACCAGGCCACTCGGAGCCTCCGGATGCCAACCCTGACGGGATTGGTGCGGGCGGAGGGACTCGAACCCCCACAACTTTCGTCGCTGGAACCTAAATCCAGTGCGTCTACCAATTCCGCCACGCCCGCACGGGAGCGGCGCGCGAAACGCGCCCCTCTTCCGGGACGCGGCTCTATAGCATGGTTGACGAAGTGTGCATCAAAAAAGTTCGTGTGCGCTCAAATAGCAACCAAACTTGGCCGTTCACGTTCAAGGGTGTAGCTCTAAAGCCCATTCCCCCAGTCCGGACGAACCTTCCGATGATCACCCGCCGCGCCGCCACCGCCGGTCTCGCCACGGCCCTGATCGGCCTCCCTCAGCGGGGATGGGCCCAAGCCCCCCAAGCCGCCACCCCTGCGGGTGCCGGAGACGGCGCCGCCTCCGTTCTGACGGCCAAGCCGACACCTCTGCGGCTTCGACCGTATGCTGCGGCGGAGACCGAGACCTGGACCTTCAATGGCACGTTGAGCCCCGCCTTGAGGGTCAAGCAAGGCGCGGAGCTGCGGCTGACCCTCCGGAACGAGACCGCCCTGCCCTTGTCCCTGCACTTTCACGGCGTTCGTGGACCCAATGCGATGGATGGCGTCGCCGGCCTGGTCCAGCCCCCCGTGGCCACGGGGCAGAGTCATGAATACCGCTTCACCCCTCCCGATGCGGGCACCTTCCTGATCCGCCCCTGCGTGCCGGGCGGGAGCGCCGAACCTCTGGAGCGCGGCCTGTCAGGGCTGCTGATCGTGGAAGAGCCCGATCCCCCACAGGTTGATCAGGACATCCCCCTGCTGGTGGACGACTGGCGCCTTGACGACAGCGGCTCCCTGGCGCCTTTCGAGAAAGCGACGGAGCCTGCCCCGGCCGGGCGGCTGGGGAGCTGGCTCAGCATCAACGGGCAAGCGACGCCGCAACGGATCGAGGCTCCGCCCGGCGGACGCCTGCGCCTTCGGCTTGCGAATGCCTGCAACGCACGGATCATGCGCCTGCGTTTCAATGGGCTGAAAGCCTATGTGATTGCCATCGACGGGCAGCCGACCAGCACATTCGAGCCGTTGAGAGCCTCCCTGCCCTTCGCACCCGGCACCCGCTACGACCTTCTGGTCGACCTTGCCCCTGAAGCGGGCGCCCAAGGCGCCGTGACGGCTCTGATCGGCGATGGGATGCCCCTGGCCGAAATCGTCACGGTTGGCGACAAGCGCCCGGCGCTGCACCCCATCGCTCCGCTGCCGCGGAACATGAAGCTTCCTGAGACCATCAAGCTGCAGAATGCCGCCCGCAAGGACGTGATCATCAAGGGAGACCCGAAGGCTCCCAAAGCCGCCTGGACGATCAACGGGGCAGCGGGCAGCCCCTCCGGCGCTCCCCTGATCAAGGTGAAGCGGGGCAGCCCCGTCGTGCTGACGCTCACGAACCAGACCGCCTTCGTTCAGCCGCTGCACCTGCACGGCCATGTCTTCCGGCTGCTGCATGGCCTCGACGACGGCTGGGAGCCCTACTTCCTGGACACCGTGCAGGTGCCTGAAAACAAGACGATCCGCATTGCTTTCATCGCCGACAATCCCGGCAAGTGGCTCCTGGCCTCGATGGTGATGGAGCGCTTCGATGCGGGCCTGTGGACCTGGATCGAGGTTACTTGAGCAGGTTGCGCAGGACGCCGGGCACCAGCTCCGCCAAGTCCTCAGCGATGAGGCCGGGTCCGAAGCTTGCTCCTGCCTCGGCATGGATCCAGACGCCGGCACAGGCGGCCTCGAAAGCGGGCACACCCTGCGCCATCAGCCCCGCGATGAGGCCACAGAGGGTGTCGCCGGAGCCCGCCGTCGCCAGATAGGGCGTACCGTTCTCGTTGATCGCGGTCCGGCCGTCGGGCGCAGCGATCACGGTGTCCGCTCCCTTCAGCAGCACCACAGCCCCGGTATAGGCGGCGGCACGTCGGGTTTTCTCGATTTTCGATGCAGGGTCAAGGATATCCGGATGGTCCTTGAACAAGCGGCTGAACTCGCCGTCATGGGGTGTGAGCACCGCCGGCGCACCCCGGAAGGCTCCACGAAACTCCGAGGCCATGCCCTCGAAGGAGGTCAGCGCATCGGCGTCGAGAACGAGGCTGCGCCGTGCCTGGACTGCAACGGCCACCATCGCCCGTGTACCCGAATGGATGCCGAGCGCCGGCCCCAAAACCAGGGAATTGAAGCGCGTGTCCTGGAGAATGGCGTGAAGTCCCTCAGGGCCGTCGCAGCCACGCAGCATGATGGCCGTGAGATGAGCGGCATTGACCCCGAGGGCCTCAGGCGGCGAGGCCACCGTGACGAGGCCGGAGCCGACACGAAGAGCGGCCCTGGCCGCCAGCCGGGCGGCTCCCGTGCGGGTGGCGCCGCCGGAGGCCACAAGAGTATGGCCACGCTCATATTTGTGAGACATCAACCCAGGCTTGGGAAGCGCATGCAGCCACAGCGGTGGATGGTTGGCAAAAAGGCTCCCGCCCTTCGCGGCGAGGATCTCCCGGCTGATCCCGATATCCGCAACCTCGACCGTGCCGCTGAAGGCTCGTCCGGGCATCAGGAGATGGCAGGGCTTCCGGGCGGCGAACGTCACGGTATGGGTGGCTTTCACGGCAAGGCCCCTTACCTCACCGGTGCTGCCGTCGATTCCCGAGGGCAGATCGACGGCCAGGATCGGCTTGCCGGACGCGTTCATGCGCTCGACCACGAGCCGGGCTGCCCCTTCAAGGTCACGGGCAAGGCCGGTGCCGAACAAGGCATCGACGATCAGATCCGCGTCATGAAACGAGATCTCTTCGGCTGGAGGGGTCTCGCCTCTCCAGTCCCTTGCCGCCTCGAGGGTATCCCCTGTCAGGTGATCAAGGCTTCCCAGCAAGCCGAGGCTCACCCGATAACCCCGCTCGGCCAGAAGGGCGGCCGCGATGAAGCCATCGCCTCCATTCAGCCCCGGCCCCGCGGCAACAACGATCCTTCCGCCCGAAGAGGCTATTTTTTCGGCAGCATCCGCCACGGCCCGTCCTGCACGACGCATGAGTTCGATGCCGGGAATGCCGCTTGCGATGGCTTCTCGGTCGGCCTGCTTCATTTCAGAGGGGGTCAGAACGAGTTCAGGGGCTGTCATGGCAGAGAAACCGGCTTGCTTTCGGGGATTTGGTGACGTTTTCCGCATCTGCACAAACTTTGATCACGATCTGCCCATCAAGTCGGCAAAATGGCCTGCTTCGAGACGATGAAGCCATGGAAGGCCCCCCATGCTGGTGCTAAAAGCAGCAAAACCCCGAACCGAAACGGTTGATCCGGATGAAGAAGATCGAAGCCATCATCAAGCCCTTCAAGCTCGATGAAGTCAAAGAAGCCCTCCAGGAAGTCGGCCTCCAAGGCATTACGGTCATCGAGGCCAAAGGTTTCGGGCGCCAGAAGGGCCACACCGAGCTTTATCGCGGCGCGGAATACGTGGTGGACTTTCTGCCGAAGGTGAAGCTCGAGATCGTTCTCAACGACGACATGGCGGACGCCGCCATCGAGGCCATCCGCAAGGCCGCCCAGACGGGCCGCATCGGCGACGGCAAGATTTTCGTTTCGACGGTCGAAGAGGCCGTTCGCATCCGCACGGGCGAGACCGGATCCGACGCGATCTGATCCCGCTTTCCCAAGCCAAGGCCTTCGAGCCGAGGACTACTCTCAAGGGCAGAAGAGGACGAGACCACCATGCAGACCGCCAAGGATGTGCTCAAGGCGATCAAAGATAACGACGTTCAATACGTCGACTTCCGGTTCACGGATCCGCGCGGCAAGTGGCAGCACGTGACCTTCGACGTCTCGATGGTCGACGAAGAGATGTTCGCCGACGGCATCATGTTCGACGGCTCGTCCATCGCCGGCTGGAAGGCGATCAACGAATCCGACATGACCCTCATGCCCGACCCGACGACGGCCCAGATGGACCCGTTCTTCTCGGCGTCCACCATGTCGATCAACTGCGACATCCTCGAGCCGGCAACGGGCGAGCCCTACAACCGGGACCCGCGCGGCATCGCCAAGAAGGCCGAGGCCTACCTGAAATCCACGGGCATCGCCGACACGGTCTTCGTCGGCCCCGAGGCCGAGTTCTTCATCTTCGATGACGTGAAGTTCATGGCCGACCCCTACAACACCGGGTTCAAGCTCGACTCCTCCGAGCTGCCGATCAACGGCGACACCCCCTACGAAGGCGGCAATCTCGGCCACCGCATCCAGACCAAGGGCGGCTACTTCCCGGTTCCGCCGCTCGACTCCGCACAGGACATGCGCGGCGAGATGCTGGCTGCCATGAAGGCCATGGGCGTCACGGTCGAAAAGCACCATCACGAGGTGGCTTCCGCCCAGCACGAGCTCGGCACGAAGTTCAACACCCTGGTGAAGACGGCCGACGAGATGCAGATCTACAAGTACTGCATCCACAACGTCGCCCAGTCCTACGGCAAGACGGCCACCTTCATGCCCAAGCCCGTCTATGGCGACAACGGCTCGGGCATGCACGTGCACCAGTCCCTCTGGAAGGGCGGCAAGCCGCTCTTTGCCGGCAACAAGTATGCCGATCTGTCCCAGGAATGCCTGTGGTACATCGGCGGCATCATCAAGCATGCCAAGGCGCTGAACGCCTTCACCAACCCGTCGACGAACTCCTACAAGCGTCTCGTTCCGGGCTACGAGGCTCCGGTGCTGCTGGCCTACTCGGCCCGCAACCGCTCGGCCTCCTGCCGCATTCCGTGGACGACCTCGCCGAAGGCCAAGCGCGTCGAGATCCGCTTCCCCGATCCGACCGCCAATCCGTACCTCGCCTTCGCGGCGATCATGATGGCCGGTCTTGACGGCATTCTGAACAAGATCGATCCCGGCCCGGCCATGGACAAGGATCTCTACGATCTGCCTCCGCGCGAGCTGAAGAAGATCCCGACCGTCTGTGGCTCGCTCCGCGAAGCTCTCGCCAGCGTCGACAAGGACCGCGCGTTCCTGAAGGCCGGCGGCGTGTTTAGCGACGACTTCATCGACAGCTACATCGAGCTGAAGATGACCGAGGTCGCTCGCTTCGAGATGACCCCGCACCCGGTCGAGTTCCAGATGTACTACTCCGTCTGAACGGACAAGCTTTCCTCCCGGCCGCGGATCCGCGGCCTTCCTTCGCCGGGGCTCCTTGGAGCTCCGGCTTTTTTTGTTGGACGGAGGCTCGCCTGCTGGTCAGAGCTATCGCGAAGGCCCCACGGCGAGGGTGCCTGAGACGATAGGTGCACAAGGCACACGTTGGAGCGAGCGAATGACAAAAGGCCCGGGCGAACCCGGGCCTTTTCCGTATCAGGAGAGATGGATCTTAGTAGGATCCGAACTTGTAGCTCACGCCGACACGAACCGTGTGGAAGTCCGGGTCGAAGTCGTAGGTGGCGCCGTCGAAGAAGGCGCGATCATCGCTATTGTCGTTCCGGTAGCCCTCAAACCGCGTATAGCGGTACTCGACCCGAGCCGTCAGGTTGTTGGTGAAGGCATATTCGACACCTGCACCAAGGGTCCAGCCCCACTCGGAATTCTCAAAGCTCCGCCTGGTCACGAGATCGGTTATGCCATCCGTGAACGTGTAGTCGGTCTCGAAGTTGGCAAACGCCAAGCCACCGGTGGCATAGATCAAGGCACGATCGAACGCCACGCCGACGCGGGTACGCAAGGAGCCTTGAAGAGCGACATCGGACTCAGTTCTCAGAGTGGAGCCATCCGAGAATCTCAGGCCGACAAAGTCATCACCATAGCCTACCCCTTCGAAATCGGCCTCGATACCAACCACAAATGATCCGAATTGATGATTGTAGCCGACATGAGCGCCTCCAACGAAGCCTTCGCCTTCAAGCTCTCCAGCGGTAATACCGCCAAGGCCTGTATAGGCTGCCCAGATTGAGCTCCAGCCATAGCCGACCTGCAAACCTGCATAGAAACCGGTCCAGGTGAACACCGGTACGGCAGCAACAGGAGCCGGAACCGCACGGGACGGAAGGTCTGCCGCAACAGCGCCAACCGTGAGGCCAAGGAGCGCAACTGACGAGAGAAGAAGATTTTTCATTGTCAGATCCACCTGTGAGAGCCGCTGCCAATATTCCTACAACAGATTCGCCCAGTGATCTGTGACTTGCAAAACACAATTACGTTGCGTTAGCTTTTGATGGCACCGGATTTGGACCTCTGACGAAACACCTTGGAAGACTGCTTGGGGCTCCCCATTCCTCAGCAAGGCAGACAAACGAAAAAGGCCCGGGTTTCCCCGGGCCTTTTCTGTCTCGGGAGAGACGCGTCTTAGTAGGTGCCGAAGCGGAAGTTCAGACCAGCGCGCACCACACCGAAATCAACGTCGTTGTCGAAGTCGAAGCCGTCGTCGTTGTCGGCGTCGAGGCTGACATACAGGCCTTCGATCTTGGCCGACAGGTTGTTGGTGAAGGCGTACTCGAGACCACCACCAACGGTCCAGCCGGTCGCGTCGTCAGCAAAGGCGAAGCCGCCCGTTGCGTAGATCAGAGCCTGGCCGAAGGCCACACCGGCGCGCGCGCGCACCGTGCCGAACCAGTCGCTGCTCTCCAGCTCACCCTCGAGGATGTTGCCATTCTCGTCCGTGAAGTTGAACACGCCTTCACGGCCGAAGTCGGCGTACTGGATGTCGCCTTCGAGACCGACCACGAAGGAGCCGATCTGGTGGTTGTAGCCGACTTGGGCGCCACCGATGAAGCCGCCGTCGTTGTCGTCGTCAGCAAGGTCGATGGCGTCGTTGTCGTCCTCGCTCCAGCCGTAGCCGGCGTTCACACCAACGTAGAAGCCGGTCCAGGTGAAGATCGGAGCCGCGGCAATGATCGGAGCCGGAGCAGCGCGGCGCGAGGGAAGGTCAGCAGCCATAGCGCCGGTGGCGAGGCCGAGAAGAGCAACCGAAGAGAGGAGAATCTTTTTCATTTGGTTTGGTCCATCTGTTGGAAGGATGTGGTCGAGCTTGTAGCCCAGACTTGACCAAGCGTCTGTCACTTTCCTGCCACAGTTAAGCCCTGAAGCACGGCCGTCCGCATAGACTGCGGAATATCGGGCCGCCTAAAGCTGAAACAGCCTCCCCTTTCGGGCATTCACAAACCCGCAAAGACGAATAATTTCGATTACAATCAATGCCTTATCGTTCTCTCGGCAACAGCATCCGGGACAACCGAAAACCAGTAACCATTCATTGACCATGCTTGCAGGGCGTCTCGCAACAGGCGACTGATGAGGTGGTTAACGCTGCTCCAGCCACAGGCGTAGAGCCTGGTTGACCCGTTCGGGCTGCTCGAGCGTCGACAGGTGACCCGACTCGGGAATGACGACCAGGGATGCCCACTCGACCATCTCGGCCATTTCGCGGGCGACGTCGGGCGGCGTGATCGCATCGCCCTCCCCGACCAGCACCAGGGTCGGGATTTCGATGCCAGGTAAAAGTGGGCGGGAATCGGCACGGGTGATGATCGCGCGCTGCTGCCGTATATAAGCGTCGGCACCGGTTTCCTGCATCATGCCTATCACCAGCTCCTGCAGGACCTCATCCGCCTGATGGGCCGGATGAACAAGGCGGGGCCAGAGCTTGGAATGGATATCCTCGAATCGGCCTGCCTCCGCGAGGGCGATGAGCCGCTCACGATCCCGGCTTGCCTCAGGGCTGTCCGGCCGGGCGCTCGTGTCGAGAAGCGCCAGCCGCTCGACCCGTTGCGGAGCCTGGCGCATCACCTCCAGGGCGACGTATCCGCCCATGGAGAGCCCGGCCAGGGAGAAACGCTCCGGCGCGTCCTGCAGCAGGCGGGCGGCGATGCCCCGAATCGAATCATCCCGGGTATGATCCGCGACGATGATGGTTCGTCCGGGAGACAAAGCGGCCATTTGCGGCTCATAGAGGCGGGATGTGCAGGCCAGTCCGGGAATCAACACGAGCGTTTCGGCCATTGAGCCTTTCCTTGAAGTTCTCTTGGATTGACAAGCGCATAAGCTGTCTTATGGTCCCGCCACACCTTAACTTGAGCCGGAACCTCAAGTGAAACCAGTCTCGCGCCTGTTTGTTGCCGTAGAGCGCGGCCGGCACTTTGGAGCGCGCCTTAGCCCTCAACGGTATTGATATTCATGTCGTTCGCCGAACTCGGACTTAGCGATAAAGTTCAACAGGCTGTCACAAGCGCAGGCTACACGGAGCCGACGCCGATCCAGGCGCAGGCCATTCCGCACGTGCTCGCGCGCCGCGACGTGCTGGGCATTGCCCAAACAGGCACGGGCAAGACGGCAGCCTTCACCCTGCCCATGCTGACCCTTTTGGAAACCGGCCGGGCCCGGGCGCGGATGCCGCGCACGTTGATTCTCGAGCCGACACGCGAGCTTGCCGCGCAGGTCGAGGACAACTTCGACAAGTACGGCATCAACCACCGGCTCTCCGTGGCCCTACTCATCGGCGGCATGTCCTTCGGCGATCAGGATGCCAAAATCACCCGGGGCGTCGACGTGCTGATCGCGACGCCAGGGCGCCTGCTCGATCATTTCGAGCGGGGCAAGCTCCTGCTCACCGGTGTCGAGCTTCTCGTGATCGACGAGGCCGACCGGATGCTCGACATGGGGTTCATCCCCGACATCGAGCGCATCGTGAAGCTTGTGCCCTTCACCCGTCAGACCCTGTTCTTCTCCGCGACCATGCCGCCGGAGATCCAGCGACTGGCCGACGCCTTCCTTCACAATCCCGTGAAGGTGGAGGTCGCCCGGGCCGCCTCGACCGCATCGACGATTACCCAGCGCCTGATTGCGACCGGCCGCGAGGATTTCGAGAAGCGCGAGACCCTGCGGGAGCTGATCCGGAACGCCACGGACCTGCAGAACGCCATCGTGTTCTGCAACCGCAAGCGGGATGTGGCGGTTCTCCACCGCTCCCTGCAGAAGCATGGCTTTGCGGCGGTCGCCCTCCATGGCGACATGGACCAGCACGCCCGCATGGCGGCGCTCGACAGCTTCCGCAGCGGCGAGATGCCCCTGCTCGTGGCTAGCGACGTGGCCGCGCGAGGCCTGGACATCCCGGCTGTCAGCCATGTCTTCAACTACGACATTCCTCACCACGCCGAAGACTACGTTCACCGGATCGGCCGCACGGGCCGCGCCGGGCGCGCCGGACAATCCTTCACGCTGGTGGGTCCGGGGGACGAAAAGTCTCTCACGGCCATCGAGAAGCTGATCGGCCAGCCGGTCGAGTGGGAAGGACCGACCCTTGCCGAGCGCCCGGCCTCCGAGGGCTCCTCGTCCCGCCGCCGGAGCAGTGGAGGACGCAGCGAGCGCGGCAGCCGTGGCGATCGCGGGGAGGAGCGCTCGTCCCGGGCCCGCAAGGTCAAGACGCGCTCATCGTCCGAGAGGGCTCGCCCGGCTCCGAAGGAGACGAGGGAAGAGGCTCCGGCCCCGCGTCCAGCACCGGCTCCCCGCCCGGCACCCGCGCCCCGTGAGGAGCCTGCAGCCCAGAGACCGCGTCCCGAGCGGGACAGGTCGTCGGATCGGGGCTACCAGGGCCGCTCCCGCCGGGACGACGACAATGACGAGCGCGTCATCGGCCTCGGCGATCACGTACCGGCCTTCCTGATGCGGCCGACCACGGTCAAGAAATCTAAGTAAGGGGTTCGGACGGAAGATTCCGAGCCTTCCGGCGCGGGGCGGCCTTGCCGCCCTTTTGCGCCTTGGCGGCTTTGACCCGTCCGGCAGCGGCCACGGCCATCCGTGAGAACCGTGCCGCCTCGTCCAGATCGTCGAAGGCCGCCTCGGGCATGAGCCAGTAGCTCGTCATGGTTGCCTGGCCGTTTCGCATCTCAACCGAGAAGGGACGTGAGCCGAGATCGCGGAAATACGCGACCGTTACGTGGTCCACCTTCAGATACAGCTCGCCGCCGGCTTCCAAGGCGAACATCAGCTCGCCCTGATAGATCCCCTTCCCGCCGAACATCCTGCGAATATGAATCGGACCGAGGCCGTGGAAGATTTCCCGGATGGCCTCGGCGTCCATGGCTTCAGCCTGCCGTTTGCAACGAGGTTGGGGTCGCGGGCGTGATCGCAACCGACTCGCCGCAGCCGCAGGCCGAGGTCTGGTTGGGGTTGTTGAACACGAACTGGGACGACATCTTGGTCGTCTGGAAATCCATCTCGGTGCCGAGCAGGAACAGCACGGCCTTGGGATCGATGAGAACGGTCACGCCTTTGTCTTCCACCACCTCGTCGAGGGGCGAGACGCTCTCGGCGTATTCCATGGTGTAGGACATGCCGGCGCAGCCGCCATTCTTGACGCCGACGCGAACGCCGACGATGGGGCGATCCGCCTTGCCGATGATGTCCTTGACGCGGTTTGCCGCCGCGTCGGTCAAGGTAACGACCTTGAAGCTGGGTAGAGCCATAAGCCTTCTCTCCTGACAGCCGGGTTCAAGGCCCGGGCAGAACGAGTACGATATCCCATAGATAAGAGATGATCGGGCAAACGTCGAGACCATACGGGTTGCCCCTACGGCCCAGGTCGCCCATATCGGGCTTATCCTAAAGCCCAAACACCAGACTCAAAAGGAGAGCAGATGCCGCATCACACGCCGCTGATATCAACCATCGTTGTCGGCCTGGTTCTGGCATTTGCCTTCGGCGCCCTGGCGCACCGCTTCCGCCTGTCCCCCCTTATCGGCTATCTCTTGGCCGGCGTTCTCGTCGGCCCCTTCACGCCAGGCTATGTGGCGGATCAGGGGCTTGCCAACCAGCTTGCCGAGATCGGCGTGATCCTGCTGATGTTCGGCGTCGGCCTTCATTTCTCGCTCAAGGACCTCCTTTCCGTCCGCGCCATCGCCATTCCGGGGGCCGTGGTCCAGATGGCCAGCGCCACGGTTCTCGGCATCGGCCTCGTCTGGCTGATGGGATGGTCGATCGCCAGCGGCATCGTCTTCGGCCTGGCGCTTTCGGTCGCCAGTACGGTCGTGCTGCTGCGGGCCCTGCAGGAGCGCCGCCTCGTCGAAACCGAACGGGGCCATATCGCTGTGGGATGGCTGATCGTGGAAGACCTGGCCATGGTGCTGGCCCTGGTGCTGCTTCCAGCGTTCGCCGATGCCATGGCGAGCGCCTCCGCCGATCTCGGATCCATTATGCTCTCCCTCGGCCTGACCCTCGGCAAGGTGATTGCCTTCGTGGCGATCATGCTGATCGTCGGTCGCCGGGTCATTCCGTGGATCCTCCATTATGTGGCCCATACCGGCTCCCGGGAACTGTTCCGCCTGGCTGTGCTCGCCATCGCCCTTGGCGCCGCGTTCGGGGCGGCGGAGCTGTTCGGCGTGTCCTTTGCCCTCGGGGCGTTCTTTGCCGGCATGGTGCTGAGCGAATCGGAGCTCAGCCATCAGGCGGCATCGGAGACCCTGCCCCTGCGCGATGCCTTCGCGGTGCTCTTCTTCGTCTCGGTGGGCATGCTGTTCGATCCGA
This sequence comes from Microvirga aerilata, assembly GCF_016743775.1. Classification (GTDB taxonomy): domain Bacteria; phylum Pseudomonadota; class Alphaproteobacteria; order Rhizobiales; family Beijerinckiaceae; genus Microvirga; species Microvirga aerilata. The sequence continues at coordinate 68,111 of NZ_JAEQMY010000007.1, read as the reverse complement.
TGATCCTCATCACTGAGTTCGGACCGGTCGTTGCAACCTTCCTGATCATCGTCGTCGGCAAGTCGCTTGCGGCCTTTGCCATCGTCCGTCTCTTCGGCCACCCGAACGCAACGGCACTGACGATTGCGGCGAGCCTCGCCCAGATCGGCGAATTCTCCTTCATTCTCGCCGGCCTCGGCGTCGAGCTTCAGCTGCTGCCGGAGCGGGGGCGCGACCTGATCCTTGCGGGCGCCATCCTGTCGATCCTGATCAACCCGTTCCTGTTCACCCTGCTCGATCGCTGGTTTGCGAAGCGGGATACCGCAAGGGCCGAGGCGAAGGCCGAGGCTGTTGCTGCGGAGAAGGAAGCAGTCGCAGCGGAGGAAGCCGCCGCTGCGGCAGCCCGAGTGCCTCTCCCGGTCACCGCCCTGACGGATCATGTGGTTCTTGTGGGCCATGGGCGGGTTGGAAAGTTCATCAGCCGGAAAATGGCAGCCTCAGGAACACCGATCCTGGTCATCGAGACCGAGAAGCATCAGGTTGCGGAGCTGCAGAGGGAGGGCCTGCCGGTTATCGTCGGCAATGCGGCCGATCCTGAAGTGGCCGCCGCGGCGAACATCAAGGGGGCCCGGTGCCTTCTGGTAGCGATTCCTGATGCCTTCGAGAGCGGCCAGGTTGTCGAGCAGGCCCGCCGGATCAATCCCGACCTGCCGATCATCGTGCGAGCCCATTCCTCCGCGCAGGAGGATCACGTCATGAAATACGGTGCGACCAGGATCGTCATGGGAGAGCAGGAGATCGCCCGTGCGATGTTCGCCGCGGTGCCCGATGCTCCCCGCGCGCCTATCCTATCGTCTGTCGAGGAGGCGGACGACGTTGTGGCCGACGATCAGGATGAGGTCGAGCCTGACGGGAGCGCCGCAGCGCCCCTATCGCACGTGCTCCGGCCGGAAGCCGATGCCGACGAGGCGGGCAGGAATGCGCCGGAACAGGGGCCACTGGGCCAGCCTGCGGACGATCCAGGGCGCTGAGACGGGTCCCTTGCTGTTGAGGACAGGGTCGATCATTCGCTTCTGCAGCAGAACCTGCATGCCCTGGGTGAGGCGGGTCGGCAGCTCGCGCCGCTTCTGCACGAGGGCAAGCTGCTCCGGCCCCACAGGTCCCTTCCGCAGGTGCGGACCGAGAATGTTAGCTGTTGCCACCGCATCCTGAATGGCGAGGTTGATGCCCACCCCGCCTATGGGCGACATGGCATGGGCCGCATCGCCGATGCACAGGAGGCCAGGGCGGTACCATTGCCTCAGCCGGTCGACCGCGACGGTGAGGAGCTTGATGTCGTCCCAGGACCGGAGCTCCTCGACCCGTTCGCCCAGGAACGGAGCAAGACCTGCGAGCTTCGCCCGGAACGCCGGCAAGCCCTCCTCTTGAAGCGTCTGGAACGTTCCTTTCGGAATGAGATAGGCGCACTGCCAGTACGCGCCCCTGTCGATCATGACGAGCATCTGCCCGGCCTCGATGCGCCCGAGCAGCTGGCTCGGATCGCTCGCGAGCTTAGGTACCCGCATCCAGAGCACGTCCATCGGCGCACCGATATCCATGACCTGAAGGCCTGCCTTCTCACGCACCACGGAGCGCCTGCCGTCGGCGGCCACAACGAGGTCGGCGTGCACATCGAGCGCGCCTTCGCGCGTCGAGACCCGGACGCCGGCCACCCTGCCCTCATGCTCGATCAGATCGGTCACCTGCGCTTGCATGCGCAGCCCGAACCCCGGGTACTCGCGGGCGTGATCCGTCAGGAAATCGAGAAAATCCCACTGCGGCATGAAGGCGATGAACTTGCAGTGCGTGGGCAGATGCGAGAAGTCGCCGAGCTTGAGCAGGCTATCCCCGATCATCAGGCTGACCGTCTGCACTTTCTGGTGCGGCCTGGACAGGAAATCATCGAGCCATCCCAGCTCATGCACCACCTCGAGAGTCGAGGGATGGATGGTGTCGCCTCGAAAATCCCTCAGGAAATCGCCATGCTTTTCGAGAACCAGCACCTCGACGCCCTGCCGCGCCAGCAGAAGACCCAGCATCATCCCGGCAGGTCCGCCTCCGACGATGCAGCAGCGGACGTGGAGGGTTGTGGGGTGCTGAGGCGTGTTCATTCTCGGCCTCCTCGGGACATCCAGCGAATGTCGGTCAGGCAGGAAGAGCTTAGCACAGGTTCGGCAACGATCCTCCCTGTCCTTCAGGGTGGCCCCCGAGCCGGAAGGAAACCCTTTGAAACACGAAAATGGCCGGGACTTGCCCGGCCATGACATTCAAGGAGCAGAAACCAGCCGCCTCACCACATATCGAGCGCAACCCGCGCCTCGTCCGACATGCGGCTTTGATCCCACGGGGGGTCGAAGACCATCTTCACCGTGACGTTCTGGACGCCCTGAACCGTGGAGACGGCGTTTTCCACCCAGCCCGGCATCTCGCCGGCGACGGGGCAGCCGGGGGCCGTCAGGGTCATGTCGATGGCAACATTCCGGTCGTCGTCGATGTCCACGCGATAGATCAGGCCGAGCTCGTAGATGTCGGACGGGATCTCGGGGTCGTAGACGGTCTTGAGAGCCGCGATGATGTCGTCCGTCATGCGGTCGAGCTCTTCCGGCGGGATTGCAGAGCCCGGGGAAACCTGCGGGGCGTTGGGCCCGTCCTGGGGGGTCATGTCGTTCACAGCTTCATCCTTCAGGCAAACAGGGCTTCCGCCCTCTGCAAGGCGTCCGCCAGCTTATCGACTTCCTGCATGGTGTTGTACAGGCCAAACGAAGCGCGGCAGGTGGAGTTCGCCCCAAACCGGTTGAGCAGCGGCATGGCGCAGTGGGTGCCGGCCCGAACCGCCACGCCCTGCCGGTCGATGACCGTCGCCACGTCATGGGCATGGGCGCCCTTCATCTCGAAGGCGATGATGGCGCCCTTGCCCCTGGCCTGCCCGATGATGCGCACCGAGTTCATGGCCCGCAGCCGCTCATGGGCATATTGCGAGAGGGCCTCCTCGTGGGCGCGGATGTTCTCTCGCCCGAGGCTCATCATGAACCGCAGGGCCGCATCGAGCCCGATGGCCTCGATGATGGCGGGCGTGCCCGCCTCGAACCGGTGTGGCGGGTCGTTATAGGTGATGCCCTCGCACAGCACCTCGCGGATCATCTCGCCGCCGCCCTGGTAGGGCGGCATCTTCTCGAGCCATTCGCGCTTGCCGTAGAGAACGCCGATGCCGGTTGGCCCATAGACCTTGTGGCCCGTGAACACGTAGAAATCGGCGTCGAGATCGCGCACGTCCACATCGAGATGAACGGCGCCCTGGGCCCCGTCCACCAGCACCGGCACCCCGTGGGCGTGGGCGATGCGGATGATGTCCTTGATCGGCGTTACCGTGCCGAGCACGTTCGACATGTGGGTGATGGCGACGATCTTGGTGCGCGGCGAGATGAGCTTCTCGAACTCCTCGATGAGGAAGTTGCCCTCGTCGTCCACCGGCGCCCACTTGATCACCGCCCCCTTGCGCTCGCGCAGGAAGTGCCAGGGCACGATGTTCGAATGGTGCTCCATGATGGAGAGGATGATCTCGTCCCCCTCCCCGATGCCCATGCGGCCGAAGGAATCCGCCACGAGGTTGTAGGCTTCCGTGGCCGACTTGGTGAAGACGATCTCGTCGATGGACTCCGCGTTCAGGAACTCCCGCGCGGTTTCGCGGGCGCGCTCGAAGCCTTCCGTGGCCACGTTCGCCATGTAATGCAGGCCGCGATGAACGTTCGCGTAGCCCGTCTGCATGGTGTTCACCATGGCATCGATCACCGCCCGCGGCTTCTGGGCCGAGGCGGCATTGTCGAGATAGACGAGCGGCTTGCCATAGACCTGCTGGCCCAGGATCGGAAACTCCGCCCGGACGGCCTCGATGTCATATGGCTTCACAGGAGCGTTCATGATTACCTCTTTCCCCTCCCCGCAGGGGGAGGAGGGTACTACGCGCGGGCCTTCAGCCAGCCCTCGACCGTGCCGATCAGCGCCTCGCGGGCGCCCTCGTTCTCCACGAACTCGACCGCCTCGCCAAGGAAGGCCTGGACCAGGAGGCTTTCGGCCTCCTTCTTCGGCAGCCCGCGAGCCATGAGGTAGAACAGGAGATCCTCGTCGAGCTGGCCGCAGGTGGCGCCGTGGGCGCACTGCACGTCGTCGGCGAAGATTTCGAGCTCGGGCTTGTTGTTCATGGAGCCGCCCTCCTCCAGGAGGAGCGCCGCCGACATCATGCGCCCGTCGGTCTTCTGGGCATGATGCGGGACGATGATTTTGCCCTGGAAGACGCCGGTCGCCTCGTTGTCGATGACGGTCTTGAACAGCTCGCGGCTCTCGCAGTAAGGGGCCGCATGCTCGACCACCAGGGTCGAGTCGCCGTGCTGCGAGCCCTTCAGCATGGTCGCGCCATTGACCCGCAGGTTCGTGTTCTCGCCCGCGAGAACCGCGAAGACCTGATGCCGGGAGGTGGCCGAGCCCGCCACCACGTTGATGCTGTTGAACAGTGCCTCCCCGCCCACCTTCAGGGCCAGGGTGGACAGGGCCAGCGCCTTGTCGCCTTCCGCATTGACGCGCACGTGCTGCACGTTCGTCCGGTCGCCGGCGATGATCTCCACCACGTCGTTCGGCTGGTGGTTCGCCCCGTCGGTGCTCTCATGGGTTTCGAGCAGGGTCACGGAAGCGCCCTCCTCGACCAGAACGAGGATGCGCGTGGCGGTGGCAACAGCCGATGCGGCAGCGGTCACGAAGCGCAGGTGAATCGGGGTGTCGACGGTGCCTGCAATCCGGATCATCACCCCATCGGCCATGAAGGACGTGTTGAGCTGATAGACCGGGTTTTCGCTCGCCCACTTCACCGGGCTCAGCCGCGCCAGCCAGTCATGGCCGGAGGCCAGGGCCTCGGCCAGCGGCACGATCTCGACGCCTTCGGGCAGGGCGCCCAAGTCGACGGCATTGCGCACGAAATGGCCGTTCACGAAAGGCACCTGAAGCGCCTCGACGCCGGCGAGCGCCTGTGCGGCCTGCAAGGCGGCCTTGGCCTCGTCCGCCGAGGGAGCCGAGGCAAAAGGCGCGATGTCCCGCAGGACGGCGCGCAGATCGGTGTACTTGAACTCCTCCACCCGGCGATGCGGCAGGCCGCGCTGGGTGAACAGCTCGAAGGCTTGGGAGCGCGATTCCACGTTGCCCGGCAACAGGGTCTTGGCGCTTTCGAAAGCCTGCGCCAGCGCGGTTTCCGCCGGCGTCTTCATGAGGGTGACGTCAGCCATGTCAAGCAGCCTCGGTTTCCCGGTAATCGGCGTAGCCGGTTGCCTCGAGCTCCAGAGCCAGTTCCTTGCCGCCCGTCTTCACGATCCGTCCGGCCGACATGACGTGCACGGTGTCGGGCACGATGTGGTTCAGGAGGCGCTGATAGTGGGTGATGACCAGGAAGGCGCGATCAGGCGAGCGCAGGGCATTCACGCCCTCGGACACGATGCGCAGGGCATCGATATCGAGGCCGGAATCCGTCTCGTCCAGGATGCAGAAGTTCGGCTGGAGCAGCGCCATCTGCAGGATTTCCATGCGCTTCTTCTCGCCGCCGGAGAAGCCGACATTGAGGGCGCGCTTGAGCATGTCCTTCGGAATTTCGAGCTGCTGGGCGGCGGCGTTCACGCGCTTGATGAAGTCCGGCGTGGTCAGCTCGGCCTCGCCGCGGGCTTTGCGCTGGGCGTTGAGCGTGGCCTTCAGGAACGTCATCGAGGCGACGCCGGGGATCTCCAGCGGATACTGGAAGGCCAGGAACACGCCGGCGGCGGCGCGCTGGTCGGCCTCCATCTCCAGCAGGTTCTGACCGTCGAGCAGGATCTCGCCGTCGAGGACCTCATAGTCCTCCTTGCCGGCGATCACGTAGGACAGGGTGGACTTGCCCGATCCGTTCGGGCCCATGATGGCCGCCATCTCACCCTTGTTCACGGTAAGATTGAGGCCGTTGAGAATGCGCTTGTCCTCGATCTGGACAACGAGGTTCTTGATTTCGAGCATGGTAGTGTTCCTAAAACCCTCATCCTGAGGAGCGCGCCCTGCGCGCGTCTCGAAGGATGACTTCAGCGAGAGCCCCTCGTCCTTTGAGATGCCGCCTTGGCGGCTCCTCAGGATGAGGGGCTATATTGCGATTAGCCGACCGAGCCTTCGAGCGAGATCGAGATCAGCTTCTGCGCTTCCACGGCGAACTCCATGGGCAGCTGCTGCAGCACGTCCTTGACGAAGCCGTTCACGATCAGCGCCGTCGCCTCCTCTTCCGAGAGGCCGCGCTGCTGGCAGTAGAACATCTGATCTTCGGAGATCTTCGATGTGGTCGCCTCGTGCTCGAACACGGCGGTGGCGTTCTTCGACTCGATGTACGGCACCGTGTGCGCGCCGCACTGGTTGCCGATCAGCAGCGAGTCGCAGTTGGTGAAGTTGCGCGCGCCGGTCGCCTTGCGGTGCGCCGAGACGAGACCGCGATAGGTGTTTTCGGACTTGCCCGCCGCGATGCCCTTGGAGATGATCCGGCTCGTGGTGTTCTTGCCCAGATGGATCATCTTGGTGCCGGAATCGACCTGCTGCATGCCGTTCGACACGGCAATCGAGTAGAACTCGCCGCGGGAGCCATCGCCGCGCAGGATGCAGGACGGGTACTTCCAGGTAATCGCCGAGCCCGTCTCGACCTGGGTCCAGGTGATGACGGAGTTCTTGCCCCGGCAATCGCCGCGCTTGGTCACGAAGTTGTAGATGCCGCCGCGGCCTTCCGCGTCGCCCGGATACCAGTTCTGGACCGTCGAATACTTGATTTCGGCATCGTCCAGGGCCACGAGCTCGACCACGGCCGCGTGGAGCTGGTTCTCGTCGCGCTTGGGGGCCGTGCAGCCCTCCAGATACGAGACGTAGGAGCCCTTGTCGGCGATGATGAGGGTGCGCTCGAACTGGCCCGTGTTCTTCTCGTTGATGCGGAAGTAGGTGGACAGCTCCATCGGGCAGCGCACGCCCGGCGGGATGTAGACGAACGAGCCGTCCGTGAACACGGCCGAGTTCAGGGTGGCGAAGAAGTTGTCCGTCACCGGCACCACCGAGCCCATATACTGGCGCACGAGGTCGGGATATTCCCGGATCGCCTCGGAGATCGGCATGAAGATCACGCCGGCCTTCGACAGCTCTTCCTTGAAGGTCGTGGCCACCGAGACCGAGTCGAACACAGCGTCCACGGCCACCCGGCGCTCCGGCTCGACGCCGGCCAGGATCTCCTGCTCGCGCAGGGGAATGCCGAGCTTCTCGTAGGTTTTGAGAATCTCAGGGTCCACCTCGTCGAGGGATTTCGGCGCCTGGTTCTTTTTCGGCGCGGCATAGTAATAGATGTCGTTGTAGTCGACCTTGTCGTACGACACGCGCGCCCAGGCCGGCTCCTTCATGGTGAGCCAGCGCTTATAGGCGTCGAGGCGCCACTGGAGCATCCACTCGGGCTCGCCCTTCTTGGCCGAGATGAAGCGGATCACATCCTCGGAGAGACCCCTCGGGGACTTCTCCATTTCGACTTCGGTCTCAAAGCCGTACTTGTACTGGTCGACGTCGATCGACCTGACCTGATCGATCGTTTCCTGCACTGCAGGCATCGTGTCTCTCCCACCGCTCACGGCTTCAAGGGCCGCGGGTTGATGACATGGAATTCGAAGCATGACCTGGATTCAGGCCGCGCTCGCCTTCCGCTTATATAAGGTGCCAACCACCCTTTCGCACGCCTCCGCAAAGCGGATTACGTCCTCTTTCGTGGTCGTCCACCCCAAACTCACACGCAAAACGCCCTCGGAGAGGGCCGGCTCCACGCCCATGGCGTCGAGCACATGCGATCGCCTGACCTTTCCGGACGAGCAGGCCGAACCGGAGGACAGGGCCACCCCTGCCAGATCGAAGGCGATCAATGCCGTCTCGGCCTTGAGGCCGGGTATGGCAAAGGCGAAGGTATTAGGCAACCGCTCAGCTTGCGCACCCACAACAACCGCATCGGGCGCGATCCGGCGCACATGCGCCTCGGCCTCGTCCCGCAGCCCCTGGAGCCGCTCGGCTTCCGAAGCCAATTGCGCCAAGGCGATTTCGGCAGCCGCGCCGAAGCCCGCAATCGCCGCCACGTTCTCGGTGCCGGCCCGAAACCCCTTCTCCTGTCCGCCGCCCCGGATCAGCCGGTCGGCGATCTCGAACTGGTCGGAGGCCAGAACCACTGCGCCGATTCCCTTCGGGCCGCCGATCTTGTGACCCGAGAGCGTCAGCACGTCGACGCCGAGCTCCGCCAGATCGACCGGGATCTTGCCGGCCGCCTGAACCGCGTCGGTATGGATGAGGCCGCCATGCGCGCGAACCAGGCGGGCCGCCTCGGCCACGGGCTGGACCACCCCGGTCTCATTGTTCGCCAACTGAACTGAAACAAGAACGCGCGCGTCGCCGATTCCGTTCAAGTGGGCCTCAAGCCAAGACAGATCAAGGATTCCGCTGCCGTCGACGGGGATGATTTCCACCGCATCGGCAGAAAACCGGTGGCCGTTGAGCACGCAAGGGTGCTCGGCAGCACCGAGAAGAAGCCGGGTCGGGCCGGCCTGTCCGAGCCGGCGGAAGCCTGGCGTCAAAACCAGATTGGCGGCCTCCGTGCCGCCGCTCGTGAACACCACGTTCTTGGCCCTGGCGCCGACGAGCCTTGCCACCTTGTCCCGGGCCGCCTCGATCTCGGCTCGCGCCGCGCGGCCCTCGGCATGAACGGAGGAGGCGTTTCCCGGAAGCTGGAGCGCGCGCAGGACCACCTCGGCAACCTCCGGCCGCAGGGGCGAAGTTGCGTTATGGTCGAGATATGTGCGCTGGCCCACTGCCATTGCTGCCTAAAAGCCTCACGAAAACCTTGCAATCGACCCTGGTTGCCGTGCTAAAGCACCGCAACCACATCTGTCCGATGTTTCCTCCGCTGGCCGAAGCCGCCCGGAGATAATGAAACAAAGGAACATTTTAGAATAGTTCTAAGGGTTCTTTTATGAGGATCCGCGACCTGAAGTCAAGGTCGTCCGGGGTTTTCCCTCTCTCAATGGAGAGGCGATCAAGAGGTTCGCGTACATGCCTGAAGTCATCTTCACGGGTCCTGCCGGTCGCATCGAGGGGCGCTACCAGCCCGCCAAGGAAAAGGGCGCTCCCATCGCCATCATCCTGCATCCGCACCCGCAGTTCGGCGGGACGATGAACAACCAGATCGTCTACAACCTGTACTACGACTTCGCGAAGCGCGGCTTCTCGGTCCTGCGGTTCAACTTCCGCGGCGTCGGCCGCAGCCAGGGCGCCTTCGACCATGGCCAGGGCGAGCTGTCCGATGCGGCGGCGGCCCTCGACTGGGCGCAGTCCATGAACCCGGATGCGCGCGCCTGCTGGATCGCCGGCGTGTCCTTCGGGGCCTGGATCGGCATGCAGCTTCTCATGCGCCGCCCGGAGATCGAAGGCTTCATCTCCATCGCCGCCATGGCCAACCGCTACGACTTCTCGTTCCTTGCCCCCTGCCCGTCCTCCGGCCTCTTCGTGCACGGCTCGGAAGACCGGGTGGCCCCGGTCAAGGACGTGGTCAGCGTGATCGAGAAGGTGAAGACCCAGAAGGGCGTGAAGCTCGAACACGCGGTGATCGACGGCGCCAACCACTTCTTCGACGGCAAGGTCGAAGAGCTCATGGTGTCCGTGGACGAGTACCTGGACAAGCGCCTGGGCAGCACCGAGGAAGCGGCCTGAGCCTGCTCGGATCTTCGACCCTCCAATGTGCAACAAAGCCGGCGTGTGAACGCCGGCTTTGTTGTTAAGGTTCGAGGCTGGAGCTCAGGCCCAGACGAGGGCGAAGCTTGCGGCCGACAGTGCCAAGCCTTTGCCGATGGTGGCGAACTGCACCTGGGCGGCGCCGCCCACCCCGTCCGCATCGTACGACACCGCACCCGTGCTGCTGTTGTAGATCAGCCGGTGCGACGCCGCGCTCGCCGCAGCCCCGAAGGCGAGTTGCGAAGCATGAACGGAGCCCTGGCCGGCAAAGGCCGTGAACGTGTTGCGCGTCAGCTGCAACACGTCCGCGCCCACGGTGAAGTCGTTCACCGTGTCCACGTTGCCGGCGCCCAGCGCCCCGTCGAAGCGGAAGATGTCCGAGCCCGTGCCGCCGGTGAGCCAATCGGATCCTTCCCCGCCGACCAGCAGGTCATGGCCGTCGCCGCCGACCAGCCAGTCACCGCTGCCCAGGCCGAATAACTGGTCGTGGCCGCCTTGGCCGAACAGTTCATTGTAGACCGCGTTGCCGGTCAGCGAATCCGCATGAGCCGAGCCGCCGATCGCTTCGATCGACGCATACGTATCGCCATAAGCCTCACCCGAGTTGAGCCAGCTCGCGGAAAGGTTGGCCGTCACGCCCGACGTCGCGCGGTCGTAGCAGGCGAAATCGTGGCCCGCTCCACCTTCGAGATAGTCCGCGCCGGCTCCGCCGTAGAGCCCGTCCCCGCCCTCACCACCGGAGAGCATGTCATTCCCGCCGTTGCCGAAAAGCTCGTCATTGCCGCCATGACCGTAGATCTGGTTGCCGGCTTCGTTGCCTGTGAGCCAGTCAACATAGTTCGAGCCGCCCAGGCCTTCGATCGACACATATACGTCCCCGGCCGCATCGCCGGTATTGACCCAGGGACTGGCAAGACTCGCCTGCACGCCGGTGAGGGCAGTGTAGTAGCTGGCCCAATCATAGCCTTCGCCGCCATCGAGGGTGTCGGCGCCGTGTCCCCCGAGCAGATCGTCATTGTCGCCGCCGGCCAGGAGGAAGTCGTTGCCGGATAGGCCGAAGAGGGTGTCCTGACCATAGCCGCCGTAGAGCACGTTACCGCCATGGTTACCGGTGAGCGTGTCGGAGTAGTTTGAGCCGAACAGGCCCTCGATGCTCTCATAAGTATCACCGGCAGCTTCGCCGGTGTTCTGCGAGGCATCGAGGAGACTCACGGTGACGGCCATCGTGTAGGCGGCATAGTCATAGCCGGCCCCGCCTACGAGCCAGTCGCCGTGCTGACCACCCACGAGCGTGTCGTCGCCAGCCCCGCCCACCATGTAGTCGCGCCCATCCAGGCCCGAGAGCCAGTCGCCGCCATCATGGCCGTAGAGTTTGTTGCCGGTCTCGTTGCCGATAAGTTTGTCGTCATAAGCTGAACCGGACAGCGCCTCGATGCTGTCGTAAACGTCGCCGTAAGCCTCGCCCCTGTTCTGCGACGCATCGGAGAGGTTGGCCACCACGCCTCCGGCGGCGTTAGAGTAGCTGGCAAAATCATAACCGATGCTGCCCCGCAGCACGTCAGCGCCTGCGCCGCCCTCCAGATCATCGTCGCCGGAGCCGCCCTCAAGGGTGTCGGTCCCGCCTTTACCCTGAAGCTCGTCCCTTCCGTCCCTGCCTTCGAGAACATTGCTCGCGTGATTGCCGAGGATCTTGTCGTTGCCGCTTCCCCCGATCGCGTTCTCGATCAGGGAACGATTGTCGCCATTGTGCTGGAAAGCGTTGTAGACGTTGCCGCTCACCTTGGTGGCCGCATCCTTGCGGGCCAGCTGGGCATTGGAGAACCGCAAGTATCCGCCTGGGGCGAGATCGATCGCAGCATCGTCGGCGTAATTCGACATGTCATAGGTATCGACGCCGCCGCCATCCCAGATCGTCAGGAAAACAAGGTTTCCTGCAGTTCTGCCTTGGCTTGCCCCGTCGATGTACATCTCGCCCGTTGCGGCATTCCAGCGGTACGTGGTGTTGGAGCTCTGGGTCGTGAAATCGGCCCCGTACATCGCCTGAAGCGCCGCGATGTCGTACTGCATGAAGCTCTGGGGGCGATTGATCGTCTCGTTATATGACATTACCGTATATTCGGTGCTGTCACGGTAACTGGACATCCGCGGAAGGCCAGGAGCAGAGTCGTGGGAGTGCTTCAGGCCCAGCGAGTGGCCAAGCTCGTGCATGGCCATGAAGTAGTTGTGGCTCCCCTTCATGACAGCCGTCGACGTGCCGGTAGTCAGCCACGTGTCGCCGCCATAAACGGGTACGCCAGGATAATAGCCGTGGCTGCGCTGGATCACGGAACCGGGCTCGAAAGACGCGACCTTGATGTTGGCCTCGCCACGGCCCGCATAGGAGATGCCCGTGCTGACGAGCCCACCGACTGCAGCCATGATCGCGTGAACAGCGACCTCGGTCTCAGCGGACAGACTCTTGAAGCCCGATGCGCTCGGGTTGGCCCATTCATAATCCGAACGGAAATCAGGCAATGAATACGTGATCGTCGATCCGCTCCACTTGGACCCGGACTGAAGAGCGTTCACGTCGTTATCGGCATGGTTGGGAATGTAGTACTGCACGTTCCCGAACGTGTAGGACGGAACGAGCCCGCCCATGAACGAGAAGAACTTGAGTGGAATGCCTGAAATATTGTCGGACAGCCAACTCCAAGCGGAATCGGCCTGATCGCCGATCCAATCGCCCACGGATTCGACCTGATCGACAACCCAGTTACCCGCAGAGTTGAAAGCGTCAGAGAACCAGGACATAGATTCACCAGTACATTATATTGTTATGTTAACATAACGTATAGCTACGCTTTGTCAAGGATCGGCTCCTGGCCGGACATGCGCGCTCATCCTGCCGCAGAGGCATAAATCGTTATTGTCTCTGGGAAAACTTCCAAGAAGCGAACGGGGAGAAGCGCTCCCCACCTTCCTTTGGATCCTGAACCGGGATAGGTGCTCGCGAAGGCCGAAGGACGGCAAAATCTGGTGAACTTCCGCCGCGAAGCTGGTACAGGACCGCTTCACTGTACCAAAACCCATTGAGAGAGACGCGATGAACGCGCCACGTTCCGAATTTCTGAAGGTTCTCACCGAGCGAGGCTTCATTCACCAGACCTCGGATTTCGAGGGCGTGGATGCCGCGGCGCTGGAGAACCGGCTCACCACCTATGTGGGCTATGACTGCACCGGCCCGTCTCTCCATGTGGGGCACCTGCTCTCGATCATGATGCTGCACTGGCTGCAGAAGACCGGGGCCGGCAAGCCCATCACCCTTATGGGCGGCGGCACGACCCGGGTGGGCGACCCGTCCGGCAAGGACGAGAGCCGCAAGCTTCTCACCGTCGAGCAGATCGAGGCCAACAAGGACAGCATCAGGACCGTCTTCTCGCGCTTCATCTCCTTCGGCGACGACAAGGCCGACGCCATGATGGTGGACAATGCCGAGTGGCTGACCAAGCTCAACTACATCGAGTTCCTGCGCGATGTGGGCCGGCACTTCTCCGTCAACCGCATGCTGGCCTTCGACAGCGTGAAGCTGCGTCTCGACCGCGAGCATGAGCTGTCGTTTCTCGAATTCAACTACATGATCCTCCAAGCATACGACTTCGTGGAGCTCAACAAGCGCTACGGCTGCGTGCTGCAGATGGGCGGGTCGGACCAGTGGGGCAACATCGTCAACGGCATCGATCTCGGACGCCGACTCGGCACGCAGCAGCTCTACGCCGTCACCTGCCCGCTGCTGACGACCGCCTCCGGCGCCAAGATGGGCAAGACCGCCTCCGGCGCGGTCTGGCTCAACGCCGACATGCTGACCCCCTACGATTACTGGCAGTTCTGGCGCAACACCGAGGATGCGGATGTGGCCCGCTTCTTGAAGCTTTTCACGATCCTGCCCATGGACGAGATCGCCCGGCTCGAGGCGCTGCAAGGCGCCGATATCAACGAGGCGAAGAAGGTGTTGGCCACGGAAGCAACCGCTCTCCTTCACGGCCGCGAGGCGGCGGAGCTGGCGGCGGAGACCGCCCGCAAGACCTTCGAGCAGGGCGCGCTGGCCGAAAGCCTGCCGACGGTCGAGATCGCCTCGGATGTTCTGAAAGAGGGCCTCGGGGTGCTCGCCGCCTTCGGGCCGGATTACGCAAAGCTCGTGCCCTCGTCGAGCGAAGCCCGGCGGCAGGTGAAAAGCGGCGGCCTCAAGGTGAACGACCAGACCGTCTCGGACGAGCGCGGCACGTTGAGCCTGTCGGACGTGACCGCCGAGGGCGTGATCAAGCTGTCCTTCGGCAAGAAGAAGCACGTCCTCCTGCGCGCCGTCTAAGGCTTCTATCGGTCGGGAGCTGCGGGCAGCGATCCTGTCTGCGGCTCCCCGCCGACTCCGAAAAGCTTGCGCAGGAAGCCTGGGGCGACGGCCGATAGAGGATTGACCGTCAGCGAGGGCGCGCCGGCCGGTCCGGCCAGGCGGAAGTTGACCGCAAACAGCCCCTCGTTCTGCCCTCCCCCCAGCAACGGCCCGAACAGCGGCACCTGGGCGAACACGTTGTTCAGCCCATAGGCTGGCACGAAGGTGCCGGAAATATCCAGCCGGTCGCGGGCATAATCGATGAACCCGCCAAGGGTGAACCCGATCTGATTGCCCCAGATGGCTGCGTCCTTGAAATCGACGCGGCCCGCCGAGCGGGCAAACTCGAGCCGGGCCTTTGTGAAGTGGACCTCGTTCACGTCCACGCGAACGGTCTGCGGATTCCCGGCCCTGTCCTGACCCGCAATGATCTGGGTTTGTGTGGGAATGATGCGGCGCAGGGCAGGCTCGTTCACAAGGGCGAACGATTGCATCACCACATGGCCCGCCTGCGGCTCGCCCCCGGTCGCCAGCTGGAGGATGAGACTGCCGCGCGACATGCGCTTGTAGATGTCGGTGAAGCGCAGCAACGCGCCGGCATCCTCCGCCTGGATGATCACGACGGGGCTGCCCCCGTTCTGGGGAACCGTGCGCCCGAGGATGTCGGTTGCACCAAGCCGCCCCTTCAGATCGAGCTGACGCAGGCTGTCCTTGCGCATGGAGGCCTTGATCGACGCATTGGTGATCGCCTCCTCGTTGTAGCCGGTCAGGATGTTCAGGTTCAGATCGAGGTCGAAATCCTTGGCGTCGCGCTGCGCGGCGATGGCGCGGCCGGAGGCTGTCCCCCCGCCCTTCACGAAAGGCCGGGCGTCGCCCACATTGCCCCGGATCGTGACCTTGTAGACGCTGCCGGTGCGGTCGATCTGCGCCCGCATGTCGTCGCCGGGCGAGAGCTTGAAGGTGGACAGCTCAGCCTTGTCCAGGCCGCCGTCCGAGGACAGGGTTGCGGTTCCGCGCAGCTGCACCGTGCCGCTGTCGAGGTGCAGATCCTTGATCTCGTTGGCCGGTCCATCGACCATGGTGAAGGTCAGCTTGCCGGGCTTGCCGACCGGTTTCACCCAGCCGGGAACGAGCTGATCCACGCCTGCCTTGGCGAGATCCGCCTCGACCAGGATGATGGACGGGGCAGATGCCCCGAGGGGCAGGCTCGCCTTCAGGCCGACCGTTCCGGTGAGCTGGGAGCCGAAGGACAGCCCTCTCCTGCTTCGCGCCGCCTCGTCGAGCGAGAATGCGACGCTGGCCTGTCCGCCCTGCCGGTTTTTCTGGAGATTGATGGCCGCCGGGCTTCCGGCAAGCTTGCCGTCGCCTTTGACGGACAGGTCGCCCTTGTCGAAGGCGATCGTCAGATTGGCCCCTTCCAGGCGGTCCTTGCCGAAGAACTTGTCGACCCCGAAGTCGCTGGCCGTTCCGGTGACCTTCAGGGGCAGGTTCGCGAACTCCGGAATGTCGTTCACCGGAAGGCCTATCCCGACGCGCAGGTCCGCCCTGCCCTTCATGGTGGCCGGATCGATGTTGAACCCGGCGATTTCCTTGATGCGCGGCTCGAGCAGGAGCGCGCCCAATCCATCGGCGGCGCCGGTCAGGCGGAAGTCGATGCGCGCAACCGCTTTGTCGTCCCAGTAGTTGTCGAGAGTGAACGCCCCCTCGGACGCCGCAAGCGAACGGTCGCCCGCCATCTGGACATGTCCTGCTGGGGCGCGGACAAGAACCTTCGTGCCCGTCACCAGACCGGTGACGTTCATGCCGGAAACCGGCGGGAGGCCGTCGGCCGCCTGAAGCACGCCTTGCGCGATGGTGAAATTGATCTTCAGGGACTCGTCCGGCGTCGGGCCGCCCGTAACGGCCTTCTCGATATCGGCCCCTGTCATCGCAACCTTCAGGTCGATTGCCTCCAGGGTGCCCGCCTTGAGGTTGGAGACGAGGAAGCGCCGCACAGCTGGCGCAGCCGCCTCGGGCCAGAGCCGCAGGGCCGAGCGAAGGTTGGTCTTGTCCGCCCGCACATCGAGCCGCAAGCCCTTCGGATCGGCGGAGGCTCCCAGAAGGCCCGTGATGCTGGCTGACAGCTCCGGTCCCTTGAGCGTCAGGCTATTGATCGCAACGCCGTCCGGCCCGGAAAGCTCGGCGGCGAACTCGCTCACCCGGAGGGGCCTGTCCCCTGGTGCAGCCCCGGTCCAAACGATGTCCCGGCCGTTGAGGGACAGACGCCAGGGATCGTTCCCGGACGGAGTCATCAGGCGACCGCGAAGGCGCAGCTGCGTCTCGCCGCCCTTCATATCGAGCGAATGGAGCTCGAGCGCCTTCTCGCCCTCGTTCCAGCTCGCCTCGATCGCCGCCCGCTCGACCGGGAAGGGCGAGGTGTCGGGATCGTCGATCTGAACCGTGCCGGCATTGCTGTCGAGCCGGGTCTTCAGCTGCGTGATGCGGCCCTGCGCATAGGCGATGTCGAAGCGCCCCGAGAATTCGAGATCCGTGGTCGCAGGCAGGTCCGAGGATCCGGTGAGCAGCAGGATGTCCTTGATGGGCGCGCCATCCGCTACCACCGAGGCCCGATAGGTATCCTGCCCCTCGGCCATGGCGTCGCCGTTCAGTCGCCAGGGTCCCTGCGGTCCATCGACCGTCGCGGCGAACCGGCGGCCGCCATTCTCGGCCCAGTCGAAGGCGGCGTCGACCCGGTGGAACCGGGCCCGCTCGCGACCGTCCGCGTCGACGAAGACAAGGCGCGCATTGGTCAGCTGCGCCTGGCCCAAGGAATTGAGGACACTTCCGGGGCCCACGATCAGGTCGAGCAACGATCCGACCGCACCCGATACCGGCGAAGGTCCGTTGGTATCGAGGGCAAGGGATGCCGCGGCCGCCTTGGAAGGATCAGGCGAGACGGACGGCGGCGCGGCGTCCCCGGCATCGGCTCCCTGCACGGGAGAGAAGGTCAGCGATCCGTCGCGGTTCACCAGAACCCGCAATTGCAGATCGCGAACTTCGATCGCTTTCGGCTGAAGGTTCGCTGTCAGCAGGGAGGAGAGATCGACGCTGAAGACCGCATAGGGCGCCCGGAGCACGAGCGCTCCTCCCGGAGCCCTGATGTCGAGCCCGTTGGCCCGCAGGGCCGGAGACCCGTCGTGAAGCTCGATCGACGTATTCCGCAAGGTCACGTCCCAGCCGGGGCCGATGCGGGCGGCGAGCGCCTCGGCCACCCGCTCCGGCAGACGCCCGAAGCTCAAGGGTGCGGCGGACAGGCGCAGGTAGAAGAGGCCGAGCCCAACAGCGACAAAGAGAACAAGGCCAAGCTTCACATAGAGAGTACCACGAAGCACGCGCTTGAAGAGGCTTCGCTTCACCGGGTCTCGCCGGGGCAACGTGGTCCGAAATGGAAGCTTCATTCTTGTTATATCAAGCAATCCGGTTCTTGCGCTTGCGCGCGGATCAGGGAATCAGAGGAGACAACTTAACCGTGTCGGGCACTTCTCGCGACTGTTCCGTTCAGCCGTGCATACGAGAGGTTTCCAATCAGTATAATCCGCCGAAAGGAAGGCGAATGATGCACCTCAACATTGGAACCAAAGCCCCGGCCTTTGCCCTGCCCGCGACAGATGGTCGGGAGATCAGCCTGGAAGGCCTGAAAGGGCGCAAGGTCGTGCTCTACTTCTATCCTAAGGACGATACCAGCGGCTGCACCCTCGAGGCGCAGAACTTCCAGGCGCTCCGTGGGGACTTCGAGGCGGCGGACACCGAGATCATCGGCGTATCGCCAGACAGCCTGAAGAGCCACGACAAGTTCCGCAGCAAGTACGGTCTCGACTTCACGCTTGCCTCCGACGAGGCCAAGACGATGCTGGAGGCCTATGGCGTCTGGGTGGAAAAGAGCATGTACGGCCGCACATATATGGGCGTCGAACGCACCACGGTGCTGATCGATCGCGAGGGCGTTATCGCCCGGGTCTGGCCGAAGGTGAAGGTGCCAGGGCATGCGGAGGAGGTGCTGGCGGCGGCCAGAAACCTATAGCCATCTTCAGGGTTGCAAAAATAAGTAATCATATTACTTTGCGGATGAAATCTTTCCTTCCTTTGCGAGCCATCGATAATGCCGTCCCATAAAGCCATTCTGACCGGCTATAACTGGAACTCCGACCCGACCCTGAAGCCGCAGAAGACGCCGATCTTCCTCACCTATTCGTTCGCGGCAAGTTGGGGCGAAAAGCGCTTCAACTCGGCGGATCAGAAACTTGCCCGCTACGCCCTCAAACAATGGGGCGACGCTTCCGGGATCCGGTTTCTCGAGACCAAGAGTGCCGATGCGGAAATCAATTTCAGTTGGTACACCCCGTTCATCGACAGCACCACTGTGGCCTACGCCGAGTTTCCGGAGCTTTACACGCTGGACGAAAGCGAGCCGGGCGAAGCCTACAATCGGATGTACGAGGCTGGCAGCGTGCATTTCAACACCCATTACAAGCCCGATTTCAAGAACATCTCATATAAGACCTACGTTTTGCTTCATGAGATCGGTCATGCCCTTGGGCTCAAGCATCCGTTCCACACGTCGCCCTACAACAAGAAGAAGCTGAGCAAGGCTGACGACCAGTCCAAGAACACCGTCATGAGCTACGACAACGGCGAGAGCGAGATCTATCCGACCAAGCTGGGGCGGTTGGACAAGCTGGCCATCAAGGAGCTTTACGGATCGTCCAAGACCGACGGCAAGCATGTCGCAGCCTGGTCGTGGAACAAGAGAACCGAAACCCTGACCCAAATCGGGAAGGAAGGCGCGGACAAGATCCACGGAACGGGCGTCAAGGACGTGATTCAGGGCCGTGGCGGAAACGACCGCCTCTTCGGCTACGACGGTGACGACACCCTTAACGGTGGCGCTGGGAGCGACACGCTGCACGGCGGTTTCGGCGAAGACGTTTTCGTGTTCGATACCCCCCTCGATCCCGTAGCGAACGTCGACAAGATCGTTCACTTCGAAGAGGACGATTCAATCCATCTGTCCTCGGCGGTTTTCACGAAGCTGCCCGTGGGACAGCTCAGCTGGGACAGTTTCGTCGACTACGGCACCACGGAAGATGAGAACGACTACATCGTCTACGATGAGGACGACAACCTGCTCTACTACGACCCCGATGGATCGGGCGCCGTGGAGAAGGTGCTCTTCGCGAAGATCACCATAAGCCGGTATGACATAGGTTTGAACCTGAGCGCATCGGACTTCTACGTCGTCTGAACGGCGACCCATTGGGCTCCGGCGGCCTTGGATCCCGGAGCATGTTCGACGCACGCTCTGGAATGCTTCACGGCCGCGCCACAAACCATAATCCCTTGAAGCCTCCGGCAAGAGCCGCTCCGCCCTGAACCAGGAGGAGCATGCCTCTGCCGGAGCAAGATGCTTAGTCGATATCCTCGACCTCTGCGTCACCGCCATACACCCGCTGGGCGAGCGAGGCTTCCATGAACGGGTCGAGGTCGCCGTCGAGCACGTCCTGCGGGGCCGTGGACTGAGCCCCCGTGCGCAGGTCCTTCACCATCTGGTAGGGCTGCAGCACGTAGGAGCGGATCTGGTGGCCCCAGCCGATATCCGTCTTGGCGGCGGCCTCGGCGCTGGCCTTCTCCTCGCGCTTCTTCAGCTCGGCCTCGTAGAGGCGGGCGCGCAGCATGTTCCAGGCGGTGGCCCGGTTCTTGTGCTGGGACCGCTCCTGCTGGCAGGCCACCACGATGCCGCTCGGGATGTGGGTGATGCGCACCGCCGAGTCCGTGGTGTTCACGTGCTGGCCGCCGGCGCCTGATGACCGGAACGTGTCGATGCGGCAGTCCGATTCCTTGATCTCGATGTTGATGCGGTCGTCAACCACGGGATAAACCCACACGGATGCGAAGCTCGTGTGCCGGCGGGCATTGGAATCGTAGGGCGAGATGCGCACCAGCCGGTGCACGCCCGACTCGGTCTTGAGCCAGCCATAGGCGTTGTGACCCTTGATCAGGAGCGTGGCGCTCTTGATGCCCGCCTCGTCCCCATCCGTGATCTCGAGCAGCTCGACCTTGTACTTCCGGCGCTCGGCCCAGCGGGCATACATGCGCTGGAGCATGTTGGCCCAATCCTGGCTTTCGGTGCCGCCGGCGCCCGAATGCACTTCCACATAGGTGTCGTTGCTGTCGGCCTCGCCGGACAGCAGGGTTTCGACCTGGCGGCGGGCGGCTTCGGCCTGAAGGCTCCGGATGGTCTCCTCGCCTTCGCGGATGGTGCCCTCGTCGCCCTCGGCCTCGCCGAGCTCGATCAGGGTGATGGCGTCCTCGAGGTCCTGCTCCATCCGCTTGATCGCGGTGATCTGGTCCTCGAGGGAGGTGCGCTCGCGCATGATCTTCTGCGCGGCCTCCGCATCGTTCCAGAGGTCCGGCCCTTCGGCCTGGGCGTTCAGTTCTGCGAGGCGTCGCTGGGCATTGTCCCAGTCAAAGATGCCTCCTCAGCAGCCCGACTGACTGCTTGGTCTCTTCTACGAGATGTTGAATTTCGGCGCGCATGGTTCTCGGTGCTGTCCGTGCCTGATGACGGCGTCTTAGAGCATTGGGCCTGAAAGTGGAATGCACTTTCGGAATTTATCGATCCCCATTCCTGGCCCCCGCATCGTGTGGGCCTGAAAACCGGGTCCATTTTTCCCTGATACGAACCTTCGGTTCAAGCCAGATCCTCCCGGGAGCGCCGCCCTCCATTGAGAGTGACCCTGCGGCCGGATTGCGGCCACAGGGTCATTCGTTTCGGCTTTTGGACTATTCGGATAGGTAGGGTGGCCCGGCCTGATCAGTACAACCCGCCGCCCAGGGCCTGACGGGGCGCCGGCGCTCCCGGTGCCTCGTACTCGGCCTGCGGGACCTCTTGCGGCTCTGGAGCCACATATTCAGGCGGCGCCGTGCCGGGCTTGAAGGCCTCCAGGATCGTTCCGCCGCCCTCGCCTCCGGCACGGGTGCCGGTCGAGGCATTGACGCGGATCAGCTTGATACCAGCCGGCACCCGGAACGGGGTCGCGGGCTTGTCCTTGAGCGCCATCTGCATGAAATCGCGGAAGACCGGCGCCGCATACTGGCCGGCCGTCGCCGCATTGCCGAGGGACTTGGGCTGGTCGTAGCCCAGGAACACGCCGACCGCGAGATCGGGCGAGAAGCCGACGAACCACACGTCCTTGGCATCGTTTGTTGTGCCCGTCTTGCCGGCGAGCGGCTTGCCCACAGCCTTGACCGTCTGTGCCGTGCCGCGCTGCACCACACCCTCCAGGATCGAGGTCATCTGGTAGGCCGTGAGCGAATCGAGCACTTGCTCCCGGGTATCTGTAAGCTTCGGCGGCGCACCGCCGTCCCACTTCTGCGCGTTGCAGGTGGTGCACTTGCGGTCATCGTGACGGTAAAGCGTGCGGCCGTTTCGATCCTGGATCTGATCGATTAGGGTCGGCTTGATGCGACGCCCACCATTGGCGAACATGGAATAGGCTGCCGTCATGCGCATTACCGTAGTCTCGCCGGCACCGAGCGACATGGAGAGCAGCGGCAGCATGTCGTCATAGACCCCGAAGCGGCGCGCATAGTCGGTCACCGCCGGCATGCCGATCTCGTTCGACAGGCGCACTGTCATCAGGTTCTTGGAATGCTCAATGCCGTAGCGCAGGGTTCTCAAGCCACCAGACTTGCCGTCATAGTTGGACGGCGCCCAAGCGGCCTGCCCGGGCCCCATATCGAGCACGAAAGGCGAGTCCATGATCTGGGACGATGGGGTATAGCCGTTGTCAAGAGCAGTCGCATAGACGATGGGCTTGAACGAGGAGCCCGGCTGGCGCATGGCCTGCGTTGCCCGGTTGAACTCGCTTTGATCGTAGGAGAAGCCCCCCACCATGGCGTGAACGCGGCCCGTATTCGGGTCCATTGCCACGATGGCGCCGGAGATCTCTGGCATCTGGCGCAAGCGAAACTGGCCCTGCTTGTCCGCGAGAGGCTCCACGTAGACCACGTCGCCGACTGCCAAGGCCTTGTCGACGCTGCGGCGAGTCCATTTGATGCCGTCGGCCGTCACAAGACCCGTCTCGCGGTCCTTGACAACTTGCCCGGAAGCCTCACGCCTGGGCTGCAGGCCAACCTTTGCCTGTCCGCGGGCGACTTCCAGCACGACCGCTGAGCGCCAGGGCTGAACGTCGCCAAGTACCGGTACTTCTGCCAGGGCCAAGCCCCATTCGCGGCCTGCCAGATCAATCTTCTGCTGGGCACCGCGCCATCCGCGGGCCTCGTCGAAGCGCACGAGACCGTCCACGAGGGCCTTGCGGGCCATGGCCTGCAATTTGGGATCGAGCGTCGAGCGGATGAGCAGGCCGCCTTCGTAGAGGCTCCCCTCCCCATAGCGCTCGGCGATGTCGCGGCGCACGCCCTCGGCGAAATATCCCGAAGCGATGCTGTTCGGGGAGACCACCCGCAGCTTGACGTTGAGGGGCTCCTTCTTGGCCGCCTCGGCATCGGCCTGCGAGATGTAGCCGTTGAGGGCCATGCGCTCGATCACCCAGTCCCGGCGCTCGACGGCGGCCTTGCGCTGGCGGAACGGATGGTAGTTGTTCGGCCCCTTCGGCAGGGCCGCGATATAGGCGGCCTCCGCGATCGTCAGCTCGTGAATGGACTTGCCGAAATAGTCGAGAGCCGCGGCGGCGATGCCGTGCAGGTTGCGCCCGGGGGTCAGGGTGCCGAGGAAGATCTCGTTGAGATAGAGCTCGAGGATCTTCTCCTTGGAGAAGGTCGACTCCATCCGGAGCGCGATCAGCGCCTCGCGGATCTTGCGCTCATAGCTCTTCTCGTTGCCCACCAGGAAGTTCTTGGCCACCTGCTGGGTGATGGTGGACGCGCCCTGCTCGCGGCTTCCGCCGGACCGGAGGTTCACCACCACGGCGCGCACGAGCCCCTCCGGGTCGATGCCCGGGTGCTTGTAGAAGTTTTTGTCCTCGGCGGACAGGAAGGCTCCGATGATGAGCTTCGGCACCGTCTGGATCGGCACGTAGAGGCGCCGCTCCCGGGCATATTCGGCGATCATGCTGCCGTCGGAGGCGTGAATGCGCGTCATCACCGGCGGCTCGTAGTTGGCGAGCTGGGCGTGATCGGGCAGGTCCTTCGAATAGAACCAGAACCCATAGGCCAGGCCCACGGCGCCGATCAGGAAGAAGATCGCTCCAACGCTGAAGAGAAACCCGAAAAATCGTAGGACGAAGCGCATTCGAAGGTATTCCATGACGGCGCCTTGGGCGCCCGTTTATGTAGATCTTGAAACGCGGACCCTCGTTAACCGATGAATCGCGCCCCCGCTACGGGTATCCACACTCTATCTATGGTAAAACTGCGGCGGCGCCCTGCTTGGCAAACCGCGTCGCGAAAAAACGATCCACCGCGACGGCCATGGCCGAGACCATTTTGGACCGCCACTCCTCGGACATCAGCAGATCCAGATCCTTCTGGCTCGACAGATAGCCGAGCTCGACCAGGACGGAGGGGACATCGTGGGCGCGCAGCACCTGGAAGCGCGCCTGCCGGTGAGGGTTCTTGTTGAGGCGGGCCACCGCGTCGAACTCGCCCACGAGGCGGGTGGCGAAGCCGTGGGAGAAGCTGCGGGTTTCCCTGAGCGTGAGCTCCTGCAGGATGTCGGACACGTCGTCCGGCATGTCGCCCGACTCGACGCCGGCCGCCGCGTCGGCCTTGTTTTCGCGGTCGGCGAGCCGGGCGGAGTCCGCGTCGGAGGCGCGCTCGGAGCCGGTATAGACCGTCAGTCCCCGAACATCCTGCCCTCCGGAGATCGAATCCGCATGGACCGAGATGAAAAGGTCCGCCTGGGCGGCCCGCGCCGCCTTCACCCGGGCGCCCAGGGAGACGAACACGTCCTCGTCGCGGGTCATGACAACCTTGTAGCGCCCCCCGGCTTCGAGCTTCTTCTTCAGCCGCTGGGCGAAGGACAGGACCAGATCCTTCTCGACCACATGGCCCGACGCCGCCGCCCCTGGATCGATGCCGCCGTGGCCGGGATCGATCATGATGACGGGCCGCGCATCCTTGGCCTGCTGCACGGCGGGAGGCTCCGGGGCGCCTTCCGCCGATTTGGAGGCGCTCTCGGCCGCCGCGCGGCGAAACTCCTCGCGCTCCACCCGGGACAGCTCGATGGTCAGAAGCGTGGCCGCGCCCGACGCATCGGGCTGGACCGTCATGCCGGACACCACGGCGGGCTGGGCCAGATCCATCACCACCCGGGAGCGGCCGGGGGCAAAAAGCCCATAGCGATAGGAGGCGATGAGGCCCTCCTTGCTGCGCCCGGCCTCGGCCGGCAGGTGAAAGGACACCTCCGGCAGGTCGACGATCACCCGGTCGGGGCGCTCCATCAGGAAGGCCTGAGCCGTCACCGCCTTGGAGAGGGTGATCTTGAAGCGGGTCTTGGCGCCCTCGGACTCCACCGCAACGGCCGCCGCGACAGCCGAGGCTCCGGCCTTCGCTCCCTCCCCCGCAGCCCATGCGCGAGCGCCTCCGGCGGCGATGGCAATCGCCAGCAGGAAAGCGCTCATGAGGCGTATGAAGGGTGCAGGTTGCATGACCGGTCGCTGAAGATCTGGAGCGTCCTTCCTAACTCATAGACGGCCTTTGGTTAATGAAACCTCACGGGGGTTGAACGGTTGCTGAGACTCTGTTGCATTCATGGTACAGTGACCTTGCATCTTGCCAAATGCCCCAATCGATCTGTAATGATCTTGATCCCGTTCGGCATGGCCGAATCTGACGGCGGCTCCGAGGAGACGGTTGTGTTGACCGATCCTCAAGGACGCCCGTCACCCTCGACAGGCTCACGGACAGGATCATATGGCGACGCTTGTCGCCACCCGCCGATGGCCGGCTCCGCCGGTTGTCGAATTCTATGAAAGGGCCGTCTTGAATGGTTGCGAACACGAAGTCAGATCTGACTCTCGTCTCGGCACCGTTCGAATCGCGCGTTTCTTTTCGCGCCCGCCCATGCCTCCCCTCACCCGGCATGGAGCCGGCCCAGTTTAACCCAGGATGCGCCCGAATGAGGCGCACGATGGCGATCGACAGCAATCCGAACGCAATCTCAGCCCGCCGCCGCAACACGCGGCGTGGCCACCCGCCCACAACGCGGCCCCTGCCTCAGGTCCTGCCCTCGATCGCCATGTCGAGAGTTCAACATGGCAAACAAGATGCTCATCGATGCCTCACACCCGGAAGAAACCCGGGTCGTGGTGGTACGTGGTCAAAAGGTCGAAGAATTCGACTTCGAATCCGCTAACCGGAAGCAGCTGCGGGGTAACATCTACCTCGCCAAGGTCACCCGGGTCGAACCGTCCCTTCAGGCGGCTTTCGTCGAATACGGCGGCAACCGCCACGGGTTCCTCGCCTTCAGCGAGATCCATCCGGATTACTATCAGATTCCTGTCGCCGACCGGCAGGCTCTGCTCGAGGCCGAGGCCGAGGCCCAGCGCGAGGAAGAGCACGAGGAGGAGCGCCGCCGCAACCGCCGCCGCCGTCCCTCCCAGAAGCGGGCCCGGAACGACGAAGCCGTCGCTTCGTCCGAATCCGAGGCCGGCGCCGGCGAGAGCCTGGAAGCCTTCGCCGAGGGCGAGGGCTCCGGCGAAGCCCAGGCCCTGGGCGAGGCTCAAACGTCCGAACAGGACGTCTCAAGCGCCTCAGCCGAAGGCGACACCCCTGACGCAGGTGCGCAGGAAGACGCAATCGAGGCTGTCGAGGGATCGGCAGCGGTCGCATCTCCCGATGATTCACAGGAATCCGACGAGGACGCATCCGAAACCGGCGAGGACAACGAAGCCGACGAGGACGCGGACGACGAGGAGTCCGAGGATGATCACGAGCTGGAGGAGCACGAGATCGTCGAGCAGCTCGGCGGCGACGACGCCATCGAGGATCTTCCCCAGCGCCGGCGCGTGCCCCGCAAGCAGTACAAGATCCAGGAAGTGATCAAGCGCCGCCAGATTCTTCTGGTGCAGGTGGTCAAGGAAGAGCGCGGCAACAAGGGCGCGGCGCTCACCACCTACCTGTCGCTCGCCGGGCGCTATTCGGTGCTCATGCCCAACACGGGCCGGGGCGGCGGCATCTCCCGCAAGATCACCAATGCGGCGGACCGCAAGCGCCTGAAGGAAATTGCCCAGGAGCTGGAGGTGCCGGAAGGAATGGGCATCATCCTGCGCACCGCAGGCGCCTCCCGCACCAAGCCCGAAATCAAGCGCGACTACGAATACCTGATGCGCCTCTGGGAGAGCGTGCGCGAGCTCACGCTGAGCTCGGCGGCTCCCGCCCTCGTGTACGAGGAAGGCTCGCTGATCAAGCGCGCCATCCGCGACCTCTACAACAAGGACATCGACGACGTCATGGTCGCCGGCGAGGACGGCTACCGCGAGGCCAAGGACTTCATGCGGATGCTCATGCCGAGCCATTCGAAGCTGGTCCAGCCCTATCGCGATCCGCAGCCCCTCTTCGCGAAGTTCGGCGTCGAGGCCCAGCTCGATGCCATGTTCTCGAACGTGGTCACCCTGAAATCGGGCGGCTACCTGGTCATCAACCCGACGGAAGCGCTCGTTTCCATCGACGTGAACTCAGGACGATCCACCCGCGAGCACAACATCGAGGACACGGCGCTTCGCACCAACCTCGAAGCCTCGGAGGAGATCGCCCGGCAGCTGCGCCTGCGGGATCTCGCGGGCCTCGTGGTGATCGACTTCATCGACATGGAGGAGAAGCGGAACAACCGCGCCGTCGAGAAGAAGCTGAACGAGTGCCTGAAGAACGACCGCGCCCGCATCCAGGTGGGCCGCATCTCGCCGTTCGGGCTCCTCGAAATGTCGCGCCAGCGCATCCGCACGGGCGTGCTCGAATCCTCCTCGATCCCCTGCGCGCACTGCGCCGGCACCGGCTTCGTCCGCTCGACGCCGTCGGTCGCCCTGCAGGTGCTGCGCTCGATCGAGGAAACGCTCATCAAGAACGCGAGCTACAACCTCATCGTCCGCACCAAGATGGACGCGGCGTTCTACATCCTGAACCAGAAGCGCATTCACCTGCGCGAGCTCGAGACCCGCTTCGGCGTCGCTATCTCCATCGTGGCCGACGACAGCATCATCGGCACCACGACCTACGCCATCGACCGGGGCGAGCCCGCCCTCAAGCTGGAGCACAAATCCGCCGCGACCGGCATCCAGATCGACGCCATCATCCCCGTGGACGAGCCGGTCGACGAGGTTGAGGACGAGATCGAGGCTGAGGCCGAGGAGGAAACCACCGAAGAGGCTCAGGCCGGAGAGGAGCGCGGCGAGGAAGGCGATGCGAACGGACGCCGCCGCCGCCGCCGCCGTCGCCGCCGGGGCCGCGACCGGGAGGTCTCCGCGGGCGGAGCCCAGGACGACGAAGGCACCGAGGCCGGCGAACCCGAAGGCGAGGAAGCTGCCGAGGTCGAGGCCTCCACGGGCGAGGCTGCGGCCACGGAAGGCGAAGGCTCCCCTGAGTCCGATGAGGACCGCAACGGACGCCGCCGGCGTCGCGGCCGCCGCGGTGGCCGTGGACGCGGACGCGACGAGACCGCTGAGTTCGCCGCCGAGGAAGGCTTCGTGGCCGCCGATCAGGCTGAAGCTGCGCCGGTGTCGGATGCCATGTCGGCTCCTGCCGAAGAGCTCAAGCCCGAGGTGGAGGCTCCGAAGCCTGCGCCCCAGGACGACCGCATCATGGCGCCGTCCCAGCCCGTGGCCGAAGAGCCCGCAGCGCCGGCACCCGTGGTCCCTGAACCCGAGCCGGTCGCCGTCGTGCTGACCCCGCCGGACCCGGAGCGCCCGAAGCGCGCCGGCTGGTGGTCCAAGGCCAAGTCGGTCCTGAGCGGATCGTAATCCTGACATGAAAATGCCCGGCCTTGAGCCGGGCATTTTCAATTCGGCTTCCATGCGCTGTCATTCCGGGTTCTCGCTATGCTCCCCCCGGAATGACAGTGGGCGGACTTACTTCAACCACCCCTTCAGCCGCGCCACCGTCTCGCGGCAATCGTTCTCGGAACCGGCGAAGGACAGGCGCAGGTAGTGGGATCCTTCGATGGGATCGAAGTCCAGGCCCGGGGTTGCGGCGACGCCCGCCTCCTCCAGCATGCGCTTGGAGAAGCCGATGGAGTCGTTCGTGAAGCGGGCAATGTCGGCATAAATGTAGAAAGCGCCGTCCACCGGGTGCATCTCCGTGATGCCCACCTTCGGCAGCTCCTCCAGAAGGTAGGCCCGGTTGCGGGCGTATCCTGCCTTGACGGCCTCAAGCTCCTCCACCGCGTCGAAGGCGGCGAGCGCCGCCACCTGGGACAGGTAGGGCGGCGAGATGTAAAGGTTCTGCGCCAGGCGCTCGATGGGCCGCACCAGCCGCTCGGGCACCACGACCCAGCCGATGCGCCAGCCGGTCATGCAGTAGTATTTCGAGAACGAGTTGATGACGACCGCATCGTCGTCCGTGGCCAGCGCCGTCGAGGCGGGCTCGCCATAGGTGAGGCCGTGGTAGATCTCGTCGGACACGAACCACAGCCCTAAGCGGCGGCAGGTCTCGCCAAGCTCCGCCAGCGCCGCCCGTCCGATCATGGTGCCTGACGGATTGGCCGGGCTCATGGCCAGGATGCCGTGCAGGGGTTTTTCCGCATGGGCCCGCTCGACGGCCTCGGCCGTCATGATCCAGCCGTCGGCCTTCGCCAAGGGGATCGCCACCGGCTCGATGCCGAGCGCTTCCAGGATGTTGCGGTAGGCCGGGTAGCCCGGCGCCGTGATCGCCACCCGCTGCCCCGGATCGAAGAGGCTCAAAAAAGCCAGCACGAAGCCGGCCGAGGACCCCGTGGTCACCACCACCCGCTCCGGCGCGATGCCGACCCCATAGGTGTCCTTGTAGTGCCGGGCGATCCGCTCGCGCAGGGCCGAAATCCCCAGCGCTTCCGTATAGCCGACGCGGCCAAGGTCGAGGGCGGCTTTCGCCGCCTCCCTGGCCGCGCGGGGCGCCGGCGCGGAGGGCTGGCCCACCTCCATGTGGATCACGCTGTCCCCCCGCCGTTCCTTGGCGGCGGCGGCGCTCAGCACGTCCATGGCCAGAAAGGAGGAGACGCGGTCCATGCGGCGCGCGACGAGGGGCGAACGAAGATCGGCAGGTGATTTGATCATGGGAAGGCTCGTATCCCGTTGTGCGGGTGGCCTCAAGGCGGTTTTCTCTGATGAGGATCCATGGCACCAAGCTCGATCGTGGATCCCCTTCCCGGTCCTGCGGACCGCCGGGGATGACAGCAGCACTCTCCAGTGTCATTCCCGGCCGGAGCGAAGCGGAGGGGAAGGGAATCCATGGCACCGGAGCATGCAAGTGAATCCCCTTCCCTCGCTGCGCTCGCCGGGGATGACACGCTGCCCGGGACAGCACCTCAACAAACCCGTGATTTGACGACGCGCGCCATAAGCCGCTAACTCGCTATGGAAACAGCAATTCCCAAGCCGGCCTCGAACCATCCCCAAAGGACGGACTTGTCTCAAGAATTCCGCAAAGGACCGGACATGCGCTTTTCGCTTCCCAAAATCGGCCAGGCTGTGGCCCTCATCGGCACCCTGGCTCTGGCTCCCGCCGCGATGGCGCAGGGTGCGGTCTTCAACGAGCAGCAGAAGCAGGCCATCGGCGAGGTCGTGAAGGAGTATCTCCTCAAGAACCCTGAAGTTCTGACCGAGGTGATCGGCGAGCTGGAGAAGCGCCAGGCCGAAGCCCAGCAGGCGGCCCAGGCCGGTGCCGTGAAGGAGACGAAGCAGTCGCTTCTGAACGCCTCCCACTCCTATGTGGTCGGAAATCCGTCCGGCGACATCACCCTGGTGGAGTTCTTCGATTACAACTGCGGCTACTGCAAAAAGGCGCTCGCGGACGTCCAGACCCTCATGAAGAGCGATCCCAAGCTGCGGGTGGTGCTCAAGGATTTCCCGGTGCTCGGGCCTGATTCCGTCGAAGCGAGCCGCGTGGCGCTCGCCGTGAAGAACCAGCTGCAGGGCCCGAAGCTCCTCGACTACCACGTCAAGGTCATGGACAGCCACGGCCGGGTGAACGGCGAGCGCGCCATGGCGGTGGCCAAGGAGATGGGGGTCGACATGGCCCGCCTCCAGAAGGACGTCGATAGCCCCGAGATCCGCAGCGCCCTGCAGGAAAACATGGCGCTCGGCGACAAGCTCAGCCTGACCGGAACCCCCGCCTTCATCGTCGGCGAGACCGTCATTCCAGGGGCCGTGGGCCTCGATCCCCTGAAACAGCTCGTGGACAACGTCCGCCAATGCGGCAAGGCGAGCTGCGGGTAAGGTTTGACCGCCACTGTCATTCCGGGCTCGGCCTACGGCCGCCCCGGAATCGCAGTCGGGGCAGACACGCCGCCGCTTTTCGGGCCGAACACCCCCTCATCCCCTTAAGGAACCCACGCCAAGCTTGGGAAAGCCTTGGTTTTCCCCTTTCCCCCTGCGCGCCTTTTGGCTAAGAGGGCGTTTCGGCTCCGCCATGCGGGGCTTTTCGGAACGCTCCTTTCAAGATGATCAACGTCCACGTCCTCAACGGACCCAACCTCAACCTGCTCGGGCGCAGAGAGCCTCAGATCTATGGCAGCACCACGCTTGCCGACATCGAGAAGCTCGTGCGCGACAAGGCGGAGGCCTTGGGGGCGGCGATCACGTTCCGCCAGTCGAACCATGAGGGTCATCTGGTCGACTGGATCCAGGAAGCGGGAGCGCAGGGCGCGGGCATCGTCATCAATGCCGGCGCCTATACCCACACCTCGATCGCGCTGCGCGATGCCATCTCCGGCAGCGGCGCCCCCACGGTCGAGATTCATCTTTCCAATGTTCATGCTCGCGAGGGCTTTCGCCATCGCTCGCTCATAGCGCCCGTGTCCGTCGGCGTGATCTGTGGTTTCGGGCCCATGAGCTACGTGCTCGGCCTGGAAGCGGTTCACCGGGTGATCGTCGAGCGCGCGCGGCAAGCGAAGCCTTCCCAGCACTAGTTCCTCAAAGATTAAGAGGTGAGCCCCATGGCCAAGGATAACCCTTTCGATCCCGATCTCGTCCGTGAGCTGGCGAATCTGATCGCCGACACGGATCTCAGCGAGATCGAAGTGGAGAAGGGCGACCTTCGCATCCGCGTGGCGCGCATGGTCACGGCCGCCGCGACCGTTGCGGTCGCGGCTCCGGCGCCGGTCGCGCATGCGCCCGTCGTTGCGCCGCCTCCGGCTGCCGCAGAGGCCGCCGCTAAATCCAGCGCGCCCCATCCGGGCACCGTGCTCTCGCCCATGGTCGGCACCGCCTACCGCAAGCCCTCACCCGAGGCGAAGGATTTCGTCGAGGTCGGATCCAAGGTTCAGGCCGGCGACAAGGTTCTGCTGGTCGAGGCCATGAAGACCTTCAACGAGATCGTCGCGCCCCGCGCCGGCACCGTGACGGCGATCTTCGTCGACGACGGAACCCCTGTTGAATACGGCGAACCTCTCCTCGTCATCGAGTAAGGCGCGATATGTTCGATAAGATCCTCATTGCAAACCGCGGCGAGATCGCCCTGCGGATCCTGCGCGCGGCGAAGGAGCTCGGCATCGCGACCGTGGCGGTGCATTCCACCGCCGACGCCGATGCCATGCATGTGCGCCTGGCCGACGAGAGCGTGTGCATCGGCCCTCCGGCCGCCCGCGACAGCTATCTCAACATCCCGGCCCTGATCGCCGCCTGCGAGATCACGGGCGCCGACGCCATCCACCCCGGCTACGGCTTCCTGTCCGAGAACGCGCGCTTCGCGGAGGTGCTGGAGCATCACCGCATCGCCTTCATCGGCCCGAAGGCGGAGCATATCCGCATCATGGGCGACAAGATCGAGGCCAAGCGCACCGCCAAGCGCCTCGGCATTCCCTGCGTTCCCGGCTCCGAGGGCGGCATCACCGACGACGACGAGGCCAAGCGCGTTGCCAAGGACATCGGCTACCCGGTGATCATCAAGGCTGCCGCCGGCGGCGGCGGGCGCGGCATGAAGGTGGCGCGCACGGAAGATGACCTCGTCCACGCGCTCCATACCGCCAAGACCGAGGCCAAGGCGGCCTTCGGCGACGACGCGGTCTATATCGAGAAGTATCTCGAGAAGCCGCGCCACATCGAGATCCAGGTGCTCGGCGACGGCAAGGGCAACGCCATTCATCTGGGCGAACGCGACTGCTCGCTCCAGCGCCGCCACCAGAAGGTCTGGGAGGAAGGCCCCTCACCTGCCCTCAACGTGGAGATGCGCGAGCGCATCGGCGGCGTCGTGGCCAAGGCCATGCAGGAGCTGCAATATGCGGGCGCCGGCACCATCGAGTTCCTGTACGAGGACGGCGAGTTCTACTTCATCGAGATGAACACCCGCATCCAGGTGGAGCATCCCGTCACCGAGATGATCACCGGCATCGACCTGGTCAACGAGCAGATCCGCGTGGCGGCGGGCCATCCGCTATCGGTGAAGCAGGAAGACATCAGGATCGAGGGCCACGCCATCGAGTGCCGCGTGAATGCCGAGCACCCTTCCACCTTCCGCCCCTCGCCCGGCACGATCAGCTACTTCCACCCGCCGGGCGGCCTCGGCGTGCGCGTCGATTCGGCGGCCTACCAGGGCTACCGCATCCCGCCGCATTACGACTCCCTCGTGGGCAAGCTCATCGTCCATGGCCGCACCCGCAACGAGTGCCTCATGCGCCTGCGCCGGGCGCTCGACGAGTTCGTGGTGGACGGGGTCGACACGACGCTCCCCCTCTTCCGCACCCTCGTGCGCAATCCGGAAATCCAGAACGGCCAGTACGACATCCACTGGCTCGAGCATTTCCTGAAGACCGGCGGGCTCGGAGAAGTCGAGTAGCCTTGTTATACAGTATCGGCCCCGCTATTCTGTCCGCAACGGAACAGGGGCCCGTCCCAGAAGGCGAGGCTATGGAAGACCATGCCTCGCTTTCTTCATGTCGGCTGCGGGCCGAAGCGTAAAGATCAGACCGTCAGGGCTTTTGCTGCTTCCGAATGGGAGGAGGTCACGCTCGACATCGACGGGAGCGTCAAGCCGGACATCGTCGACAAGCTGCCCGACCTTTCACAGGTGGAGCCCGGCAGCTTCGACGCCGTCTACTCCGCTCAGAACATCGAGCACCTTTATCCGCACCAAGTTCCTCTCGCGCTCAAAGCCATGCTCCGCGTTCTCAAGGCGGACGGGTTCGCGATTCTGACCTGTCCGGATCTGCAGGTGCTCGGGGAAAGGCTGGCAGCCGGGGACATCGATACGCCCCTTTACACCAGCGGCCGCGGCCCGGTATCGCCCATCGACATGCTCTACGGCTTCAGGCCGGCCATGCAGCAGGGCAACCTGTACATGGCCCATCACACCGGCTTCACGATGAAATCCCTCGGGAATGCCTGCATTCAGGCCGGCTTTGCCAATTTCTTCGGGTTCCGCCGCCCCCGGCGGCACGATCTATGGGGGCTTGCTACAAAGACGCGCCGAACCGAGGACGAAATGCGGGAACTCGGCAAAATCTACCTGATGCCGCTCTGACTTCGAGCCTCGGCTGTTCTATCTATCGGGCACGGCCCGAACGATCGGATGCGTTGGTGAATGAACCGGTCTCCTGACCACTTGATTGAGATCACGCCCGAGATCCTGCTGAAAGCCTACGCGGCGGGCATCTTTCCCATGGCGGAGGATGCAGACGATCCGTCCCTGTTCTGGGTCGAGCCCCGCGAGAGAGGCATCATCCCCCTCGACGGCTTCCACATGTCGAAGCGCCTTGCCCGCACGGTCCGGTCGGATCACTTCGAGGTCCGGGTGGACCGGGACTTCGACGGGGTGATCGCCGGCTGCGCGGCCCCGGGGATGGACCGGGAGAAAACCTGGATCAGCCGCCGGATCCGCGAGCTTTATGGGGAGCTCTTCGACGCCGGCTACTGCCACACGGTCGAGGTCTACCGGGAAAACCGCCTCGTCGGCGGCCTTTACGGCGTTCGCCTCAACGGCGCGTTCTTCGGCGAGAGCATGTTCCACACGGAGCGGGATGCCTCCAAGGTTGCCCTGGTGCATCTGGTGGCCCGCCTGCGCCGGGGCGGGTTCTCCCTTCTGGATACCCAGTTCGTCACCTCACACCTGGCCCAGTTCGGCGCCGTCGAGGTTCCCAGGCGCACCTACAAGCAGATGCTGCGCCACGCCATGGATCACGGGGCTGAATGGAATGTCTGGCCCCGTGGCCAGATCGTCAGCGGCGAGGAAGCTCTCGCGGCCATTGCGGCCCGCTGATCAGGGACGATCCGAGTTGATGACGGGAGCCGCCGGAGCCTGGCGGCGTGCGGGCTGGCGCACGGGCGCGGTCTCGACCGCCGGCGGCCGCGGCGCCGTGCGGGCCGCAGGAGCAGTTCCCCTGGCCGGGGCGATGATGTCGTTGGGCCGTGCGGGCTCGTTCGGCCCCCGTGCGGCATCCTGGATCGGCGGCAGCTCCTCGGGGGTCTCCTTGGGCTCCGCGATCACCTCCGTGCCGCCTTTGCAGTCGACGAGCCAGATGTCGTAGACCGGGTGCTCCATGCCGTGCAGGCCCGGGCTTGCGGCGAACAGCCAGCCCGAGAACACGCGCTTGCTCCCTTCGGTGGCGGGTTCGTCCACCTCGATGAAGGCGGTCGTGTTCGGGGCCTCCGTCGGCGGCTTGGTGAAGCAGACCCGCGGCGTCATCTGGAGCGCGCCGAACTGCACGGTCTCGTCGACCTTGACCTCGAACGAAACGATTCGCCCGGTGATCTTGTCCAGCCCCGAGAAGACGGCAGTGGGATTCTTGATCCGGTCCGCCTGGGCCGCGCCGACGCTTCCGATGATCGATGCGAGAACCAGAGTCGCCAGCGTCCAGCCGAAATTCATTGTACCGTCCAAGTTACCCTGCAGGCCAGGTTCGGTCTGGCCCATCCCGTCCGGCCATACCCGGCCGCACCCGCTGGGGCAACGCGATAGCATGCGAACCATGATGGAAAAAGGGCAAGCCCCGAAAGATGGTTCTTCGGGGTGGAAACTGCGAAAGCCCACGGTCCGTCGAGGGCCGCTTCACGACAACGTCAGAGGATTGTCCGAACCGCGGACCGGGCCGCCGGTTAACCCTTCCGATCATCCAAGGACAGGAACGGCAGCATGCACGGGAACGACGATCATTCGATGTCACGGCGGGCCATGGTCGGCGGCGCGGCCGTTGGCCTGGCGGCGACCACGGCCGGAGCGACACCGGGCCAGGCTCAGGGGCAGGCTCAGGGGGCCGGCACGGCAACGGCTGTGGCCAAGGACGACCCGACGACGAAATATCCAAAGCCGCCCTTCCGCTCCCAATCGCAGCCCTGGCCCGGACTTGCCGGGCAGATGGACCCGCGCCCCGATCACGGCGAGGCGAGCTACAAGGGCTCGGGACGGCTCAACGGGCGCAAGGCGCTGATCACCGGCGGCGACTCGGGCATGGGCCGGGCCGCGGCCATCGCCTATGCCCGGGAGGGCGCCGACGTTGCCATCAGCTATCACCCCGACGAGGAGCCCGATGCCCGGGAGGTGATCGCCCTGATCGAGAAGGAGGGCCGGGTCGCCGTTGCTCTGCCGGGCGACCTGCGCGACGAGGCCCTGTGCACCCGCATCGTGGCCGAGGCGGTGCAGCGGCTGGGCGGGCTCGACATCCTCGTGAACAACGCAGCCCGCCAGCAGCAAAGGCAGTCGCTTCTCGACATCACGTCTGAGGATTTCGACGCCACCATGAAAACCAACGTCTATGCCATGTTCTGGCTCACCAAGGCGGCGCTGCCGCACCTGACCCCGGGCTCGGCGATCATCCAGACCACCTCGGAACAGGCCTACGATCCCTCGGCCAACCTGGTGGATTATGCCATGACCAAGGCGGCCATGATGAACTTCACCAAGTCGCTCGCCAAGCAGCTCGGGCCGAAGGGCATCCGCGTCAACGGCGTGGCGCCCGGACCGATCTGGACCCCGCTTCAGGTGAGCGGCGGCGCCACGCAGGAGAAGCTGCAGCAGTTCGGCGGGGACACGCCCATGGGCCGCCCGGGCCAGCCCGCCGAGCTCGCCTCCATCTATGTTCAGCTCGCGGCCTCCGATGCCAGCTACGCGACCGGGCAGGTCTACGGCGCGGCCGGAGGCAGCGGTCAGCCGTAGCGGTTTCGCTTCCAGGGCCGGTCCGCTAAGCTTCTCTCCAGATGCCCGTAGGGTTGAGTGAAGCGGACGCCATGGACGAAGCGCAACGAATGAGTGATGCCGCCCGCCGGCAGCTCGGTTTTCTGTCGCGGGCCGAAACGGCCGCCCTCGCCCGTTTCGGCGTCGTTCTGCCCGATCCGGGCTCCGTGCTGGTCTGTGCCGACGCAGGGCTGGAGGAAGGCGTCGTCCTCTGGCCCAACGTCATCCTTCAGGTTTCGACGGGTGGCCGCATGGCCGTCGGGCGGGGAACGAACCTGTTCCCGGGAACCAGGATCGTCGCCTCGGGCGGGTCGGTCACGATCGGGGCCGGGGCGGAGATCGGCGAAGAAGGCGGCTTCACGGTCAAGGCAGGCGCCGGGGAGACGATCGCGGTCAGAGACGAGGCCCGGCTCCTCGGCGGAGGATCCCTGACCCTGTCGAACCGCATCGGGCGCGGCGCCCAGATCCTGGGGCCCATCCGGTGCGAGAATTGCATCCTGGGCGACGGCGGCTCCCATCGCGAGCCGGAGCCGGACCGGCGCGGCGGGGTTTTGAAGGGCTCAGGGGTGGCGCGTCATGTGGAGGTGCCGAGGGGCCATGTGATCCAGGCCTTCGGGTTGTTTGCCGACGCCGTCATCAGGCCTCAGTCCTATTTCCATCCCAAGCCTTGAGAGGCGCTCTTTATTCCCGGCGGCAGGCGAAGGGCGGAAAGGTGCTCGCGGTGCCCGCGTTCATGGCCGCAACCACCATCATGTTGGCCAGCTCCAGCTCCTCGGCCGAGCGGGGGCAGACATCGCCCCTCGTCGTGCAGCCCGATGCCAGGAAGGCCTCGTGCCGGTCGAGGAATTCCTGCCCCAGGCCTTGGGCGCCCTGCCTTGCGAGAGCATCCGACCATGCCTTTGCGTAGCGGGCGCATTTCACCTCGGGCCAGCTCTGCGGCCTCCCCTGCTGCGCGACGGCACGGGACGACTCGCCTGCGGGCAGGCCGACGAGGAAGACCACGAGGGCAGTGATCGACCTGACCCGATAACCCATCTCGTCCTCGGCTGGTTGAACGTGGCGGGACTTGGAGGACGCGGGTCTTTACGACCGATCCTGCTCAAGCGGATTGGGAGCAGGCTCGCGCATGGGGTCGCCCTCCTTCTCCCGCCGCTCGAAATGAACCGTCGAGCAGCCATGGGAGCACAGGAGCCCCCGGTCCGACCAATAGGCGGGTCCGTTCTCGATCCGGCCGTAATGATAGGCGAAACCGGCGTGACCGTAGGACAGGCCACACTCGACGCAGGTGCGCGCTTTGGTTCTTGTCAGCATGCGGCCCGATGCGGCGAGGCTGTCAGGCCCCGCTCCCCAACGTTACTCGCCAGGGGTCCACGGCACGTAGTCGCCCGTGGCAGCCGGGCGCTGTCCGGTCGAGAGGTGCGAGCCTTGCGGGCGATAGGCCTGCGGGGTGCCGGTCATGTTGGGCACATAGGGCTTTTCCCACGGATGGGCCTTGTAGGTCTCTTCGCTGGGGGGCACGTCGCCGTTGTGGCACATCCAGGCGCGCCAGCCGGGCGGCACCCTGGAGGCGTCGGTGTCGCCGTTATAGACGACCCAGCGACGCTCCGCGCCCACATTCGAGTCGATGGCCTCGGCCTGGACGTGGCGGTAGTACTTGTTGCCGAACTCGTCCTCACCCACGAACTGTCCCTTGCGCCAGGTGTAGAACCGGGTGCCGAGGGTCTGGCCGTTCCACCAGGTGAAGAACTGGATCAGATAGTCTTTCATGCTGCTGCCGCCGGAGGGGTTCGTGAAGTTGCGCGGAATATGGCGGCAAGGGGGAGCGAAGTCCAGCTTTTGAGTCGCCAAAAGCCGCGTCTGATTCTCGAAGCCTCCCTTTACGCTGGAGCGTGAGCCGAAATCCCCGTGTTCAGGCCATTCCCGGGGCGGCCAAGGCGTCGGGAGAAGGTCCGGGGCGGGCACCAGGGATTGATGCGCCGGCACAACATCGACCCTCCGTTAATCATGACTCAAGGCCAGCCGATGAGCCGGCGAAGCTTGGCCATTGCAGAATCTCGGAACGGATTCTCAGAGGAGTCTCCGAGGCTTAGCAGGAGCCCCCGATGTTATCCACAATTCTCACAGCTACACACAACATGTAGTTCGGAACCCTGAGCCGCGACACTAGTTCTTGACGTAAGGCTCGCAACACGACTAGCTTGCCGGGGTGCCGATCTGAGACCGGCAGCCAGCCCGAAAGGGCCGGTTGAACACTCCCCAGAGTAAGCGTCAGAGCCCGTGGCAATGCGTTGCCGCGCGACCTGTGGCGTCTGAAGGAGGCCGTAACTCAGGCGTGTTGCGTGTGGCGATCCGATAAAGCGGATCGTCGGGGCGTCGAACAATAATGATGGGCTGATGAGCTGCGGGGCAAATCGCGGCCACGGGGACGTTTGTCCTCAAATTTAGGATGTGACCTATGCGGATCGAGCGGCGTTATACCAAATCCGGACAATCGCCTTATTCCTCCCTCGCCTTCCGGCTCGCCACGAGCGAGATCCGCAACCCGGATGGCTCGGTGGTCTTCAAGCTCGAGAACATCGAGGTTCCCGAGACCTGGAGCCAAGTGGCCTCCGACGTGCTGGCCCAGAAGTATTTCCGCAAGGCCGGCGTTCCGGCCCGCTTGAAGAAGGTGGAGGAAAACGACGTCCCGTCCTGGCTGTGGCGCTCCGTGGCCGATGAGGCCGCCCTTGCCGGGCTGCCAGAGGACCAGCGCATCGGTTCCGAGATCTCCTCCAAGCAGGTGTTCGACCGCCTTGCCGGCTGCTGGACCTATTGGGGCTGGAAGGGCGGCTACTTCTCATCGGAAGAGGACGCCCAGGCGTTCTACGACGAGCTGCGCTTCATGCTCGCCAACCAGATGGTGGCGCCGAACTCCCCGCAATGGTTCAACACCGGCCTGCACTGGGCCTACGGCATCGACGGCCCCGGCCAGGGCCACTATTACGTGGACTACAAGACCGGCAAGCTCACCAAGTCCAAGTCGTCCTACGAGCACCCGCAGCCCCATGCCTGCTTCATCCAGGGCGTCGAGGACGACCTGGTGAACGACGGCGGCATCATGGACCTGTGGGTTCGCGAGGCGCGCCTGTTCAAGTACGGCTCCGGCACCGGCTCCAACTTCTCCAAGCTGCGCGGCGAGGGCGAGAAGCTCTCCGGCGGCGGGCGCTCAAGCGGCCTCATGAGCTTCCTCAAGATCGGCGACCGGGCTGCCGGCGCCATCAAGTCGGGCGGCACCACGCGGCGCGCGGCCAAGATGGTGGTGGTCGACGTCGATCACCCGGACATCGAGAGCTACATCGACTGGAAGGTGAAGGAGGAGCAGAAGGTTGCGGCGCTGGTCACCGGCTCCAAGCTCGCGGCCAAGCACCTCAAGGCCATCATGAAGGCCTGCGTGAACTGCGAGGCCGAGGGCGACGCCTGCTTCGATCCGGAGAAGAACCCGGCCCTGAAGAAGGAAATCAAGATGGCGCGCCGGGTGCAGATCCCGGACAACTACATCAAGCGCGTCATCCAGTTCGCGCGCCAGGGCTACACCGACATCGACTTCCCGATCTACGACACGGATTGGGACTCGGAGGCCTACCTCACGGTGTCGGGCCAGAACTCCAACAACTCCGTCTCCCTGACGGACGACTTCCTGCGCGCCGTCGAGAACGATGCCGACTGGCACCTCACCGCCCGCAAGGACGGCAAGGTGGTGAAGACCCTCAAGGCCCGCGACCTGTGGGAGCAGATCGGCCACGCCGCCTGGGCCTCCGCCGATCCGGGCCTGCACTTCAACACCACCATGAACGACTGGCACACCAGCCCCGCCGGTGGCCGCATCCGGGCGTCGAACCCCTGCTCGGAATACATGTTCCTGGACGACACGGCGTGCAACCTGGCGTCCGCCAACCTGCTCCAGTTCTACGACCGCACCGCGAAGGCCTTCGACGCCGAGTCCTTCGAGCATGCCTGCCGCCTGTGGACGGTGGTGCTCGAAATCTCCGTGATGATGGCGCAGTTCCCGTCGAAGGAGATCGCGCAGCTTTCTTACGAGTACCGCACGCTGGGCCTCGGCTTCGCCAATATCGGCGGCCTGCTCATGACCATGGGCCTGCCCTACGACAGCGATGTTGGCCGTGCGCTCGGCGGCGCGATCACGGCGATCATGACCGGCGTGTCCTATGCCACCTCGGCCGAGATGGCAGGCGAGCTCGGGCCGTTCCCGAACTACAAGGCCAACGCGAAGCACATGCTGCGCGTGATCCGCAACCACCGCCGCGCCGCCCATGGCGTGTCGGAGGGCTACGAGGGCCTTGCCGTCAACCCGGTGCCGCTCGATCACGCCTCCTGCCCCGACCAGAGCCTCGTCGCCCATGCCAAGGAGGCCTGGGACCAGGCGCTCGAACTCGGCGAGCGGAACGGCTACCGCAACGCCCAGTCCACCGTGATCGCCCCCACCGGCACCATCGGTCTGGTGATGGATTGCGACACCACCGGCATCGAGCCCGACTTTGCGCTCGTGAAGTTCAAGAAGCTCGCCGGCGGCGGCTACTTCAAGATCATCAACCGCGCCGTGCCGGATGCCCTGCGCACCCTTGGCTACCGCGAGCATGAGATTGCCGAGATCGAGGCCTATGCGGTCGGCCACGGCTCCATGCGCCAAGCGCCCGCCATCAACCCGGGCAGCTTGCGGGCCAAGGGCTTCACGGACGAAAAGATCGACGCGGTGGAGAAGGGCCTGAAATCGGCCTTCGACATCAAGTTCGTCTTCAACCGCTGGACGCTGGGCGAGGACTTCCTGACCGGGATCCTGAAGGTCCCGGCCGAGAAGCTCAACGATCCGTCCTTCGACCTGCTGGCCTTCCTCGGCTACTCGAAGGCCGACGTCGAGGCCGCCAACATCCACATCTGCGGCGCGATGACTCTCGAGGGAGCACCCCATCTGAAAACCGAGCACTACGCGGTGTTCGATTGCGCCAACCCGTGCGGCAAGATCGGCAAGCGCTATCTCTCGGTGGAAAGCCACATCCGCATGATGGCGGCCTCGCAGCCCTTCATCTCGGGTGCGATCTCCAAGACCATCAACATGCCCAACGACGCCACCGTCGAGGACTGCAAGAACGCCTACATGCTGTCCTGGAAGCTGGCGCTGAAAGCCAACGCCCTCTACCGCGACGGCTCCAAGCTCTCGCAGCCCCTGAACTCGGCGCTGATCGCCGACGAGGAGGAGGACGCGGACGACGCCGTCGAGGCGCTCGTCGCCATGCCGGCCGCGGCAAAAGCCGCCCACGTGTCGGAGAAGATCGTCGAGAAGGTGATCGAGCGCGTGGAGCGGGTGCGCGAGCGCGAGAAGATGCCGGACCGCCGCAAGAGCTACATCCAGAAGGCCGTGGTCGGCGGCCACAAGGTGTATCTCCACACCGGCGAGTACGACGACGGCCGCCTCGGCGAGATCTTCATCGACATGCACAAGGAAGGCGCCGCCTTCCGGGCCATGATGAACAACTTCGCCATCGCGATCTCGCTCGGCCTGCAATACGGCGTGCCGCTGGAGGAATACGTGGAGGCCTTCACCTTCACGCGCTTCGAGCCCGCCGGCTTCGTCCAGGGCAACGAGCGCATCAAGAGCGCCACCTCGATCCTCGACTACGTGTTCCGCGAGCTTGCGGTCTCCTATCTCGGCCGCAACGACCTCGCCCACGTGGACCCGTCGGAGGCAGGCCCCACCACCATCGGCACGGGCGAGTCCCAGTCGAAGGCGCCGGAGCCCGCGCCTGCCACGGCCATCGTGTCCCGCGGCTTCGTGCGCGGCAACTCCGACCGCCTCATGCTCATCCCCGGCGGGGCCGGCGGCCCAGGCGTAACCCAGCGTACCGGTGGCATGACGGTTAGCGCGACGGCCCTCAAGGGCGAGCTCAGCCAGCCTGCCCCGCAGGAGCAGACGGTGGGCGAAGCCGAGATGTCCAAGCTCGCCTTCCAACCCGCCGCCAGCCCCTCCGTCGCCGACCGGCGCGCCGAGGCCAAGATGAAGGGCTATGTGGGCGAAGCCTGCCCCGAATGCGCCAACTTCACGCTGGTGCGGAATGGGACGTGCTTGAAGTGCGATACCTGCGGCAGCACGACGGGGTGTTCGTAACTTAGAAAGCCACGCCGCAACTGAGGATGTACCCAAAGGTTGGCCAGATTAACCCATAGTGCATCCTCAAATGACCCATCAGTCCGCCGCACCCGTGCGGCGGACTTGCAACATCCAGAAATCATGCGCTGTGGGCGCATGGAAATCCTTCGTCGAACAAGAGGGAAATTCCGGTGGGCAATCGAAAAGGCCCCGGGGGCAAAATGAGTGCGCCGAGTGCAAAGGCGTCAACTCGGCACCGGCAAGGGCTTACCTCAGGGACGCTTCAGCACATCATCAGGACCAAGCCCGCTAAGCCGGGTGGTGGCACACAGGCGGACACGCGCCAAGCACCCTTGCAGGCCCCGAAGAAGTGAGTGAGGACTTCGTGTGGAGCCTTGCCGCTGACGTCGCGACGGTCGGCGCGACCGCGATAGCCGCAATCGGCCTGATCTGGACAGCGCTCTCTCTGAGGGCAAGCACCCGCGCCAGCGACCTCAACTCGCTCTTCCTGATGACGGGGCACATTACGGCGGCGGAGGCGCGGCTGTTTGCAAGCCGGGATGATCCTATCCAGCAGGATGTCGACTTCAATAACTACCTGAACATGCTCGAAACGTTGGCGGCCGCGATCAACGGGGGGCTGTTCGGCTCCGTCTCAAGCAAGATCGCGTCGGACCGGCTGTGCAATGACATTGCAATTCTCATGTCGAGCGATTGGTCCCGCCAGAGGATCGAACGTGCCGTGACGTCGCCTGAGACGTTCTGCGAGATTCAGTCTTCTACCGGAAAAACAAGAAACGGATCAAAGGTCATGTAACGTTCCTTGATGTCGGAATTAGCGAGGGGAATGATGCTCCCTAGGCCCGAGCGTCAGCCTCAGGAATATCTGCCCTCTGCTCATCAGTGCTCCCTGTAATTTGACTCGATTAGCGCACCTCAAGCGCCACTTTCTCTCAAAATTAACTCACAAACGTCTCGTAGCCGCCGACACCCGTTCGGACGCCTTTAACCCATAGGCAAATGCCCTGCCGGCGACATCTGCCCCAAAGTCCGACTATCGCCGCATTACGGACATTCGG
Source organism: Microvirga aerilata (assembly GCF_016743775.1). Taxonomy (GTDB): domain Bacteria; phylum Pseudomonadota; class Alphaproteobacteria; order Rhizobiales; family Beijerinckiaceae; genus Microvirga; species Microvirga aerilata. The sequence goes on along the minus strand of NZ_JAEQMY010000007.1, from coordinate 24,427 downwards.
CGTACTTCCGCCTCGTGCCGATTGCGTTGACAAAGTCGGCATCCAGACGGGCTCGGGCAGCGACGCAGCTTGCCTTGTTGAGGTTACGACTGTGGTGAGGTGTATCCTTCGGGCCTTCTCAGGCTCCTTGGATCATCTGAGGCCCTGGTGAAGTGACTAGCTTGGCGAGCTTTCTCAGGTTCTGAGCCGCTGCCGCCAGCAGGAACTCATCCTGTGCCCCGCACGGACCTCGCAGCCGCAGACGTCCCATCTTCAGGATCCGCTTGAGATGGGCAAACAGCATCTCGATGCGCTTGCGGCCCTGACGTGACCGCTCATAGGCCGGCGTGCCGACCAGCGCTCGGGCGACCTCTCTTGCGTGCTCATAGATGCTGCGCGGGATTTTGCGCGCCGGCGTGTTGGGACAGCACTTCTCCTTGAGATGACACGGAGCACAATCGAACGTGCTGCCTAGGTAGATGCGCGTCGTGCCCTCGTTCACGATCCGGCCGCTGGTCGTCAGGATCTTGCCCTCGGGACAGGTGTAGGTGTCCGCCTCTGGATCATAGGCGAAGTCTGCCTGTGAGAAGGTGCCGTCTTGGCGCTCGGACTTGTCGATGACGGGTACATGCGGCTCGATCTTCTGCTCCTCGACCAGCCAATGCAGCATCTCGGCGGAGCCGTAGGCACTGTCAGCCGCCAGCCGTTCGGGCTTGAGGCCAAAGCGATCAGCCGTGCGCTCCAGCATGGTTCGAGCCGCGCCCACTTCCGCCTGACGCACCGCACGAGAGGCCTCCACGTCCACGATCACAGCTTCCTTGAGGTCGATGAGGTAGTTGTCGGCATAGGCAAAGAACGCCGGACCGCGCATGGCCCCAGTCCACTGTGCGGCAGGATCAGAGGGCGAGACGAACTTCGGCTCAACGTCAGTCGCCGCACCCCAGGCGGCCTCGTCGAGGGTAGCGAGATACTCGCGCACTGCTCGCGGAGCTGCCTCGGTGTGATCCTTTGCCCTCCAGTCAGCGCCTGCCAGGGAGCGCTGCTTGTTGGCATCAGCCTGGATCAGGCTGGCATCGACCGCAAAGCCCTCACCACCCACCAGCCCCTCGTCCAGGCAGCGTTGCACCACGGTCTCGAACAGGTGACGGAAGAGATCGCTCTCGCGAAAGCGCCCGTGCCGGTTCTTGGAGAAGGTGGAGTGGTCCGGCACCTTGCCCTCCAGCCCGAGGCGGCAGAACCAGCGATAAGCGAGGTTCAGGTGCACCTCCTCGCACAGGCGCCGCTCGGAGCGGATGCCGAGGCAGTAGCCGATCAGCAGCATGCGGATCATCAGCTCGGGATCGACAGAGGGCCGGCCTGTGGCGCTGTAGTAGCTCGCCAGACGCTGGCGCAGCCCGGAGCAGTCGACGAAGCGGTCGATGCGCCTCAGGAGGTGATCGGATGGGACGTGATCCTCAAGCCGGAACTCGTAAAACAGGCTCTCCTGCATCACGAGACGCTCGCCCATCATGGCCCGATCCTCCTGCTGAGAAGCCTCATCAGGGAATCACGATCCGCCGCCAATCACGAGGACTTTTTCAACGAAATCTGCCATGAGCGGTCATTACCTAAACCCGCAATCTTAATCCGACAGCAGCACTGTCCGTTTCAGTCGCGGGGCCGAAGCGCCTCGATGAGACCCTCGAGACGTGCTATCTCGCTCTCCAGGCACCGCACCCGGGCTTCCAGGTTATGCAAGTGTTCGCCTGTCGGATCATCCAGGCCGGAAAGCGCCTCGGAATACAAACGCATCTTCTCCAGGAACCACTTCATCTTTCTTCCTCGTCGTTTGAACACTCTCAGATCTGCGACAATGTGGTCAGTGACCGTCGCAGCAGATCGGCTTCATTATTTGTGAACAGGTTCCCATGCGGACATGAACCCGGTGCCAGATGGGGATTGCAGCAGTCAACAGGTCTTTTCCGGCTGGTGGCAGCGTGAGCGTACGACCGCGGCTGTCTTCCAGGTTGACCATAACCACGACAAGTCCGTGTTGTGTCAACGGCTTGAGGATTGCCGTAATCGTCGTGCACTCTCTGCCGAGACGTTCGGTGACCGCACCAATCCACCCTGCGGGTGTCCGCCCGAGCAAGACGAGGAGCTCAAACTGTCCGCTGGTCAGCTCGAGCAGTCCTAATGCCTGGTCGAAGCGGCGCGCGACTACGCGGGCGGCGCGTTGCAGTTGCAAGCCGAGGCAGTGATCGGGAATGTCGCGAGTCGTCGCGATTGGAATGTCATCGTGCACCTTGGATTACCTGTCCTCGTTCAGCGTGTACGGCTCATATCTGCTCTATTCAGCGGCCGGGGCTATGACGGGGATTTTTTGCGGCTCGATGCCTTGCTTTTCCCCATGTCCCTCATCGACGACGTCAGGCTTGATCCGGAACCACGCCGCATAGAGTGCAGGAAGGAAGAGCAGGATCAGCACCGTGCCGACCGCCGTGCCGCCGATCAGCGTGTAAGCCATCGATCCCCAGAAGACAGAGTGTGTGAGGGGAATGAAGGCCAGCACGGCGGCAAGCGCGGTCAGGATGACAGGACGGGTCCGCTATACCGTCGCCTCGATGACGGCGTGATGGTCGTCTAGGCCGGCAGCACGGTTCTCCTTGATCTGTTCGGTCAGGATCAGCGTGTTGCGCCTCAGGATGCCGGCCAGTCCGATCAATCCCAGGATGGCGTTGAATCCGAAGGTCTGGTTGAAGGTGAGCAACATAGGGACGACGCCGACGAGGCCAAGCGGTGCCGTCAGCATCACCATGGCATTGTCGAGAAGGATCGCACCTGCGGCAATCATGCCTGGGAAAACTATACCCAGCGCGGTGTTGGCCTTTCCTCGATCGAACCGCCCGTATCGATGCGGTAGCCGGCCGGAAGGGAGGCGATCAGCGGCTGAAGCGCCGTCATGATCTGCTTGGAAACCTCTGGAGGCTGAGTCGCCTCATTGATGTCCGAGCGGATCGTGATGATGGGGGTGCGATCACGGCGCTTCAGGATCGGCTTTTCCAGACAGATTTCCCAATGGCCGATCTGGTTGAGCGGAATCTGGCGGCCGTCCCGGCTCGTCAGTGAGAAATCCGCCAGACGCGTCGGATTCAGCCGCTCGCCGCCGGCGCTACGTGCCACGATCGGGACATCGACCCTGACCGTGACGTCTCCAACATCAAGGTCGCTGTCGTCCAGCATCACGAGTTCGGTCGTAACGCCTGTATCCGTTCTGCTGGCGCGGATGGCACGGAACGGCATGGCATTCTCCTGACAATTCGAAGCAAGGATCCAAGCGCTTAATACGTCCGCTCAGTCCCGCCCCTTGCATTTAGCCTGCATCTTCATTACTTCAATGATTGAACTTAGTCGAGAGCCAGCCTTATGAAACCCAAATCCTTTGCCGGAATGCGCTGTTCGATCGCGGGAGCGCTTGAGCTGATCGGTGACAGATGGACGTTGCTGGTAATCCGCGATCTTTTGCTGGGATTCAGACGCTACGACGACCTGCGGGCTAATACGGACATTCCCGCAGCGACCCTCGCCGCGCGTCTGAAACATCTCGTCGAGCATGGCATCGTCGAGCGCGTGCGCTATCAGGAGCACCCGCCGCGCGACGAATATCGGCTGACGCCGAAGGGGCGCGATCTGTGGAAGGTCAGCGTCGCCCTGCGCGAATGGGGCGATCGCTGGGATGCGACCGGCTTCGGCGCGCCGTCCATCGAAATGGTCGATCGTGAGACCGGACGCCCTTTGGTTCTGGCGCTCGTCGACACTGAGACGGGCGTCGCCATTCCCCCCGATCGCGCTCAACTCCGCCCCGGCCCAGGCGCGGGCGACAGCACATCTCGGCTTCTCGATGAACGCACAGGAGCAGGCCGGTGACGCAACCGATTGAACTTTTCTACGACTTCCTCAGCCCATACAGTTACATGGCCTATACCCAGTTGCGCGAGATGGACGTCGATATCGCGCTGCGGCCAATGAAGGCCCTCAAGGTGATGGAACTGGTGGGCAACGTCCCGACCACCCTCACTTGCGCGGCGAAGGGACGTTATGCGCGCGTCGATCTGGCGCGCTGGGCGCAGCGCTATGGCGTACCGCTCAACCCGTCGGACATGCGCGCAAATGACGGCGAGGCCTGTTCGCGAGCGGTCCTAACGGCGCAATCCCCGACCGATGCGGCGGCGATCACCCTGGCGCTTTACCGGGCGATCTGGAGTGACGGCAAGACGCTTGCCAGCCGGGACGACATTGTCACGGAGATCGCGACGACCGGGATCGAGGCCGGCCAGATAGCCGACCGGATCGATGCGCCGGACGTCGTCGCCCAGCTCGACGCCAACACCGCCGAGGCCGCCGAGCGCGGCGTATTCGGCTCACCCACAATCTTCGTCGGACACGCGATGTTCTTCGGCAACGACCGTCTCGATTTCGTGCGCGAGGAACTCGCACGCCTGGAGGAAGCAGCATGACCAATCTCACGACCAAACCGCTCGCTCTCGTGACGGGTGTCGGCCCGGGCACCGGAGCTGCGATCGCGCGTCGCTTTGCCGAGGACGGCTATCGCGTGGCGATGCTCGCGCGGAATGCAGACCGGCTCGCCACGCTGGAAAAGGAAATACCGGACTCGATCGCAGTGCCGTGTGACGTCAGCGATGCCGCCGCGCTGGAGCGGGCGATTGCCGAGGTCGGCAATCCCAAAGTCGTCGTCCACAACGCCGTCGGCGGCGCGTTCGGCACCTTCACCGAGATTGAGGCCGAAACGCTCCAGCGCAACTTCGAGATCAATGCGATGGCGCTGTTCCACCTCGCGCGGCTGACGACGCCCGCGATGATTGCGGCGGGAGAAGGCGCTCTGATCGTCACCGGAAACACCTCGGCGCAACGTGGGCGCGCCGCATTCGCCGGCTTTGCGCCGACCAAGGCCGCGCAGCGCATCCTCGCGGAATCGCTCGCCCGCGACCTGGGACCGAAGGGCGTGCACGTCGCGTACCTCATCATCGACGCGGTGATCGACGTGCCGTGGCAGCGCGAGCGCCTGCCCGAGGCAGCGGACGATTTCTTCATCTCACCTGCTTCGATTGCTGCCGAAGTACATCATCTCGCGCACCAGCCGCGGGACGCCTGGTCGTTCCTCGCCGAGGTCCGTCCCTTTCATGAGCCGTGGTGAACAGATGGCCGACGCGATAGCGAAGGCGCGCCCGACGGTCTCCAGCAACTGCGCGCGATGCTCGCAGGCGACCTGAAGGCGCCGATGGGCGAGAAGCTCGGCTTCGATCTGGTCGAGATCGAGTGCGGCCATGTGGTGTTCGAAGGCACGCCCGACCGCAGCGTCGAGAAGCTCCCAGTATGTCTGAGAAGGGGCGCTAAGCGGTCATTAGCAGCCGCATGCCTGGAAGTCCGTTATGGGTCATTGAACGAACCCGCTCGCGCGGGAGGGCGCGCGTTTCAAGGCTGACGCTTAACCTCTGGCGTCAGTGAGGCTGTGAGCGATCAGAGGTGACGGACGGTGCTCCGCCTCCAAGCTTGAAGGGTCAACCTTCAGCTTGAGAGGAGCGTCTCATGATCGTCCACCCGTCGCCTCCGGCCAGCAGCGCCTTGCGCCAGCGCATGATCGAGGACATGACCGTGCGTGGCTTCACCGCGAAGACCCAGCACGACTACATCCGCTATGTGAAGACCTTCGCCGCCTTCCTCGGCCGCTCCCCGGACAGGGCCACAGCCGAGCACCTGCGCCGGTTCCAGGTGCACCAGACCCAGACGGGCCTCCAGCCTCCAGGCATCAACAGCGCCGTTGCGGCGCTGCGCTTCTTCTTCACCGTGACCCTGGACCGCCCCGACCTCGCCCGCCGTCTCGCGCTCGTCCGCCAGCCGCGCAAGCTGCCACTGGTGCTCAGCCTTGAGGAGGTCACACGGCTGCTCGAAGCGGCGCCAGGTTCGAAGTACAAGGCTGCGCTGGGCACAGCCTACGGCGCTGGACTGCGCGTTTCCGAGATCGTGTCGCTCAAGGTGACCGACATCGACAGCACCCGCATGCTGATCCGCATCGAACAAGGCAAGGGCCGCGAGGACCGCCACGCCATGCTGTCACCGCACCTGCTCGAGCTCCTGCGGGCCTGGTGGCGGGAGGGTCACCGCCAAGGCCTGATGCTGCCCCAAGGCTGGCTGTTCCCGGGCCGCAATCCGGTCACGCCGCTGTCGACCCGTCAGATGAACCGCGCCGTCCACGCCGCGGCCCAAGCGGCCGGGATCCAGAAGCGGGTGACGCCGCACACGCTGCGCCACAGCTTCGCCACGCATCTGCTGGAGCAGGACATCGACATTCGCGTCATCCAGGTCCTGCTCGGCCATGCCAAGCTCGATACTACCGCGCTCTATGCCCGCGTCGCCACCTCCACGATCCGCACGGTCATGAGCCCCCTCGACCGGATCTGGCTTGGACCGCAGGACGAGGCGAGGCCGGACGGATGACAGAGCGGCGGTGAGCCGCCCGTCGCTGGAGGTCGCCGACATCTTCCATCGCCATGGCGCCGCCTGGCGTGCGGCCCAGGCCGGGCATCTCAGCCTTGGCCAGCTCAAGGTGATGACGGCAATCGAGGCCTGCCGCACCGCAGCCCTCGGCGGCCATGTCGAGGCCTGTGAGGACTGTGGCCACATCCGCATCGCCTACAATTCCTGTCGCAACCGGCACTGCCCTAAATGTCAGGGCGCGGCGGCGCAGGACTGGCTCGCTGCGCGCCAGGCCGATCTGCTGCCGGTCGGCTACTTCCACGTCGTGTTCACGCTGCCGGCCCGGATGGCTGCCATCGCCTGGCAGAACAAGGCCGTGATCTATGATCTGCTCTTCCGCACCGCCTCCGAGACGATGATGACTATCGCCGCCGATCCAAGGCATCTTGGTGCCCGCATCGGCATCACCGCCGTGCTCCACACCTGGGGCTCGGCCATGACCCACCACCCGCATGTCCACATGATCGTGCCCGGTGGCGGCCTCTCGCTTGATGGCAAGCGGTGGGTGGCGTGCCAGCCCGGCTTCCTCCTGCCCGTGCGCGTTCTCTCGCGGCTGTTCCGGCGGCTGTTCCTGTCCAAGCTCGCCGACGCCCATGTGGCCGGGCGTCTCCAGTTCTTCGGCGATCATGCGAGCCTCAGCGACCGGCGCGCCTTTGCCGGGCAATGCCTCACGCTGGTCGAGCGGAATCCCCGCCAGAGCCTTGCGGAAGTCCTCAAAGGCGAGACGGGCTCCCTGCTCAGGTGGGACCGAAAGCCGGGTCGCATAGGAGCCATCAGCGTCCTCAACCTCGCGCCGTCGCTTCCGGTATTCGGAATGAAAGAGGTTGCGCAGGATCGTGAACAGCCAGGCATTGAGGTTGGTGCCCACCTCGAAGCGGCGGATGTTGGCCACGGCCCGCACCAGCGTGTCCTGGACCAGATCGTCGGCGCGGTCGGCATTGCTGGCCAGCGACATGGCAAAGGCGCGCAGGCTCGGAACCGCGGCCAGGATCTCGTCGCGCAGGCGCGGGTCAAGCGTCAATGGAATGTTCTCCGCGCGCGCCCCCTGATCAAGAAGGGCCAGGAGCCGTTCCGGTGCGGGCTCACGAAGGATGCTGTCATAGTACTCGCGCAGCTCGCGCCCAATCCAACTCAGGTCGGCAGGACCGAGTGTACCGCCCCCGAGCACGAACTCGCAGTCTTCCGGCGCTCCTGTTTCCGGGAATGCGATGCCGTCCGCCACCTCGTCCTCGTCCATGGGGAACTCCGCTGTCAGAGCCTGGCCGTGCGGGCGAACGTGTCAGCCTGTGGGAGGTTCCCTTGCTTTCCCTCACACTGATGATTGCCCAGGCTTACGAGCGAGTGCAGAGGTTCTGCTGGAGCCCTGCTCCGGTATAACGGTGGGCGAGGCCAGACGGAGCCTCATCGAGAGCGTCGGCATTGACCATGCGCACCAGCGGCTTATCCGCGATAATCAGGATCACAGGACAGGCATCAGACGGGGTAATCGGCGTGGCAGTGCCCTACGCGTCCGCGAGCGCCTTCCGGCGAACCGTCATGGCTACTGCTACGGAGAGCACCGGTTCGCCCTGTTCGTCCCTGACCCGCACACAGATCTCAGGGCTGCGGCGCTTCGGGAGGCTCTCGTGGCCGATCTCGGATGCAGCCTGGATGGCCATGACCTCGGCGGCATTCAGATCCTCCAGCTTGAGGCCTTCATCATCACGGGTGAAGCTGTCCCCGTCCAACACGTCAAAGTAAAAGCGACGCAACGCAATATCTCCTGTTTTGCTTGATGCTTACGAACTACAGGAGAAGCCGTTTGTTCATCAGAGGCGATGAATATGTTCGCCATTTAATGTATGTTAATTCAGTCACTTGACCTATGTCGTGACTCTGGCTCCACAAATCCCATACACAGGTCGCCTGTGCCAAACACGTGAAACCCTGGCGTTAGGCACGAGTTCAGCCAACAGCGTTACGCGCCGTTCTGAACGCATTACCATGAAGGTCCGGTAGTGGCACTCCTGAGATGTAAGCGCTTGGTCCACTTAAGCGCTCAAGAGCGGACGTTCGTTAAGTAGTCGGAATGTGAAAGATTGGCCCACAACAGACATTCCGGTAGTCGGCAAGAACGATCTGCCGTCTCCTGGACGAGGTCACTTCATTCGAGAGGCGGCAGCCGGCTTTGGTGTCAATGAGCGCACCGCCGCAGACAGGAGCCCCGTGTCATCTTCCCGGGGATATCGTTGACGGGGGACCTGGCAGCCGTGGCGCGATACACATGGTCGCGTTGACCCTGAGGCGCGGGCCCTCGCGGCAATGCGGCGACCAGACCTTCTTGATCGCACTAGACAGGATCTCCTTGAAAGAACCGACAAGCTTCGCAGCGTGCCTGCTGGCGGAGCTTCGGCTGCGGCCGAGGCGTATGGTATCAATGAACGAGCTTGGCCTATAGGCGTTACCTCAGGGCGGCAAACGGGAGCATGAGGAATTGGAGCCTGGCCCACAAGCCACCAATGCCGATCAGGGAAGAGCCGAAGATCGGGTCAATGTCTTTCAGCGGGGCGGTGGCCCGTTCGTCGCCGCGGTCGAGGCCACCCGCATGCCCATGGTGGTCACCGATCCCACGGTGAGCGGCAATCCCATCGTCTATGTGAACCAGTCCTTCATTGACCTCTTCGGGTACTCGCGCGAGGAGGTCCTGGGCCAGAACTACTTCTTTCTTGCAGATCCCGACGCCGATCCCGAGGTGGAGCGGCTCATCCGGTCCGCCATGATAGCTGATGAGGCCCTCAACCTCGAGGTCCAGCTTCGGGCCAAGGACGGCCGGGAGGTCTGGGCCGCACAGTTCGTCAGCCCTGTCCACGACGACCAGGGCCGCGTGATCCAGCACTTCGCATCGTTCTGGGACATCACCCGCCGCGTCAGGGCCGAGCGCCGCACTCGGCGCTTGAACGAGGTGCTGGAGAGCCGGGTCAAGGAACGAACCCAGGAGCTTCAGACCGAACTGGATCGCCGACGTGCCCTGGAGGGCGTCCTGACGGAGAGCGTTCGGGAGAAAGACAAGCTTCTTGGTCAAAGGAGCGTGCTGCTGCACGAGGTCAACCACCGGGCCAAGAACAGCATCACCATGGCAATCTCGATGCTGCGCCTTCAGATGGCCCGCCAGGGCGATCCCGGTGTTTCGGAGGCCTTGGAAAACGCCATCCAGCGGCTCGACCACCTTGCCCGCATTCACGAACTCCTCTACCGCCAAGACAGCAACGACGTGCAGTCGGTTGATATGGCTGGCTACCTGACGGAGTTGTGCCTGAACTTCGGCCATCTCCGGAACCCGGAGGATCATCGCATCGAACTGGTCAGCGACGCCGATGACATCACTCTGGATGTCGATCGGGCCATCAACGTAGCCCTGATTGCCGGCGAGGCGATCACCAACGCTCTCAAGCATGCCTTTCCCGACAAGCGGCGGGGTGCGGTTCGCGTCGGGCTGCACCAGGAAGGGGATGACGTGCTTCTCTCCATTGAGGACAACGGCGTGGGCCTTCCTACCACTCGGCGCCAAGGGTCCATGGGCATTCGCCTGATCGAGGGCATGGCCCGAAGTCTCAATGGTACCTTGACCATCGAGGGCGACCGCGGGACGCGGATTGCCGTGCGCTTTCCAGCCAAGCTTGGATCGTAAGCCGATCCGGTCGACAAGAGGCATCCCAATCACCCTCAGGCGACGATCAACTCCGTGAGGGCAGAGTCTGGCACCGGGCTGACATAAGCTGACTTCTCCCACGAGGGAACTGAAGCAGACCTTCATACGGCCATGCTTGAAGGCTGTCCCTGGCCGAGGATAGCCACCAGCTCGTCAGCCATTTCCTGAAGGCGTTGGCGGTCGGGTTCCGGGAATTCGCGCGGTTTGGTGTCGATAACGGAGAGGCAACCAACGGCTAACCCGGAAGACGTCCGCAATGGAGCTCCGGCATAAAAACGGATGCCCTTCTCCAGAACAAGCGGATCGTCGGCGAACCGGGGGTCCTCGGTGACATCTTCGGACACGATCACCTCGTTCGCCGCTACGACGTATGCATCCAACGACCCGTGAGCGGAGTACCCAGTGGCCTGGTGACTCACGGGGGTACCGGTTGCTTCATCCCTGGGATGGGGGACCTCGTCGGCCAGCGACACGAGGGCGATCGGCGCGCCAAAGGCCTGGGCGACTTTCCTGGAGATCTCGTCGAAGCTCCGTGCGCTCACGGAGGTCAGGCCGAGGTCGTGCAGCGCAACAAGCTGCTCTTGCTCCGTGGCGGGATAGATCGGGGGCGTTCCAGCAGCGGATGTCGTGCGGGAGAGCCATGCGTGCACCTGGTTGATCCACGCTTCCAGTGAGCTGAATGCCGCATCAGCCGCCATCTGGTTCGCGAGCGCATCCGTCTGCTCTGTGCTCGGCGCTGGGTTCCAGCAGCAGACTGCGAGCTTCACATGGGGTGCCCGGCGCCGGAGGCGACGGCAGATATACCGGGCATACACCTGCGGCTGTGGGTGGAGATAGGATAGGCAGACGACGTCCACACCCTGAAGATCGAGCTGCTCCAGGGCCCCTTGGCTGACGGCGATTGGCGGCAGGGCACGCGCACCAATGCCGCGTTCCCCGAGCACCTGCGCCATCATCTCGGCCGCCGCACGATCAAGCTCCGTGCGCCCGGCCACACAGAGGAGCGACGGCTGTTGCGCCTCACCCGCAGACGGCAAGTCGTCCTTGCCGCTCCCTGCATTCGCTTGGTCGCCGGAGGCTGCCTTTTCCCGAACGTGGTCCTCGATCTCCCGGACGACACAGATTGCCGTATCCGCAACGAGACGTCTGTAATTGGTGTCCGTGGTGCTGCGTTGGCGGTCGTTCTCTGCCAAGCGAAGAGCGGGGATGGCGACATTGTCGTAGAACTCACGCGAGGAGTGTTCGTCGACGTAGTCCTCGGCCAGTTCGACTGCCTCCTCCAGATTGCCGGCGAGAAGACGCTGATAGAGACGCTCTTCCGGTGCAAGAACCGGATCGCTGCCCAGGAGGATGCCTAGAAACTCGAGACGCGGCACGTAGCGGCCAATGACGATCAGGCAGACCGTGAGAGGTGTTGCCAGGAACAGCCCGACCGGACCCCACAAGGTCGTCCAGAAAATCGCCGCCATGATAATGGCCAGCGACGACAGGCCCGTGCTGGAGCCGTAGAGCCACGGCTCGATGACGTTGTTGCTGACGAGCTCCGCCAGGAGGAATAGTCCGACGACCCAGAACAGCATGGTCCAGCCGGGATCGACCGCAATGGAAAGGGCAATGGGGAAGAGGGCTGCCAAAAAGGGACCGAGATAGGGAACGAACCGCAGCACTGCCGCGAGCAAGCCCCATAGCACCGCGTTTGGTACGCCGATGAAGTAAAGGGCAAGCCCGATGGGAACCCCGTAGGTCAGGTTCACCAGGAGCTGCATCAGGAGATAGCGGCTGACCCGGGCGGCCGCATCGTTGATGGCTTGCGTGCTCTTCTGGAGATCGCCTGCTCCGGCAAGCTTGATGAAGCGGTCGCGCAAATCCTCCCGCTCGAGCAGCACGAAAATCACGAAGATGATGACCAGGCCGGCGGTCGCGAGCGGCGCCAGCAGAGGGCCAACGATAGTCTGGATCATCTCCAGCGGGCGGGGGCCGGGAGGCTCCAGCCTAACAGTGATCGGTTCCTGCGGTGTGCTTCCGCCGAGCGCAGAGCCGGGTGCCTGCGCCGGCTTGTCCTCGGGTCGCCCCTCGCCGGAGATTTCCTTGCCGAGATCCTGGATCGTGGTGGTGACCCTTTCAACAACACCGCCGCCGGTTGCCGACTGCTGCAAGGATCGGATCTTCTGGGTGATAGTCGTCTGGTAAGACGGTAGGTTGTTGGCGAGTTGGACAAGTTGACTGCCAACAACGAAGCCAATGCCGCCGATGGCGATGAAGGCAAGGGTGACGGCAATCAGCACCGCGGCGATCCGGGGTAGCTTCAGGCGCCGGAGCCAATTGACCAAAGGTGTAAGCGCAAAGCTCAGGAGTATGGCGAGGGCAAAAGGGATGAAGATGTCTCGGCCGACGTAAAGCCCTCCGATGGCCAGGACGATACCGCCAGCGGTCAGAAGAGGGGAGCTCGCGGGCTGTGCAACGGGTGGGGGAAGGGCCGGGCCAGCCATGATACGGTGCTCTCAGCTCAGGCTGCTCACAGGACAATCCGGCCTTGGCTCATTGGATCCGCTCCCTTGTACGGGATCTTGGATCATCCCATCAGAATGGAGGCTGCAAGTTCAGCACACCTATGCGCACCAGGGGCTCAGGAACTGGGTCTCGTCGCTGCCCTGTGGTTCGAACAGCGTGACGCGACTGATCTCTTCTGGCCCTCGTTGGCCCGTCTTGCGGTCTGTTTTCGAGATCTGCTTAAACTGCTCCACAGGGGCCCTGCGCCGGATGATCGCCTCGATGTGCTCTCGTGTGCGCGCCTTTCGGGCTTGCGCAGGCAGCGGCAGACCTTCAACGGAGCCTGACACTTGGTCTTCATTCTGAGGCATCTGGCTTGCCTCCTTCTCACGGGTCGCGCCTAAGGACCTTTCCCCAAGAGATTGCTCACTAAGTCACAACGGCGATCCAAACTCCCACCCCAGCAGGAATCAGGGCTCAGAAGCTAACAGGTCTTGATGGCACTAAACGTCTGGTTACCCGATCTGTGTGCTGGCCGCTCTGATCTGGATTAAGCGTGGCCGCAAATTTATGCGTTAGTCGACACTCCACTGCTCCAAAATCTAATCTGGATCATAGACGCGCTCCCAATACCGCAGGACGGTTGTGGCATGAACCCGGGGAGGCCACATGCCACGTTACTTCTTTCACCATCGCATCGGCGACAGGATGATGTGGGACCCCATCGGGCTCGATCTGCCAGACCTGAAGTTGGCTCCCGACCCGGACCGGGCCGCGGCGGTGTGGATAGAAATCATCGAAGGCCGGATCGAGCCAGACCAGATCCTGGTGGTCACCGATGCTGTTGGGCAGGTGCTGTTCGTCACTGCCCGATAATTTCCGAAACGCAGGCCTGTCCTTGCCTGGATGGCGCCGCTCGCATTCGGATCCGTGTGATCCCATATGGAAATCATCGGTGGCCAGGAGTTCGGTCTGTTGCCAAATGAGAGATGCGACATGCTCCCGCCTTATGGGCTGAGGAGCATCCCATGCCCTGCTACTTCTTCTATATGAACGACGGCTCCTCGGTTCGCGACGCCGAGGGCACGGAACTGCCTGACATCTACGCAGCCCAGGATCAGGCGATCCGCACCAGCGGTGAGATCCTGCGCGACAGGGGTGCCAAGTTCTGGAACGGCACCGAATGGAAGCTCGAAGTCACTGACGAGAGCGACCAGGTCCTGTTCGTGCTCCGCTTCTCGGCCGAGGAGAAACTCGATCCTGGAACATCCTAGAGGCTTTGTTCCCGGAAGCCGTCCTGCTCGGCCAGATGCAGGTAATTCGAATTGAAGCCGCTGAGGGCCATCAGCCGCTCCACATCAAGAATGACAAGGTTTTTGCCTTTCAGGGTAATCAGTCCACTCGCCCGCAATCGCTGAAGGATCCGGTTCACGTGCACCCCTGTCAGGCTCACGGTGTCGGCCAGCTCGCCCTGGGTGATCGGAAGTTCATATTGGTTGCCGTTCGTCAGCCCGACCGTTTGCAGGCGCAGCAGCAATTCGCACAGAAGATGGCCAACGCGTTGCTCAGATCGGCGGGCACCGATGTTCACCAGCCACTCGCGTAAGGTCGCCTCATCGACCAGTGCGGCCCACCAGAATGCCCGCGCGAGGGCAGGCCTCTCCATCAGCTCCAGAATGCGCGCGCGGGGGATCTTTACCACCGTGCAGGCGGACAGGGTGGCGATGGTATGGTCCATGGTCTTCAGAATGAACACATGAAGATCGCAGAAGTCGCCTGGCACCAAGTAAGCCATGATCTGCCGGCGGCCGGTCGGGAGAACCTTGTAGCGGCAGGCGAAGCCCTCCAGGATCAGGTTGACATCACTTGGCGTGTCGCCCTCTCGGATCAGATCCGTCCGCGGGCCAACCGCCCGGGCAGAGCGGATGACATCATCCAGGAGGAGGCGGTCGGCATCCGGCAGAGGCCCGAACGCCTCCAGCTTGCGGGTAAGCAGATTTGCCATGGGCCAGCCTCCTGAGCCCTGTCATCCTTGAAGTAGCGGAAGCGCCTGTCCGGCCAAGAGGCCCATGCCCAATAGACGTGTTGCCTCAAATTACATCAGGCCTCGCCTCCTTGTGACACTGACCTGAGCAGTGCCCTTTGTTCCATGCTTATTGTGCAGTGCAGCCTGCGGCCGAGCCTATGCTGCAATGCAGCAACTGCTGGTCATCTCAGACGTTCACAGTGCTCCTGTCGGGCTTGTTCATCCGATCGGCCGTGCTGCACCACCGATCAACACAACTATAACCCGCGGCACTATGGAGGCAGACATGAACCTTCTCAATCCCATCACAGAGCCGCTTCCGCTTGCACAGACAGGCATTCTGCCGCCGGCCCGGTCTTCCCGACTCAAGACAGCGGGAACCAGGCCAAGGCGGATCTCGCTTGCGCTCCAGGGTGGGGGTGCCTTCGGCGCCTTCACGTGGGGTGTGCTCGACCGGTTTCTGGAGGAGGACGTGTCCTTCGATGTCGTAAGCGGCGCCAGTGCGGGCGCCATGAACGCCGTGCTGCTCGCCTCCGGCTTGGCGCAGGGTGGTGCCGCGGAAGCGCGCGCTACGCTGGAGCGGTTCTGGCGCAAAGTCAGCGAGGTGGGCAGTCATAGCCGCTTTCTCACGTCAAATCCCATTCTGACGCGGGTGACGTCGCACCTGTCGCCCTACCAGTTCAATCCCTTCGATCTGAGCCCCTTGCGGGACATCCTCACGACCGAGGTCGACATCGAGGCCGTGTGCCGGCGAGCGCCTGTGCGGCTGCTGCTTGGAGCGACACGGGTCCGGGACGGGGCGCTGCGGCTCTTCCGCAACAAGGAGTTGACCTATGATGTTGTCCTCGCCTCGGCGTGCCTGCCGCAACTGCATCAGGCCGTGTTGATCGATGGCGAGCCGCATTGGGACGGCGGCTACGCGGCCAACCCTCCGCTGATGCCGCTGGTGACCGCCACACGGGCATCGGACTTGGTGGTCGTGCAGATCATTCCCACGAACGATGCTGATTTACCGACAACCTCAGGGGCTATCGATAAGCGGGTGAACCAGATCACCTTCAGCAACTCCCTACAGAGAGATTTGGAAGCCTTGTCGATGATGGCTCAGCTTTGCCGGGAAGGCGACATGCAGGGCTCGAGTCTCGGACGTAAGCTGCAACGTCTTAAGCTGCACCACCTGATTGCTGAGGATCATGTTGATGGCTTGAGTGGGCTCAGCTTCATGAACACGGACTGGGGGCATCTTCAGCATCTGCGGGATCAAGGCCGGTCGGCGGCGGAGGCTTGGCTTGCGCGGCAAGCGAAACATTAGCCACGGCAGATAGTCTCGCTCCAGGCGATAAGGCCCTGTCGATTCCGTAAGGAAGCCGCTCGGGGGAACATTGACGCTTGCCCTGGCGTTGCTTCAGTATCTCGCCGGAAAAGGAGAGCCGGATTAATACCCTGCACAACGACATAGCCATCGCCGCGTGTATCGACGGGGATGGATCGAAACGAACCCTGGTTTGCTTTGAACGGCACCAGGGTTTTCTCTTAGATGCAGGATGAGATCGACCAAGAACAGCTTGAGGCGTGGACGGGTCCTCTCTCAACGGTCAGAAGCGTCGACCTGATCTACCGCCACGATATGCCCCTCGTGCTCCAAGTGTAGATAGTTCGGCTCTGTCGCGAAACTGAGATGAGGACAGAAAGACGGTTATTCCACCTGCCGGCCTCACGCAGCCAGTCTGTCGAATTGCTCGGCGAGAGATAGCAGCCCGCTTTGTTGCACGAATAGGAGAGTTGGTAACCTGAACCCGATCTCATAGGAGCACTGTGCCCTTCCTGTCGGATGTCTCTCGTGCCGTTCAAAGCCAATGCCACTCGCCGGCACCGCATTCCCAAGCAGCGATATCGGGTGACAAATTGGGCCGAGTACGATGCCAGTCTGCGTCAGCGCGGCAGTCTCACGGTCTGGTTCTCTGAGGAGGCGATCGCCGCCTGGCGGGCCGAGCCTGGAAGGACACGGGGTGGTCAACCTCACTACTCGGCTCTTGCGATCCGAACGGCGTTGACGCTCCGGGCGGTGTTTCGGCTGGCGTTGCGCCAAACCGAAGGACTGATCGGCTCGCTCCCCCAACTCCTCGGCTTAGATCTGGCGGTGCCGGATCATTCGACTCTGAGCCGTCGGGCCGAAATTCTTGAGGTCTCAAAGCTATGTCCAAGCTCCAGAAGACCCGTCCACCTGGTGGTGGACAGCACCAGCCTTCGGCTCTGTGGACCCGGCGAGTGGCTCGTCGCGAAGCATGGCCCCCAAAGGCGCCGCTCCTGGCGAAAGTTGCACGTTGGCGTTGATGCTGCGACTGGGCAGATGCTCGCTTCGGAGCTGACGACCAGCGATGTTGATGATGGCTCAAAGGTCGAGCCCTTGCTCGGCCAGATCGCGGCGCCACTTGCGTCCTTCATCGGCGATGGAGCCTACGATCAGGCTGACGTCTACGGAAGGGTTGCCTCGCGCCGTCCTGAGGCCGACGTCATAGTCCCGCCCCGGTCAACGGCTGTGTCGAGTGAGATGGCAGGGAGCGCTCCGACCCAGCGCGATCAACATCTCCACAGCATTGCCGAGCATGGACGCATGGGCTGGCAGAAGCGGTCCGGGTACAATCGGCGGTCTCTGGTGGAGGCTGCCATCAGCCGGCTGAAACGAGTGATCGGAGACGCCTTACGTTCACGGACGGATCGGCGTCGCGCGATCGAAATTGCCATTGCAGTCCATGCGCTCAACCGCATGCTTAAGTTTGGACGCCCGAAGTCCATTCGCACCACCTGAACAAAGGCATGGCGTGGGCTCAGTACGTTCACCAACTGATTCATGCAACACAGTATCATTTTATGCGATCCTACCCATCAAGGTTCTTTGAACCCAGGCTCCGGCTTCCTCGGGCGTCTTGAATACGGGTGGAGCGATACGGACATCGCAATGGCCGAAACCCGCCTCCAGGTGCCACAGCCCCTTGTACTCAGGGCCATGGTACTCGCCGTCGAGGCGGACGATCACGGCAGCAAGTTGGCCGTCTGCGAGAACAAGGCTGCCCTCACTGTCGTGGCCGTCAATGAGTACGCGCATGGGCTGGAACGAGATGTCGAGGGTCATGGCCTTCGCCTTCGGGTTGGGGCGAAGGGTCAGATGCCAAGTGGCCAGACACCCAGTGCAACATCAAAGCAACGCCGGAAAATGACGAATGTTCAGATACTTAACAGTAAGTCCATAAAGGGTATCCTGCCAAATTGGGCAGCAGCTTTCCACACGTGCCTATGACCGGCCGAGAGTGCCCATGAAAAAGTGCCGCGCCCGGTCTTATGACCATGTTCGCGACCCTTTGGACCGTATTTGCCCCTACGGCGAAGCATGCTTATCTTCCCCGAAGGAGGCATGCAATAAGTACAAGCACCTACTTTAGGACCACGCAGTGTCAGATTACCGCACCTAATCCTAATCCAAGTTAGTGACAGGGCGCACCTGAGTTGAATAATCATCCAACAACCGGATCCCAATTTTGCCCCTGCGGATCCGCAACTTTAAGCGCCGTCTTCGGACAGGCGCTTTTTTCTTGGCCGCTGCCTTCTTCTACTGACATTCGATAAAGCGCATCCTGCGAACTATGCATTCATGACCGCCCCGCTCGCATCGGAACTCGGAGACCCCATATGAGGGCTATCGGTAGCCCGCGTCGGGCTGTTGCCGACTGAGAGATCCGATGCGCTCCCGCCCTTAAGGCAGAGGAGCACCCCATGCCCCGCTACTTCTTCCACGTGACAGACGGCCACTCGGAACGCGATACCGAGGGCACGGAGTTGCCCGACATCTACACCGCCCAGGATCAGGCGATCCGCACCAGCGGGGAGCTCCTACGCGATATGGGTGCCAAGTTCTGGAACGGCTCCGAATGGAAGCTGGAGGTCACTGACGAGCAGGGCCAGATCCTGCTCACTCTGCGCTTCTCGGCCGAGGAGCACCTCGCTTCGACCGATCCCTCACGCGACCCGGGTTCTGCTTAGAGGCTCTGTTCCGAGATGCCGTTTTGCTCGGGGAGGTGCAGGTAGTTGGGGTTGAAGCCGCTGAACGCCTTCAGCCTCGCGGCGTCCAGAATGACTAGGTGCTTGCCCTTGAGCGTGATCAGCCCATCCCTGCGCAGGCGCTGGAGCACCCGGTTCACATGCACGGACGTCAGGCCGGTGGTATCAGCCAACTCGGCCTGGGTGATGGGCAGCTCATACGTGTCACCGTTAGTCAACCCGACCGTTTCCAGCCGCAGCAGCAGCTCGCACAGAAGATGGGCGACCCGGTGCTCGGCCTTTCGGGCACCGACGTTGACCAACCATTCGCGCAACGTGGCCTCGTCCACCAGCGCCGCCCACCAGAACGCCCGCGCGATGGCCGGCCGCTCCATCAGCGCCAGGATCTGGGCTCGCGGGATCTTCACCACCGTGCAGGGGGACAGCGTGGCAATGGTGTGATCCATGGCCTTGAGGATGAAGACATGCAGGTCGCAGAAGTCGCCCGGCACCAGGTAGGCCATGATCTGGCGGGTGCCGTTCGGGATCGTCTTATAGCGGCAGGCGAAGCCCTCCAGGATCAGGTTCACGTCGCTTGGTGCTTCACCTTCGCGGATCAGATCCACCCGAGGCCCGACAGCCCGGACCGGGCGGATCACCTCGTCCAGGAAGAGCCTGTCCGCGTCTGGCAGAGGTCCGAAAGCCTCCAGCTTGCGGGTGAGCACGTTCATCATCGGGAAGTCTCCTGAACCTACCGAACTTAAGGTACAGGCCTGGGTCTCGTTCCATAAACGCAGGCGCCGTCCACACAAGCCTACCCGCAACTTGAGCCCGAAACTCCGAAAGGTCCGAACCTGGCAGATTGTGTTGAAAAACTCCGCAGGTACCGTTTTTCGGGTGCTCGACGTACAGGATACTGGGCCTCGTCGGGCACACAGGCCCTACTAATAGACCGACACAGCAGCACCCGGAAGTTTTTCAACAAAATCTGCCAAAAGCGGTCCTTCGCTCAATCTGCGCCGGCCGCTTCGCTGCCCCCGCGCCTCGGCCTCATCAAATTCTCGGAGGAGACTCGGGACCGGCCCCGGATCGAGAGGGCCTTGCGCCTGACAATTTTCAATGGCTGTGGTGAGCAGCACTCTCCCTTGATGTGGATTTGCGGAGCAGCGTCCTGGATCTCGCCTGATTTGGGTTTTGGGAGCTGGATATCGGCAGGTACATCGATCGGTTGCCCTGAGGACGGCCTAATCAGTCCCCCTTGAATTAAAGTACGAACGTTCGTATATGAATTCCCGAAGGACACTGGACGGCCATGGCGAGAACCCGGAAGATCATAGCGGACGACATCCTCGACGCAGCCGAGCGCGTCGTCACCCGTTCGGGTGCGGCCGGCCTGTCCATCGATGCCGTGGCGCAGGAGGCTGGTGTCAGCAAGTCCCGGGTCGTCTACGACCACAAGTGCAAGGCAGACCTCCTCGAGGCGCTCGTCGACCGCCAGGTGTCGCGCGAGCACGAGCGCATCGCGAAGGCCGTCGCCGAACACGCCGACGCGCCCCACCCCGAACTCTACGCCAGGATCGCCGTCTACGGACCGAAACCGAACGACACCGACAGGGCGGTGGTCCTCGCCCTCAGTGCCTCCATGCCGGGTCACGAGGAACTGCAAACGCGCATGCGGGAGTGGACCGACACCGCGCTGGACGGCATGGCCAGCGGTCCGCGCCCCAAGGCTGCGCTCATGGCCTTCCTGGCCCTCAACGGCCTCTCGTGCCTCGAACTCTTCGGATTCCATCAGTGGGACGAGACCAAACGGTCCGCGATCCTCGACGGCATTCGCACGATCTACGCCACCTTCCCCGAAGACCAATAGTCACGGACCCCATCATGTACAGCACACAACGGTCGCGCCTGACGGCGTGCCTGATCGCCACCACGTTCCTCGCGCTCTCGTCCGGCGGCGCCCTCGCGCAAGCCGGCGGGGCCATGCCGCCGCCCGCCGTCGGCGTGATCCAGCTCCAGGCGCGGCCGGTCCCGGTCGTGAACGAGTTGCCGGGGCGCATTGCGGCGACCCGCACCGCCGAGGTCCGCGCCCGTGTGTCCGGCATCCTCCAGGAGCGCGTGTTCCAGCAGGGCAGCCGGGTCAAGCAGGGCGACGTGCTCTTCCGCATCGAGCCCCGCCTGTTCCGGGTTCGGATCGACAGCGCCGAGGCATCGCTGCAAAAGGCCAAGGCGATCCAGGCCAATGCCCGCCAGCAGCTCGAGCGCCAGAAGACCCTGATGGACAGGAACGTCACCAGCGGCGTCGCCTACGACGAGGCCGTCGCCAACCTGGCCCAGGCCGATGCCGACGTCGGTCTCGCCGAGGCCGCGCTCGCGGAGGCTCGGATCAATCTCGATTACACCGAGGTTCGGGCCCCGATCACCGGGATCATCGGTGGCGCCCTCGTCACGGAAGGCGCCCTCGTCACCGCCGAGGGCGCCTCCGCCCTTGCGCTCATCCAGCAGGTCGATCCGGTCTATGCCGACTTCACCCAGTCGGCCCAGGAGCTGCTGGCGCTCAAGAGAGCGGTGGAGCAGAAGACCCTTGCCAGCCCTGCCCCGGGCGAGGCGCGGGTGGAGCTCGTCATGGACGATGGCACCGTCTACGGGCAGCCGGGCCGCCTGCTGTTCGCCAGTGCTAGCGTGGCGCCGACCACCGGACAGGTGACGCTGCGGGCCGAGTTCCCGAACCCGAAGGGAGATCTGCTGCCCGGGATGTACGTTCGCGTGCGCCTCGAGCAGGGGGTGCGGCAGGCCGGCGTGACCGTTCCCCAGCGCGCCGTCGTGCGGACCGCGGCGGGCGAAGCCCAGGTCTATGTCCTCGGGGACGACAACACCGCGCAGGCGCGCAACCTCACGCTGGGCCGCTCCATCGGTCAGGACTGGGTGGTCGAGGCCGGCCTCGACGGCTCCGAGCGCATCGTCGTCGACGGTGTCCAGAAGGTGCAGGCCGGCGGCAAGGTCGCGCCCGAACCCTGGAAGTCCGCCTCGACCGAACCCACCACCACATCCGCGACCAGCAAGGCGGTCGAGTAACCGATCATGGCACAGCTCTTCATCCGGCGCCCGATCCTGGCCTGGGTCTTCGCGCTCTTCATCTCCATCGCGGGCGTGCTCGCGATCCCGTTCCTGCCGATCGCGCAGTATCCGAAGGTCGCCCCGCCGCAGCTCACCATCACGACCACCTACCCGGGCGCATCGCCGCAGGAGATCTACCAGGGCGTCACCCGGCAGATCGAGGAGGAGCTGAACGGGGTCGAGGGCCTGCTGTACTTCGAGTCCACCTCCGACAGCTCGGGCTGGGTCAGCATCAACGCGACCTTTGCCGCCGGCACGAACATCGACCAGGCCTCCGTCGACGTCCAGAACGCCATCCGGCGCGTCGAGGCCCGCCTTCCCGCCACCGTGCGCTCCCAGGGCATCAACGTCGAGGAGGCAGGCTCCGGCTTCCTGATGGTGGTGGCGCTGACCTCCACCGACGGCACCCGTGACCCGGTGGCGCTGGGGGACTACATCAACCGCAACATCATCGGCGAGATCCGCCGCATCGACGGCGTCGGCCGCGCCCAGCTCTACGCCGCCCAGCGGGCACTCCGTGTCTGGATCGACCCCGACAAGATGGTCGGCCTCAACCTGACGTCGGCGGACGTCAACGCTGCCATCGCGGCCCAGAACGCCCAGGTCGCCGCGGGTCAGATCGGCGCCGCCCCGAACCCGGTCAGCCAGGACATCACCGCCACCGTCATCGTCCAGGGGCAGCTCACCAACGTGCAGCAGTTCGGCGACATCATCCTGCGCGCCAACCCGGACGGCTCCACGGTCCGGCTCAAGGACATCGCCCGGATCGAGGAAGGAGCCGAGACCTACAACTTCTCGAGCCGCCTCAACGGCCAGCCGAGCGCGGCGCTGGCCATCCAGCTCTCCTCGACCGGCAACGCGCTTGCGGTCTCGAAGGCCATCCAGGCCAAGATGGCGCAACTGGAGAATTTCTTCCCCTCGGGCATCGCGTACGCCATCCCCTACGACACCAGCCCCTTCGTCTCGGCCTCGATCGAGAAGGTGATGCACACGCTCCTCGAGGCGATGGTCCTCGTGTTCGTGGTGATGTTCGTCTTCCTCCAGAACATCCGCTACACCCTCATCCCGACGCTCGTGGTACCCGTGGCGCTGCTCGGAACCTGCGCCGTCATGTACGCGACCGGGTTCTCGATCAACGTGCTCACCATGTTCGCCATGGTGCTGGCCATCGGCATCCTCGTCGACGACGCCATCGTGGTTGTCGAGAACGTCGAGCGCATCATGGCCGAGGAGGGTCTCCCGCCCAGGGCCGCGACCCAAAAGGCCATGGGCCAGATCACGGGGGCGATCCTCGGCATCACGCTGGTGCTGGCCTGCGTCTTCATCCCGATGGCGTTCTTCCCGGGCTCGACCGGCGTCATCTACCGCCAGTTCAGCCTGACCATGGTGGTGTCGATCCTGTTCTCCGCCTTCCTGGCGCTCTCGCTGACGCCTGCCCTGTGCGCGACCTTCCTCAAGCCGATCAAGCATGGGCATCACGAGAAGCGTGGTCTCGGAGGCTGGTTCAATCGCAAGTTCGACAGGTTGACGGCTGGGTACTCCACCGTCGTGACGGGGATGGCACGCCGGGCCGGACGGATGATGGTGGTCTACCTCGCCCTCGTCGTGGGCTTGGGCTACCTCTTCATCAGCCTGCCCACGGCCTTCGTGCCCAACGAGGACCAAGGCTTCCTGGTCGTCGACATCCAGGCCCCGCCGGAGGCGAGCGCCAACCGCACCCGTGCCTCTGTCGAGCGGATCGAGGCGATCTTCAGGGAGGAGCCGGCGGTGGCGAACATCGTGGCCATTCAGGGCTTCAGCTTCTCGGGCATGGGCGCGAACGCCGCCATCGCCTTCGTGACGCTGAAGGACTGGGCCGAGCGCGGCGATGGAAACACCGTTCAGGAGATCGCCAACCGGGCGAACATGAAGCTCTTCGGGCTCAAGGACGCCACGGCCTTCGCGCTGTCGCCGCCGCCGATCGAGGGCTTCGGCACGACCAACGGCTTCTCCTTCCGGCTCCAGGACCGGAGCGGGTTGGGTCAGGAAGCGCTCAAGAAGGCCAATGCCGAGCTCATGGCGAAGGCCGGCAGCGGCACCATCGTCACGGGCCTGCGGGTGGAAGGTATGCCGGATGCCGCGCAGGTGATGCTGGTCATCGATCGCGAGAAGGCCAACACCTTCGGCGTATCGTTCTCCGACATCAACAACGCGATCACCGCCAACCTCGGCTCGTCCTACATCAACGACTACCCGAACGCGGGGCGGATGCAGCGTGTCATCGTCCAGGCGCAGGACCGCAGCCGCCTTCAGATCGAGGACGTGCTCCGGATTAACGTGCGCAACGCCAACGGCGGCATGGTGCCCCTGTCCTCCCTGGCGATTGCCGAATGGCGCAAGGGATCGCCGCAGATCGTGGGCTACAACGGTTATCCGGCGGTGAGGCTGTCGGGCCAGCCTGCGCCCGGATACTCCTCGGGCGCGGCCATCGCCGAGATGGAGCGGCTGGCGTCCGAGTTGCCCGAGGGCTTCGGCTTCGAGTGGACGGGACAGTCGCTCGAGGAGATCACCTCCGGTTC
>NZ_JAEQMY010000079.1 GCF_016743775.1 Microvirga aerilata | reverse complement strand
TTGAATCAGGTGATCGTCGGGGGGGCGAGTTCGCGTGATCGGCTCAGCAGAATGATGCGCCTTATTAGCCTTGCCCCTTTGACGGATCTGCCCTACCGGCAGTGCGGTGTGCCTGTTCGCTTTTGGTGCAGCGGGTGCCGGGCCGGACCGAACGACTGCCTTGCGTCCCGCTGCCTTCGTGCTGGTCCGCTTCTGGCCAGCGCGGGCCACCGGCTCGGGGGCGGCTGGTGCAGCGCCGGGTGCTGCGTTCGCACCATCGCCTCCATCCATGTCCAGGCCGAACAGGGCCGAGAGATCATCAACCTCCAGGGCCTTCCTAGTATCGAGCGGCTGGCTGGAGATTGGCAGCGCCGTTTCGAGATCGGCCACCATATCCTTCTCGTCGACCGCACGCAGCCGGAACAGAAGCTCGGGCCTCTCGTCGAGCCGAGCCCCGACGCCATACAGCACCGCAGCAACGTGCTTGCACATCAAGGCTCCGTCCGGGCAGGTGCACGAGAACCAGATGTCCGACGGCTTCGGGAACAGACCTCTGTCCTGGCGACAGATCCGCTCCATCACGCCCTTGGAGAACCGGCCTTGCAGCAGCTCGATCAGGGAATCGATGCCGCCAGCGCAATCCGCGCAGATCGACCGCCACAGCGCGGGCGCCAGCGCCGTGATGCTGACGGATACCCTGTAGATTGACGATCCACTGACCATCGCCTTGATCTCCAGCGCCGAGATCTGAAGGTCGATCACCGCACCATTGCGCACATAGGTGCGGCCACGCGGCAGGCGGTTGTCGAAATCCTGATAGTTCTCCAGGTTGTCGCACCACGCCTTGCCCCAGAAGGTCCGGGCGATGGTGCGTCCCTCCAGGATGACAGGGGCGACCGGGTGCCCCTTCTTGCGCAGCTTCTCCACCTCGCGAGCAGCTTGC
This sequence comes from Microvirga aerilata, assembly GCF_016743775.1. Classification (GTDB taxonomy): domain Bacteria; phylum Pseudomonadota; class Alphaproteobacteria; order Rhizobiales; family Beijerinckiaceae; genus Microvirga; species Microvirga aerilata. The sequence goes on along the minus strand of NZ_JAEQMY010000079.1, from coordinate 17,323 downwards.
TTCCGGCGCTCCGCAACCGGAACGTAGGAGGGCCATGCTCCATCGAACCAAGGGGCCATCTGCCTTACTCCGTCATGACGGACTTCAGATCAAGAGCCACCATCCGCAGCAGATCCTCATCCTCCATCTCGGTCAGATTGATCTCGTCTCCGCCGGCCAGCAGATCGTCCGACAGACCCTTCTTCGCCTCGATCAGGGCATCGATCTTCTCCTCCACTGTACCCTGGCAGACAAATTTGTGCACCAGCACGTTGTTCTTCTGGCCGATCCGGAAGGCGCGGTCCGTGGCTTGGTTCTCCAACGCCGGGTTCCACCACCGGTCAAAGTGGACAACGTGAGACGCCGCGGTCAGTGTCAGCCCTGAGCCTCCCGCCTTTAGGGACAGAACGAAGAACGGCACTGTCTCGTCCTCCTGGAAGGTCTGAACCAGCGCATTGCGGTTCTTGACCGCGGTGTCGCCATGCAGGATCAACCCAGGTCGGCCGAAGATCTCACTCAGGTATGCCGCCAGGGGCGCTGTCATCTCGCGGAACTGGGTGAAGACCAGCATTTTCTCCTGGCGGGCGGCGACCACCTCGGCGATCTCGCGCAGGCGAGCCCACTTGCCACTGTCCGCCTCAGCCCACTTGCCATCGTTCAGCCACTGCGAGGGATGATTGCAGATCTGCTTCAGCCGCATCAGTGTCGCCAGCACAATGCCCTTGCGCCGGATCCCGTCAGCGTCCTGCAATGCTTTGGTCAGATCCGTCACCGTCTCGGCATAAAGGGCAGCCTGCTTGCGGCTTAGCGGGCACAGCGCCTTGATCTCCGTCTTGTCCGGCAGGTCGGTGATGACAGTCTTGTCAGTCTTCATCCGGCGCAGGATGTAGGGCCGGACCAGATCGCGCAGCGGGCCGTAGGGGTTATGCGGCCGCTCGGCCAGGGCCTTAGTGTAGCGACTGAACTCCTTTGCGCTTCCGAGCAGGCCGGGGTTGATGAAGTCGAAGATCGACCATAGGTCGCCGAGGTGGTTTTCCACCGGCGTTCCGGTCAGGGCGATCCGGGCCTCGGCCTGCAGGGCCTTGGCTGCCCGGGTCTGCTTGGCATTAGGGTTCTTGATCGCCTGCGCCTCGTCCAGCACGAAGAAGCGCCAGGACGTTTGGCCCAGCACCGGCAGGCGCAGCAGCGAGCCATAGCTGGTGATCACCAGATCCAGGTCGGACAATCCCTCTACTGTCACCTGCTCGAGGTCTTCGGCTGCCATTACCGAGGGATGCACGATCCTCGCATTCAGCCCGGGGGCAAAGCGCTCGATCTCCGCCGCCCAGTTGGCCAGCAGCGATGCCGGAGCGACCAGCAGGTTCGGCTTGCGCGCAGCTGTCTTCCGCTTCTGGATCAGCAGCAGCGATAAGACCTGGATGGTCTTGCCCAGCCCCATGTCGTCAGCGAGGCAGGCACCCAGCCCAAGCCCGCTCAGGAGATGGAGCCACTCGACGCCTGCTTGCTGGTAGGGGCGCAAGCGTCCCTTCAGGGCTGGACCCGGATCAACACCGGCACCGTCGGGGTTGCGCAGCGCCCTCAGCGTCTCAGTCAGCCACGCTCCGGCCGTGATCTGCGACCAGTCGGCAGCCGCGGCGGGCTCGTCATCCCCGATAGCGTCGGCACCGGCCAACAGGCGCATGGCCTCTGCAAAGGTGAGCCCCTCCTGCTCGGCGAGAGCCTGCACCTCGTTGAAGCGGCGCATCGCACGTTCTAAACGCGGACGATCGATCTCCACCCATTGGCCCCGCAGCAGCACCAGCGTCTCGGTACCAGCGAGCAAGGTGGCCATTTCCTCGGCGGTGAGCGGCTCACCCTCCAGGCTCACGTCCATGTGGAAGTCGAGCAGGGCGTCAAGACCTGTTCCGGATGGCGGACGGCTCCCAACCGTGGCGGTAACCTGCGGGCGCGGCGGGCGGCCCGCCCGCCAGTGGGCGGGCAGGCGCACGACCACACCGGCGCTTTCCAGGCCAGGCACGCTGTTCAGGAGCCGTGCGGCCTCGGCTGGACTCCAGCGTAGGGGATGAAAGATCTCTCCGGCATCGACCATGGCTTTGACCCAGCCGAAGCGCTCCGCCGCCCGCTGCACCGGCACCAGGAGCGACAACAGCTTGTCTCGGTTGGCGGCACCGGCGTATTCGCGCAGTGCCTGACCAAGCGGCACATGCTGGACCCTCGCCTGGGCCGACAGGCGCGTGGTGTAGGTGGCCAGGAAGGCAAAGGGCCGCTCCGGGTCGCGGCGGTTCTCGGCCAGATTGAAGTGGACGCGGCCGATCAGGTTCCAGGCTGGATTCAGCGTCTTGAGGAAGGTTTGCAGGTCGTTGGTGGATGCTGCCAATGACCTGGTGAACGCAGTGGCGAGATCGGCCCACAGCCCACTCAGGATGTCGGTGGTCAGGTATTCCGCCCCCGGCATCATCGGGGCGGTCAGCATGAGTGTGGCAAGTTCGGCCTCGGCCGGTGGGGCGATGGCGGACAGGGAAGCGGCGGACGGCCCCTCTCCGCCCCCATCTGATCCGTGAAGACAGACCGCCTCCACATAGCGCACCGCGAAATCGCGCCACCAGATGAAGGCAGGCGGCAAGAATTGGCCGATCTCGCCCGCGCCAAGCTGCATTAGCCCATGCCCGGTGCCACGGCCGAACGCCTCGGCCAGCCGTGCTGCCACTTTGTCATCCAGGGTGGGCGCGTCGTCCGCCTCCTCCAGCAGGAGGTGCCCGCGCGGGGTGAGACGCAAGTTCATACTAGGCATGATGGCTGAGCCAATTCCGAAATGTTTCTATATCTGAACCGGAACCGAAGGTCGCCCCCTCGTGAGGGAAGCGCAAGATCGTGGTGTAGCGACACAAAATGGAAGTTCGGTGGGGTTACGATCGGTGCCGATGATGCCCCGCTGACGCTATCGATCCGCCAACAAACGCAAGCACTTGATGGAAGCCGGCTCGGTTTCAGCATTCGACACTGATTCACACCCACTCATAGGCCGAGCCGAGCAGGTTGGCCTCGGCAGCGCCTTGTCGCATGGATGAGCGAGTTGGAAACTGCGGCTGGGTAGCGTAGCGACCTGTTCGCCGTCTGAGCAAAGACCCCTCATGCCCTTCAAGGCTCATGCCGCTCGCCGTCACCACATTCCCAAGCAGTGACACCCGGTGATGAACTGGGCCGAATACGATGCGGCCCTGCGCCAGAGAGGAAGTCTCACAGTCTGGTTCTCGGAAAAGACGATTCTGGAGGTACTGTTCACCTTCAGGCGGACAGCACGACCTGCGGCGACCACCGTGGACAATCGATTCTTATGGGGACGACGGGACACCCGGTCCTTCCGCACGGCGCGCCGGAGATGATCCCGCAGCCAACTACAAGGGCATGGGAGACCACCCGGGACGTTCCATGTCCCCGTGAGCGGGCATCACAATCGTCCCTGGCACCACTCGGCCCGACTGAACGCCGTCGGCGCCTCGCGGTTGCAACTGGCATCGATGTGCCGTCTGGCCAGCTTCGTCGCCCCTTCCTCCCCGTAGCTTAGGGCGGCCGAAGCCCAGTCCTGTTGGCCGGATACGCTCAGCGCACGTCCTTCACGGGCCATCTCGCCCCAAGGTTCGACCGAGTGCCGCGGCTCGGCAGTTCATCCTGCCTCCGTCTGGACAGGACATCCGCGAAGGCTCTCAAGGCATCCGCCAGGATCTCGCGTCCATCCTGCGAGCCGATCATGCTCCCGACGGTTTCGAACCAGTTGTGGGGTTGGCTTGTGCGTGACGCTGTCGTCTCTGATGCGTCGCCGGAGGCCAGACCGGCTCTCCCGGACGAAGGTCGTGACTGGTTCGGAACGGTAACCGATCTCACATCGGCCTTCGACCTGTTGACCGCTCTCGGCTGCGCGCGCACTTTCGACACCGGGTGAGCCTTGGATCGTCCTATGCCAGCTTTCGTACGGCTATCGGTTACCTTGCGGGTTTCGGGCGACGGCGCGGTGCGGGTCGTTCGGGATTTGGCCATGGCAACTATTCCCTTCCTGCCCCCGGGTTAGCCTCCCAGCCTCTACATACTACAGCACCCGCCGAACAATACAAACAACGCGCCGGCTTCCTGTTCCTGCCCGCGCGGGAACACGGGGAGCAGCCGTTCCATGAATACTGCTCCAGAACCACCCCAGTTATGTCACTGCTGACATAGCGCGTGCCATCGCGTGCCGCGCTTCTTTCCTACCGAGATGAAGCCGGGCCGCAGAGGGCGAGGCTCCAGTAATGGAAGCAAAAATCCGGCGCAGGACCATCATCGCCCTCCTTGCGCGGCATCCATGCGGGTATGGGTGAGATCTTCTCACATACGGAAACCGGCGGGCGCACGTGATTATCATGTTGCTAGGATCATGTCCGGAACCCATCCCGTAGGATGAGCCATGAGCGGACATGATGTCATCAGCGCGGCCAGCACGATGCACGCGCAGGTTCGTAGGCCTTCTCCGCTCCGGGTGAAACACGAAAGTGCGCCTCCGCCTGTACACACTTGGAAATTTTGCCTATGGACGTCGGATTATGCCAAGAAGGGCCGTCGTTCGATGGTTGGCTACCACACATGGACCGGCGAGCTCCCGGCCACCTTGATCTCTGCATGTGGCTGTCGCAGCTGACGACCCCATCAATCGGCAGTGGCCCGGCTCCAGTTCCGCAGTGGCGCTGAGCACGCCGTTTCCTTGGAGAGAGCGATGCTGGATGATCCACGAGGTTTGCGTGTCGAAGTGAAACCACAGTCAAACCTGATGCGCACCCACGGCCATGTCGCGACAGGCCTTCCCATCGATCATGCGCTCTGGCATTGGGCCAACGACTCAGCTGGATCGTTCGCTGAGCCTCCAAGACGTACGACAAGGGCGCATGAGGCACCCCACGCGTACGCGGAACGGGGCACGCGCGACTGCATGCCTGATGATTATTGCAGGACGCGACCTGGCCCGCGGGCGGATGAAGCGAACGGCGGACCGGCGCTCCCACGAAGGAGACGGCGACGTATAGGTGGCGCACGCCACCGAACCCGGGGCTAGTGCGTGCTCGAAGCCACTTTGCTCTTGGTCCCTCTCAAAACAGCTTGTTGCCCGCGCAGGGACGCGTCGACACGGCGGGCTGAAGAAGCACTGATCAACAAGTGCGCTGTGCACAATGGTGTCTTGTGCCTGCACGCAAGACGCTGTTCGCGGATAGGTATGATTGGTCATCGCGCATGCAACCCGTCACGAGAGCGCCTGGTTGGCACGAGAATTGCCGCCAAATACTTGATTGTGGAGTATTCCCGCTATCAAGAGCGGGACGGATATGCATCAAAGGCAGAGATTTTACGAACAAGAACTTGATCGCGATGTAAGTTTCCCGTAGAATTCTAAGGATTTTTCAGTGATGCGCCCCTGCACCGGGGGCCGTTGTTGCGATGAGTACGGATCCAAGGGTTCGTCTTCCCACTGTGCAGATCTGATCATTCTGGCCCTTACGACCCACAGTCAATTGCAAGATTATAAGGGAGCTCATCCCGATGGTGCACAGTTCCAGTCACAGTCGGTCCCCGACTTCGGGTCCTGCAAGGACGCTGCAAGATCACGTGTGGATTCATTTCTGTTCGGGTGTCGAAGCAGGCACACGTCGCGCGGTTATGGAGAGCCTATCAGCGTGTGGCATGGATCCGGATCCCGCCGGCTTTGGACAGAGCGGCTACGGAGTCGTTGTGTGCCAACGGCTCGAGAAGGATGTGCTCACTGCTGTTCACAACGCCAGCAAGGATGCGCGATTGCTGGTGTTGGTAGTAGGCTCGCGCGGCAAGCCCTGCTCCGACATGTGGACCTTCATGGCCGCCGGCGCGTCGGACGTTCTGCTATGGCAAACGGATCCTCCGTCTGGCGAGCAGGTTCAGGCACGCCTGCAGCGTTGGAAGCATGTAGACGAGCTGGCCGGCAGTGAGCTTGTGACGGGTTCTCTCGTTGGAGCGAGCCAGTCGTGGCGTGCGCTCGTCCGCCAGGTCGTCGAGATCGCCGCGTACTCACAGGGTCCGGTTCTGATCGTTGGAGAGAGTGGGACCGGCAAGGAATTGATCTCGCGGCTCATCCACACCCTGGATGCACGCCGAAGCAAAGGCGATCTCGTCATCGTCGACTGCACGACCATCTCGATGGAGCTTTCAGGCAGCGAGTTCTTCGGACACGAGCGTGGTGCGTTCACTGGTGCGGTGGCACCTCGGGACGGCGCCTTCACCCTGGCCAACGGCGGGACACTGTTTCTTGACGAAATCGGCGAGTTGCCGCTGCCATTGCAAGCCCAACTGCTGCGTGTGATCCAGGAGGGAAAGTTCAAACGCGTCGGAGCCAACAATTGGCAGCATACTCAGTTTCGGTTGATTGCAGCCACAAACCGGAATCTTGAAGCCAGCATTGCCGCCGGCACATTCCGCGCTGACCTTTATCATCGTATCGCGGGCTGGGTTTGCAGGACACCGTCATTGCGAGACCGCATGGACGATGTTCTTCTGCTGGCACGCCACTTTCAGGCCGAGTTCAACAGGGACAGTGGTTGCGAGGGGTTCGACGAAACTGTGTGCCAGTATCTCATCAGTCGCGAGTACCCCGGCAATGTCCGCGACTTAAGGCGCCTCGTTGCGCGTCTCTGCCACCGCCATGCCGGGCCTGGTCCGATCACATTGGGTGACGTGCCGGTTGACGAGAGGCCGGAATCCGGTTGCCCCATAAGTTCTTGGCGTAGCGAGAGCTTTGAACAAGCGATTCGACGTGCCGTCGACCAAGGGGTAGGTTTGAAGGAGATCGGCCAAGCGGCGGAAGACCTCGCCATCCGGATTGCACTGGAGCATGAGCATCGCAGCGTTCAGCGTGCCGCAGACCGGCTTGGCGTCACGCCGCGTACGCTGCAGCTGCGGCGCGCCGCTCACGCCCATTAGTCGGCTCTCGCCGATGCGGAGTTCCAATCAAACGGAGCACGTTGCCGCCGAGGATGAGGCGTTCCTCGTGCGCCGGCAGCCTGAGGGCATGGACCTTTGCCATTTCAACCGCGGGGTGGAGCCAAGGGCCGTCGCTTCCGAACAGGATTTTGCGGGCCCCCGCACGCCGCACCGCCTGTAGTAGCATGTCGAACCGCCGTACGCCTGACGTGTCCGCGTATACATTTGGATGACGCACCAGATGGTCCGTGACGCCAAGTTGAGCCCGCCAGTCGTCTGCGAAGCTGCCGAGATGAGGGATGATAAAGTTTACCTCCGGGTACTCCTTCGCAAGAAGCTCGATCGCAGCTACGTCTCCTGTGATGTCGTACAGGATCGGGATGCGCCAGGTGCGTGCCGCTTCGCAGACCTCACGTGTGATCGGCGCGTCGTGCCGATGCACTTTGATCCCGCGAAAACCATACCGCTCAACCGCTGTGGCGATCATTTCAGTGACATGTCCGCGGTCTGACGCTGGGTGCACCATAGCGAACCCCCACAGTCTTCGCGGATGCGCGGCGACGATCCGGGCCAGTTCGGCATTCGCTCGCGCGTAATTGGAGTGAAACGCTGGGAACACAATGGTCCGGCCAATCCCAGCTGCCGCCGCGCGGCGAAGATAATCGCCCAGCGGAGCGTCCGTATCCCACGGTCCCGTCAGTCCGTCTCCCTTCCCGGCATGACAATGACAGTCGACGATCATGGCGTAGGCTCTTGTATCAAAGCACACCGTCGGGCGAGCCCATCGATGAAACGGGTGCCCGCGGTGATGCCACAATGGAGGCTTGGCGAATACAGACGCTCATCAAATCCATGCATGCGGTCGTTCGGCATCGCGAACCCCATGAGGGCGGTGGGAACACACCAGCTGGGGGCGCCTGGAGCCGTTCGGCGATGGTATGCCCTTGAGCCGACACCTTCCGGATCCGCTCCAAGCCGATGCTGCGCAAATATTTGGTCAACCACGCGGCGCAGCGCGAGACCTGCCCGCGCTGCGCGTGATCCGAGCTGACACTGTCAAAGCGCACGAACTCCATCAGTTCGCGTACGAACGGTGGCCCACCAGCGCGGGCGAAGGCAACAGCATCTCTCGTTGGCTCGCTTGCGGGACGGATGGCGAACGCGTGGTGAGTATCCATCTTTGCTGGCCCGCGTCTACAGGTCCATCAGCACGATGCGTCTGCCGCGGCGCAACCAGCGGCCGGAAGCCGGCCTTCCCTCGCCGCCATAGCCGCTTTCCTGTTCCATCTCGCCGTACTCACCTTCGTAGCTTTCGAGCTCCCCAAGACTCGTTGCGGCCTCCAGTTCCTGGGGGTTGAACCCGGGAACATTGTTTTGGGCCGCACGGACCAGTGCGTCACGCACCGCTGCCTGCGGATCACCGGTCGCGCTGTTGAGCAGCGCCTGCTGCGTGGCATCGGCGGCGATGCGGACGAAGCGCCGCGCCATCTCGAACTCGGCCTCCTCTTGCTCGAGCTCGTTGAACTCCATCTCCAGCGCCTGGCTAACGGCCGAGCCCAAAGCGGTTCCGATGGCTGTGCCGACGCCTGGGATTGGGATGAACGATCCCAGTGCCCCTCCCACGAACGGCAGAGCCTTTTTCGCCAAGCCTTTGAGGGCACCACCCAATGGTTTGAGGAGGGGGGCGGCGATTGCGCCGACTTTCTTCAGACCCCTCCCGATGCTCTTGAACATTTTGCCGAGAAACTGTTCCAGTTCCTCCTCGCTTTGGATACCCATCAGCTCCATAGCGAGTTCAACCTCCTGTTCCTCGCTGAGCGGGGACGCCTGCGGACCTGGGGTAAACCGTTGCATCGGCATGAGGGCGTTGCGCTGAGCCCGGCAGTGTGAGCATGTGCATGTCATCATGTGCATAACATCTCTCCCTTCGAAATGCCGAACCGATAGCCGAGGATCACGTCCAGGCTTCGGTTGAGAGTGGCAGGACCTCGAGCTCCCGCGTCTTCACGTTGGTGAGCGGCCCGCCTTGAGTTCTCGTGCCCCAGTGCCGGATTGTGGCAGACTCAACGCGCGAGAGTTTAGATGGGTCGGCGCCAGCGAGCGGGGTGAGCTTGACTGCGTAGTCGCCCACATTGGCGTCGTGTTTCTTCATGTACCAGAGGTGGGTGGCCAAACGCCGCTGCAGATTGTCGGCGCGTCCGGCGTAGAGCCGCTTGCCACCTTTGAAGAGCGTGTAGATGCCAGGGCCCTTGGCACGTGGATCCCGGAGCGCCTCGGCGAACGGCACCTCACCCTCAAAGTTGCCTTCCGGCTCGCCTCGCCAGAGCTCGTCCTCTGTCTCTTCGCCTTCTTCGAAGTTGAATTCGGTCTGGAAGCCGACTTCCGCCTCCGCCTCGCGGACGAGCCCGCTTGTCCCCCATGTGCGCCACGCATCAAGGATCGGCTTGCCACTCCCAACTTTGAAGCCGGGTCCTCCGTCACTCAAACCGAGGGTGGTGACCGCCCACTGGCCGACGTTGTACCAGATGTCCGGTCCAGGATCGTTCTCGCGCGTGTCGCTTGACTGGCGGTGCGCCAGAACCGTGCGCAGTCCGATCGTTCTGACGAGGTGTCGGACGAGGCAGCGACCTGCTTCGATCTGTGCGGCGGTGACTTTGTTGCGCCCGTAAGTGTCGCCCTTCCACCACTTGCCATGGATGTTCGGAAAATTGCCCGCGAACTCGACAGCGACGCTGCCGTTGTTGAAGCCGTGCGACGCCCAGATCAGCTTGTCCACACCGTGCAGTTGGAGGATCCGTCCATCGGGCAGGATGGCATAATGCGCTTTAATGCCAAGGTAGCTGCGCAATGGATCCCGACGCTGGTGGCAGCAAGCCATCTGGTGCAAGACCAGGGCAAAGACTTTCTTTGTATCCCGCGTGCCCTTTTCGACTGAGCGGTCGGAGCTCGCCGTGAGATCGATGATGTTGCAGCCGCCAAAGCCTTTGACGACCCGCCCCACCACATCGCCGATGCGCTTGGCGGCCGTTCCCATGAAGCCTCCGATGGCGTTGGTCAGTTCGCCCTCGCCGCCATCCGAAGAATCCAGCGCGCCACCGTCATCAGCAGGCGAGGAAGTCTGGGGACATGGGGGAGGCGGAGGACAGACGCAAGCTGACGGATAGGGCTGTGGCTCGAAGGCAAACGGAGAGTATCCGTTGCCTGGAACGAGCCAGCGTTGTTGCGGTCTCGGAAGCCGCGGATTAGGGGACCATTGAATGTCTCCCCTGTCTGGGCGGAGCCAAGCGGCGGCACCGCGCCGGAACTTTTGCGGAGCGGCGCCCGGGCGCATGGGTGAACCGCGAAACCTGCCACTCCCTGGGGAGCGGGCGCGAAATGCCCCACGCCAGGCAGTGCCGCGCTCCTCCTCGAACTCACCATTGGCTCCCTCGAACTCAAACGTCTCAAATTCGTTGGTCATCGTTTGCCTCCTCAGGCAGCGAGCAGATGGCCAGCGAGCATGCGCGCGACATGGTCGATGTCGTACTCGCGATGCGTCGCGGTGACGATGAAGGTCAGTTTTACCTTGTCCCGACCCCAGCCGGATGTGAGCAGAACGCGTACGCCGCCGTGGAGAAGATCGCTTTGCAGCCGAAGCGCCTCCGCTCTTGAGCGAACCGGGAACGATTGGACCGGGAATGGCAGTTCGCCGACTGGCGCGAGTCCTACCTGCGCCAGGCGCTCCCTCAGCCGTCGAGCCAATGCGACAAGCCGGTGACGAGCGAAATCACCCCATATGGAGGCCCAGCGCAGAGCTTCGTGGGCCGCCGTAATTACAGCCACCGAGAGTGGACTGCAGTGAAGCCGGGTGCGGCTCTCATGCATGAAGCGCTGCAGCAGGGGCCGTGGCCCGGCTAGCACGGCTGCAGGTGCGCCGAAGGCCTTAGCTAGCGACGCCCCGACCACCACGTTGGAGACACCGACTCCCTGCCAGTGCATCGAACCGCCACCGCCAGTGCCATAGGGCCGATCAGAGGTCGGGTTGCTCCCAAGGACGCCAACTCCCTGTGTATCGTCGAGCACGAGCCATCCACCATGTGCGGCTGCGATCTCCGCAAAGGCCTGCAGAGGAGCCGGCTGGTTGCATGTAGGGCAGTAGCCATCAGCCAGAATGACTGGGCGATGACCGCCTCGCGCGACCTGAACCGCAAGCGTCGCGAGCGCTTGGACGTCGTGGTGGGCAAACATATGCACCGAGCGTCCCCAAACAGCCTCCGCCGCCCAGCGCGCGATGGGGTAGGCGCCTGCGTCGAGCAGGACGGCCATCCGCCCCTGGTGCTTGAGGAAATGCAAAAAGTCCCAAAACAGGTGCAACGTTGACGGGAGGAGCACAGCCGCCGGTTGGCCCTGCAGCCGTGCCAGCGCATTGGCCAAGGCGGCGGCACCGGGCGGTTCCTCAAGCGAGGCCGGCTTCCCCAAGGTCAGTGTGTCCCATGATCCCAACGCTGAGCTGGGATGGCGCAGGCCCAGATACAGGGATGACGTGAAGTCGATCATCACACACTCCCCTACACCGGGGTGACGCTGCGGTGTTGCTGGGCGAGCCGTCGCTGGAGCAGCACTGAGGGCAGCGTGGCCTCGACCTGGGCGTCCGGCTTGTCCGTCGTCAAATCGACGCCTGTTACCGCCCGATACGCATGCGTGTAACCTTGGATCTGCGGCCGGAAAAAGCGTGCCCAGTTGAATGCTTGGATCGGCTCAAATACATCGCTCCAATGGCCCCACCGAATTGATAGCAGCAGCTGTTCGCCGAAGAGGCCAAGGTTACGGAAGTTCAGCACACTTGTGTCGCTCCAGCCCTGCATCTTTTTCATCGCGTCAACGCGATCCATCCACGGTTCCGGATAGGCAACCATGAGGCGGGTCGGCAGGAACTCTCGGAACTCTGGACGTGCCAGCAACCATTGTTGCATCATCATCTCGATGCGCGCGGTTGAGGGCAGGTCGCCGAACTGGTTGTGTGCACCCTGCGACAGGATCAGGTGAACCTCTTTCAGCGCATTGAGCACTGGGAAGGCATCGGCCTTGATCGTGGTGTCGTCATCCTGCCTGTAGAACACCAGGCACAGGCGCAGAAGGTTGTGGAAAGCCTCGAGGAAACGCGAGCGGCTGTCGGCCGGACGCATGGGACCGACGGCTTTCCCCTCTAAGCGGAGGCCATAATGATGGTCGTACTCGTAGTTCCGCCTGACGATGCTCAAGCGATGTTGTTCATCCAGTGTGTACCCCCACAGCAAATTTGACAGCGGGCGCAGCGGATCGATGTCCAGGTTCGCCAACGGATCGCGCTCGCCGGGCCCGCGCACGTTCTGGAAGCGCCGGGCGATCATGTTCAGCGTCTGCACCAGCATGCCCTCCTCGTGCCAGTAGGACCAGATCAGTTCAAGCATGCAGGGATGAGTGAGCTTCTCGCTAAGGATGCCGTGGCAGTCCTGGGCAAGCCCGCCTGGGATTGCGAGGGTGTTTAGCTTGATGCCAATGTCCGGCAGCTTTGAGCGGATCAGGGCGAGGTACGGCAACGTCTGGAGGGTGCCGCCTGCCCCATTGGGGATTGTGACCAGGTAGTCTGAGATCGGCCCTGCGGGTGGGAGGTCCCGGCGGGCGAGGTAGTCCGGATCGCGGACGCGCCCATCGGTGAAGACGCCGCAGTTGATCATTACGAACGCCTCAGTTGCAGCCTTCACTACACGATAGGCATCCGAGTCTGTGAACGGCAGCATCCGCAATGGTTTTAGGCGATCATACTGGTCGCGGCCGATGGCGAATGGAGCCTCGTCGTCTGCGTTCGCCGGGGCACCGCAGAAGATGTGATTCATGAAACGCAGGTACGTGTTGAACGACAACCGTTCCGTGCTCTCGATAATGCCTTGCCAGAACGCCAGATCCGTCGTGGGGGACGTTCCAGTGCGGGACAATGCGACTCCAAGGTTGCCGGTCACCACGTTGGCGGCGACGGGCATAGCTGTCACGTCTGCCATCGTCACAACCTGGGTGGATGAACCCTGCGGAGGAGCTCCGGCGGTGGGTGCGTAGGCAGTTGCGAAGCCTAGGCGGTATTTCTGGTAACCTGGCGCGGTGATCTGCGCAATCGCGACACGTGGATCAGTGGGATCCGTTGATGCGTTCGGCGGCCAAATGAGGCTGACTTCCTCAGCGCCCGTGTCCAAGCCCCGTCCGCTCGCGCGAAACTCAACAATGTCGTTGACGCGGGGCTGCGCGCACGGGATCGGATCGCAGGCGCTAGTAAGGAATCGAGAGTTGATCGTGAACGCGATGCCGAGATCAACCTCAATCTCACGGATGCAGCCCTCGGGAATGTCGAACACCCGTGCCGGCTGCGGGTAATGGTTGACACACACGATGTAGCCGCGGCGCTCCAGTGAATTGAATTGCACAACACCGTTGGAATCGGTTTTCAGGGTTGCGACCCAGTCGGTGGCATCGGGCACGTACCCGTCGGCCGTAGCCCCAGCGGGAGCCCGGTACAGGCTCACGGACGCGTAGGGCACCGGCAAAGGATCGCGACTGCCGTCCGCGCGGTCAACGACCGTGATGATGGCGGATCCGGGACGGCTCGTCCCCATGGTAGGTTGAGGCGCAGGTGCCGGCGTGGAGGACTGGTTTGTGGTCTGTTTGGTTGGGCGTGGGGAGGTGGTCATGACTGACTCCATGAATGAACGTTATGATGACGAAACGCGGGGCACGGTGACGCTCACGGCATTGCGCAGCGCCCAATGGGACAGCAGCTTGGTGAGCAAGTGACTTTCCTCCTCAGGACTGAGGTGACCATCCGCACGGGCTTGGCCGAGCACCGCGAAGACAAGGGTCGGCGGAGTGCGGTACATCTGCGAGGGTTGACGCTGCCAAGCGGCGAACAGCGCTGTCAGGTGTGCAGGCTGTCGCTGTGCGACTTGAAGCACCTCTTGCAGCGAGCGACCCCGCAGAGCGGGCGGACGGTGGTTCACGAGCAGCCCAACAAAGCCGGGCATTGCGGCGAAGATTTCGTCGAAAAGCTCGCGTCGTGTAAGGTCATTACCCTCGATCGGGTAAAAGGAATTCCACAGCTGACTTAACCGCGCCCATTGCTCGTGCGGGAACATGGCCTGGCCCATGGCGCAGGACAGATGCACACGGATCCAGGGGGCCGGATGCGGATCGTCAGGGCTAAGACGGAACACAAACGGCCTCGGAAGGCTCACGACGCTGATCAGGCCCAGAGTGGCCGTAATTCCCAAACGCGCGCATGACCAGAAGTCGCTGACGATCTCGCCAATCCAGCGGTCAAACAGCTTCCACGCTCTGCCTCCTCGGCCGCGCTGCATCCCCTGTATCTGCATGCGAAGGGAGGTTGTGAGGTCGAGCAACGCCGCCGCCTGATGTCCGACCTCATGAATGAGCGAAGATGCAATGCCGCTGCCCACCATGCGCTCGCGGGGCACCCGGATGATCCCCACGGGGTTGAGGCCGCCTCCAGGAAGGCGGGTGCGTGCACGGCGGATCGCAGCGCCTGCGCCGCGATCCAGATAGCAGATCAGGGGCGGTGCCGTGTAGTACTTGTCCGGCAGAGTGAGGGCGTCAGAAGCCACAACGTCGAGACCGGACAGGAATACGCCCGTATCATGCTCACTGCGCTGCGAGATAACATCAGCGAACATGTCGAACTGCGTCAGAACGGCGTTGAACTTGAGACGCAGGATCGAGAAACGTCGCTGCGCCTGAGCTGGGGTTGCCTGGGACCCACCGGGGCCGCGAAGCCACGCGATGAAGCCCAGCACCATGTCGCGTAGTTCCCGCCGCCCCTCGACGAGGTAGCGTTCGGTCGCGCCTTGTGCGTTGATGGGCAAGCTTGCGGCCGGCACCATTGGCTCGATCAGAGCGAAAGGCTTCACGCGCCCCAACCGGGTCAGGAGTGCCCGCGCCTCCTGTTCAAGCATCCACGCAGCGAACGGTGTCATGACGACGTGACCTTAAGCTCCAAAAAGGATGATCTTGTTGCCGCGGCGCACCCAGCGACCGACGCGGCCCTGACCGAAGCTGCCCCTTGATCCACCTTGCATGCCAAGTTGCAGCCCACTCGATGTAGCCATCCCAGATTGGCCGGACGCAGCTTGCAGCAGGCCGGGCGCCAGCTGGCGGGCTGCCGCGATTGCGGCACTTTGCGCGATCGTACGGGGATCCGCGGTGGGTGGTGCGGACGCAGCCTGCTTAACCGTGGTGCCCGCGAGGCGGACAAACTGTTTGGCACCTTCGAACTCGCGATCTTCCTGCTCGTAGAACTCGGCCTCCAGACCCAGGGCGCTGCCTGCAGCCGATGCGAGGCCACTTCCGATCTTGGCGCCGAGGGGGCCGCCGAAGTAGCCGCCGATTGCACCGCCCGCAAGGGGCAGCGCCTTTTTTGCAACCCCCTTCAGAGCACCGCCGACCGCTTGGCCAATGGGAGAGCGCGCCACCTGGCCGACAGCACTTGCTGCCCTGCTCAATAGGTTGCCAAGGAATCGATCGAGCTCGGCCTCGTTCGTGACCTGAAGCAGTTCATTTGCAAGTTCCGCTTCATCTGCTTCGTTGAAAATGGTCTCACCGTAAGTCTCACCATAGGTTTCACCGGACCACTCTTGCTGGCCATACTCGAACTGGTTTCCCTCAAAGTTGGATTCTGGGTTGAACTCAAGGCTTGTACGATCAACGTCATGCATGACGATCTCCTCTTAAAATGGGCGTGAACACTGCGCCCGTGGGTGACCCACCTGGGCCAACTGCTGGATTAGACGCTGTAGGCCCCCTCACTTGCCACCAACCCGGTGCGTAGCGTTGGGCTGAGCGCGCCGCGGCAACTTTTGCTGCGATAGGGGGAGCGAGCTGTCTTGCGGTCAGTGCGGCTTGGCGCGTCGCTTCACCTGCAAGGCGAACGAACGCCTTCGCGGTTTCGAACTCCTGATCTTCAGGGCTCAAGCCCTCGAGCTCGAGACCAAAGAAGCGCCCTCTCGCCTTTGTGTTCAGGCGGGCGGCCGGCGCGGCCGATGAATGGTTCGGTAATGCATGCTGCGCGGCAGTGCTGAGCAGATCAGACAATGCAGCGAGTGTGGGCTCGTTTACAGGTCGCCTCAGCACCGTGCCAGCGCGTCTAACGACGCGGCGGACCACAGATTCGAGTTGCGGCGTCGTGTTGATCTCAAGAAGGTCGATCGCCAAGCTTATCGTATCGACGCTATCGAATACCGCAGGAACTCGGCGCTGCGACGGCTGCCGCTCCGTGGGCGCGTCGAAGGCATCAAAGTCAGGGTTGTAGCCTAGGAGCATGCGGTTCATTGCGGCAGGCCTTTTCGGGTGATCAAGCTCATGTCTTGCAATCAGTTTGAGCCTGAACAACGTGGTCGTTGCCCATGTTATGCAAGTGTCGTGCCAACCACCTTCCCAACGCGTTGCCTGGAGAGACACGAAATTCATTTCGCATCTGGGGCTCAGTAGGACGCATGATGCGAAAGAAATTTCACCTACCCTGACAGGGCTAGCGTGGGGCACGGGATCTTGCCCCGTTAACTCAGGGATTTGAACGAGCCGCGTAGATGGGCAGGCATGACCGCACCCATCAAGTACAAAGGCCTTCGCTTCCCACCTTAGCATCGGAGCAGAAGTCGGATCCGATGAGTTCTGAGTCTCATCAACTCTGGAGCTATCCCGAAGCCGCTGGTGGTGCGTCCACTAGAAGTTCCGACGCTCAAGCCTCATCGAGTTCGCCGAGCCGAGTGGCTCTAAACAATGCCTCCGGGCCTGGAGTGGGATCTGCCGGTGAGCTTCCTTTGGAAGGCGCCTCCGAGCTGCGCCAGCATTGGGTCGACGGCTTTCTGCGTGACCTTCAGCAGCGTATCCCCGAGCGGCACGGTGACTCGCTAACGGGACCAGAACAGATCTACCAGCTCCGGCAGCCAGAAGTTGGGGCAGGTTCTGGTCGTGCCCTGGCTCAACAAGTCACGGGCGAGGATCAGCCGGTAAAGGTCCTTGTGAGCGATGGTGAGCGGATGCTCCAGCACTTGGCGAAGCCTCCAGCTATTGACAGCGTCGATGAAGATCGACTGGCACGTTCCACAGCCTTAGCTTCCCCATTCATGAAGCAAATTTAGCATAAGGTGATTTATGTAACTCATGGTTGCAGAAGTCTCTGTAGTGACAAGCATAAGTGGCAACAAGGCCCACACCGGTGTTGCGCCTGGAGCGGCGACAGCGTTGCGACAAATCAACATAAGTTAAAGAAAAGTTAACGCTGTGTCGGGTTCCCAACAGACCAAACCGTTCGACCGCGTATGCTTCCGAGCTACACAAAACGAATAAGTCACGG
>NZ_JAEQMY010000078.1 GCF_016743775.1 Microvirga aerilata | reverse complement strand
CTGTTGTCGTCTGGCGCGTAGATATGCGTTCTCAGGCCCAGCTGGGCTGCCGCCATGGCTATCATGCGGCCGAGCTGTCCGCCGCCGAGAATACCAAGAGTGCAGCCGGGACGGATCATGATCAACACCCATGTTCGTTTAAGGTCAGTCCCTGTTCGCTCTGGTGCATTTTTTTACACCTTTGTTGGGATGTAAGTCTCGCACTAAGCTTTAAGGAATTTGCACAACCAGATAGCACTAGTACCGTGTCGACAAATTATTTACCCTTTATCTAACGCGATCCTGATGCTCTGTAAGCAGAGGCAGGTTAGAGGATTATTGGTGACGTACGGCTCCTGTCCAGTGAACTAGGGGATAGCTGTAAGGAATTCAATCGTGACTTTATCGCCTGCCTTGTGAGAGTTCAGGTGTAGGTTTTATGGCACGACAGCATTTTTGCAGAATTCGAATGTCATCTGTGGCGTACACTCGCGGAAACACCAATATGCTTGTAAATGGAGGCTAATTGTGAACAGAGAACTATTGGCAGAGAAACTTGAACGTCTTGATCCCGGAGGAATCCTCACGATTCCCGAGTACGAGCTAGCCCATATATTTGATGCGGTCACGCTTTCATATGATTCGCAACAGGCACTTCGGACCATTACGGCCTTCGCGCTTGAACACCGATGCACGTTCTCGTTTCACCAGCATCAAGGTGCGGCCCCCTGCTTCGAAAAAGACGACATCTTCTAGGAATACGCATTGTCTGCGGCCATTTTTGCTTCGACCTATTGCGGCTTTGATCGCGAAGTCGAACGGGTTAGCTCCTGCCGAGCCCATATCTGAAGCACGCACTAATGCAAATAGGCTAACTCCATCGAAGCAAAAGTGTGCTCAGCGGTGGGAGAGTGAGTGCAAGGGAGGTCGGGCGGCCGTGGGCTGAAATCTCCTCCGTCTGCAGGCTGCTTCCATTGCCAATGTTGCTGCCTCCATAGATGTGAGCGTTCGTGTTAAGAAGCTCGTGCCAGAGACCTGCCTTGGGAACGCCAATGCGATAGTTCATCCGCGGAACTGGGGTCATGTTGCTCACGGCGAGGATGATAGACCTGCCATCTCTCGACGTTCTCAGCATAGCGAAGACAGAATTCGCGGAATCGTCCACCACGGCCCAGGCGAATGCATCAGGATCATTATCGGTGGCGTGGAGCGCCGGCTCGGTCGCGTAGATGCGGTTGAGGTCGCGCACGAGCCTCTGGATACCCGAGTGCTGCGGGTTGTCCAAGAGGTTCCAGGAAAGGGACGCGTCGTGGTTCCACTCTAGATCCTGTGCGATTTCACCCCCCATGAACAGGAGCTTCTTTCCGGGATGCGCCCACAAGTACCCAAAATAAGCCCGCAGATTGGCAAAACGCTGCCACTCGTCTCCGGGCATCTTGCGGATCAGCGAGCCTTTCCCGTGCACGACCTCGTCATGGGACAATGGCAGGACAAAACGCTCTGTGAAGGCGTAGACCATGCCGAATGTGAAGGCCCCGTGATTGTAGCTGCGGTAGACGGGGTCCTGTTCCATGTAATGGAGCGTGTCGTGCATCCAGCCCATGTTCCACTTGAACGTGAAGCCGAGCCCGCCCTCCTCTGGGGGCTTGGTGACGCCAGGCCACGCGGTCGACTCCTCTGCGATGGTGATGGCCCCCTTGCAGCGATGAGCGATGATGCTATTGAGATGCTTGAAAAACTCGATCGCCTCAAGGTTCTCGCGCCCACCATGTCGGTTCGGGATCCACTCGCTGGCCTTACGGCTGTAGTCGCGGTAGAGCATCGACGCTACGGCATCGACCCGCAGAGCATCGACATGATAACGCTCCAGCCAGTCAAGGGCGCTGGCGATTAGGAAGCCTTTCACCTCGTTGCGCCCAAGATTGTAGATCAGCGTGTTCCAATCCTGGTGGAATCCTTCCTGCGGATCCTGGTGCTCGTAGAGGGCCGTCCCGTCGAATTGTGCAAGGCCGAAGACGTCGGTGGGGAAATGCGCCGGAACCCAGTCAAGGATAACGCCGAGGCCCGCCTCATGGCAGCGGTTGACAAAGCCTGCGAAATCCTCCGGCGTTCCGTAGCGCCCGGTGGGGGCGAAGAGCCCTAGCGGCTGGTAGCCCCATGAGCCCCCGAATGGATACTCCATGATCGGCATGAGCTCGATATGGGTGAAGCCCAAGCCCGATACGTAAGGGATCAGGCGGTCCGCCAGTTCGGTCCAGTCGAGGCTGCGGTTGCCCTCTTCGGGCAGGTGAAGCCAGGAGCCGGCATGGACCTCGTAGACGGAGATCGGCGCACTCTCCGACTGCCGCGCGGCTCGCGCGCTCATCCACTCCGAGTCCGTCCACCGGAACGGCTCCGGGCGCGCCACTATGGAGGCGCTGCCGGGCGCGGCCTCGCTCGCCCGCGCCACCGGGTCGGCCTTCTGCGGAAGCAGTTGACCGTGCGGTCCGATGATCTCGTACTTGTAGCGATCGCCCGGCCCGAGGCGCGGGATGAATAGTTCCCACACGCCGGCGCCGGGGTGCAGGCGCATGGGGTTGCGTCGCCCGTCCCAGCTGTTGAAATCGCCCACCACAGACACGCGCCGTGCGTTGGGTGCCCAGACGGCGAAGCGCACGCCGGGCACTCCGTCGACCAATGTGGCCTGAGCACCGAGTACATGACTGAGCTCGTAGTGAGTACCCTGACCGATCAGGTGCAGGTCTAGCTCTCCTAGAAGCATGCCGAAGCTGTAGGGGTCCTCCGTTTCCTGGACTGCTTCTGGCCAAGCGATGCGCAGCCTGTAGGCAGCCTGGTGACTGAGAACGCCAACAAATAGCCCCTCTGCATGGACGCGTTCGAGCCGCGTCAGCGGGGTTCCTGTGTCCCGCGCTAGGAGTTCGACCGTTTCCGCTCCCGGCATGAAGACGCGAATGATGCTTCCGTGGGCTGTCGGATGCTGTCCGAGGATAGAGAACGGATCCCGGTGCAGCCCCCCCACCAGGGCTCTAACCTGCTCTTCGTCGACACCAGCGAAGGCGCAATCCTGTCCAGCCGTCATTGGCGTCCTCCATTCTCCACCCCAATGAGGCGCTGAGCGATTTGCGACAACCCCCTGAGCGGGATCGCCAGCCACCGGGGTCGATTGGATGCTTCGTACTGGATCTCGTAGGCCGCTTTTTCTAAAAGGAACAGATCGAGCAGGCGACTGCGCCGGTCTTCCGAGAGCCCAAGATGGGGTGCCCCGGCGATGACGCTCCAATAAGTGTCCAGAAATGCCTTTTCGGCTCCCGCATAGAACTGCTCAAGCAGGTATCTGCGGGTATCGCTGAACGACTGGGTTGACAGTTCCTCCTCGGACATCGCTGCGGATACGGCCGTGTAGTCGAGCGAGCGTAGCAGACCGGCCACGTCGCGGAGCGGGCTCGTCTTGGCGCGTCTTTCCTCCAATTCGCGGACTGGCTCGCCTTCGAAGTCAATGATGTAGGCGTCGCCGTGAGCGACAAGGACCTGTCCGAAATGGAAGTCGCCGTGAATGCGCGTCAGGAGCGTCCCCCGGCCCACTTCCGCCAGCTCGGCGACGGCCGCGACTAGATCGTCGCGCTGCCCCAAAAGATCATCGGCCAATCCGCCGAGTTCGGGATCAAGGTCACCGCGCACGTCGCCGAGAATATCGAGGGCGGCGACGAGCTGGCTGCGGGCTCTCATCTTCCAAGTGTCGATTTCGTCAGCGCCAGCCTCAACAGGCGCGAAAGCTGGACCATCCGTGGGAGCGGCCAGCGCCACATGAAGCTCGCCGAGGCGGCGACCGACCACGCCTGCGAAGTTCTCAAGGGTGGTGAAGACGCCCTCCTCCGGAGCACCGTCAGTTTCGATGAGTTCATACTCATCGAGGGTGCGCTTGAGGTTTTCGAGCATCCAGTTCCAGGCGTCGCCTTGGTTGCGGATCGCGCCCTGAACGATTATCAACGTATGGGGCGTGCCATCCTGCGAGATCCGCACGACCTCGCCTAGAAGAGGCGCCGAATTCTTGTATCCGACCTTGGTGAGGTACTGGGTCATCTCCGCCTCGGGATGTATGCCGGCGAAGACGCGGCGGATGAGCTTGATCATGGCAACGTCGCCAACGACGAGCGAACTGTTCGACTGCTCGGCCGAAAGCCAGCGAATGGGGGCATCCGCCGTCGCCTCCATGCAATCGAGCTCGGGCGTCCCGATGAATCGGATATCGCCATCCGGCGTCGCGACAGTGGACCTCTCGCACAAGGCCCGAAGCACGCCATGCACCCAGCGGTCCACGGCAAAGCCGTCGGTCAAGAAGCCGACGCGGCGTCCGGTACGAACCCGAGCCAGCGCAAGCTGCTGAGGCAGCGGCAATGCACCGGCGCTTTCCCACGCAATCCCGAGCGGCATGCAATAGCGCTCGGCGCGGCCACCGACTTGTGCTTCGACCTCCGCCATCAGCACATCGCTGGCGAAGGGCATCGGCACCGCCCATGGAATGCGCGCGCCGTCCAAGCTCTCATTCTTGGACGCAAACCAGCGCCTCATCGGCAGATAAGTCGGCAGGATGTCGCTTGCGATCACCTTCGCGTTCCGCTCGCCCAAGATCTCTTTGATGCCGCTGCGGAGAACAAGTGTCTGGAAGTCGGGCAACTGCTCGGGTGGCGCACTCCGCCATTGGGGAGAATCCACGTCTGTCGTTAGCTGGAACCAGTAGAAGCCGTAGGGCGGCAGCGTTAGAAGATAGGTCAGCTGGCCAATGGGCGGGAACGGCGACGGACCGGTCATCTCGACGGGCACTCGGCCGACAAAAGCCGAGAGGTCAAGCTCGACCGCCTGCGGTGTCCGCGACAGGTTCGCCACGCACAGGATCGTCTCACCCTCGTGTTCGCGCAGATATGCCAGCACCTTGCGGTTGGTGGGATAAAGGAGCCGGAACGTGCCGCGGCCGAAGGCGTGATGGTTGCGGCGGAGCATCAGCATGCGGCGCATCCAATTCAGGAGCGAATGCTGATCGCGGCTCTGCGCCTCCACATTGACCGACTCAAAGCCGTAGACCGGGTCCATGATCGCGGGCAGCACGAGGCTTGCGGGGTCTGCTCGCGAGAAGCCGCCATTGCGGTCGGGGGACCATTGCATAGGGGTCCTGACGCCGTCGCGGTCGCCGAGATAGATGTTATCGCCCATGCCGATCTCGTCGCCGTAATAGACCACCGGCGTTCCGGGCATGGACAGCAGCAGCGCATTCATCAATTCGATGCGCCGCCGGTCCCGCTGCATGAGCGGCGCAAGCCTGCGGCGGATACCCAGATTGATGCGCGCCCGCCTGTCGGCCGCATAGGTGTTCCAGAGGTAGTCGCGCTCTTCATCAGTGACCATTTCGAGAGTCAGTTCGTCATGATTCCGGAGGAAGATCGCCCACTGGCAGTTCTCGGGGATCTCGGGCGTCTGGCGCAGGATGTCGGTGATTGGGAAGCGATCCTCCTTCGCAATCGCCATGTACATGCGCGGCATCAGTGGGAAGTGGAATGCCATATGGCATTCGTTGCCGTCGCCGAAATACTCCTGCGTATCCTCCGGCCATTGATTGGCTTCCGCCAGCAGCATTCGATCCGGGTATGTGGCATCGAGATGCGCGCGGATCTTCTTCAAGACCTCGTGGGTCTCCGGAAGGTTCTCGTTATTAGTGCCCTCGCGCTCGACCAGATAGGGAATGGCGTCGAGGCGAAGCCCGTCGATGCCCATATCGAGCCAGAATCGCATGACGCTCAGAACTTCCTTGAGGACGCGCGGATTGTCGAAGTTGAGATCCGGCTGGTGCGAGTAGAAGCGATGCCAGAAATACGCGCCCGCCACTGGATCCCAGGACCAGTTCGACCGTTCGGTGTCGAGGAAGATGACTCTGGTCTCCGGGTACTTCTGATCCGTGTTGGACCAGACGTAAAAGTCACGCTCGCGTGAGCCCGGCTTTGCGTGGCGTGCGCGCTGAAACCAGGCATGCTGGTCCGACGTGTGATTGATCACGAGTTCGGTGATGACTCGAAGCCCGCGCGTATGGGCTTCGCGCACGAAGGCCTTGAACTCCTTCAGTGTCCCGTAATCCGCGCTGACATCACGGTATTGCGCGATGTCATAGCCGTCGTCGAGGCGTGGCGACGGATAAAATGGAAGCAGCCAGATCGTGTTTACGCCGAGCGAGGCGATGTAATCCAGTTTGGCGAGCAAGCCTGCGAAATCGCCGATGCCGTCGTTGTTGGCGTCGAAGAACGACTTCACATGCAGCTGGTAGATAATCGCGTCCTTGTACCAAAGGGGGTCCTTGTCCAGGGACGTTTCGCTCTTTAGGGATGTATCGTTCTTCTTGAGCATTCTTATTGATCCTTTGGGGCAATTCGCCAGATCGAGAAGGGCAGCTCGCCCGGATCGCAGCGGATGCGCTGATACTTGCCTGTCCAAGTGAAGCGCTGGTGGCGCACCAGATCCTCGACCGCCAGGGAGCCGTGATCAGGCAGACCAAACTTCCAGAGTGGAAGCTCCACGTCTGCCTCCTGAACGTTGTGGGGATCGAGGCTGACGGCCACGAGAATGACGTTCTCGCGTCCGGGCATAGCCTTCTCAAAGAAAAGGATGTTGTCGTTCCAGGCATTGAGGAACGAGATGCCGAGATGGGAGTGCAGCGCGGGATTGTTGCGCCGGATGCGATTAAGGATCGTGATTTCGTTGACGATGTTGCCGGGCCTGTCCCAGTCCCATACCCGGATCTCGTATTTCTCGCTGTCGGCATACTCCTTCTTCTTCGCATCAGGCCGCCCCTCGCAGAGTTCGAAGCCGTTATACATACCCCAGAGGCCGGAGAGGGTCGTTGCAAGCGCGGCGCGGATCAGGTAGGCGGAACGCGGCGCGTTCTGCAGGAAGTCCGGATTGATGTCCGGCGTGTTGACGAAGAAATGCGGTCGGAAGAAATCCTTCGGGGGCGTCTGCGAGAGTTCCGTCATATACTCCGTAAGTTCCCATTTCTCGTTGCGCCACGTGAAATACGTGTAGGATTGCGAGAACCCGATCTTGGCGAGCCGGTACATGACCTTCGGCCGCGTGAATGCCTCGGCTAGGAAGGCGACGTCGGGATGATCGCGCCGCACGTCCGCGATCAGCCACTCCCAGAACGGGAACGGCTTCGTGTGCGGGTTGTCGATACGGAAGAGTTTTACGCCCTGCTCGACCCAGAGCAGGATGACATTGCGCAATTCCACCCAAAGGGATGGCAACGCCCCCTTGGCGTAGAAATCCACGTTGACGATATCCTCGTACTTCTTCGGAGGGTTCTCGGCATAGCGGATCGTTCCGTTGGGCCGCCATTCGAACCAGTCCGAATGCTCCTTCAGCCAGGGATGATCAGGCGAGGCCTGGACGGCGATGTCCAGCGCCAGTTCGAGTCCATGATCGGCCGCGGCCGCCACGAGCCGCCGGAAGTCCTCGAAGGTGCCAAGCTCCGGGTGGATGGCGTCGTGGCCGCCCGCCTCCGAGCCGATCGCATAGGGGCTTCCGGGATCATTGGGTCCGGCCGTGAGGCTGTTGTTTCGTCCCTTGCGATGGGTCCGGCCGATGGGATGTATCGGCGTCAGGTAGAGCACGTCAAATCCCATGTCACGGATTGCGGGCAGACGACGGATCACGTCGTCGAACGTGCCATGGCGCGTGAGTTCCCCGCTCTGGGAGCGTGGGAACAGCTCGTACCAGCTCGCGAACCCCGCAGCCTTGCGCTCGGCATCGAGCGGAATAGGCCTGGAGCGCACCAGGAACGGCCGCCGGTCCGCTGCAACCATGATCTCCGAGGTCTCGGGCGACAGGAGGATGTCGAGCCGGCTATCGTAATCAGCGTCTATCAGCGTGTCGGCGATGGGCCGGACGCGGTCGGCGACCTCGCCTTTCGTCTCGGCGCGCGCCGCCTCGACCAACAGGCGTCCTTCCTCCAACTCCAGGGTCACGTCGAGGCCCGCGGCGTATTTCTTCTGCAGTTCGGAGCGGAAGATGGCGAAGGGATCGCGCCAAGCCTGGACGGCGAACTCATAGCGGCCGAGGCGCTCCAGCGGGAATTCGGCGCTCCAGCGGTCGTTGACCAGATGCGTCATGCGGGTCTCGCGCCACTGGGTCTCGTCGACCGCACGCCAGACAAGGGCCACGGCCAGGGGATCGTGACCGTCGCCGAAGACATCGGCCTCCACGCGTACCACGTCGCCGACGATGCGCTTGACCGGGAATTCGCCCGCCTCCACGGCTGGCGCGACATTCTCGATCACCAGCCGCGGCGCGCCTATCGCCTGTTCGATAGCCGGTGCGGGCGCGGCTCCCCTGATGGCCTCCAGGGGGCGGCCTTCCAGCACCCGGACCTCGCCGGGCCGGAGCCATACCGTGGTGGTCGGATTGAGCTCGAGACCGCCCTCACCCTTCTCGTGGAACGGCACGAACCGCGAGCCTCCCTCCGATACCAGGAAGGAGCCTGCCGCGTGAGTGCTCCGCCGCAGATCAGCGTTTGCAAGCACGAGGCGAGCAACCTTCCCCTGTCCGACATTCTCCGCATCGATCCTAAGGATCGCTGTGACCGGCGAGGCATTCCCCACCACGAGGTGCAGGGGCATGCGCGCGAAGCGTCCATCCTCCTGAGCAAGGAACTTATTCACCGCTCGCACTACTCCGGTGAGATCAGCGCTGCCGCTCTCCTTCAACCCGGCAAGGCCCGCGCCGTCGCCGCGGCCAGGATCGAACCGGTCCCGGCATCCGTATTCGAATCCCATGGGCACCAGGAGCCCGTCCCCGAGGGCTGCCGACAGCCACAGGGCCCGGCTGGCGCGCCGCTCCAGCATTTCCACAGGCTCAAGCTCGTGCGCGAGGCGCTTGTCGAAGGGAGCCTCCGGAAAGGCGATTTCGTAGCCGATGCTCCGCTGCAGTTCATGCTCATCGACGATCCAGCCCTCACGCAGGTCCCACCAGCGAAGGGACGAGAACGTTCCGTCAACCCCGGTCCTGCATAGTCCCTGCCGCGCCTCGGTGGCAGCGCCCGGGGTCCAGGCGAGGAAACGGGTCTCGGATGCGCTCCGCCGCACAGTCGCGATCAGGCGCTTCAGGGCCTGCGGCGGAACCCTGTCCCAATGCAGGCAGCGGAAGCCCGACACCCCGGCGGCGACAAGCGCCCGCAGGCGGTCCGACAGCATCGCGATGAAGGGATGATCGGCCGAATCGGCGGGGCCGAAGGGAATGAAGAGGGCCCCACGGTCAGCAGGGTCTTGGCGGGGATCGAGGAAGCCGGAGTTCGAGGGCGCAAGACCGAGCTCCCGGGCGAAGGCGCTCTCGGCCGCGACCCGATCGACGACGACGTCGAGGGCGAGGGCGAGGTTGCGCGCGCGGGCCTGGTCCACCAGGTGCGCGATGCCGTCAACCGCCTCCCCACCACCGAGAGCGGGGTGAAGCCGCTCCATGTCCTGCGGAAGAAAGACGCTGCCGCCATGGCCGGGGTCGAAGGGAGGCGCCATGAGGATGGTGTCAAAGCCCAGCCCAGCGGCGTGATCGAAGATCTCGTCCCAGGCGTCGGGAGACCCGATCAGCAGCGGATGCACATAGTAAATCCGAGGCGGCGCGCGATCCGGGGCTTCCATGCGGAATGTCTGGGAACTTCTCGGGAGGGCGTCTGCTGGTGACACGATCTGGTCCGTCGCTGTTAGATTTGATCGATCGGTGGCGAGCTCGTAGCCGGTAATCGAAACGCGGTGGTACGACCGGCAGAGCCTCTCTGTCAGAAACAGTACCTCTTCCCGTTTGTTCCTGAAGGTCCGACACCGCGGCGGCTTCAGGCGCGCGTGGCCTGCCGCCGCGGGGATCTGCTACGGACCCTGGCCCGCTTCGGCTCTAGCGGCTCCTCCTCGGCTTCTGCGGCGGAATCGGCGAGGCAGGAGAGAAACTGTCGGCACCAAGCTCCGACCGTATTAGTCTGCAGGCGCTCCCACATGGTGATCCAGCGCTCCTGCCTCTCCGCTAGGGGCATCTGCAGCGCCCGCGTGATGGCGGCGGCGCAGGCCTCCGTATCGTAGGGGTTGACCAGAAGCGCGCCATTGAGCTCATGCGCCGCGCCCGCGAAGCGCGACAGGATCAGCACGCCGGGATCTTCCGGCGGCTGGGCGGCGACAAATTCCTTGGCCACGAGGTTCATCCCGTCCCGCAGGGGCGTCACGAGCCCGACTTGGGACATCCGGTACAGGCCTGCGAGCGCCGCGTGTCCGACCGTCTGGTTGACGTAGCGGATTGGCGTCCAGTCCACCTCGCCGAAATTGCCGTTGGTCCAGCCGGCCTGCTCAGCAATCTCGTGCTGCATCCGCTTGTACTCGGGCACGTCCGAGCGCGATTTCGGGGTGATCTGGATATAGGTGACGCGGTTGTGGAAGGCCGGGCTCGACTTGAGGAAGCAGGAGAACGATTCGATCCGCTGCTTGATGCCCTTCGAGTAGTCGAGCCTATCCACTCCGATGATGAGATCCCGGTCGCCCATGCTGGCCTTGGTCCGGCGAACTAAGGCGTTCTTCTCGCCGCTGACCGCAGTTCGGGCGAAGGCCTGCGTGTCGATCCCGACCGGGAACGGCTCGACCCGGATGCGCCGGCCGTCGACCTGATACTCGTTCGGCCCCATCGGCTGTCCGATGCCTTCCCGGACGAGGCATTGCTGAAAGTTTTCCACATCCAGCGGGGTGTGAAAACCGACCACGTCATAGGCTCCGAGCCCGCGCAGGAGCCGCTCATAGGCCGGAAGAGCGCTCGCCACGTCGGAAGGGGGCCACGGAATGTGGAGGAAGAAGCCGATCCGGTTGTTGAAACCTAGCTTGCGCAGCTCCGCCGCCAACGGAATGAAGTGATAATCGTGAATCCAGATGATGTCGTCGGGCTGGAGCAGGCGCGCGAGGGAGGCCGCGAACGCGCGGTTGACCCGGAAATACCCATCCGTGTCACTCCGTTCGAGCTGCACGAGATCGAGCCTATAATGGCATACCGGCCACAGGGCGCGGTTGGCAAAGCCGGCGTAATACTCGTCGTAATCCTGCTGGGTCAGATCGACGACCGCAAATGTAATTTTGCCCCCTTGAACCACTTCTGGCTTGTCGGATGCGTCGCCGACGATGTTGCCGGACCAGCCGAACCAAAGGCCTCCGCTCTCCTTGAGGGCCCCTTCCAGAGCAATGGCCAGCCCACCGGCCTTGGTCGAGCCGTCCTTCGGCACGGGAACCCTGTTCGAGACGACCACAAGCCGCTGACGAGACCCAGAGGAGGATTTCCCATTCGGGGCGGACCGGGGGGAAGTCCCTTTGGGGGAGGAAGAACCCTGGCCCTGTGCGCCTTTGCGGGCAGGCGCCGAGGTCGCGGGTTGCGGCGCGTCAGAGAGAATCTCTTGCTTGCGAGCCATGGAAGAACCTGACAGGATTGTTGAGGCCACAACAATCCAGCTTCGTGGCGGTTCCGGCTGCGGAAGAATAAGCCTTGCATGGCTAACAGGCCCCTCAGCCGAGCACACGCACTTTGGACAAAAGTGTGGCAGTCCGTTACAGTTTCATAGTATTTTCGAACTACTATTTTGTATTATGATTGACTTGTGATCGGCCCCAGATAATGGACGTCGCCAATAAACAAACTTTCATTCACTATCGCTTTCGATATTAGAAGATCAGGGGCTATCCCGTGCAGAATTCGGATCAGAATTTATTGTCTCCCCTTGCCGTCGACAATGGATACTCAGCGGACGCATCTGCAGTGTCGCCGATATTAAGTCCTGCCGACGCGCCCACCTTCCAGAAAGCCATTTTGGCGAAGCTGGCTTACGCGGTCGGCAAGGACCCCGCTCATGCCACAGACCGCGACTGGTTCGTGGCCACGGCTCTCGCAGTCCGGGATTGCGCCATCGATCATTGGACGGCCTCCAAGGCGCGGAACCAGGCGGCCCAGAAGCAGGTCTGCTACCTCTCCCTCGAATTCTTGATCGGGCGGCTCCTGTTCGATATTTTGAACAACCTCCGCCTCACCGAGTCCGCCCGGGAAGCCCTGGCCGGGCTGGGAATCGACCTCGACAATCTGCGCGCCATCGAGCCGGACGCGGCCCTTGGAAACGGCGGCCTCGGCCGGCTCGCTGCCTGCTTCATGGAAAGCATGGCCAGCCTCCAAGTACCGGCCTATGGCTACGGGATCCGTTACGAGCATGGCCTCTTCCGCCAGGTCATCATGGATGGACGTCAGCACGAAGTTCCCGAGGACTGGTTAGCCTACACCAACCCATGGGAATTTGAGCGCTCCGACGTAATCTATCCGGTCGGCTTCGGTGGCACCGTCGAGGATATTCAGGCGAACGGCTCACCTGTCGCGGTCTGGAGACCGGCTGAAACAGTTCAGGCCGTCGCCTACGATACGCCGGTTGTCGGCTGGCGCGGACGCCATGTGAATTCGTTGCGGCTCTGGTCGGCGCGGGCGGCCGAGCCCCTGCGCCTGGACGCCTTCAACTCGGGCGACCATATTGGCGCGCTCGCCGACCGGGCGCGGCTTGAGGCGATCTCCCGCGTGCTCTATCCGGGCGATGCGAGTGAGGCTGGACGGGAGCTGCGCCTGCGGCAGGAGTTCTTCTTCACCTCCGCGTCGCTGCAGGATTTGCTCGCCCGCCATCTCCGCCTGCATGGCGATCTGCGCAGCCTACCCGACTGGGCGGCGCTCCAGCTCAACGACACCCATCCGTCCATTGCGGTCGCGGAGCTGATGCGGCTTCTCGTCGACGAGCACAGCCTTCCCTGGGAGGAGGCTTGGACGATCACCACCGGGACGTTGAACTACACCAACCACACGCTTATGCCCGAGGCCCTGGAGCGCTGGCCCGTGTCGCTGATGGAGAGGCTTCTCCCGCGCCACCTCCAGATCATCTACCGAATCAACTGGCAGCACCTCGAACCCCTAGTCTATCGCTCGGCTGACAATGAGTTCATCAAGTCCGTCTCCATCATCGACGAAGGGAGCGGACGGTACGTGCGCATGGGGCATCTGGCCTTTATCGGAGCCCACAAGGTCAACGGCGTCTCGGCGCTACACACGAGCCTGATGCGACAGACCGTGTTCAAGGATCTGCACGCCCTGTACCCTGCGCGCATCGTCAACAAGACTAACGGCATCACATTCAGGCGGTGGCTTCATCAGGCGAACCCAGGGCTGACCCGCCTCCTAGTGGGGGAACTCGGCGACGGGGTTCTGGATGACCCGGAAGTGCTCATCCAGTTGGACAGACTGGCGGACGATGCCGCGTTCCAAAATCTGTTCAGGAACCAGCGCGCCGCATCCAAGGCCAATCTGGTGAAGGTCATCGCCGAGCGAACCGGCGTGCTGGTCGATCCGGGCGCCTTGTTCGACGTCCACATCAAGCGCATTCACGAGTACAAGCGGCAGCTCCTGAACATCCTCGAGACCGTCGCGCTCTACGATGCCATTCGGGCTGAGCCCGAACGGGATTGGGTGCCGAGGGGCAAGATCTTCGCCGGCAAGGCCGCCGCTAGCTACCATCGGGCTAAACTGATCATCAAGCTCGCGAACGACGTGGCGAAGGTGGTCAATGCCGACCCAGTCGTGGCCGGCCGCCTGAAAGTCGTGTTCCTGCCCAACTACAATGTTAGCTTGGCGGAGACCATTATCCCTGCGGCCGACCTGTCCGAGCAGATCTCGACCGCCGGCATGGAAGCCTCCGGCACAGGCAACATGAAGCTCGCCCTCAATGGGGCGCTGACGATCGGCACTCTCGACGGGGCTAATATCGAGATCCGCGAATGCGTCGGGTCGGAGAACATCTTCATTTTCGGTCTGACCGCCGGCGAGATCGAAGCCCGCCGCCAGGTTGGAATGAACCAGTGCCGAGTGGACGTGTCACCCCGCCTCGAGCGAGCGCTCGGCCTGATCGGATCGGGAGCCTTCTCGCCGGACGAGCCGCACCGCTTCGAGTCCCTCGTTCACGCCGTACGCTCCGACGATCCCTTAATGGTGGCTGCGGATTTCGACTCGTACTGGACCGCTCAGCGCGGAGTTGACGCCCTGTGGGCGAATCCTTTCGCCTGGTGGCGCGCCAGCGTGCTAAACACAGCGAGGGTGGGCTGGTTCTCCTCTGATCGTACTATCCGCGAATATGCTGACGGTATCTGGAAGTTGCCTGTCTAACCCGGGCGCAAAAGCCTCTGTTCCAGGACCATGATACACCCTTCATTAGGCCTCAGCTTGAATGGCTTGCGCCCGTGATCCAGCCGTTCTGTTAATCTGGCGGCAGATATAGTGCTTGGGTTTGGTGGTCTCGGGCGAGCGTTAGTCTTTGCCGGCCGTTGAGCCCTTTACCGGAGGCGAAGGGGTTCAGTTGAAGCTTCTGATGCAGCTCACGTGAAGACCGGACGGGAGCTCAGGTTAGGCAGCAGCGTTGAATAGACCAGCAATGAAATCACTCTGGGCGTTCATATCATTCGCTGGCACGGGGTTGTCACATTAACTTGGGCATGAGGGGAGGCGTGTAGTTAGGCAAGCATGTCTAAGCCCGTCAGCTACAAACGTCACCGCTTTCCGCTTGAGACCATCGCCCGCGCCGTCTGGCCGTATTTCCGGTTCCCCTGAGCTCGCGGCGGGTTGAGGAAATGCTGCTCGAACGAGGTGTCCTCGTCTCCTATGAGACAGTCCGCCGGTGGGCGCTGAAGTTCGGCCCAGACCATGCTCGCCGCCTCAGGCGCAAGAAGCCGAGCTGCCGCGACATCTGGCACCTCGACGAAGTTGTAGGGTTCTGTCGCAACAATTTGCTTCAGAGTTTCATTTACGGTGACCATAGCCACAGGAGTGGAGACACGGATGTTCAAAGGCAGACATTTCGATCGGTCGGTGATCCTGCTCTGCGTCCGGTGCCCTGACATCATCCCGGTTCCAGTGCCATAGGCTTGTGAAGGCGCCTATTGGAAGTTCCGCTAACGTCCGGTGTTGGTCAATCTGAGCCGTTAGGCTTGGCCGTCTGAAGGTCAGCTTACTCTGTGAGTACGGAAGTAAGGTTAAGCTCAGCCCAGTGCCAGATGGAGAAGTTGAAGTGCGGGCCCGATCAGGTCCGCTTCGCGATTGATCATTGGCGCGCAGCCCACGCTCGGAAAGGCAGGACATAAGCATTGCCGAATAATGGCGACACCCTAGTTCGGCTTAGGTTTTCTCGGCTGTAAAGCGAGCCCTCGTTGATATCGTTGTACGAATCGAGCAGTCCAGCAGCCCCAGCATTCCTGGCCGGTGGCGGCGCGATGGGTGAGTTGATGCGGACCCACGACTGGTCCGCCTCTCCACTCGGTGCACCAGAGACTTGGCCCCAGAGCCTGCGTACAGCTGTGGGCATGGTGCTCGGCTCGAAGTTCCCGAGCTGCCTCGTCTGGGGTCCAGACCTGATCACCCTCTACAACGATGCTTTCCGTCCAATCCTCGGCATCAAGCCCGAGGCTCTCGGCCGGCCTTTCAGCGAGGTGTGGAGCGAGGCCTGGGACACGATCGGGCCGATCGCCGACTGCGCCTTTGCCGGTGAGCCGACCTTAATCGAGGACTTCCCGCTCATCGTCGAGCGGCACGGCTATCCGGAGCAGACCTACTTCACCTTCTGCTACAGCCCCGTTCGCGATGAAACCGGCAATGTCGCTGGCTTTCTGGACACGGTCATCGAAACCACGGGCAAGGTGCTGGCGGAGCAGCGCCAAGGCTTTCGGCTTGCGCTCGAGGAGCGGCTTCGCGGCGTAACAGAGCCGCGTGCCGTCATGGCGGCCGCTGTCGAAGCGCTCGGCCGTCACTTGGGCGCTAACCGGGTCGGCTACAGCGAAGTGCAGGCAGGCGACGAGACGATCGTCTGTGACGCATGCTTTGTCGACGGCGTCGAGCCTCTCATCGGGACATTTGCTCCCAGCGACTTCGGTTCTGTCAGCATCGCGCGCCAGCGGCAGGGGCTGACAGAGGTCTGCAACGACGTGGAGGCGGATCCGGCGCAGGTTCATGCAACCTGGGCTGCAATCGAGACACGCTCGTTCGTGTCGGTGCCCCTCCTGCGCGACGGCCGCTTAACCGCCACGCTCTACGTCAACTTTCGCGATGTTCATCACTGGACGGCGCACGAGATCGCACTGGTGGAGGAGGTCGCTGCACGGACTTGCGTGGCGGTCGAACGCGCCCGGGTAGAGGGCGCACTGCGTCAGAGCGAGGCGCACTACCGTGCGCTGTTCGAGAACATTGATGTTGGATACTCAATTCATGAGGTAAAGTTTGACGAGAACCAGAACTCGGTCGACTACCGTGTGGTCGAAGCCAACCCGGCGTTCGAGCGGCAGACAGGCCTTGTCGATGCAGTCGGGAAATGGGTGAGCGAGCTTACGCCTGGCATCGAACAACACTGGATCGACGCTAACGGCCACGTCCTGCTAACCGGTGAGCCGGTGCGCATCGAGAACTATGTCGAGCCCCTGGCGCGCTGGTACGACGTTCACATCTTCCGGACAGGGGAGCCGCGCGAGCCTCGTGTGGCCGTCCTGTTCAACGACATCTCGGAGCGCAAGATCGCCGAGCAGCAGCTGCGCGAGCTTAACGCAACGTTGGAGGAAAGGGTCGCTAAACGTACCGCTGAGCGCAATCTGCTCGCAACGATCGTCGAGGTCACCGACATCATGGTGCTGGCAGTCGACCTCGACTTCAACATCCTTGCCATAAACACCGCTAACGCTGACGAGTTCGAGCGCATCTACGGCGTGCGGCCGAAGGCTGGCGACAACATGCTCGGGCTGCTCGCCGACCAGCCGGAGCACCAGGAGCAGGTCCGAGCCGGCTGGGCGCAGGGCATGCGCGGGGAGAGCGTCACCTTCGTCGAAGACTACGGCGACCCGGGCCGCGTCCGGCCGTACTATGAGGTGAACTTCCAGCCCCTACGGAACGAAGCAGGCGAGCAGATCGGTGTCTACCAGTTCGTCATAGATGTGACCCAGCGCGTCCGTGGGCAAGCACAACTTGCCGAGGCGCAAGACGCCCTTCACCAGTCGCAGAAGATGGACGCGATGGGGCAGCTGACCGGCGGCGTGGCGCACGACGTGAACAACCTGCTCACCCCTATCGTGGGCGGCCTCGACCTTCTTCAGCGAAAAGGGCTTGGCGGCGGTCGCGAGCAGCGGCTGATCGCAGGCGCGCTCGCTTCGGCTGAGCGTGTGCGCGTGCTCGTGCAGCGGCTGCTTGCCTTTGCTCGGCGCCAGCCGCTGCAGCCACAGCCGGTCGACGTGGGCTCGCTGATTGCTGGCATGGCTGATCTCATCGCCAGCACCTCAGGTCCCCAGGTCAAGGTGACCGTAGACACCGCAAGCGACCTACCGGCAGCGCTCGCCGATCCCAATCAGCTCGAGATGGCGATCCTAAACCTGGCCGTGAATGCTCGTGATGCGATGCCAAACGGCGGCCAGCTCACGATCTCGGCCCGAGCCGGCGATGTCGAACGCGTTCACTCGTCGGGTCTGGCGGCCGGCTCATACATCCGCTTGTCTGTCGCGGACACGGGCACTGGGATGGACGCAGAGACGCTGAAGCGCGCGGTCGAGCCCTTCTTCAGCACCAAGGGCATCGGGAGGGGCACGGGCCTTGGCCTCTCGATGGTGCACGGGCTTGCCGCTCAGCTTGGTGGCACGCTCACGATCAACAGCAAGCCAGGACTTGGCACGAACGTCGAACTGTGGCTTCCGGCGACCGAGGCCGGAACCGAATCAGCCGAGCGACCCGGCGAACCCGAGGTGAGCATCACGGCGGGCACCGTGCTTCTGGTCGACGACGAGGAACTGGTGCGCGCGAGCACCGCCGATATGCTCGTCGAACTCGGCTACACGGTTGTGGAGGCGATGTCTGCCGAGGAGGCGCTGCGTCTGCTTGAGGACGGCTTGGTGCCTGACGTTGTGGTCACCGATCACCTGATGCCGGGAATGACGGGCACCGAGCTCGCGCGTGAGCTGCATCGGCGACTGCCCGGCATCGGAGTGCTCATCATCTCAGGCTACGCCGACGTCGAAGGCGTCGCGCCCGACCTGCCGCGCCTGGTGAAGCCGTTCCGGCAGGCAGAACTCGCGGCGAGCCTTGCCGCTCTCGGAAAAAGCTAAGGTTGAGAACCGTTGCACTGCGTTCGGCTCCATCAAGAACCCGCACAAGTGCGGACCGACAGCTTCCGGCCAGACTCTTACGCTGTAACTCCCTCGGTGTCCTCCTTCCCTGGCCGGATTAATCGCGGGCTCACGCAAGGGGGTACCGCAAGACAACAGCACGCGTATCGGAGATGAGCATTACGACAGTGACTCAACCCAGCGAACAGGCCTTGAGCTGACCGCAATAGGTGTTTTGACATTAAACAGCATCAGGCGCATTGAGGCCGCCTTGGTCGCCGGACCGGCTCAAGCCGCAATGTTGGC
>NZ_JAEQMY010000077.1 GCF_016743775.1 Microvirga aerilata | reverse complement strand
AAGTGGCCCTGACGGCCATCATGCGAAAGCTCATCATCCTGGCCAATGCGCTCTTGCGAGATCAGCGAAACTGGTCCTCAAAACCCGCTTGATCAATACGGATACTCTAGCGCTACCGAAGCACACGAAGCGGCTTGTGGCGGGACGGACACAGCATTGACGAAAGCACGTGTGAGGGCAGCCTGCCCTCAAGATCAAGGCTCAGGAGCACCGCGAGCACATGAGAAGTCAGAGATGAGCTCATCACCAATTAGTATGCGAGCCGTCTTTTCTCCGAAGATGTGGCATTTCTGAAAACCGAAACGCCTCGGCGGCCTCTAAAGCTTTCTCGTCGATCTCAATACCAAGACCGGGTTCGTCAGGCACGATGTATGTTGAACCTATAAGTCTCATTCGCTTTGTAAAAATCGGCGACTCCTGTCGTGCCATGTCCTCACTGGGGGTCTCCCAGCACTCCACATGCGACAGATTGGCGACAGCTGCCGAGAAATGTACGGTCGCAGCTGTACAGATTGGACCCAAAGGGTTGTGTGGCATCATGTCGACGTAATGTGCCTCGCACCACCCGGCGACCTTCATGGCCTCTGTGAAGCCGCCCACGTTACAAATATCGAGGCGGGCAAACTGGGTATGTCCGCCCTCGATATAGGGAAGGAACTGCCACTTGGAGGAGAACTCCTCGCCAACGGCAAAGGGGATATCTGTCATCTTCCGCAAGGCCTCGTACGCTTCCGGGGTTTCATCGCGGATCGGCTCCTCCAGGAAGTCCAACGTGCCTCTTGGCATCTTCTGACAGAACGAGGCGGCTTCGGCGATGCTGAGGCGGTGGTGGTAATCGACGCCCAGCATAACAGCTGATCCGAGCGCATCCCTGGCCTGGATCATCCAGTGCGCGGTCTCAGCAATGTGCGCGCGCGGTTCATAAGGCGAGACTGCGTCGGATTTCCATCCGAGCCGAAGGCAGTCCCAACCTGCCTCCATGGCTTTGCGGGCAGAAGCAATCAAAGCGTCTGGATTGTCAGCCCGAACACATCCGAAGGTTGGAACGCTGGTTCTTTGCTTGCCACCCAGGAGCTGATGCACTGGTACTCCCAAGGTTTTGCCTTTGATATCGTAAAGGGCTATATCAATCGCGGACATCGCTGCGGTAAGGACGCGTCCTCCTTCGAAGTACTGGCTGCGATACATCTCCTGCCAGAGCGCTCCAACCAGCATAGGATCCCTTCCAACCAAAAACTGCCGGTAATGATCAATCGCGCCTATGACAGCTAACTCGCGGCTCGACAGGCCAGATTCACCCCAGCCACAAATTCCCTTGTCAGTTTCGACTTTCACGATGAGTTGATTCCGGTCACCGACCCAGATGGGGTAGGGGCGAATAGCAGTAATCTTCATGTTCTAGCAATCTCTACAGAAGCGTGAGGGACGGACCTGGCTTGCAGTAAAGCTGCAAGACCCTTCGTTGATGTTCAAGATGCGAGCCTCGCGCCAGGACGCAAAAGGGAAAGACCAAGGCTGATTGGAGCAAAGGGCACTCTTCGGCTTTGGAAGACTCAGACTAGCCCTTCTGCTCGCAAATGTTGGGTGCATAAACACAAAAGCGACGTTCAAGCATCATGCAGTCGCCGAGAAGAAGGTGTATCGTCACTACCTCACAGGCGACGAACGGCCTTGTTTACTGAGGCGGCTCGCATTTGTTCGATCAGGTGCTGACAAGCCCCACGGACATGCTGTTCCATGATGCATGCCGCTTCATCAGCATCATGGCGCTTGATTGCTTCAATGATATCCCAGTGCTCTCGAGTGATGGCCTGCCAACGTGCGCGGCTGATTGTAAATCGGCGGGTGAGGATGTGCAGCACCTTACGCTGCCGGAATTCCAGCTCGACAGCCTCCTGATTGTAATGCCGCCCATAGATGATGTTGTGAAATTGCTCGTTGGCTTGCCAATACCACTGGTAGTCGCTGCGGTTTTCGTCGATATCTCCTTGAAGTATCTCGAGGGCTTCGATCTCACGATCCGTCGCATAGTTGACGAACCAGCGGACGAGATATGGCTCGATGAGCGCCCTGATCTCGTAAATGTTGCGTACAAAATCCTCACTGATAGGGCGTACACGCGCACCCCTATTTGGCGAGATGATCACAACTCCTTCGCCTTGTAGGTGATGAAGGGCCTCACGGACGGGGTTTGTACTCGTGCCATAGCGCTTCGCGAGCTCCGCCGTCTTGAGGCGAGCCCCCGGGTCAAGACGCCCTTCAACAATGTCCTCCCGAATCAAGTCATGCAGGCTCTGACCTCGAGCTTGGTCATTCGCTTCTTCGTCCTGAACTGGGTTTACAATTCGCACCGTTCTCCCGCTCATGCCCGAACTCTTCCGATTCTATGTTACGTGACCTGCCCGGTCGTCTGATCCAACGTCGAAATCGATCATCTCATAAAGGCCAGCGCTCGCGCAAGTTCGCACAACAGGATTGACGTCTTGTGTACAATCTGGCTACGTTAAAGTGACAAAGGCAAAGAATCTTATAATTTAGGCTGAGGAAACCCATGCATGCCGGCAATCCCGGGGGACTTTTCCAAGCTCCATTTAACGAGCAGCTAAGGAGGCGCTTGTATATTGCTCTAGGCCTTGATCATTGGCCCCGTGCCCTGCGCTATCACCGGCGGCATGGCGTTTCCCGCTTCCAAGGTCACGCTCCGTTTTTTCACCCGCTGCAAGGTCGACATCCGATCATTGGGGAGGGCGCTTACTGTCGGAGCTGGAGCTTCTACGAGCAACGATCTTTGGGTGATAGCCGCTTATATGCGCTACGAAGTGCTTGGTCTGTACGGCATCTCCGGCGTGATTGCCGCCCCTGGGCAAAACGTCGAGTCTCCCCTGTTCTTCACAGTGTTGATGCGGGTCCCCACTAACTTTCTCGACACCGGCGCCACGATCGCCGACTGCCTGTTGTTTTAGAGGCTGCCGGGTACACAACTCGACAGTAACCCCGTCCAAGCAACCATGTTGTCCAACCCGGCTCTTCCCATCGCTCCAAACACGCCACCATTAAGGGAGAGTCCATTGTTGTGATGCTTCTTGGCAATGCCACTGCTGAAGGTTGTGATCCATTTCTAGTCACAAAAGTTCCAGCAGCGATGAAGTAAATCCTGTCTAGCGCCGTCCACACAGTCGCCAGATGGCCCCTGCTACCTCTGACTTACAGCCCGAAAAGGACACCCTGATGAAGATCACAGGCGTCGAATCGAAGATCGTCCACGCAATTCATCGCAACTGGATCTTCGTGAAGGTGTTGACTGACCAGCCGGGCCTCTATGGCTGGGGCGAAGCCACTCTTGAGTGGAAGACCCGCGCAGTGGTCGGCGCCATCGAGGATCTCGAGACCTTCGTGATCGGAGAGGATCCGCGCCGTATCGAGCATCTTGTACGGAAGATGCAGATGCAAAGCTTCTGGCCCTTGGGCGTTATCGGTCTGTCGGCTATTAGCGGGATCGAGATGGCACTCCATGATATCACGGCTAAGGATTTGGGCGTGCCTGTCTGGCGTCTTCTTGGCGGTCAGAGCCGCGACTGGGTCCGCGTCTACACCCATTTTCAGCGTGGCAACATCGGAGCGCAAGTTAATCCGAAAGACATCGAGAGCTATGTTGCCGGCGTCGAGGCAACAGTCGCCATGGGCTATAAGGCGGTGAAGCTCGGCGTCGTTCCCTACACTCATTACGATGCGCCAATCCCTGAGGTGAAGCACGTCGCCAAGCTTGTGGAGCGGATCCGCCTCGCGGTTGGCGACGAAATTGACATCATGTTCGACTTCCATGGACGGTGCGGCTCCATCAGCGCTGCCGTAGCCTATATCGATGCGATATCGCCGATGAGGCCTCTCTTTGTGGAAGAGCCCATTCAGCCTGGCGACAACGAGGCTATGGCTTTAGTTGCCTCTAAAGTCCAAGCTCCTCTGGCAACGGGTGAGCGCCTGTTCACGCCGAGAGAATTCTTCGATCTTGCTGTGCACAAAGCGGTTAGCATCGTGCAGCCCGATCTCTGCCATGTCGGCGGTTTCACGATGGGGAAGAAAATCGCTGCCATCGCAGAGGTTGGTCACATGGGCGTAGCACCCCACAATCCCTTGGGGCCGATCAGTGGGGCTGCCGCACTTCATTTCGCCGTGGCAACTCCGAACTTCGTCATTCAAGAGGAGGCGCGCGGCCTCGTCGACTGGTACGATGAGGTCGTGCAACATCCGATCGTGCTCGAAAATGGCCGCTGGGCGGTGCCGACATCTCCCGGTTTAGGCGTTGAACTCGACGAAGATGCCGCGGCCAAACACCCGTTCGAGCCAGAGGTCATCCCCGCGCGAGAAGCTCTTTCGGAGGATGGCGCGATCCTGAACTGGTGAGGCAGTCCGGACGGAACATCCCTTCCTCTAACCAGAAGTGATCTCAGATCATTTAATCGCGTCGTTGCCGATGATTGCGTGGCTCTGAGGCCCCGGCGACCAATAGGCGGTCGACTAACCGTAAACCGGCGAGGTCGTTCGCACCATCAGAGCATTGAGTCACGAGCCAATCCAACACTTTACATGCCCTGTCGAACCGTCGCCGCTCCAACAAATAAAATTTTCGAGGTCAGACCATGAAGATCACGGCTATTCATTGCTTCCCTATTTTGGTTGGGTGGCGCAATCAACTGCTCATTAAGGTAGAAACCGAGGAGGGGATCTACGGGTGGGGCGAGTCGGGTCTCTCCGGTCGCGAGCGCGCCGTCATGGGGGCGATCGACCATTACCGGGAGTTCCTCATTGGCCGTGATCCGATGCAGGCTGGTGCGCTCTGGCAGGAACTCTATCGCAGTCAGTACTTTGAGGGGGGCCGAGTTCTCTCCGCTGCGATCAGCGCGATTGATATCGCTCTGCACGACATCAAGGGGAAGGCGCTCGGTGTTCCCGTGTATCAGCTTCTCGGTGGTAAGCAGCGGGATTGGATCCCAGCCTTTGCCACGGCCCCTGCGGAGCCCGGCCCCGAGATGATCGAGCAGGCCAAGCAGCTTCAGGATGCAGGCTGGACGTGCATCCGGTTCGTGCCGGCCGGCCAGCATGCAACAGAGCGGTTTGAGCCGCGCGAGTCGATCGCCAAGACAGCGCCATGGATGGTACGCGCACGAGAGGCGGTCGGTACAGAGGTCGCGCTCGGCATCGACTACCATCATCGCCTCAGCGTCGCAGAAGCGGCAGCCTTCTGCCAGAGAATGCCATCGGGCACGCTGGACTTCATCGAGGAGCCGATCCGTGACGAGACCCCATCGGCGTATGAAGCCCTTCGGCGGTTGACTGACGTCCCCTTCGCCGTCGGCGAGGAGTTTTCCTCAAAGTGGCAGTTTCTGCCTTACATCGAAGGAAACCTGCATCAGTTTAACCGAATTGATATCTGTAATGTTGGTGGATTTACCGAAGCCATGAAAGTGGCGGGCTGGAGCGAGGCTCACTATGTCGACCTGATGCCTCACAATCCACTCGGGCCGATCTGCACAGCTGCAAGCGTTCATTTGGCTGCGTCAGTTCCCAACTTTGCTTGGCTGGAATGTCGGTCGTCACCTGTGGAGCAACTCGGGTTCGACAACTCTGAGATCTTCCCTGTTCAAGTGTCGCTGCAAGGGAGCAATTACGTTGTCCCCGACGCGCCAGGGCTCGGTGTCGACGTCGATGAGAATCATGTTCGTTCCTTGAGCTTCCGTTTCTCAGAGCCCCCGCATCTCAGGCGACGGGATGGCAGCTATACAAATTGGTAGTTTTGGTGACAACGGGTTCCTCCTTGAGCGCAGCTCATGAAGACTGCACCGCACGAACGATGGGAGATTTGGTCAAGATGCAATACGGTAGGAGAATGTAACCCGTCTCCTACCTGCGCCATTGCTTTCTGCCCGAGTTTATCCCGAATGTCGTCCGGCTTTGTCACCCATTACGGGCTCGGAGTCTCTATGAGGCATCTGGCGACCGGTACTCACGTTCGCACCCGCGTTTGCCTACAACCTGGGCCGACAGCGGCCCAAGCACCTGACTGGTAGCACTTGGATGGAACAGTGGTCTCAATTAGGGGAAATGGACATACCGGAAGCCAATCGTTGAAGGCGAGAAACTGAACCTTTCGTGCAGCCCAAGCTGATAAAGCTGCGCCCTGGAATTGCTCTGAAGCTCGTGCGAAACTTGCCGAAGAGGCAG
Organism: Microvirga aerilata; assembly: GCF_016743775.1. Taxonomy (GTDB): domain Bacteria; phylum Pseudomonadota; class Alphaproteobacteria; order Rhizobiales; family Beijerinckiaceae; genus Microvirga; species Microvirga aerilata. The sequence continues at coordinate 12,665 of NZ_JAEQMY010000077.1, read as the reverse complement.
AGCCTCGCGCCAACGCTCACATAACTGACAGACTCAGGTCCATACACAGCCGCTGAAAGATCGACTTCATGGCTGATCAGATGGTCCAACAACGTAAGTCCGGCAGACAAGGCTCAAAGACGCTTGTATTGCCCACTTCTCGCGCGAACGACACTATTTCGCAGTCCTTCTTACGGAAGGGCATGCTGTTGTCTACCAAGTTCCGTACTTGAGGAGCTTACTTTCGACGCATTTTCCGGAGCCTGACTGAGAGTAATATGTCTTAGTTCGCACATTCGAATTGACAGATAATGTGTAATTTGAGAGCTTTCGAAGACGAGAACCGTAATAAGCTCGTCCCAAAAGGAAGCCGGCGAAGGAAGCTGGGCAACAGGAGGAACACAATGAGGTACCAGCAAAAGCTGCTTGGCGTTGTCGCATCGACGGGGCTTTTGAGTATTATGCTCCTAGGTCCGTTCGCTCCTGCTTGGGCGGCGGATTACAAGCAGGCGCCGATACTTGATGAGCAGGTGAAGGCAGGCAAGCTGCCCGCCGTTGCCAACCGCCTCCCGGAAAAGCCCTATGTGGAAACCATGGTCGATGGCGTGGGCAAATATGGCGGCACCCTGCGCACGACGATCCTTGCCAACGGCGACCAGTACAACCTGACCCGCACCATTGCCAACGAGTTACTCGTGCGATGGGACCCGCAGTGGAAGAAGGTTATGCCGTCGCTCGCCGAGGAGTTCAAGGCGTCAGACGATGCGACCACCTACACATTCAAGCTCCGCAAGGGCCTGAAGTGGAGCGACGGTCAGCCGTTCACGGCTGACGACATCATGTTCTGGTACGAAGACGTGTTCATGAACAACGCCTTGTCACCGGCCAAGAACCCGACCTTCACGGTGGCGGGCAAGCCGGTGAAGGTAACCAAGATCGACGACCTGACGGTGGAGTTCAAGTTTGAGACGCCCTACGGGCTCTTCCTGCAGCAGCTCGCCTATGGCCAAGGCCATCTGCCAGTCATCTATCCCAAGCATTACCTCAAGCAGTTTCACGAGAAGTACAACAAGGAGGGCATCCCGGCACTCTTGAAGGCCAATCCGGCCGCCGGCGACTGGGTGGCGCTGTTCAACTCCAAGGTGTCGCTGTCGTTCCAGCCGCCCTTCTGGCAGAACCTCGAGCTGCCGACCCTCAATCCCTGGGTCTTGACCGTACCCTATGCCGATAGCGAGCGCGTTGCGGCAACACGCAATCCTTATTACTGGAAGATCGACACGGCCGGAAACCAGCTCCCCTACATTGACAATGTTACTTGGGCCAAGCTCGACGACCCGCAGGTGATGGCGCTCAAGATGACCTCGGGCGAGTTCGACTTCGCGTTCCGCCATATCAACAATTCCACCTTCAAGTCGGTGCTGTTCGACGGCCAGAAGACCGGCAATTACCGTATTGTCGACGTCAAGGACCTGCCGGCGAGTGATGCCGCCATCCTACTAAACCTGACATCAACTGATCCGGTTAAGCGCAAGATCTTCCAGAACAAGGATTTCCGGATCGCGCTCAGCCATGCGATCAACCGGCAGGAAATTATCGATCTTGTTTATGTGGGGCAGGGCGCTCCGGCACAGGTGGCTGCCCAGCCTGAGCACGAACTCTTCAACGAGCGCCAGGCGAAGCAATACACCGAGTTCGACCCGAAGCGCTCGAATGAAATCCTCGACAAGATCATGCCGAAGAAGGATGCCGAAGGCTTCCGCCTCGACGAGACCGGCAAGCGTTTCACCATCAACTTCATGGTAGCCGATGTCTTCGGTCTATCCTATCCCGATATCATGCAGATGGTGCAGCAATATGCCAAGGACGTCGGCATCGATATCCAGATCCGTACTACTGACCGCGCGCGCCTCAACACCATGTGGGCGGCGAACGAGCAGGATGCCTATATCTGGAACTGCGTCGGTGGACTGTCGGACGCTTATACGGATGTCCGCTGCTACATGCCCTTCCAGAAGGCCGACATCTTCTTCGCTGTCCGCTGGGCTGAATGGTATGCCAATCACAACACAGGCGAAGAGCCGCCAGCGAACATCAAAGAATTAATGGCTGCCTACGACAAGGTCAATGCTGCCGTCACCGACGACGACCGCCGTGAGCGGACGAAGGAATTCCTCAACCTGTCGGCCGACAACTTCCTCAACATCGGCATCTCACGCCCCATGCCGAAGTACATGATGGTGTCGAATAATCTGAAGAACGTCGTCAATGGGCTTCCGATCGCCGGCAACCTCTGGCACCCGGCTCCGACGCTGACCCAGTGGTATTTCGACAAGTCAACCAAGTAGGGCTTCTCGGAAGGCTCCTCTCTGTGCCGGCGGCGGCACGCGCTGCCGCCGGCTAATCCTTCGATTTTATCGAACGGTCAGGCCCATGCTTCGTTACATCGCCAAGCGAATGGTGTTCGCAATCCCGACACTGTTTGCCGTGTCCATCGTAGCCTTCATCATCATCCAGCTCCCGCCAGGCGACTATCTCACGACCCTGATGGCGGACTGGGCAAGCCAGGGCGGCGCGGTGGAGGCGGGCACAGTCGCCGCCATGCGCGATCGCTACGGCCTCGATCAGCCAATCTATTTCCAGTACTACAAGTGGATTGCCGGTATCCTGACCCGCGGCGATTTCGGCATATCCTTTGATTTTGGCAAGCCCGTGACGGAGCTCATCTGGAACCGTCTCGGCTTCTCGCTGCTGCTCTCCGTTCTGACGCTCTGCTTCGTCTGGGCCATCGCCATCCCGATCGGGATCCTGTCGGCGGTGCGGCAGTACTCGATTTCCGATTACACGGCGACCTTCCTGGCCTTCTTCTTCCTGGCCGTGCCGGACTTCCTGATGGCGCTCTCGGCCATGTACATCATGTCCGCCTGGTTCGGTCAGAGCGTCGGGGGGCTGTTCTCGGCCGAGTACGTCGATGTGTCGTGGAGCCTTGGCAAGCTCATCGACTTCGCCCAGCACGTCTGGCTGCCGGTCGTCGTCATCGGCCTCGGATCACTCGCGGCGCTGGTGCGCATCATGCGCGCCAATCTGCTCGATGAACTCTCGAAGCCCTATGTCACCACGGCGCGAGCCAAGGGCATGTCCGAATTCGAGCTCCTGCTGCGCTATCCGGTGCGCCTTGCCCTCAACCCACTGATCTCGACGATCGGCTGGATCCTGCCGGCGGTCATCTCGGGCGAGATCATCGTGTCCGTCGTCATGAGCCTGCCGACCACGGGGCCGCTGCTGCTCCGCTCGCTGCTCGCGCAGGACATGTATCTCGCCGGCTCGCTCATCCTGCTGATCTCGGTGCTGACCATCATCGGCACGCTCATCTCGGACATCCTGCTCGCCATCACCGACCCGCGGATCCGGCTCCAATGACAGACATCACCAGCCTTCCGCCCGAGACGACAACGACGCTCGATCTGCACAGCAGGGACATGGCTGTTGCCGGCCAATGGCGCCTGTTCTGGCTCAAGTTCAAGAAGCACAAGATCGCGCTCGCGAGCCTCGTGGTGATCGTGTTCATGTATCTCGTCGCGGCCTTTGCGGACTTCATCGCGCCGCTCGATCCCAACACCGCCAACTCACGCTTCACCTACGCACCGCCCCAAGGCTTGTCGCTGATGCTGAACGGCTCGTTCCAGCCGCATGTCAACCAACTCAAGATGACCCTGAACACCGAGTCGATGCGCCGGGAGTTCACGTCCGACCCGACAAAGCCCCTCCCGGTATCCTTCTTCGTGCCGGCGCCGCAGCCTTATTATCTTCTCGGATTCATTCCGATGCAGACAAAGCTTTTCGGCCTCACGAATCCAAAGCCGGGCGACAGCATTTACATCTTCGGTGCCGACCGCCTCGGTCGCGACATCTTCTCGCGCGTCGTTCACGGGGCCAAAGTTTCGCTCTCCATAGGCCTTGTGGGCGTCTTCGTCAGCCTGATCCTCGGGGTGACCATCGGCGGCATCTCCGGCTTCTTCGGCGGCTGGATCGATACTGTGATCCAGCGCTTTATCGAACTGCTGCGTTCAATCCCGACCATTCCGCTGTGGATGGGCTTCGCGGCGGCGATCCCCACGAGCTGGCCACCGCTGCGCACCTACTTTGTCATCACGCTGATCGTTTCACTGATCGGCTGGACGAGTTTGGCGCGCGAGGTGCGCGGAAAGTTCCTGTCTTTGAGAAACGAGGACTTTGTGACCGCCGCCCGCCTCGACGGCATGAGCGAAATCGGGATCATCTTTCACCATCTGGTGCCTTCCTTCATCAGCCACATCATCGCGACCCTGACGCTCGCGATCCCCTCGATGATCCTAGCCGAAACAGCACTCTCCTTCCTCGGCATTGGCCTGCAGCCGCCAATTGTCTCCTGGGGCGTGCTCCTGCAGGAGGCTCAGAACATTCGCGCCGTCGCCCAGGCGCCGTGGCTACTCTTCACGCCGGCTACCGCCATCGTCATCTCGGTTCTTTCCCTCAATTTCCTCGGCGACGGCCTCCGTGATGCCGCAGATCCCTACGAGTCGGTGTCATGACCATAATGAAGGATACGATTCTTGAAGTTCGGGAGCTTCGGACCGTTTTCCCAACTCGCACCGGCATCTTCAAGGCGGTCGACGGCGTTTCCTTCGAGCTGAAGCGCGGCAAGACGCTCTGCGTCGTCGGTGAATCCGGTTCCGGCAAGTCGGTAACCGCCCGGTCGATCCTGCAGATTGTTGACAGGCCCGGCCGCATCGAGGGCGGCTCGGTGCTGCTGACGCGCGCCGACGGCTCGACGACCGACCTCGCCAAGCTCGAGCCGCGGGGCCGGGAGATCCGCGACGTGCGCGGCAAGGAGATCGCCATGATCTTCCAGGAGCCGATGAGTTCGCTCTCGCCGGTTCATCGCATCGGCACGCAAATCGGGGAATCGCTGCGCATCCACTTCGGCACGCCCAAGCACGAGCAGCGCGAGCGCGTTCTTGAACTCCTGCGGCAGGTCGAGATCCCGCACCCTGAAACAGCGATCGACCGTTACACCTTCGAGTTCTCGGGCGGCATGCGCCAGCGCGTGATGATCGCCATGGCGCTCGCCTGCAATCCTTCTGTGCTGATTGCCGACGAGCCGACGACGGCGCTCGACGTCACAACGCAGGCCGAGATCCTCGACCTCATTAAGAAGCTTCAGCAGAACCATGGCATGGCCGTGCTCTTCATCACCCATGACATGGGCGTCGTCGCCGAGATCGCCGACGAAGTCCTCGTCATGTATCGCGGCAAGGTGATGGAGAGAGGGCCGGTCGAGCAGATCTTCCACGCGCCGCAGGACGCCTACACGCATCGGCTCATTGACTCCGTCGTCAGGCTGGAGAAGAAGGCGGAGCTCCGGTTAGCGCGGCCGGCAATCCCAGAGGGGACCGCACCGCTTCTCGACGTGCGGAATCTCTCGCTCACCTTTCCCTCGGGCCTGAAGGCGGTCGACGACGTGTCGCTGACCGTCCGCCCCGGCGAGACTCTGGGGATCGTCGGCGAGTCCGGTTCCGGCAAGACCACGATGGGACGCTGCCTGCTGCGCATCTACGACCCGCAGGCCGGCACCATCGATTATCGCCGCCCGGACGGGCACATGGTCGACATCCGCACCGCCGACAAGGCCGCGCTGAAGAAAATCCGCAGCGAGGTCCGGATGATCTTTCAGGATCCTGTGGGCTCGCTCAGCCCGCGCAAGACCGTCGGCCAGATCATCGCCGAGCCGCTCAAAATCGCCGGGATGAAGGGCAGGGAGCTCAACGACCGTGTCGCCGACCTGATGCAGCAGGTCGGGCTGGAGCCGGCCTGGCGCGAGCGTTATCCGCATGCTTTCTCCGGCGGCCAGCGGCAGCGCATCGGCATCGCCCGCGCCATCGCGCTGAAACCCCGTCTCATCGTCGCCGACGAGGCCACCTCGGCGCTCGACGTCTCGCTGCGCTCCCAGATGCTCGACCTGATGATGAAGCTGCAGGACGAGCTCGGACTCTCCTATGTTTTCATCTCCCATGACATGTCGGTAATCCGCTACATGTGCGACCGCGTCGCCGTCATGTATCGCGGCAAGATCGTCGAGGTGGGCGAGACCGATCAGGTCGTCAACGAACCGGCGCACGACTACACGCGGGCGCTGCTCTCCGCCATTCCCCATCCCGATCCACACAATCGGCGCATCCATAACCGGTTCCGGTACAAGGCCGGCCGCACGGCTTAAGCCAACGGATAAATCGATGAAAATTACTGACGTTAAAATCATCGTCTGCTCGCCGGGACGCAACTTCGTCACGGTCAAGGTCTTTACCGACCAGGGGCTGACCGGGGTCGGCGACGCGACGCTGAACGGCCGGGAGTTGGCTGTCGTCGCCTATCTGCGGGACCATCTCGCACCACTCTTGATCGGCCGTGACCCGAGCCGGATTGAGGACATCTGGCAATATTTCTACCGAGGCGCGTATTGGCGACGCGGTCCCGTGACCATGGCGGCGATCGCCGGCATCGATACCGCGCTCTGGGATATCAAGGCCAAGGCCGCTAACATGCCGCTCTATCAGCTTCTCGGCGGTGCAAGCCGTGAGAAAGTGCTGTGCTACACCCATGCCCAGGGCTGCGACATTGCCGAGGCGGTGGAGGCCGTCGGCCAACGCAAGGAGCAGGGCTATAAGGCCCTCCGCGTCCAGGTCGGCATTCCCGGGCTGCCGGACGTCTACGGCACCGGGGCGAAATCGGTGACGAACAACGCTCTCGACGACGCCGTCCCGCACGAGGAGACCTGGTCGACGTCGAAATACCTGCGCTACGTCCCTGAGCTCTTCAAGGCGGTGCGCGAGACCCATGGCTGGGACGTTGAGCTTCTGCACGATACCCACCACCGCCTCACCCCAATCGAAGCCGCGCGGCTCGGGAAGGATCTCGAATTCGCACGCCTCTTCTGGCTTGAGGATGCGGTGGCCGCTGAGCACCAGGAAGGCTTCCGGCTGATCCGCAAGCACACCACAACGCCGCTTGCCGTGGGCGAGGTGTTCAACACCATCTGGGATGCGCGGCTTCTCATGGAAGAGCAGCTCATCGATTACATCCGCATGACGACCGTTCACGCGGGCGGCATCACGGCGCTTCGCCGGATCATGGATTTCGCGAGTGTCTACAATGTCCGCACCGCCTGCCATGGGGCGATGGACATGTCACCGATCTGCCTCGGGGCCAACCTGCATCTCGACCTGTGGGTCCCGAACTTCGGCATCCAGGAGTATTCCGGCTACCTGCCGGAGATTCTTGAGGTCTTCCCGAGCGCCTGGAGCCTGTCCGACGGCTACCTGCATCCGGGCGAGGCCATCGGCCATGGCGTCGATATCAATGAGAAGCTGGCTGAAAAGTACCCGTACCAGCGGGCCTATCTGCCTGTGAACCGTCTCGAAGATGGCACCCTGTGGCACTGGTAATCCGAGGATACAATGAAGATCACCGCGATCAAGAGCTATGCCGTCAAGGTGGGCATCCGGAACCAGCTTCTGGTGAAGGTCGAGACGGATGAGGGTATTTTCGGCTGGGGCGAGAGCGGCCTGTCCGGACGCGAGAAGGCCGTCGTCGGCGCGCTCGAGCATTATACGGAGTTCCTGCGCGGGCGCGATCCGTTCAAGATCGGCGCCCTGTGGCAGGAAATGTACCGCAGCCAGTATTTCGAAGGTGGCCGCGTGCTGCAAGCGGCGATCTCGGCCATCGACGTTGCGCTCCACGACATCAAGGGCAAGGCGCTTGGTGTGCCCGTCTACGAATTGCTCGGCGGAAAGCAGCGCGACCGCATTCCGACCTTCGCGACGACCTTCGCTGAGCCCGGTCCGGCGATGCTCGAACAGGCACAGATGCTGGTCGAGCACGGTTGGACGGCCATGCGTCTTTCGCCCTCCGGCCACGAGAACAAGGATACCTACGAGCCACGCGAGCATATCGCGACGACTGCGAAATGGTGCGTGAAAGCCCGCGAGGCATTGGGCGAGGATGTCGTTCTCGGCATCGACTACCACCACCGCCTCAGCGTCGCGGAAGCCGCGAGCTTCTGCCAGAAGATGCCGTCCGGCACCCTCGACTTCCTCGAGGAGCCAATCCGCGACGAGTCGCCGACTTCCTATGAAGCTTTGCGCCGCCTGACCGACATCCCCTTCGCCATCGGCGAGGAGTTCGCCTCGAAATGGCAGTTCCAGCCCTATATCGAGCGCGACATCCACCAGTACAATCGCCTCGATGTCTGCAATGTCGGCGGCCTGACGGAGTCGATGAAGGTCGCCGCCTGGAGCGAGACCCATTACGTCGATATGATGCCGCATAACCCGCTCGGACCTATCTGCACGGCGGCGACCATCCATTTCTCGGCAGCCGTACCGAACTTCTCCTGGCTCGAAACCCGCGCGAGCCCCGCAGAAACGCATCTCGGGTTCGACAACTCGGATTTCTTCCCGGTTCAGCCACGGCTCGTGGGGGCGCATTATTCTGTCCCTGATGCGCCTGGCCTCGGGATTGAGGTCAACGAGGAGCTGATCGCGAGGCAGAGCTTCGAATTCTGGGAAGCACCGCACCTGAGGAGGCGGGATGGCTCGGTGACTAACTGGTAACAGCTCGCAGCTGCAGGGCGATAGTGCCCTTCGAACATCATGGAGCGTCGGTTCGATCATGACTTCCCTGAAACGAGTTCGCTCTGTGCTCATCACGGGCGCGGGAGGCAATCTCGGTCAGAAGCTGATCACTCATCTCCTCGCCCGGGATTGGTCAGTGCCCTTCACAGAGACCGAGCACGCGTTCGGCAGCCTGGAGGATGCCCAGAGATGGCTTGATGGAGCCGAGATCCAGGACTCCAGCGATCAGAGCCGGGCGTAAGGAGCCTCAGGGCATGCCAAGACAGAGCCATTCGCTTAGACACGAGCAAGTTGGCAGAGGTGAAGCCCTTGAGGCTTATCTCCTGGAGCATGTGCCTGGCTTACGAGAGTAAGAGCCAGCACAGAGCCTTCATCCAGATTGAGCAGGATGCCTATGGACGCCATCCAGATCCGACCCCTGACGATATCGCTGCAGCAGAAGCCATGGAAGCTGCCCTCCCGTCCCGGAAACGGACAGAAGTTCAACTGCGCCGAAGCTTTGCACCTCTAGCGGCCCACGTTCCCAGTGAGATCAAGCGCAGTCGCAAGCGCTTCGTGCAACGGCACCAGCGAGCCTGGAACAGGGCCAACCTAATGCCGCTGACATGGGAGCTTGAGCGAACGCTCATGGCAGCATTCATCAAGATCCATGCATTTTGAGTGCTCTGACCTGAGCTGGTTCCGTCGCCATGATCGACTGAGGGCCCAAGGTAAGCATGTGTGAGGTGTTGGCTGTGGTCTCTAATCTAAGATGACCAGAACCGATAGCGGTTATACCAAACGACCTTGGCAGCATCTCAGTTTAGGTTCCACAATGTTTGTTGAACGAAATTATCTTGTGGCGAAAACTCGTATTTCGGAATGCGACATCCGTTACAAACAAGGAGCCAGCACAATATCTGTTCCTGATTATACGCTAAGCTAGGACGAACAGAGAACCTTCATGTTCGTCCGGTCAGATCATCTCGCAAGCCCCAAGTGTAGTTCGTTTCGGTCGCCCGGATAAAGTCAGGGTCGGTCCGGGGCACGGTAAAAAAGCTGACCCGTGATCAGGAGGGGCGGCAATGGCAATTCGGTTTCTCAGGTATGCTCCTAGTGTCCGCCTTTTGGATCCAGGGCGCCAAGTCCTGAAACCTGGGACCAAAGAAGCAGAACATGGCGACGTTCTTCCTCACGCACGTTGCGATCACGAAGGATAACCTCGACGTGGTCATTAACGCTGGCTGGGCCTCGAAGGACGTGGTCTGCCAGGGCGTGAAGGCCCGCTCCGTCAAGGCCAGCAGTTGATCCAAGCCTGCTCCTTGTCATCCCGGTCAACGTCATGCTGCCGGGGATACTGCAGTGGTTTCTCCTATTGAACCACTGGCCACAGTTAAACTGCGAGATACTTCAATGGGGGACCTAACGGTCGGAGGAGACGAACAGATGACATGTTCTCGGACTTTCGAAAACTCACATCAGCAAGAACGAATGCACGGAAAGTTCAAACAAGCGGCGTTGGCGGCGTTGCTGATGCTATCTTGGATCGCGGGGGGAGCGGGTCCATCCATGGCCTCGGAATTCCGTGCCTCGGTTGCAGAAACCGTCGTCAAGACTAAGGCAGGCTCATTGGTGGGCGCGGTAGACGATGGAGTGTACCAGTACCTCGGTGTTCCTTATGCGCAAGCTAAGCGCTTTATGCCACCAACAGAGGTTAAGCCGTGGGAGGGGATCCGGCCCGCAGTCACCTATGGCGAGAACTGCTTCATCCCGATGATGAGGAGTGTCGCTGGCGATGAGCTGTTCAATCCTCACCGGTACATGCCCATGAGCGAGGACTGCCAGTTCCTGAACGTCTGGACGCCTGGCATCAACGACGGCAAGAAGCGCCCTGTCATGGTGTGGATCCACGGCGGAGGCTTTACCAATGGCTCTGGTATCGAGCTGACCTCCTATGACGGCCATAACCTCAGCAAGAAGGGGGATGTCGTCGTCGTCACGCTGAACCACCGCCTGAATGTTCTCGGCTTCCTCGACCTGTCGGCCTACGGCGAGAAATACAAACACTCGGGCAACGCCAGCGTCGCCGACATGGTGGCAGCCCTGAAGTGGATCAACCAGAACATCGAAGCGTTCGGTGGTGATGCGCAGAATGTGACCATCTTTGGCCAGTCGGGTGGCGGCTACAAGGTCAGAGCCCTGATGGGCACGCCATCGGCAAAGGGCCTTTTCCACAAAGCCATCGTTCAGAGCGGGTCCCGCGTTTCTTCCGTGACGGATCAGCAGTCGTCCCGAAAGGTCGCGGAACTGACACTGGCCAACCTTGGGCTTACCGGAGAACAGGTCGATAAGCTCGCCGATGTTGATTACTACACCCTCCTTGCCGCGGCCGAGAAGGCTCTCAAGGATGCTCCGGCGCAGGGCGCGAAGGATGCCCGGTGGGCTCCCGTCCAGGATGGCGACTACATTCCTGAGAACCCGGTTGGAGAGAAATGGGTGAATCAGGCCAAGGATATCCCGCTTATGGTCGGGAACGTGCTCAACGAGTTCGAGACTGTGATCACTAAGAAAGTCGGCGACCTCGTCTCGGACAACAAAAACGGCTGGTCAGATGACAAAGCGCGCAGCAAACTGGCCGAGCGGTTCAGTGAGAAGGCTGAAGCAGTCGCCGCTACATTCAAGGCGGCCTATCCAGAGAAGAGGCTCGCGGACGCGTACTTCATCGATACCCGCTTCCGGCCGGGTTCCATCCGCGACCTCGACTTGAAGGCAAAGCAGTCGGGTGCGCCCGTCTACAGCTATATGTTCACCTTCGAGTCCCCAGTCCTGGATGGGGTTGCAATGGCATGGCATTGCGCGGAAATCCCGTACGTATTTGCGAATGCTGCCTTGGTCAAGACAGCCACAGGCGGCGGCGCAGATGCGCTTGCCCTCTCGGACAAGATGAGCGAGGCGTGGGTTAATTTTGCTCGCGATGGCAAGCCCAGTGCAAAGGGCTTACCTGACTGGCCGGCCTACACCTCCAACTCAGGCGCCACGATGATCTTCGACGTTCAGAGCCGCGTCGCGTCGGATCCCGACCGCAAGCTTATGCAAGCGGCAGGAGCATTGTAGTCTTGTGTCTGCCGTCCGCTAAACTGCGGACGGCAGCGACGACCTTGAGGGCGTAAGGCAAAGTGTCTGGATCAGGCGGCTTCAAGCGCCGCTTGCCTCAAGCGTATCGGCCAAAAGACGTAGGTTCTTTCCAAGCTGCTCACGGGCGTCGAGCTTCGAGTGAAATTCGATCTTGATTATCCAAAGCATCTGATCAGGGCCACCAGCCAGGAAAATGTTCAAGGTGCGGCTCCGGAAGCTTCAGCTCGGTTCAGACCTTGTTTGCTGTCAATGCTGGCACGTGGTTGAGGCCGTGCTGCAGAAGGTCGCTCAAACCCATGGTTCAGAAACCACGCCCATTTTGGCGCACGTGATCGCAGATGGTGCTGTAGTCGGAGGTGAGCTCAGTTCCAATCGTCAGGTCGGCCGCTGCGCGATCCTCGCCAAACGAGATTGCATTCGAGACAGTGCTCGGCGTGTCCGAGTGGTTGAAGTGTCGCCCATTGTCTCCACACAGCACCCACAGGCGCGTGGACTCATGTCAGGTGGAGTAGGTTCTCAGGAACTGCCGTATGGGCCCGGGCAACGTGGTAATCTCCTCCTCGGAGTAGACCCGATCGATCCGGCCATCAAAGCGCCAGATTAACTCACTGCGGGAGACTGGCTGAATCAGGGAGACCCCAATCCCATGGATCAGGCTGGGCCTCAATTTTGTCTCGACCAGCAACATCCAAGCTCTCCCCAGCTTCATGCAGGAAAGAATGTAGTACAGGCTCGTTAGCAGGACCTGAACGGAAACCAAAGTCTTGGTATAAGCCGAAGCTTGTAAGTGTAGCCTAGCCCTCAGTGATAGCATTGGCGCATTGCCTAATACTACAGCCGGGGCTTGTGCGTTGTCTTAGACACGGAGGTGTCGCGCCATGACGCATGCAAGCGAGGCCCACCGCT
>NZ_JAEQMY010000076.1 GCF_016743775.1 Microvirga aerilata | reverse complement strand
ATCGCTCTTCGGCCGCATAGTGTCCCTCCCCCCACTCTCTGGACGGCATTCGGACACTCTTGGTCAGCGCTGAAGGCACGTCCAGGCTAGAACCTCAAAGCATTATAGCACTCGCCAATGCCCTTCGCAGGTCAATCCTTCACACTCGGTTCCTGACAGGCGAGATGACCGAGGGTAACCGCTGCAGTCCTTTGGCGGAGCAGGTGCGTGTAACGATTGGCCGCGGCTCGGACTTTTACCGACTGCGGGCGTACTCCGCTGCCCGCGTCATCAGGCACATCCCGTCTCTGCTTGGAGGACTGACATTCCGCATGGCTTGATGGCCCGTGAGACGGTTTGATGCTATGATGAATGAAAGGGGCACCTGGATCTTCAGTCGCGGAGACTGGTACGTGTTCCGGAAGCGTCTCACCCGAATGATAGCTGCCGTCTTCATGTTGATGGCATCAACAGCAGTGGGCGCTTGGGCGACTGAGCTCAAACCTGATGCAGATCGGTACGTGACCTTAATCACGGTCACCGGAGCTATTGGGCCCGCAACGGTCCAGTACGTCAAGGACGCCCTTCTTGCCGCCGATCCGCAGCACGTGGAGGCGGTCATCCTGCGCCTCAACACACCAGGCGGCCTGGCCACAAGTATGCGTGAGATCATCGCTGATGTGCTGGCCTCGCCTGTGCCGGTTATCGGCTTCGTGGCCCCCGCTGGCGCCCATGCGGCCAGTGCAGGCACTTACATCCTGTATGCCACCCATGTGGCTGCCATGGCCCCGGGTACCAACCTGGGCGCCGCGACCCCGGTGCAGATCGGCAGCCCGCTTACACCCGGCCTCCGAGAGCCTGAGAAGGACAAGGAAGGCAGTGATAAGCCCCCGCTGGGATCTGGCGATGCCATGACGGCCAAGGTGACCAGTGACGCGGTCGCCCTCATCCGTAGCCTGGCCGATCTCCGGCACCGCAATGCGGACTGGGCGGAACAGGCCGTGCGGGAGGCGGCGAGCCTCTCCTCCTTGGCAGCATTGGACAAGGGTGTCATTGACCTTATCGCCACGAGCCCCGAGGATCTCCTCGCCCGCCTCAACGGACGGGAAGTCGAGGTGATGGGCGAGCGCCGACGCCTGGCCACCAAGGATCTCACGATAAGGTCAGAGGAGCCGGGTTGGCTCATCCGGCTGCTCGGGGTGATCACGAACCCCAATGTGGCCTTCATCCTGATGATCGTGGGCGTCTACGGCCTCATCTTCGAGTTCAGCAACCCAGGGGCGGTGGCGCCTGGCGTGATTGGCGCCATCTGCCTTGTTCTCGGCCTGTATGCCTTGAACATGCTGCCGGTGGACTACACCGGGCTTGCGCTGATGCTGCTTGGGCTCGCCTTCCTGGTTGCGGAGGCGTTCAACCCGACCGTGGTGCTCGGAACGGGAGGGCTCGTGGCCTTCCTGCTCGGAGCGTTGATGCTGATCGACACCGATGCGCCGGAATTCCAGCTCTCCTGGACGGTGGTCGGAGGTGCCATGCTGGCCAGCTTCGGCCTCTTGTCCCTGACACTCGGCTACGTCTGGCGAACGCGCCATCAGCCCATCCGCACCGGCGCCCCTGCAATGGTCGGGCAGACGGCAGAGGTGCTTGATTGGTCAGGCCAGGAGGGGCACGTGCTCGCGTTCGGGGAGCGCTGGCAGGCGCAAGCCCCCCAAGCTCTGATGCCGGGCGAGCAGGTTCAGATCACCGGGATCGAGGGCTTGATGCTCGAGGTGCGCCGCATGCCCGAATTGGCAGTCAGCCTTGGAGGACACTCATGATCTTCGACTACATCGCCTACCTGGTTCTGGCGCTGCTCATCGTGGGCTTCCTGGCCGCGGCAATCCGAATACTGCGGGAATATGAGCGTGGCATCGTGTTCACCCTTGGCCGCTTCACCGGCGTGAAGGGTCCTGGGCTGATCATCCTGATCCCGTTCGTGCAGCAGATGGTTCGGGTTGATCTGCGGGTGATCGTCCAGGACGTCCCGCCCCAGGATGTGATCTCGCGGGACAATGTCTCGGTGAAGGTCAATGCCGTCATCTACTTCCGCATCGTCGATCCAGAAAGAGCCATCATCAAGGTTGAGAACTACATGGCCGCGACCAGCCAACTGGCGCAGACCACGCTACGTTCAGTGCTTGGCAAGCACGAACTCGATGAGATGCTGGCCGAGCGCGACCGGCTCAATGCTGATATTCAGCAGATCCTCGATCAGCAGACGGATGCCTGGGGCATCAAGGTGGCGAATGTCGAGATCAAGCATATCGACCTCAACGAGAACATGATCCGCGCCATCGCCAAGCAGGCGGAGGCGGAGCGCCTGCGGCGGGCGAAGGTAATCAATGCCGAAGGCGAGCAGCAGGCAGCCGAGAAGCTCGTGGAGGCGGGTCGATTGCTTGCGGCTGAGCCACAGGCGATGCAGCTCCGCTATTTTGCGGCACTGCACGATATTGCCAGTGAGCGCTCGTCGACGATTGTATTCCCGCTGCCCACGGACCTTCTGGCTCACCTTAACGGCGCATCCGAGCGTCAGGTCATCGGGCCGCGCGACGCATCAGGCCCGCAAGAGCGCAGCCGTGAGGCAGGGGTGCCGAGCGCGCCTGAGCCGCCTGCCCAGGGTGGCAGGGACGCTGCGGAGACGGCAGCCGTGCAATAGGGCTCCCGCCACATCGGACGGATCCTCCAGCCACCGGTTCTGATCAACGGCAGGTTGCACACGAGGGTGCCTTGGCATGGTTGCGGAATGCCGAAGGTCTGGAGTGGGTCAGGTAGTGAAATTCGTTCACTGACAGAAACCTCCGATGTTCCCTGCTTGAGCCGACATTCGCCTAATGCCCGGGATGTGCCAAGAGCAGTCCTTTATCGCCTCGTCCTAAAGAAGGGTTCAGGTCACGTAGAACTCAATTAAACTTTTGAGCGCGACCGAAGTCGGCAGGGCAGAAAAGATCGCTCAGGCACTAAGCTCACTTGGCCCCAGTCGTTATGGGAGCCTGTGGGAATAGCTTAATAGGAGAAGAAGGGTAACGTCAGGCATGCTGACCGCGGGGTACGCCATCGAACCATTCTCTCATGCAGCCCAACCTGCGCAAGCCACGATCTTGCGGCGCTGCTTATCCCGGTACGAGGCAGCGCCTGGCGCTGGGCCACCTGACGCGGCTCGGCATAATCAATGTGGATCACGCCATTGTTGCCATAGCTGTTGATCCCGGCCACCTCGGGCCGTGAGCGCAGGTACGCAACCACAGCCTTTCCGTTACCCTTTACCTTGAAGTCTACCGCCCGGCATGCGCTATGAAGCTTATGACGCACGCTGGCGCGGCTGTGGTTATCGGTGTGCAGCTCCGTCGTGGACACCAGCATCACCGCACCAAAGCGCGCTTCAACATCCTTCAGCACATTGCGCAGATCAGTCGGCAGGCACTCAGTGGGCGGCGCCGGTGAGCTGGCGGAAGCTGTCTGGGTGACAGGGGCTGCCTTAAAGGCAGGTTCTGCGGAGCTGGCTGCACGAGCCGCCTGCTGGCCTGTGGGAAGCGGTGGCGGGTCCACCCAAAGGCGGCGGGCGCTGGGGGTGTTCGCCGCAACTGTGTTTGGCTTGACGTACTTCGTGGGCTTTGGTTGCAGCGCCGCGGAGTCCTGCACGATCTCCCGCTCGGCATGCGCCGGAGCCGCTCGGAGCAGCAAGGCTCCCCCGGTCACCATCGCCCCTGATACCAGCAAAGCACTGAGAACACGGGCGGCGGTCTCGACCTCGTCCGGTTGCTCCGCAGGTCTGAAGTAGTTCGCAGGGCGAAGAGTGCGCTTATGCATGGTGAAGATCCTGTTCATTGCTTCACCTCAGTCGCACTCGTGCACAATGCGGGACACGACCTTGCCTTGCGGCGTACCGTGCTTCTGCACTTCCAAGTAGCAGTTCTCCGCCAGCTCATTGCCTGCCGTGCGGTGCTCCTCCACCAAGTCGTCTCCCAACAACTCAGCCATTTGAACCTGGGCATCAGACTGGGAGGAGCCGCCTTGCGGGGCAGCCAAGGCTGCATGGCTGAGCACGAAGGTGGCGCCGAGGGTCAGAACAGCGAGACCCCGGAGGTAAGAGGCAGGGATGCGGATCATGGCAGGCTCTCAAGCAGGTGGAGGGTGGAGGCCTGCCAGGATGAGCAGGTGGAATATCATTAACGTGCAATTGAACTGCACGCAACTATACTAACGTGTTATTCAGTGGTACGTTAACGAACCTGATCGATCCTAGGAGTACGCCTTGGCCAAACCGCAGATGCATGAGCCTGACACCCTGGACGACACCCTCACCCTCGACCGGCAGCTCTGCTTCGCGGCCTACTCCGTGTCGCAGGCCTTCAACCGCGTGTACAAGCCGGGGCTGGACCAGATCGGTCTTACCTATCCGCAGTACCTGGTGCTGCTGGTGCTGTGGGAGCGGGACGATCAGATGATGAAGCACATTGGCGAACGGCTTCATCTCGACTCGGGCACGCTGACCCCGCTGCTCAAGCGACTCGAAGCGGCCGGCATCGTGCGCCGCCAGCGGGATCTCGAGGACGAGCGTCAGGTGCGCATCAGCCTCACGCCTAAGGGGCACAGCCTCAAGGAGCAGGCCGCCAAGGCGCGGCACAACGTGGCCTGCGCCAGTGGTCGATCAGCCCAGGAGATCCAGGCGCTCAGGGACGAACTCATCCATCTGCGCGACAGCCTCAACAGCTTCCTTTAGTAGTCTTCCCCGCCCTTCTGATACTGGGTTGATCCGTCACCATTGGCGCAAAAGCAGTAGAGCCGGAACCGTGGCTTTGGTCATGGGATTGACGATCGGCCAAGCGTCGCAACAGTTTGTCCTCCGGCAGGATCATGGTGCTGCTCATTGAGGGGCAATGCTTCGGCATGGGAGGACCAGCATGCCGTCGCGCCTCAGCCGCCTCTGGAGATCCCTGCTGACCCTTGCGACGAGCATCCTGCTGGTGCCTTTGGCAGGACAGAATACAGCGCTCGCCCAAGCACCGGCCTGTGAGCGGTATAGGGCAGAACTTGCCTCCCTGAACCGGGGGAGCGCGCAAGGTTTCTGCAATAAACCTCGGCAAACCGGACAAAGCAGGAACATAGAAGGTAGTGAGCAGAGGTGGCTGCCGCCCTCCCCGCTCACTCTGTGGACAGCAACCAAACAGGATTCGGCACGCCGCTTTCATTAATCCCATAATCCCGTCCCGGACCCCGGCCTCACATCAATCATCAAGCCGGGGCTGTGTAGGGGCGTACAATGGCACAACGTGGCTTGCTGACTGAGGATGAACACCAACTCCTGTTCGGTGTGCCTCGGCAGGAACACCTGATCATCAAGCACTATACCCTCAGCCCGGATGATCTCGACTTGGTGTTGCGCAAGCGCGGTGCCCGCAACCAACTTGGGTTTGCGGTCCAACTCTGCTTGCTCCGGCATCCCGGGTTTGGGCTTCGCCTCAACGAGGCTCCTTCGCGAGAGATGCTGACCTTCCTGGCAAGCCAACTCCAGGTCTCACCTCACGTCTTCGAGGACTACAGTCGACGGCCGCAAACCCGGCTCGACCATGCCGCCGAACTGATGGCTCGCTTCAACTTGCGGCCCGCGATGCAGGAGGACTGGCCGCTCATGCTGAATGTTGCGGCGGAAGCAGCCTGGGCGACGGATAATGGGGTCGAGATTGTTCAGGCGGTTCTTGACTGGTTGCGCGATCATTGGATCATTCTGCCAGCGCCCGCTAGGCTCGAGCGGCTTGCCCGTGCCGGCCGAGCCCTGGCCCGCAGGCGTGCTGCCGAGGCGCTTCTCGCGCCTTTGACAGAGGATCGGCTCAAGGCGATCGATGCCCTGCTGGTGAATGACGCCACGCTCAAGCGCACTCCCCTCGCCTGGCTGCGCGATATCGCCGAAGCTCCCAGTACGGCTAACATGGCAGCACTCCTCGAGCGGTTGACCTTCGTTCGGTCCCTCCAGATCAGCCCCGAGATCGTAGACCGGGTCCACGAACGCCGCTTTCAGCAGTTCGTACGCGAGGGAGCCGTTGCTCCAGCCTTCCTGCTCGACGAATACAGTGTGCGCCGGCGTCGGGCGACGCTCGTGGCGCAGATCATTGAGCTCGAGGCCAAACTGGCCGATGCTGCCATCGGGATGTTTGATCGGCTGGTGGGCGGCCTCTTTACCCGTGCCCGCCGACGCCAAGAGCGCGCCTATCAGACCACAGGCCGTGAGGTCAGCCGCCTGATGCGCCTGTTCCACTCGACCATCACGGCCCTGAGCACCGCCCGCGCCACACGCGGCGACCCGTTCGAGATCATTGATGAGGGGATCGGTTGGAGTCGGTTGATCAAAGTCCAGCCGCACGTTGAGGAGTTGGCCCAACTCGCTGATGGCGATACACTCGTTATGGCGGCCGCGAAGTTCATGACGGTACGCCGCTTTGCCCTGCCCTTTCTGGACGCCTTTACCTTCCGCAGCACCAGCCGGCGCAACCCTGTCCTTGCGGCACTCAACGTGGTCCGGGAGAGCCTCCGCTCCCGTCGTCGGGATCTGCCCCAGAAGCCTCCCCTGTCGTTCCTTCCGAAGACCTGGCAGCAGTTGATCATGGACACAGGTCAACCAGACCGGCGGCTGTATGAGACGGCCGTGTTCGCCGTGCTGCGGGATCGCCTGCGCTCCGGCGACATCTGGGTTGAAGGCACCCGCAACTACCAGCGCTTCGACACCTATCTGCTGCCTCCGGCCTCTGCCCCGTCAGCGATTGCCGACTTGAAAGCTCCGGATGATGCGGATGCGTATCTTGCTGAGCGAAGCCAGCTTCTCGAGTGGCGGCTGAAGCGGTTCGCCCGAGGGCTGAGCAAGAACGCCGTCCCGGGCGTCTCCCTGCGTGGCGAGGAACTGCATGTGACCCCACTGCGGGCCCTCACCCCTCCAGAAGCGGATCGGCTCGATCGCGATCTCGACCTGCTGATGCCGAACATCCGCATCACCGAGCTGCTGAACGAGGTCGCGCAGGCAACCGGCTTTGCGCGCTGCTTTACCGATCTGCGCGACGGCAGGCCGGCCGATGATGTGACGGCTGTTCTGGCAGCGGTGCTGGCCGATGCGACCAATCTGGGCATCGAGAGGATGGCTGATGCCTCTCAGGGCGTGACCAAGGCTCAACTGACCTGGGTGCACTCCTGGTATCTGCGGGAAGAAACCTACAAGGCAGCGTTCGGCGCCATCGTCGATGCGCACCAACGTCTCCCGCTGGCAGCCCTCTGGGGTGATGGGAGCACATCCTCCTCGGACGGGCAGTTCTTCCGCACCGGGCGCAGGAGTGCCGGAGCCGGCGAGGTCAACGCGAAGTATGGCTCGGATCCTGGTGTGAAGTTCTACACGCACCTGTCGGATCAGTACGGCCCTTTCCACACCAAGGTAATCTCGGCCACCACGAGCGAGGCGCCGCATGTTCTGGATGGCCTGCTACACCATGGAACGGGGCTGTCGATCCATGAGCACTACACCGACACGGGCGGCGCCACCGACCACGTCTTTGGCCTGTGCCATCTGCTTGGCTTCCGGTTTGTGCCCCGCCTGCGGGATCTGAAGGATCGGCGGCTGGCCACCATGGTGGGCCTCGAGGTGCCGAGCAGTCTCCAGCCATTGATGGGCCGCCCGATCCGCGCTGACGTGGTGCGTCAAGGCTGGGACGAGGTGCTGCAGCTGGCAGCCTCCCTCAAGGCTGGCACCGTTGCTCCCTCTGTGATGCTGAAGAAGCTGAGTGCTTACAAGCGCCAGAACCGGGTGGACCTCGCCCTCCAGGAGATTGGCCGGATTGAGCGGAGCCTGTTCACGCTCGACTGGCTGGAGAACCCAGACCTGCGGCGGCGCTGCCATGTCGGCCTCAACAAGGGCGAGGCTCGCAACTCCATGACTCAGGCAATCTTTGCCCATAAGCAGGGACGGATCACGGATCGAACGTTCGAGAACCAGAGCTACCGGGCCTCAGGCCTCAATCTGGTGATCGCTGCAATCGTGTATTGGAACACGCTCTACATGGGTTGCGCGGTGGAGCATCTGCGCTCCCAAGGCTGGATCGTGCCGGACGAGCTTCTCACGCATGTCGCGCCACTGGGCTGGCGACATATCAGCCTGACCGGCGATTACCTCTGGCAGCATGCTGTTACTGGAGCCGGGCAGCAGCGTCCGCTGCGCAATGTCCGCCACCGAAGCGCTGCCTGAGGGATGCTCCCCTGAGGAATGTTCATGCTTCGTCCAAGATACCGAGGTTTATTGCACAAACCTTGCGCGCTCCCCTGGTACCGCAAGTCGCGTCCCACCTTCGCGGATGCTCTGGCTGCGGTGCGGCAGGCCATCTGGCGCGAAACCGGTTTACTCACGTCCCGGCACCGGCACAAAATGACAAAACCCTCACAGGCCCTTCAACGATGCTTGATTTACGCGCTCTGCCGAGCCGCCTGATTGGCCAAAGTCGAGCTGAGAAGGCCCAAAGGATACACCTCACCACAGTCCTAACCTCAACAAGGCAAGCTGCATCGCTGTCCCAGCCCGTCTGGATGCCGACTTTGTCAACGCAATCTGCCAAGAACTGACCTTCCCGCTCAACGGCAAAACTATGCTTCTTGCTCCTCCACCGCTTCAGCCTTGCCCCACCTTATCCAGCTTCAGCGGCCGGAGTTGCCCTCGGATGCGCATGAGATGACCCTCGACGGCACGTCTGCGGTCCATCAGCCGGTTCATGTGGGCCAAGAGGGATTGCCTATCGTGGGCGGCTTGAGCGATCTCTAGATCATCCTTGCTGAACTGTTGCCGCTGGGCGGCACGTAAGACTTCCTGGTTGAGCTTTTCACACGCGTTTGCGACGTGTTGGAGCTCGGCGAGCAGCTCCGACTCACTCATTTGGTCGAGGCTGGGCATGGTACCACTGCGCTCCCAAGCGGCTAAGGCTCTGCTGTCCTTGCAGGTGGCAGAGCCTCAGGCGTCCCGGCGCCGCGGGGGACGCTCAGGTGAGCCCTGAGGACCAGTAGTCCCGCACCTGCTGCCCGTACTCGGGCCGGGAGAACGGCTCTTCACCAGCGGCGTAATTGGGCGCTCCCATCAGCCTCTCCTTGTCGGCATCAACCACATAGCCCTTCTTGCCGGTGTCATAGGTGAGGGCATTCCACGGAAGCGGATGATACTTCTGGCCAATTCCGAGAAAGCCGCCGAAGCTCATGATCGCATAGGCCACCCCGCCCGAGCGCTTGCCGACCATGAAGTTATAGACCTCCCCGAGCTTTTCGCCCTGGCGGTTGTAGACGGCCGTACCCTCGACCTTGTTGGATGCGATCAGGTCGGTGGTCTCATCCTTTTCGACCGAACTAGACGTGCGGGCCCGGCCATGTTGGCCTAAGGGGCGGCCCTGATCCGTTCGCTGAGACGATCTCCGGGGTGGATTGCTGCTCCAGGTTGTCTTGCGCACTGTTGTCGCCGTCATGTACCCGACAGCGCCTCCAAGGAGGATCCCAAGCAGGACAATGCTGTCCTCGAAAAACAGATCTGCTCTCCGCTGTCTGCGGCGCTCGTCATCTATGTCCTGTCGTGTACCACCGCGGAGCTCCAGATCTTGGGCTGGGTCGGAGCGGCGGCTCGAGGCTCCAGTGTTATACGATCGGGGTTCAGCTCCAGCTCTCGTCTGGGTACTGTCGTCACCATAGGTCTCAACCATGGACGTTTCCTCCTGAAAGTGAGTCAGCCTTTTGCCTGGTCTCGGCTTGCCCAGCCTGTTTGATCAACTCAGCGAGCTGGCGATGGTTCAGGAACGGTCTAGGCCATCAGAACCAACGTTCACATGTCAGACTTCGCCGCTGGTGGAGGTCCTGATGATGCTCTTGGCCCCGGAGTCCTGGGGATGCTTCACGCGCCATCATCAGAGCTAGCGCCAAGCAACGGGACAGCTCAAGGTCGTGCTGCGTGAAACCCGCTGCGCCGAGTTCCGTTGAGACCAGGAGAATGGAAGCACAGTGTGGGTCATCTCATGGCAAAGACAGGTGCAGGCATGGGTCGCGTCGACCTCCAGCGCCCGAAACGTTTGAGTGCCGCCGATACTCCTGGTCCGGTCCGTGGCGAAGCGGGCGCTGCGGTGGGTGACCAAGCCCCGGATCGCTCGCAACTGGAGCAGATTATTGCCGGCCTGACCGAGGGCGTGATCCTGGTTGAGCCGGATCAGACCATCACCTATGCCAACGAGGCCGCCCTAGAGATGCATGGGGTCACACACCTGCACGAGCTCGGCCGGACAGTTAACGAATACCGCAACAACTTCGTCCTGCGCCAGGAAACTAGCCATATGCTCGACCACGGCCGATACCCTATTGACCGCGTAGTCGCTGGCGAAGCCTTTGAGGACGTCGTGGTGGTCGTGGCCCACAGAACCAACCAAGACCGGGATCGCACCCACCGCATCCGCAGCCTCGTCATCACCGATCACGCCGGCAACCCCGACTGCCTCGTGCTCATTGTTCACGACGTCAGCGGACAGGTTGAGGCTGAGCACCGCTTCGAGCGGGCCTTCGCGGCCAACCCAGCGCCCGCCGCTATCTGTCGCCTCATGGACCTGCGTCTCGTCATGGTAAACGAGGGTTTCCTGGATCTGACCGGCTACAAACGCGAGGACGTGCTGGGCAGAACTGTCTACGAGATCGATGTGCTTGAACGGGCCGAACGCCGGAACCTGGCACTGGAACGGCTGCGCGCGGGCGAGACCATCCCGCAGATGGAAGCCTGCCTCACGGTGCCAAGCGATCCGGGGGGACGCCAGGTGGTGGTGGCAGGGCAGCCAATCGAAGTTGGCGATGTGCGTTGTATGCTGTTCACCTTCGCTGACCTGGAGCCGCGCCGGAAGGCTGAGACGGCCCTGCGGCAGTCCGAGGAGCGGTTTGCCAAGGCTTTCCGCCTCGCACCGGTCCCTACCGCCATCAGCACCGCCAACGATCATCGGTTTGTTGAGGTCAACGACTCCTTCATGAGGATACTGGGCTATCAGGTCCAGGATGTGATCGGGCGCCAGGCGCATGAGCTTGGCCTCTGGCTTGACGACGGGCAACGTCGGCGCTTTGAGACCGAGCTCGCCAAAACAGGTGCGGTTAGGGACTTCGAAGCCCGCCTCCAGGTGAAGGACGGCGGCGACATCGACTGCCTGATATCCGCCGAGGCCATCACGCTGAGCGATCGTGCGTGCATCCTGTGCTCGTTCCAGGACATCACCGAACGCAGGCGCTCGGAGGAAGAACTCGTCACAGCGATTGAGGCGGTGATGGCGGACGCGTCCTGGTTCAGCCGGGGCGTGGTCGAGAAGCTTGCTGCCATGCGCCACCCTGCCCGGCCGGGACAGTCACCAGCCCAGGCTGCCGCCAGCATCGCTGATCTGACGGCACGGGAGCGCGAGGTGCTCGCCCTCGTCTGCCAAGCCAAGAGTGATCCTGAGATTGGGACGGAGCTTCGGCTTGCCCGCAACACGGTACGCAATCACGTAGCCTCGCTGTACCAGAAGCTTGGGGTCAACCGGCGCAGTGCCCTGATTGTGTGGGCGCGGGAGCGCGGCATCGGGGGTGAGGGTATTGCGGCCAAGCTCCCGAAGGCCAGAAAAAGAGGTGCAGAAAAACCAGGTCGAGTAGTGCGGGATAACCCATGAAAGAAATGATGAACTTTAATGATTTGAATGGGTTAGCACCTGTGATAACACGGTTGGCGTACCGGTTATCACGTGCGCATCATCCTAGCCCGGAGGCTATCATGGACAAGGATCGGATTGCAGGCAGCGCGAAGAAGACCAAGGGCTCCGTCAAGGAAGCCATCGGCAAGGTCACAGGCGACAGCAAGACTCAGGCCGAAGGAGCCGCTGAGAAGACGGCTGGCCAGGCACAGAATGCCGTCGGCGGCATCAAGGACACGGTGCGCGACGCCACCAAGCCCCGCTGACAAGAAAACCCGCTGCTGTCACCACCGGCGCCGACACAACTCACTTGGTGACATTGAGTTCGTCAGGACTGTCGCTTGAGGGCTGAACCCGGCGGGCATGGGCACTGTTGTGCGCGGGTCGTCGACGCCGCCCTGGTAGTGACCTTCAGCACCAGGCACATGACAGGCGACCACATGGTCCTGGAGGTCGAATTTACAGGAGAACGACTATGGTGACATTGTCGAACCGCACTGCCGATATTCGGCATCACGGGCCCTCTCCCCTACGCCCTGTGAGCCTATCGAGCCCTGCTGTCCTGGACAGCCGTATCCAAGCTCATCTCGGCCAGCAACTCCGGGTCTGGTATGGCAACCCTGCCGAGGAGAAGCTTCCACGCAGCCTGACCCGGCTTCTCAAGCGATTGACCGAAGCTATCCGCGCCCGCACGGACCCGGCTGACCAAGCGTTCGCTGATGGAATTCTGGCGAGCGTGACTTCACTCCGGGCTTTCGCAGTCTCCCTCACCCGGAATGCCGATCAGGCCGAAGATCTCGTGCAAGAGACGGTGCTGCGAGCTATCAGCAAGCACGAGCAGTTCGCAGCCGGCACGAACCTTCAGGCCTGGCTCTTCACCATCCTGCGCAACCAGTTCTTCTCCGAACACCGCAAAATCACGCGCGAGGTTGAGGATGTCGATGGATCCTATGCTGCGACGATGATTTCGCTTCCGGACCAAGAGGACAGGATCATGGTGCATGATCTTGAGGTAGCCCTTGGCAAGCTGCCGGAGACCCAGCGCGAAGCCATCATGCTCGTGGGCGCGGACGGGCTATCCTATGAGGAAGCGGCCCAGGCTCTCGGCTGTGCGGTTGGCACCGTCAAGAGCCGGGTCAACCGGGCCAGGAACGGTTTGGCCGAGGAGATGAGGCTCGCTGATGATGACGGCATCGCCAGATCCCGCCATGCGGAAATGTGAGAGGATCTGGGAGCAGCAGGTGTTGGTGATCCACCAGGACGAACGCGGCACCACAAACCCTGTGGCAGGTGGTGACCGTCGCCGACTACAACGTGGTTTAGCAGGGGAATGATCATCATGGGTGCATCAGAGCTTATCCCGACCAATCCGCATGACGGTGATGTCACGTTAACTGACGCCGAGCGCGTTGAGGCCAATCTGGCTACTGGACTGGTCGAGTTGCGAGGTTGGCCGCGGCCCTCCATTCTGCCATGGCATTGCGGCGGTGAGGACAAGCGGCAAAAGCAGAACGGCGGGAGCGGGGTGGAACGAACAGGTTGCGGACGGCCGAGAACACGCTGACGAACCGCTGCAGGCCTCCCGATGATCGAAAGCCCTGCATCGCCCGTTCTCGCCGGCGCAGCGGCAGATGTGAATTCTCCGCCCTGTTATTCAGCCCCTTGTGCGACCGGTGTTCGATTGTCGGCATAATCTGGCGTCGAGCCGCAGCATAGGAACCGAGCTTGTCGGTGATCATCCGCCGCGGCGCACTGCCCTGCTTCTTCAACAGGCGTCTCAGCAAGCGTTTGGCAGCCTTGGTATCACGTCGGCTCTGAACGATCTCGTCAAGGACATATCCGTCCTGGTCGACGGCCCGCCACAGCCAGTGCTTCTTGCCCGCGATGGTGATCACGACCTCGTCGAGGTGCCAGATGTTATGGCGGCTCGGCGTTTTGCGCTTGAGGCGGCGGGCGTAAACGGGTCCAAATTTCAGAGCCCACCGATGGACCGTCTCGTAGGAGACGACGATCCCACGCTCGAGCAGCATCTCCTCGACCACCGAAGGCTCAGTGGGAACCGGAGGTACAACCAGACCGCATGGGCGATGATCTCAGGTGGAAAGCGATGGCATTCGTAGCTAACGGGTTTGCTCATGCCAACCCATCTACACGCCTTATCACCATGTTCGGGTTAATGTGACAACACCGTCCATCTGCTATGCTCGACATCGGGGTCTGCGCTCATGAAGTACTGCGTTCAAGGGCCGGACATGACTTATGTGGACGGCCCCCGCCTCGCAAGGGTGTTGGACAGTGTTTTGATCGGATCGCTTGCGGTCATATGTCCGGCCTGTTGGTGCAGTCGCATATGACCGCTGGCCAAGATGGCATCCGCTCTGTGAGTTCCCAACAACACCGCGGCCTTGCAAGACCACAGTCATGTGCGGAGTGTCTCACCGTCTGGATCGATCGATCACACCATCTGCTCGCTTCCTTGCAAGGTCCGACACCAGCTCAACACGAGAGCGCTCGAAGGAATCTCATGTCGGGCTGATCTCTAAATAGCACCTGCCGATTTCGCCACCACCCCGAACTCGGCCAGGTGGGCCCGGATGGCGTTGGTGAGCATGGTCCTCTGCCGAACCTGCATCAGCCGCACCCGGTGCAGCATCAGAATGCTCTGCTGCTCGCACGTCTTGGTCTCGACAAAGCGCATGGTGGGGCCGGTCACGGCCTCGCAGATCGCCTCGGCATCAGCCATGTCGTTCTTCTGCCGCTTCACATAAGGTTTGACGTAAGCTGGTGGCATGAGCTTCACCTCGTGGCCGAGGCTCTGGAGTTCCCGCGACCAGTGATGAGCACTTGCACAGGCCTCAATGCCGATCAGGCACGGTGGCAGAGAGGCGAAGACCTTGAGCACCTGCCCTCGCCTGACCTGACGTCGGATCAGAACCTCGCCGGTGGCGCTGATGCCGTGCACCTGGAAGACAGACTTGGCGATGTCCAGACCAATGGTGGTGACCGTGCTCATGAGATGCTCCTGTGTCGCTGGCTGCTCGAAGCAGCCATGCTACCTCACCGATGGGTGGGAGCCGTCCACAGCATCAGGAGCCGACATCCCTCGGTCAGTCGGTGAATGCCCAGGTCCTCGGATCGAGCGCGTCTGGGGACGGCAGCATTCCTGGGGCCATCAACGACGCCGGTAGGATGCCGCCTAGCAGCCGTTGCTTGCCAAATGCCCCATAACCAATCTGGCATGCAGCCCGACTTCGCAATCGTGGTCGAGGTTCGGGCTACCATGATGATTGTCGGTTTGACCGCACAATCGAAGATCGGCCCGAGCGTCTGTCCGACCTATGGAAATCGCGTCTGGACGCGCTCCGGCTGCCGATGCCCCTTGATTTGTTCGGCTCGATCGAATGACTTGGCAGTTGGAGCGAATGCCTCGCGTACGACGACAAGAGCCAGAGCAACATCATGACATCTCTCGACGAAACCGACCGCCAGATCCTCGCGATCCTGGCACGTTCCGGTCGCGAACCCTTGAAGCAACTGGCAAGAGCCGTTGGCCTGTCCCGCAGCACCTTGACGGCTCGTCTTCGGCGTCTGGAGCGGGAGGGATTCATTCAAGGCTATTGCGCCATCCTGTCCGACAGCGTCTCGCCGAGGCCAAACCAGGCCGTCCTGCTCGTGAAGCTCGAGAGGACGCCCGCCTACGGCGTCGTCGATGCCATCAGGCAGATCGACGAGGTCATCCAATGCCGGTCCGTGGCCGGCGACATCGACCTCGTCCTGGATGTTGCCGCCGACGCGGTCGAGACCCTCAACAGGGTCCGGGATCGGGTTTCGACCATGTCCGGGGTCGCCGACGTGCGCACCCACATGGTCCTGGCCACCAACTTCAGAACCGTATTCTCCTGAGACACGGGCCCCACCTCGTGACGTTGCCCCCCTACAGGCGGCAGGGTTCCTCCCTGAGCACCGCTGAAAGCCGATGCAGGAGATGGGACGCGTCCTCCCGGGTAAAGCAGAGAGGAGGCCTGATCTTCAGCACGTTGTCGAACGGGCCATCGGTCCCGATCAAAATCCGGTGCTCGCGAAGGCGGTTCACGATGTATGAGGCTTCCTTTTGCGCAGGCTCCAGGGTGTCGTGATCCCGGACCAGCTCCACGCCGATGAACAGCCCCGACCCTCTGACGTCGCCGATGATCGCGCTCTCGTCCTGAAGCCCGCGCAGCCCATCCAGCAAGAACGTGCCGACGTCCAGGGCCTGTGCCTGGAGGCCCTCGTCGTCGACGACGCGAAGGACCTCGCGGCCGATCACGCAAGCAAGCGTGCTCCCGCCGAAGGTGCTGAAGAATTCCATCCCGTTCGCAAACGAGGCCGCAATCGCTGGCGTCGTGATCACGGCGCCGATCGGATGCCCGTTTCCGATCGGCTTGCCCAGGACGACGATGTCGGGCACGACGCCTTGCGTCTCAAAACCCCATTGGTGGATGCCGATGCGGCCGAGTCCGGTCTGCACCTCGTCGGCGATGCACACGCCCCCGGCCGAGCGGACGGCCTCGTAGGCATGGCGGTAGTAGCCAGGCGGCGGGATGAGCTGGCCGCCGACGCTCGGGAAGATTTCGCAGATGAAGGCTGCGACCCTCCGGTCACGCGCGTGGATCCGTTCGACGGCGGCGCGCACGTGATCGGCGTATTTGCGCCCGGCCTCCGGATCGCTTCCCTTGTACGGACCCCTGTAGGGATCGGCGACAGGCACGACCTCAACCCAGTCCGGCGCGCTCCGTCCCCCGGGACCGTCGAACTTGTACGGACTGATATCGATCGCCGTGTTGGTGTTGCCGTGGTAGCCGGCCTCCATGACGATCGTGTCGATGGCCCCGGTGTGGGCCCGCGCAAGCCGCAGGGCGAGTTCGTTCGCCTCGCTTCCCGAGTTCACGAAAAAGCAGACGCTCAGCTCATCGGGGAGCCGCGACGTCAGCGCCTCCGCATACGCGACCTGCGCCGGGTGGAGATACCGCGTGTTGGTATTGAGCAGCCGGTTCTGCCGCTCTGCCGCGGCGACGATCCGCGGGTGGCAGTGACCCACATGCGGCACGTTGTTGTACCCGTCGAGGTAGGTCCGGCCATGCTGGTCGAACAGGAACTGTCGATATCCTCGGAGCAGGGTGAGCGGCGCGCGATAGGAGAGCTTCAGGTTTCCCGCGAAGCGCTTTTTGCGCTGGGGCAGGATCTCGCCGGAGTCGATGGTGACGGCGGCGGTCGCCTCGTCGGCCAGGTTCAGGAGGGCCGCCCCGTTCGGGAACAGCTCCATCCATCCGCCGGACTCGTCGGGATCGGCGACGCCGGGCCAATCCGCGCCGCGACCCAGCGTGGTCAGGCCGAGCTGGAAATGGACGTGAGGAGTCCAGCCGCCGTTCTCCGCCCGGTCGCCGATGAGGGCGATGACCTCCCCGGCGGCCACGGCCTGTCCAGGGGAAAGCCGCGCAGCGACGTCCGCGGCCAGGTGACCGTAGAGCGTGTAGAACCTGTCGCCCTCCGGTGTCGCGTGCTCCAGGACCGCGACGCCGCCGTAGTCGAGCGGCGCGGTCCGCAGTTCTACGGCGTGGACGATCCCGTCCAAGGGTGCTCGGACTTCCGTGCCGGCGTCGATGAACACATCGACGGCGATGTGAACGGTGCGCCTGTGGGATCCTGCATAGGGAGTCTTCCTGAACTCGGGCCCGGTATAGATGAGACGCGACTCGCCATATCGGCCGAGTCCTGCCCCCGCGCTCCCCATCGCTTCCGCGACCGCGTCGTCCAGGTCGTCGGGATCGAGCGCGAACGGGTTGCGCGGCGATGCGGGACTGGCGACGCTCAGGTCGATGACCGGAATCCTGTCCAGGCTCCGCCCGAACATCGGCGCGAACCGGCCCCGTCGGCTTGCGATCCAGCCCATCACGGCGTCGCCACGGGGATGTCCGGCGCGCCCGCACGAGACGCGAAGGCATGACAGGACCCAATCGCGCGGAAGGCCGGAGCTCGTCTCCAGGAAGTTCCAGGCCGGTTGCTCGGACACCGTGACATAGGGGTCGTCGGGCTTCTCCCGCTTCACGATGGCGGAGTTCGTGACGCTCACGGCAAGGCGCGTCAGGACGAGAGGATAGATCAAGGCGAGTTCTTCATCGCTCAGCGGCCGGACGCTGTCGTACCCGGCGACGAGCGCCGCAAGGGCCGCAATGGGCCGCTCCTGGCCGAGAACCGCGTAGGCTCCGGCGATCGCGAGTTCCGCAACCGCCGGGCCATCGATCATGTCGCCGAAGTCGATGATGCCTGAGAGCCGCGGCTCTCCCGTGCCCGCATCCACGAGCATGTTGTAGTCGTTGATGTCGTTATGGATCGCGGTGCTGGGAAGCGCGGTCAGGCGCCCCAGCAGGCCGCCTTCGAATTCGGCGACGATCCGTTCGACGATCGCCCGCCTGTCGGCACCGTCGATCAGGCCGATCGAACCGCGGATCCATCCCGATCGGCGGAGATCCCATTTGATCTCCCGTCCGAGAGCAGGATGGGCGAAGCTCTTGAGAGCCCGATCCATGGCCGCCAGGGTCGCGCCGATCTCGCGCAGCAGGGACAGCGGCTGCGGGTTGGTTTGCGCGTAGACCCGGCCGGGAAGGTTCGTGATGAGCCAGACCAGCCGTTCCCGACCGTCCTGATCGGGAGCAGACACGAACAGGGAACCATCCCGTGGCCTCACGACGCGAGGCACGACCACCTCCGGACCGTGCTGCGCGACGTGGTTGAGCGCCTGGCATTGCACCTCGATGAGCGAGCTCTCGCATCCGGGCCGCATCACCTTCAGGACATGGGTTCTCCCTCCGTCCTGATGCACGGCGAAATTCAAGTCGTATTCCCCGTCCAGGGGAGTGAGGCAGGCCCGGATGCCATAATGCTCCAGGAGCACATTCGCCCACCACGTTGCGCAGTCCGCCTGGGCGGGACACATCGACGATGCCTCCGGCATGTTCATTTCCTTCTTTGCGATCCTGCTCGCAGGTCCGACATCCCCGGCGGCGCGGGCCGAGTTCTCAGATGCGACATGGTCGGAGCACATTAGTCCCCTCTCAGCCGGCGGTCGCCAAGCAGGATTCGCCGACGGGCCGTCACTTTGTTCAACTCGACCGCCATTATGCCGGACGAGTTCGACCCGAAACCGACATCACCACGAGGCGATGGACTGCGGCTTGGCCCACCCTGCTTGAGGTGAACACGGTTTTCGTGAACATCCCGGACATGATCCCGGTGTGAGCCGGGCGCGGGAATCGCCGAGGGAAAGTCTGTACTGGGTCAGATCAAGAAATTGAGCAGACGGAATGAACGTCTGCTCACCGCGGAAAGGAAGACATTCGAGTTACTTCCGCTTCGTGCCGATTTCGTTGAAAAAGTCCTCGTGATTAGCGGCGGATCGTGACTCCCTGATCGGGCATTCTCAGCAGGAGGACCGGGGCATGATGGGCGAGCGTCTCGTGATGCAGGAGAGCCTGTTTTA
>NZ_JAEQMY010000075.1 GCF_016743775.1 Microvirga aerilata | reverse complement strand
GCCGAAACGAGTGCTTGCGAGGGTGCCCAGAACGTAGATTTCAGGTCCAATGTAGTAGCGTCGTGTTTCCGGATCTTCAGGCTCAGGGGAAACCAGAAAATAGAGTCAGACAGCTTAGCTAATCAATTCAGCCGGGAAGCGCTGGCGGGCATAGCGAGAATGGCGGGTCGGATTCCCCCCTTACGTATGGCTCTCGGTGCCTTACGCGGCACCGCACTCGCTAGAACGCCAAGGTTAATGGACAGTGCCGTATCATCTGGCTTCACGTTGAGCGCTCGATCCGCAAGCGATATCGGCAAGGTTGCTGACCCGTTCTAACTGAACATGTCGTTGAGAGCAGATCTTATTCTGCCGCTTAAAAGATTGAAGCTGCAGCCTGTCCCTCTTGACAGCCGGGAGGCCCCAAACAACTATGCGTATAAATATAATAGATAACCTGGAGGAAAACATGCTTGATCGTCGTAGCCTTTTGAAAATCTCGTCAGTCGCGGCCGGATCGCTCCTTCTGCCTTCGGGGCTGCGCTCAGCCTTTGCTGCAGGTGAGGATATCACCATCGGAGCACCTCTCCCAATGTCGGGACCCTTCGCTGCCAACGGCAAGTTCGGCTCGATGGGCACAGCTATGATTGTCGAGGAGGTTGGCAAGATCTTGGACCGTAAGCTCACCTACTTAGAGATCGATACCGAAGGAAAACCGGCTACCGCAGTGCGCAAGGTTCAGGAGGCGATGGAACGTGGCGTGAAGCTGTTCGCTGGCGGAATTCTGTCTTCCGAAGCCCTGGCAATGGGTAAGGAGGTCGCAAAGGGCGACGGCGTCTTCATCACAACGGCAGGTGCCGATGAAATCACCGGGGCTGAGTGCAACAAGAACACCTTCCGATGGAGTGTCCCGACTTTTGGCGCGATCGAACAGACAGTGCGCCCACTGATCGAGCAACTTCCTAATGCGAAGCGCTGGTACACCATCACGCCTCAATACGTCTTCGGCGATGGCTTGCTGAATGCCGCGAAGGCAATCTTCAAGGAAAAGGGAATTGAGCACGTTGGAAACAGTTATCACTCGCTGACGGAGAAAGAGTTCAGCGGCTATCTCACCAACGCCATGGCTGCAAAGCCTGATGCGCTGCTCATCCTCAACTTCGGCTCCCAATCATCGGACACTCTCCGCCAGGCGGCCAGCTTCGGCATGAAGAAGCGCATGGCAATCCTCCTGGCTTGGGCTTCGGGTCTCGAGCAGTTCGAGGCGCTAGGACCGGAGCTGATGGAAGACGTCTATTTCGGAGCTCAGTACTGGCACGCCATTGACTCGCCCTTCAACCGTGAGCTCGTTACGAAGGTGCAGGCCAAGCACAAGATGAACCCCAATTACGCCCTCGCCAGTGCCTACCTGACGACGAAGATTATTATCGACGCTGCCGCCAAGGCGGGAAGCACTGACGGCCCTGCTGTGATTAAGGCAATGGAAGGAATGAAATATGCCGGGCTCACAGGGGACGAAGAGATCCGCGCCGCCGACCACCAAGTTATCAAGAA
This sequence comes from Microvirga aerilata, assembly GCF_016743775.1. Lineage (GTDB taxonomy): Bacteria > Pseudomonadota > Alphaproteobacteria > Rhizobiales > Beijerinckiaceae > Microvirga > Microvirga aerilata. Next base: position 17,722 of record NZ_JAEQMY010000075.1, on the reverse strand, counting down.
CTACTATCTGCTGAAGGGTAAGGCCAAGAGTGCTATGAAAGACAAGGACGACTACGCTGATATCATCAGCTTCGGCAAGTCGTTCCAGTCACCCGAACAAGCCCTCTGCAAGATGGCATGACCCTTGGCACGGGGCGGCCTAGCGCCGTCCCACTCGCCACTATGGATATCCATCTCCAACGGCAGGTGTCTACGTGATTTATCTCTTCCAGCTGGTGAATGGCATCGGCCTCGGGATGTTGTATTTCCTCCTTGCGGTGGGTCTCAGCATCATTTTTGGGCTGCTTCATTTCGTTAACTTCGCTCACGGCGCCTTTTATCTTCTTGGCGCCTACCTTGCCTACGACATGATTGAGCGTGGCCTTAATTTTTGGGCAGGGCTGGTCTTAGCTCCACTCGTCGTAGCGGCACTAGCCGCCCTTACGGAGATCGTGCTGTTAAGGCGGATTTATCACCTCCCGCACACCTTCCACATTCTCGTCACTGTCGGACTTGCGCTGATGGTGCAGGAACTTGTCATCATCCTATGGGGGCCTGTGGGCGGCAACGTTTCGCCTCCGGAGGCTCTCAGCGGAGTCGTCATGCTCGGCGACTTCATTTATCCGCAGTACCGCCTTTTCGTGATTGTTTTTACTATGGTTCTGGCGCTTGGCCTCTGGTGGTTGCTCGAGGGCACGAGGCTAGGGGCGGTGGTTCGCGCCGGGTCCGAGTCGACGGATATGGTCTCGTTGCTCGGCATTGATATCCTGAAAGTCAACACTGCCGTCTTTGCGCTTGGGGCGGGCCTCGCTGGTCTAGCCGGCTCCCTCGCCGCTCCGATCCGAGGTGTGGAGCCTTTCATGGGCGTTGAAGCTCTGGGTATCGCCTTCGTCGTGGTGGTCATTGGTGGCATGGGTAGCTACACAGGGGCACTCGTTGCAGGCCTTCTCGTTGGAATTGTCCAGAGCATCATGACGACGCTCTGGCCAGAGGGCGCGCGCCTCATGATCTATCTCGGGATGGGGCTCGTTATTCTGACGATGCCACGCGGCCTCCTCGGGCGCGCATGAGAGTTGCCATCATGAACCGATCCTCTCTGCATTTTATACTTGCCGCAATCGTCGCAGTAGCGCTCCCTCTTTTTATGAGGTCAGGTACACTTGCATCTGAGGTGCTCATCTACGCAATGGCCGCGTCAGCGTGCAACCTCTTGCTCGGTTACACCGGCCTTCTCTCTTTTGGCCAAGGGATCTTCTTCGGTCTCGGGAGCTATGTGGTCGGCCTGACCCTTCTGCATACGCCACTGCCACTCGGCCTAGCTATCCTGTTCTCCATCGTCATCGGTGCTTTGGTCGCCACAGGCGTTGGTTGGCTCTCAATTCGACGGCAGGGTGTCTATTTTGTTATGCTAACACTCGCCTTCTCGCAATTTTTCTATTTCCTGGCCTATACTTTCAAAGACATAACCGGTGGCGATAACGGCCTCCTCAATATCCCGAGGCCCGATGTCGGGCCGCTGGTCCTCCGGAGTTCTTGGGCCTACTACGCATTTATTGCGATTATTTTCTTGCTCATCTTCGCCACGTTGCAGCGGGTTGCAAGTTCCACCTTTGGACGCACTCTACTCGCCATCCGTGACAACGAAGAACGTGCGCGGGCTATCGGCTTTCCCGTCCGGACCTTCAAGATTACGGCCTTTGCCATATCGGGTGCTGTTACTGGGCTGGCCGGGGCGTTGCATGCCCTTCTCATTGGTGTCGCACCGTTGTCCAACATCGATTATCACATGAGTGAGAGCATCCTAATCATGACGATCATAGGCGGCACTGGAAACCTTTTTGCCTCGGTGCTCGGCGCAGGCTTCTACGTGATCGTATCGGACCTACTGTCAACCATCTGGCCGCGTTGGCTTCTCCTGCTTGGCGGACTGCTGGTCGTCGTCGCACTCTTCATGCAACAGGGCCTTTGGGGGCTTCTTGAGCGGATCATTCTCGCCCTACGGCCAGCGAGCAGGACTGCCGCTGGCAAAGAGCCCGGAAGGAGCCCACTATGAGTGCTCAAGCCCCAATCCTCGCTGCAGATAAGCTCGCGGTACGATATGGCAGCTTCCTAGCGTTGTCAGATGTGACACTTGCGATAAAGCCAAATACTATCCACTCAGTTATCGGCCCGAACGGAGCGGGAAAAACCACTTTGTTTCATGCCCTCACCGGGCGCGTGCAGGCTTCAAGCGGGCGCATTACCCTTAATGGACGCGACATCACCCACCTTTCCGACGACAAGCGAGTACCGCTCGGAATTGCCCGCTCGTTTCAAGTCACAAGTCTATTCCAGAATCTAACGGTACGCGAAAATCTCCGCTTGGCCGCGCAAGGGCGCACTCCGTTGCAAGCTCTAGCGCCTTGGCGTGGCGTCGAGCCCGATGGCGAAGCCACCGTGATTGCGGATCAGGTCATGAGTCGGCTTGGCATTACAGCAGTCGCAGACCGCGTCGCAGGCGAACTCTCCCATGGCCAGCAGCGCCGGCTTGAGGTCGGTATGGCAGTGGCCGCAAAGCCCCGGCTTATCCTGCTCGACGAGCCGACTTCTGGAATGGGTATTGACGATATCGAAGCCATGAAGGCCTTGATCCGCGACCTTGGCCGCGACCACACTGTGCTCTTCATCGAACACAATATGGGTATCGTCATGAACATTAGCGATACAGTTACGGTGATGCGGGCTGGCCGAGTACTGGTGGAAGGGTCACCCATGGTTGTCCGTGACGATCCAGAAGTCCGGCGTGCATATCTTGGCAACATGATGACCGGAGATATCGCATGAGCGCGACATTACTCGAAGTCGAGAATGTGCACGGCTATTATGGCAAGAGCCACATTCTGCAAGGCGTAACGCTTGAGGTGCGTGAGGGCGAGGTCGTGACCCTGCTCGGGCGGAACGGCGCTGGCAAAACCTCGACCGTCAAAAGTATCAGCGGACTACTTGCACCCCGAACTGGGCGTGTGCGTTTCGCGGGAACAGAAATTTCGGGATGGCAGCCCCATCAGATCGCTCAACTTGGCCTTGCCCTCGTGCCCGAGAACCGCGGGATATTCGGTTTGCTCAGCGTTGAGGAGAACCTTCGCATCGCGGCTCGCAAGCGCTCACCCTGGTCCATCAAGGATGTTTACACAATCTTCCCCCGCCTTGAAGAGCGACGCCGGAACGGTGGCGGTCAGTTATCCGGTGGGGAACAGCAGATGCTGGCAATTGCTCGCGCCCTAGTCAATGCCCCCAAACTCCTGATGCTCGATGAGCCTGTCGAAGGATTAGCTCCTGTCATCGTTGAAGAGATCGTAGCACAACTCAAACAGATCCGTGCAACTGGCATTCCTATCTTACTCATTGAGCAGAATCTTGCTGTGTGCACGGAACTAGCCGACCGCCACTACATCCTTGAGCTCGGCCGGGTAGTCTACAACGGCACGCATGATGAGTTTGCCGCAGACGAGATCACAAAGGACCGCTACCTCGGCGTTAACGCTCATTAACCTCACGTTTTGGCATAATTCGATGATTCCAAACCTCCAAATCAATGCCCAACGCTTGTGGGACAGCTTAATGGAGACCGCCAAAATCGGCGGTACGCCAAAGGGCGGCGTTTCACGGCTGACGCTAACAGATACGGACAGGCAAGTGCGCGACTGGCTGAAAAGCGAATGCGAGAGTCTGGGCTGCACAGTGACAGTCGACGACGTTGGCAATATGTTCGCCGTCCGCCCCGGCAGGCGCTCCGATCTCCCTCCTATTGCAATCGGGAGCCACCTCGACACGCAGCCGACGGGTGGGAAGTTCGACGGGATTCTCGGGGTGCTCGGCGGCCTGGAGGTGCTCAAGACGCTTCAAGGGACTGGCTATGAGACGAACGCGCCCTTGATGCTGGTGAACTGGACCAATGAAGAGGGCTCACGCTTCGCGCCGGCAATGCTTGGATCAGGCGTCTATGCCGGTGTCTTCGACCGTACCTATGCGGACAGTCGGGAGGACCGTCAGGGTGTCACATTCGGCGAAGCCATTGAGGCGATCGGCTATCGGGGCGACGCCAAGGCAGGATCGATCAAATTCGGAGCGATGTTTGAGTTGCACATCGAGCAGGGGCCTATCCTCGAGCAGGAGGGGAAGGTCATCGGCATTGTCCAAGGTGTCCAAGGCATGCGCTGGTATGAGGTTAATCTTACAGGCCGGGAAGCGCATACCGGCTCTACCCCGATGCACCTCCGGCGCGACGCCCTCGTGGGTGCAGCGCGGCTCCTTGACCGGATCGAAGCCATCGCGTTGGAGCATGGACCTTCAGCAGTGGGCTCTGTAGGTCTGATTGAAGTTCAGCCCAATTCACGGAACGTGGTACCAGGCCATGTGTTTTTCACGGTGGACTTCCGACATCCGGAAGATGCTGTCCTTGACCTTATGGAACAAAAATTCTTTGCCGCCGTCGAAGAGGCCGCCCGAAAAGGGGACCTTGGCGTCGAGCGCAGGAAGATCTGGGAATCGCCGGCCGTGAAGTTCGACGCCGGCTGCATAGCCGCCGTACGGCGAGCAGCTGAGGCAACTGGGTGCACGGCACGTGACATCATCTCGGGCGCAGGCCACGACGCGGCTTACACAGCTCGCGTTGCACCAACGACAATGATCTTCGTACCGTGTGTCGGGGGGCTGAGCCACAACGAGGAAGAAAGCACGTCTTTTGAGGAATGCGCAGCAGGGGTACAGGTGCTCCTTGGTGCCGTTCTCGACTATGACAGGCATGGAATAGAAAGCCCGATCTGACGAATTTAAGCCGAAGGCTCTCGTCTTTTGGGATATTGCGGCCACCTGGCGCCGCACGGCGCCGTCATGAGGATCATTCGCATGCGTTTCGTTGTTGCCCGCATGAATCATGAGACCAATACGTTCTCGCCGGTGCCGACGCCGCTTGAATCGTTCAATCCACGCTGGGGAACGGATGCCCTGCAGGCTGGCAGGAGCTCCCATACAGCCATGGGGGCGTTTCTTGCTTTTGCGGATGCGCACGAGGCGGAAGCGATAACCCCTGTCTTCGCGACTGCTAACCCGAGCGGCCCTGTCGCTGATGATGCATTCGAGGCAATGGCTTCCTCTATCGTCGATGCAGTCCGGAGCGGATGCGACGCTATTCTCCTGGACCTGCATGGAGCGATGGTGACCGAGAGCCTGGAGGATGGTGAGGGCGAGCTACTTGCCCGCATCCGTGCCGTTGCACCAGGCGTGCCGATCGGCGTTGCCCTTGACCTTCATGGCAATATCACCGAGCAAATGGTTGTGAATGCCGATGTGCTGGTCGGCTTCAAGACCTATCCGCACGTGGATATGGTAGAAACCGGCGCCCATGTGGTTCGGCTCATCCAGCGGATGCTCGATGAACGCCTCTCCCCGAAGCGTAGCTGGTGTCACCCGCCGCAACTCGCACATACATTGAAAATGAACACCGGCGTCCCTGGAGCCATGCAGGACGCGATCACGGCGGCAAGGAACGCAGAGGAGCGGCCTGGTGTACTGGCGGTCAGCGTCTTCGGCGGCTTCCCCATTGCTGATATCCTGCAAGCAGGCGTTTCAGTCGTGACGGTTGCGGAGACAACAGATCTCGCGGCGGAGGTTGCACGCGAAATTGGTGCGCTCCTATGGGAGCGCCGCGCTGAATTTGTCTACCAAGAGGAGCCGCTTCGCCAATCAATCGCGGCGGCGCGTGCCGCTGGGAAAGGCATGGGACCGGGGCCCGTCCTTCTTCTCGATCATGGTGACAACTGCATGTCAGGCGGCACTTGCGACACGATGGACGTACTTGACGAGGCATTGGCACAAGGGCTCGACGACATCATAGTGGGTCCGATCTGTGATCCAGTAGCCGTTGCGGCGATGCTAGAGGCAGGAGTCGGGGCAGAGGTAAACCTTGGCGTCGGGAATCGTGTCCCCATGCCTCGCATTGGCGTCTCTAAACATCCGCTGGAACTCAGTGGCGTAGTCCGTGTTCTGGGCGATGGGCAATATACAATCAGTGGGCCGACCTACACGGGAATGCGCTGCTCCATGGGGCGGGCTGCCGTGCTGGACACCGGCCGAGCGCGGCTTCTCGTCACCGAGCTGCCTCATGAGCCCTGGGACTTGGGCGTGTTTACAAGTGTCGGTCTCGACCCGCGCGCATGCCGTTACCTGATCCTCAAATCACGCATGTATTGCCGACCCGTTTTCGAGCCAATCGCAAGAAGCGTGGTTGAATGCGCGAGCCGCGGCGTCACCAGTTCGGACTACACATTGTTCCAGTTCAAAAACATTGCTAAGCCGGTTTATCCTCTCCAGAAAGAAGTATCGTGGATAGCCGAGGCGGCCCGACTGTGACGACCGACAAAGAGCGGACCTTAATCCGGGGACCTAGACGTGTGCATCGCGCAAAGCTCTCGGACCAGATTGCAGACGACTTGCGGCATTGGATAGCGCGCGAGCGCCTGAAGCCAGGAGATCGGCTGCCCAACGAGAAAGCCCTGATTCAGCACTACGGCTGTGCAAAGGGCACGCTGCGAGAGGCACTCAAGGGACTTGAGGTGCAGGGGCTCGTCAAAATGCAAACAGGGCCTAATGGCGGTGCTGAGATCCAGCTTGTATCGATCGAAGCGGCAATGCAGCAACTGCGCAGCTATCTCCATTTTCAGGTGCTTGACTTCGAACAGATCTATGTCGTCAGGCGTACCCTTGAGGTTGCTCTGGCCGAAAGTGTCGTCGGCCGGCTGACTGAGGATCAGTTTACCAGGCTCGAGACTAACATCCACGAATGCATTGAAGCCCGGTACAGAGGAGATAGGACGACTGGACGCCGGCTCGAAATCGAGTTCCATGACATTCTGTGCGAAAGCAGCAACAATCCACTTCTGGCATTTATGTGCCGCTTCCTGAACGGCCTTCTACGTGATCTCGTCGAGTTCCGCAGCGATTGCTATGATGAGCACGAGGCTTTTGGCCAGCATAATGTGGGAAGTCATCGTGAACTCGTTGCTGCCTTCCGGGCAAAGGATCGCCGCGCTGTCAGCCGGATCATGCGCGAGCATATGTGCTGCGCGGAGAGCTTCATGAAGCGCCTGGATGCGGCCTTTCGGTCTGATCTGCTGAGTGCTGGCTGAGAGATTGCCGGGGAGCAACATCTCAGTCACGCTCGGATGGAAAGATCCCACTCGATCTAAGTCAACACATCATCGATAGATATATGCGGCAGCTGGTGGGCGTCCGCCACTGGCCTGCAGGTGATGTTCCCGGCATGGACGTTGAGCCCGTCGCGCAGGTGCCTGTCGTCCTTCATTGCCTGTCGCCAGCCTTTGTCGGCGAGGGCCAGCGTGAAGGGAAGGGTGACGTTGTTCAGTGCGAATGTAGATGTTCGGGCCACGGCGCCGGGCATGTTGGTCACACAATAATGGACCACATTATTGATGGTGTAGGTTGGGTCAGAATGCGTTGTAGGGCGTGATGTCTCCGAGCATCCGCCCTGGTCGATGGCAATGTCGACCATAACGGAACCAGGCTTCATGGTCTGAACCATCCCGGAGGTGATCAGCTTCGGCGCGGCGGCGCCCGGCACGAGCACGGCGCCGATCAGGAGATCCGCCCGCCGTACCAGCTGGGCGATAGCGTCGCGCGTGGAGAAGATGGTGCGCACGGATGGGCCGAACTGGGCCGCGAGGCGGCGCAGCACCTCGGGCGAGCGGTCGACCACAGTGACGTTCGCGCCCATCCCGAGGGCGATTGTGGCTGCGTGGGAGCCGGACACGCCGCCGCCCAGAATTACCACCTCGGCGGCTGGCACGCCCGGCACACCGCCCAGCAGGATGCCTCGCCCGCCCTGCGCCTTTTCGAGGCAGTGAGCGCCGACCTGCGGCGCGAGGCGGCCCGCCACCTCCGACATTGGCATTAGGAGAGGGAGAGCGCCGGCGGACGAGGTCACCGTTTCATACGCAATACAGGTCGCGCCGCTCGCCATCAGATCCCTAGTCTGCGCAAGGTCGGGCGCAAGGTGGAGGTAGGTGAAGAGGACTTGGCCGGCCTTGAGGCGGCGGCGCTCCTCCGCGAGAGGCTCCTTAACCTTTACGATCATCTCCGCTCGCTCGAAGATCTCGGCCGGGCCGTCAACGATGGTCGCGCCCGCCGTCTCATATTCGCTGTCAACGAGACCGGCCCCCCAGCCTGCGCCATGCTCAATCATGACTTCATGGCCATGGTGAACGAGTTCTGCGACAGAGGAGGGCACAAGACCAACCCGATACTCGTGGTTCTTGATTTCTTTGGGAACACCGATGCGCATGGTTTCTCTCGCAGTTGTTCTTTTATAGACGTGGTCACGTCATCCTCGGTACAGAGGTCTGGATGAGGATTAATCGATACGCCCGAGGACGTCTGAGAGAATGGACATCATAGTATCTACGTGTTCGCGTTCGACAATCAGGGGTGGTGATAGGGCAATAATGTCGCCCGTGACACGGATCAGCAGCCCCCGCTCGAAGCAGTCGACGAAGGCATCGTACGCCCTGGTCCCAGGAGTACCTGTGCGGCCTTCCAGCTCGATGCCGGCAATCAGGCCGATGGTTCGAATGTCGATGACATTAGGCAGATCTTTCAGGCTGTGGATCGCATCATGCCAGTAAGCCTCGATCTCGGATGCCCGGCTGAGCAGGCCCTCCTCCTGATAGATCGAGAGCGTCGCCAGTCCCGCAGCGCAGGCGGCCGGATGTCCGGAATAAGTGTAGCCATGGAACAGCTCGATCTGGCTTTCAGGCCCCTGCATCAGGGCGTCGTGCACCTTCCGGCTGGCGAACACGGCACCCATGGGAATGGCACCATTGGTCAGGCCCTTAGCCGTCGTCACGAGGTCCGGAACGACGCCAAAATGGTCAACCGCGAACGGCGCACCAAGACGGCCGAAGCCTGTGATGACCTCGTCGAAGATCACCAGGATGCCATGGCGGTCACAGATCGCCCGCAAGCGCTCGAGATAGCCCTTGGGCGGGATGAGAACGCCAGTTGAGCCAGCAACCGGCTCCACAATCACGGCTGCAATCGTTTCCGCCCCGTGCAGGGCGACAAGACGCTCGAGATCGTCCGCGAGTTCAACACCGTGCTCAGGCTGGCCCTTCACGAAAGCATTGCGTACCGGATCGTGGGTGTGCCGCAGGTGGTCGGCGCCAGGAAGCTGCGGGAACACACGGCGATTGTTCAGGATGCCGCCAACAGTGATGCCCCCGAAGCCGACCCCGTGGTAGCCACGCTCCCGTCCGATGAACCGTGTTCTCGTGCCCTGACCGATGGCACGCTGATAGGCGATGGCCATCTTGAGTGCCGTGTCGACGGACTCCGATCCGGACCCGGTAAAGAACACACGGTCGAGGCCTGCGCTCGGTCCCCCTGGCGCGATCTCGGCCAGACGCTCGGCGAACTCGAAGGCGATTGGATGTCCCATCTGGAACGATGGGGCATAGTCCATCGTGGAGAGTTGCCGCCCTACCGCTTCAGCAATCTCGCGGCGGCCGTGACCGGCATTGACGCACCACAGGCCAGCGGTGCCATCGAGAACCTGACGGTTGTCATCGCTCGTGTAATACATCCCCTCGGCCCGCGTGAGCAGGCGGGGCGAGGCCTTGAACTGGCGGTTTGCCGTGAAGGGCATCCAGTAGCTGTCGAGCCGGAAGCTGTTGTGTCTTTCGGGAGCGTTCATGACCGGGTTCCTTTCGCTGGAGCAGCATGGCCATGATCGAAGGAACCCAACAAGTCCTTTTCTTTGTTCTACTAAACCATTGATATTGCTCGATGCCGATGGGTATGTTTGACTAATTCAGAACAACAGAAACACTTAGGGTGCGGAGCTGCGATGGAATTCGATCTGGGCGGACGCCTCCGCTATGTCCGGGGACTTCACAACTTGTCCCAGCGCGAGCTTGCTAAGCGCGCAGGGATCACCAACTCGACCATCTCGTTGATCGAATCCAATCAGACCAATCCCTCGGTCGGAGCGTTGAAACGTATCCTGGACGGCATCCCAATCGGACTGGCCGAGTTCTTTGCTCTGGAGCCGGAAAAGCCGAAGCAAGCCTTCTATCGCGGAGATGAACTGGTCGAGATCGGCAAGGGCAAGATCTCCTACCGCCAGATCGGCAACAACCTGTTCGGTCGTGCGCTCCAGATCCTGAAGGAGCGCTACGAACCCGGCGCGGATACCGGCAAGGTTCCCCTCACGCACCAGGGTGAGGAGGGCGGCATCATCCTGAGCGGCCGCTTGGAGGTTACGGTCGAGGGCGAGCGGCGGATCCTGGGGCCGGGCGATGCTTATTACTTCGAAAGCTGGAGACCGCATCGCTTCCGCTGTGTCGGCCCAGTGCCGTGTGAAGTCGTGAGCGCCTGTACGCCACCTACATTTTAGCGCTACAAAGCGACAAATGTATGCGCCGACACCTCCGTAGTCGTCGAGTATTTGGGGGCGGAGCGGGTGCTCCCACCGGGGTGCGTGCTCTACCTCTACGGAGCCTACCAGGAGAACGGCACCCATACCTCTCCAAACAACGAAGCCTTTGACAAGGATCTCAGACGCCGTAATCCGGAGTGGGGCGTCCGAAGCCTCGAGGACTTAACGGAATTCGCGAGAGCTCACGGACTGGAGCTTGTTGGGCACATTCATATGCCTGCCAACAATCTCAGCCTCATCTTTCGGCGTTTTTAGGCCACCTTTGATAGAAATGATCCGCTGAAGTTTGTCCACTGACCATTCATGAGACTTGATGAGCCTCACAGTCTCTTCCCAGGACTATGTGGCTGGGCCGGGTATGATGCTCATAGGGCTAGGGGTGCATCAGCGAGAAGCCAACGTTCCGTCCGACCTTCGTCCAAGCCGAAGGCTGGCTGTGGAACATCGGCATTGCGCCACTCTTCAGCCCATAGGCAGATGGGGCATGCTCAATTTTGCCCTGTGGCCGATCTTCTCCAGTGAACTGACCTTCTTCCTTGCCAGCATCGTCAAGGGAGTGACTGGGATGGGGTTGCCCACCGTAGCCAGGGGGTTGCTGGGAGCGTTCATGTCGCCTGTCGCGGCGGCAGGGCTGTTGATCTTGCCATCCTTCGTTACCAACGTCTGTCAACTGGCCTCTGGCCCGAGTTTTACTGAGCTGGTCAGCAGGTTGTGGCCCATGATGGTGGGAATCGAGCTCAGTACCGTGGCCAGCTCATCAGTTCTGGTGAGCAACATCGACATGTGGACCCGTCCATGCCGGCGGGTCCACATCGAACGAATGTGACGGTTCGATACTGCCGTCTAGTTCAGGGAGGCGACGATCGCGTCGAAGAACTCGATCGGATTGACCGGAGCCTTCCCGGTCGGCTTTGGCGCCGCCGCGGTCTGTGCGATCACCACGTTATGGGCCGGGTTGATGTAGACGGACTGGCCTTGGATGCCGGACGCGGAGAATGCGTTGTCTCTCTTCGAGGGCCCCGTCTGGCTCGGCCACCACATGTAGCCGTACTCGAGAGGCTTGCCACCCTTCAGGATCTTCGGGGAACTCGCCTCCTTGGTCCAGCCGTCGGGCAGCACCTGCGTGCCGTTCGCCTTGCCGCCTTCGAGGAAGAACTGACCGAAGCGCGCGAAGTCCCGCAAGGTCGCGCTGAGCCCGCTGCCCGCGATCTCGACGCCGTTCGGGGAGTCCAGCCACCAATTGGCGTCCGCCTCCATGCCGTAGGGCACCCAGATCTTCTCCGACAGGTACTCGGCGAGAGGTTTCTTGAGCGCGCCGTGCAGGATTTCGGCCAACACCTGGGTCTCACCCGTGCTGTAGGTGTTGAGGGTTCCTGGCTCGGCGGCCCGCGGCAGGGCAGCCATGACCTCCATTGCCCCACCGGGCTTTTGGGCGATCTGTGCCCGCAGTAGGGCCCGGCGGTCGGACGCGGGATCCGTGTACGTCTCGACCCACTTGACGCCCGAGGACATCATGAGGACGTCCCGGATCGTGACGCCGTCATACGCGGTCCCCTTCAGCCGGGGGACGTAATCGACCACCTGAGCATCCACACCCTTGATGAGGCCGTCCTTGATGGCGGCACCGACGAGCGTGGACGAGATCGACTTGGCGACCGACATCGACATCCAGCGGGTCTTGGGCGTGTTCCCGCGTTGGTAGGTCTCGTAGACCACCTTGCCGTCCTTTAGGACGATCAGGCCGCTGACCTGGTTGAGGGCGAGGTAGTCATAGAGGTCGTACTTCTCACCCTTGATGTCGGCGACAACCTTCCCGAGCGCCTTTTCCGCCTTGGGCAGCTCGGACGGTTTGCCGCCTGCCTTGACCGTGCGGGTCGGGAACAGGCGGTCGATGTTGCGGAAGGTGTTGACTGCGAGATCGGGCGTGAGCGCCCCGTCGTAGACCTGCTCGACGTTGCCGATCGGCTCATTAGCGTGCGGATAGGTATCCTGCGCGGCGGACGGAGTCGGCACCCCAAGGAACATCCCGCCTGCGAGCACTGTCGTCAGGCTGAGGGACTTCAGGAGGTTGCCGTGGATTGCGCGAAATGAATGGGACAATTTGGTTTCCTTCTCGCCCCCACTGACGAGAAATCGGTCGTTTCCTCGGCTCCTCTTCGGAAGCCTTGAGCGCGATCCTAGCAACCGCGTCTCGGCCCAACAACCAAAACGATCATCCCTTGCAGTTGCCCAGGTAGGCGCTCCAATGCAAGTGCCAGCGCCCGGGCGGTCACCTGCGCGCCGTTCGACACGAGCCACGAAAAAGGGACGCACGCGGCGCCTCTCATCGTTGGTCCCATGTGACGGGTTCACAGGATGGCATCGAACGCCATGACCCTGCTCGTCACCGGCGCCATGGGCTGGGCTGCCGCGTTCGGGTCCAGGTGAACGGTATACTTGTAATCGTCCACCGATTTGTCGTCGTTGACCCAGCTCTGTCGTCGGCTAGCCGAAAAGGCTTGGCTGTGCCACCTCCTTCGAGCTCTGGCGAGGCAACTTTCGCTTTGGCAGCCTGCCTCCAGGCAGCCAGTGTGGCTGGACGGTGCTGCTCATGAGGCGCTAGGGGTTCAGATTCTGTCACGCGGTTGTGCCCTCACGCCTGAGCCTCATCCGCCAGAGCGCCAGCCCTCCTATTGTAACAGACAGAGCCGTAATGATTGCTACGTTCGTCGCCACGTAGTCGGCCAGCTCCATTTTCCCCCAAAGACCTCTCCCGAAGGTCCATCCAGTTCCGTTGATGAGCACGTGCAATCCGAACATCTTCAGCCAGCGTCCTGACCAGATGGAGTAAAACGCCAAAGACAGGGCAACATGGATAGGGATCGACACCAGGACGGGCCCAAAGGATAGCAGCGGGTGAAAGCTCGGGTTGAAGAGCGCCGCCTCGAAAGTCTTCGTTCCCATCTCGCCCAACCCGATCAGAAGGCCGATCATCGCCGCCGCCCGCGGCCTGGCGGTCCAGCAGAGGCGGCCTGCAACATAGTACCGGGTCGACTCCTCAACGGCTGGCGCTACGACGACCGCCATCAGGAACGACCCACCAAAGAAGATGGCCGCAACGTTGTCGATGACGTACGCCAGCAGGATCATCAAGCTGGCAAACATCAGCGGCATGAACATCTCGGCAAATCCCGGGTAGAGCTAATTTCCCCATCCTGCACGGATTGCTTCTGAATCCCACTCTCCTGGCGAGGTGCGAGGGATACAACCTGGTGCGCGCCTGGAAAGGCAAAACACCAGCACCCGCTAGCAAAACTGAATGTCTGCTCGGGCCAGGTGCACCAGACATTCCGGAAGGTCGGCGAACTTCACTGTCTGACCCGAGCTGACCTTGGCCTCAAAGCCGGAGAAACGTGCCGCAATTAGGTACCGGCACGCTCCTGTTTCCCCATCAATCAAAGCGAGGTGTGGCCTACAACGCTCTGGCACGACAGGTCAGAAAACATTGTGTGTCTTCCAGCATCTAGGTTAGGCAAGCCGCTCTAGGCTGCTGTCCATTGGTTTCGCCGCAGCCAATGGATCAGGGCTGAGTAGCCTTGAAGCTGTCACGGTTGGAAATCCGCTCCCACCACTCCCCGACGCCAGGAAGACCGGCGAACTCTTCAAGGTGCGGGGTGAGCGCAATATAGGCGAAGAGCGGCGCAAGATAGAGATCCGCGATTGAGACCTCATTGCCCGCCAGGAACGGCGACGATCCCTTGATGCGCATGAGTTCCGTCAGCACCACCCGGCTCCTTACCAATCCGTCCCGGTGAGCAGCCTCGTTCTTGCCGCCCACAAAATCGGGGAAGAGGTGATACGCCACGACGCCACCGATCATCGGTCCGTAGCCGTAGGAGTCGATGATGCCTGTCGTCATGTCCATCCGGGCTACGTCCTTTGGGTTCGCAGGCACGAGCGACGGGCCCGGCAGGATGGCGTCGAGGTAGCGCGCAATCGCCGCCGTCTCGATGATCCGGAACCCGTCGACGTCGACGACTGGGACCTTGCCGAAGGGGTGCCGCGAGAGGTGCTCCTCGCTCTTAGGCTCTCCCTTGAGGACATCCACGGGCACCTGCTCGTAGTCGGAGATCCCTTTCTCGGCGAGAAGCATGCGGACGGTGCGGACATAAGTGGAGCCGCTGAAGCCCCACATGGTAATATTGGTCATCGTGTTCTCTCCTTTGTCTGCTGTCCCATGGGCTTTCACGGCTTGAGGATCAGGGTCCCGCCAATCCCGCCTTGTTCGAGCGCCCAATGCGCGTGGGCAGCCTCGGCCAAGGCGAAGGTGCGGCTGATCGAGGGCTTGATGATACCTTGCCTGACAGCGTCGAGCACGTCGTGCGCGCGTCCGCGGTACTCCTCCACATCGGTCGCGTGAGCGGCAAGGCCGGGCCGGGTCAGGAAAAGCGAGTTCTTGTTCAGGGTCGCGATCGACACGGGATCCGGCAACCCCGAGGATGCGCCGATCGACACCATCATCCCGCGGACCTTCAGGCTGTCGATCGAGACATTGAACGTCTCCCTGCCGACGCCATCATAGACCACGTCCACCTTCCGCCCATCGGTCAGGCGGGCGACCTCGGAGGGCACGTTGCATGCTCCCCAGACCAGCACCTCGTCGCAACCCGCCGAGGCAGCCAGTCCGACGCTTGCCTCCTTCGAGACGACGCCGATGATCCGGGCACCGAGGTGCTTGGCCCATGGGACGAGGAGCTGCCCGAGGCCACCGGACGCCCCGTACAGGAGGATGGTGGTGCCAGGACCGACGGGGTACGTGCTCTTGATGAGGTACTGAGCGGTGATGCCCTTGAAGAGGATCGCGGCGGCATCCTCCGTACTAATCCCGTCCGGGAGCTTTATCAGCCGCGAAGCCGGGTAGGGCCGTCCACTCGCGTAGCTGCCGATCGGGCCAAGGGCATAGCCGACCTTGTCACCGACCGCGACGTCCGTCACGCCCGGGCCAATCGCGGTTACCCGGCCTGCGCCTTCGAGGCCGAGGCCCCCTGGCAAGGGGATTGGCACCGAACCGCGGCGCTGCATCACGTCGAGATAGTTGACCCCAATCGCCTCCTGCTCGACCCAGGCCTCCCCAGGCCCCGGATTGGTAGATTCGATGTGCTTCAGTTCAAGCACGTCAGCATCGCCCGTTCGCGACAACCAGATTGCTTCTGCCATGGATGATCTCTTTCTGACCGCTGCGTGCCTGCCTTGTCCCCTAAACAGCAAAGAGCACTGAGGGGTTCACTCCTCCAAAGCCGAGCTTTTGGAACGTCGCAGATCCCCGAAGGGAGTTGCCGAGCAAAGATCGCCCGCAGGCTGATGGTCGCTTTTGCCGATTTTGTATGCCCAAGTATGCTGGGGCCAGTGAGCCTTAAGGTCCGTTCCTGGCACGTTCCGGAAGTGAGACGAAAGTCGGCTCAAAGCAGGAACAGCGGACGTTCCTGTGGGGCAGGGGATCGGCAGAGAATGACCCTGGCTGTGTAAAAACGCGGTTGATGATATGGTCTCTCAGCCATGTTTGGGGGATCCGATGAGACGCTTTGTTGAAGGCGTGGATCGCGGCCAGACCACTCTGTTTCCCGAAAGCCTGGACGACTGGGTTGATGAGAACAACCCGGTGCGTGTAATTGACACCTTTGTCGACGCGCTCGATCTGAGGGCACTCGGCTTTGATGGCGTTGTGCCCGAAGCCACAGGTCGGCCCTTGCATCATCCCGCGGTTCTGCTCAAGCTATACATCTACGGCTACCTCGACCGGGTGCAGTCGAGCCGGCGCTTCGAGCGCGAGGCCGGCCGCAATGTCGAGCTGATGTGGCTCACCGGCCGCCTGGCTCCTGATCACAAGACCATCGCCAATTTCCGCAGGGACAGCGGCCGGGCCATCCGTCAAGTCTGCGCCCAGTTCGTCACCCTCTGCCGAAAGCTGGGGCTTCTGAACACCGCCAGCGTGGCCATTGACGGCTCCAAGTTCAAGGCGATCAACAATCGCGATAAGAATTTCACGCGAGCCAAGGTGGAGCGCCGCCGGGCGCAGATCGAGGAGAGCGTGGCGCCCTATCTCCGGCAACTCGACACGGCAGATCGGCATGACCCGACAGACGCGCTGGCGGCCAGGACCGCCCGGCTCAAGGAGAAGACCGCCAAGCTCGAAGAGGAGATGCAGCGCCTGGCGGCAGTAGAGGCGGAGATGCTGGCCTCTCCCGAGCAGCAGATCTCACTCACCGATCCGGATGCCCGCTCGATGGCCACAAGCGGGCGCGGCTCTGAGGTCGTGGGCTACAACGTGCAGGTGGCAGTGGAGACCGAGCACCACCTGATTGTCGTGCACGAGGTGACCAACGACGGCTGTGATCGGGCTCAACTTGCTGCCATGGGCAAGAAGGCGAAAGCTGTCTTGGAGGTGGAGACGCTCGATGCTGTCGCTGACCGTGGTTACTGGGGCAGTGAGGAGATCCTGGCCTGCGATCAGGCTGGCGTCACCGTCACCCTGCCCAAGCCCATGACCTCCGGCGCCAAAGCGGATGGCCGCTTTGGCAAGCAGGATTTCGTCTACCTGCCAGACGAGGATGCCTACCGCTGCCCGGCGGGCGAGAACTCAAGTACTACTACAACAACGTCGAGCGGGGGCTGACGCTACGGCGCTACTGGACCACCGCCTGTCACACCTGCCCGCTAAAGAGGCGCTGCACGACTGCCAAGGAGCGCCGGATCGTGCGCTGGGAGCATGAGGACGTGCTGGAAGCGATCCAGCGCCGGCTTGATTTGAACCCAGAGGCGATGCGCCAGCGGCGGGAGGTGGTCGAGCATCCCTTTAGCACGATCAAGCTGCGCATGGGCGCCACCCACTTCCTGATGAAGAGGCTGCCGAAGGTGAGAGGCGAGATGGCCCTGCACGTGCTGGCCTACAATCTCACCCGGGTGCTGAACATCCTGGGGAGCCAGCCTCTCATGGCCGCCCTCAGAGTGTAGGGGCAGCTTTGCCCGCGTTCTCCAGCCGATAAGTGTCGAAAACACCGCCTACAGACGTTGCGAGCCTCGTTCCGTCAGCAGTGAGCCAGTTCGCGTTCACCGATGATGTTGAAGGGCTTTGGAGCGTGGAAGGCCGCAATCCGTCTCCTGCCAAAGCGTTTGACACGACCAAGACCCAAAGTCGAATATCGATCCTACGAAGTCGGGCAGCACGGGCAGTGCTGTCGTTTAGCTTGTTCAGTTTGCGAGAGGAGCCTTGTACCA
>NZ_JAEQMY010000074.1 GCF_016743775.1 Microvirga aerilata | reverse complement strand
GTTTGTAGCTGACGGACTTGCTCATACCGGCCTGCCTACACGCCTCCCTCTGATACTCGGGTTAATGTGACAACACCTGACGGGGAGACTATTGAGCAGAACGAGTCCTCCAACAGGATCGCGTCATGCAGCGCTTGCCGTGGTCACGGCTTGTGACGATCCAATTGTGTCCCGTCTGGCGAGCTCAATGCACAGGGCTGTCGCCGCTCGCAATGTTGAAGCGACAAGGTCCGCCCGTGCGGCCTCGCGGAGGCTCTCGGCAGCCGTGACGTCGGCGACCCAGCATCCCAGCACGATCTTCACCTGTGGCATCTTCCGGCGCAGACGACGCACCGCATAGCGCATGTGCGCCGGGCTGCCGGCATCGAGAAAGGACAGGCACACCACAGCGGTGTCCGCAGCCTCAAGTCGGGAGATCGATTGGACCGACAGCGAGGCTGCGCCTTCGACGCGGGCATTGAGCCCATGCTTTGTCAGGAGTTGTGCCAGCATCAGGGCTGCCGCCTCATCAACCGGACTTTGGCCGGCAATGCACAGGATCGGCGTCTCACCCGTGAAGCGGGGATCCAGATCATCCGGCGCCAGAACCGGAAGATCAGCGGTTCCAAGCCCTTCTGCGCTGGCGTCGACGGCCGCCGCTGCTTCCGGATCAACCGTCCGACCGGATGCCGGCTCCAGATCCGGGTGATCGGACAGGTCGTCCACCAACTCCTCGACCGTGCCCCTCATGCGTTCCAGGCGCGCCTCGTCAAGGACGCCGCGAAGCGCATCGGCGCGGGCAAGCCGCAACCCCGCCAGGGCGACCTCATCGTAGTAGACGGAAAGCGAGCGCTCCTTGAGGAACTCTTCCGCGACATCAGCCGCCTCCGCCGGATCCCCGGCCAGCATGCGCTGGTAGAAGATCTCCGGCGGCGAGAGGGCCGGGCGGTCGCCCAGCATGACGTCCAGGAACTCGAGCCGCTCGACATGCCGGCCGAGCACGACCAGGCACACCGTCAGGGGCGTTGCGAGCACCAATCCAATCGGGCCCCAGAGCCAGGTCCAGAATGTTGCCGCCACGACGACCGCAACCGGAGACAGTCCCGTGCTGTGACCATAAACCAGAGGCTCGACCACATGGCCAGCCACCGGCTCCATGACGATGAACAGCGCGGCCGTCATCAGGAGCATCGACCAGCCGGGGTCGACGGCCGCCGCCAGAGCCAGCGGGAAGGCGGCCGAAATGAAAGCGCCGATATAGGGCACAAAGCGCAGGATCGCCGCGAGGATGCCCCAGAGCACCGGACTTGGCACGCCGATGAAGTACAAGCCCACACCGATAACGACGCCAAAGGCCGCATTCAGGACCAGTTGCGTCAGGAATAGCTTGCTCAGGCGGCCTGCGGCATCGTCGAGGGCTGCGGTCGTCTTCTGGAGATCGTGCGAGCCCGCAAGGCGGATGAGGCGGTTCCGGAGATCCTCGCGTTGCAGCAGGATGAAGATCACAAATATGACCACGATACCGGTGGTCGCAAGGGGGTGAATGAGCGGAGTAATGAAGGCACCGAGGGTCTGCAGAGCCCCTGGGTCGGGCTGACGTACTTCGACCGGGATGGGCTTCGTCTCGGTGGCGGGCGCGGCGCTCGGCGCCAGAGGGTTAGCCAGCCGGCCAGCGTCAGTCTGCGGCCTGTCGAGTTCCTTGCCGAGATCCTGCAAGACGTCCGCCGCACGCTCTAGGGCGCTGCTGCCCGCGGCGGACCCGCGCAAGGACTGCACCTTCTCGCGCATCGTGAGCTGATAGCGCGGCAAGTCCCCGGCGAGTTGGGTGACCTGTGTCGCCATCACTGTGGCCAGCGCCGTAATCCCGGCAAAGGCGACCAAGACGACCCCGATAACTGCAAGAACACGGGGAACCCGGAGTTTCTGCAGGAGCCGGATCAAAGGCGCCAGCACGAAGCTCAGGAGGATCGCAAGGGCCACGGGAACGAAGACTTCCCGGCCAACGAACAGGCCTGCTATGACGAGGGCAATCATCCCCACGACGCCAATGCCGCCTGTTGAGGGCTCCGATGCATACAGGTCCCGCTCGGAACTCTTCGGCTTTAGGGCTGACATCGATGGGGGTTCCTAAGCTGCCTAGAAGTCGAGAGCTTCGATCTGGCCCTTAGCAGTAACGCGTACAGAGCTGTTTCGATCCTGAGCCCAGTCATTGAAGGTCGGAAGCGACCGACGTGCGTTCGCCTAGGGTTGTTTTGTTGGCGCTACTCTTATGTTCCAAAGGACGTTGCGCACGAATGTGACACTGTGCCATTGAGAAAAACCATGACAAATGACTCCGATGCCACCTGCCCTGTGTCTCTCTCAAGTCTGGGATGGTCTGCTTTTTTCGAGGATCAGCTCAAGCCCCATGAGGCAGATTTCGCCCCGCATCGTATTGCCACGGTCCACCGCGCCCGCCTGACCGCCATATCTCAAACCGGGCCAGCCGAGCTGACACTTCCGGTTCACAGCCAGACCGGTGATTTTGCTGTGGGGGATTGGGTGCTTGCCGACCCCAAAGCCCGACTGCTGCATCGCCGACTGATCCGCAGAACAGTGCTGGAGCGTCGCACCGAAGGCAGCAAGACCCCGCAGCTCGCTGGGGCCAATATCGATACGCTGTTCATCGTCACCTCATGCAACGCTGATTTCAACCCCGCCCGGCTGGAACGCTATCTGGCACTGGCGAACGAGGCCGGGATCAACCCGGTGATCCTGCTGACCAAGGCTGACACCGTGGCGAATGCGCGGACTTATAAACAGCAGGCCAAGGCGCTACAACGTGGGCTGGCTGTCGTGATCGTAAACCCCCGATCCGGGGATGCCGCAGCTGCTTTAGCCCCGTGGTGCGGTGTGGGGCAGACAGTGGCGCTGGTCGGTTCCTCCGGAGTCGGCAAGTCGACGCTGTGAACACACTGGCAGGGCCGACGCAGGAGCTGGCCCAGCAAACCGGAGGGATTCGTGAACACGATGCCAAAGGACGCCACACCACAACCTCGCGCTCGCTTCATGCCATTGCAGGTGGCGGATGGGTGATTGACACACCGGGCATGCGCACGCTCCATGTTAGCGATGCGGCTTTTGGTATTGAGACACTGTTTGCTGAAATTACCGAGCTTGCCCCCCTATGCCGGTTCAGCGACTGCACCTACGCCAACGAACCCGGCTGCGCCGTCCAAGGAGCCGTAGCCGCCGGCACGCTGGACCCGGAGCGTCTGACCCGTTGGCGCAAGCTGGTCGAGGAAAGCAGCAGCAACACGTCGGACCGCAGCGGGCCGCGTGGCGGCAGTACCACTGCGGGTCGCAGCAAGAAGCGCTGAATGAACGGAAGGGCTGCTCACCTACACGCGATATTGATTGCTTTCCAAGATGTCCGACTGCATTACACCCAACGCAGAGGTTGCGTTGCAACAGATCCCACGGTGCTCATTGTTCGGCTCCTAACGATTGTCGCTCTCTTTTTTGGCCAGCGCAATTTTGCTACGGGCTCTGGTTGTCTTATTGCCAGCCAAGTCATCGATAACGCCGCTGCCCATCGTGAGACATCGGAAGCCCGCAGAACCTTCAGCATAGCCTGCCAGCGGGCGGTCCGCTCCTCTTGGCTCATGTGCAGCGCCTGCTGAATGGCCTCTGCGACTTCGACCTTGTCATTCGGGTTGACAATGAGTGCGTCAGTGAGCTCCTCAGCAGCCCCGGCAAACTTCGAGAGAATGAGAACACCGGGATCCTGCGGGTCCTGAGCTGCCACGTATTCTTTGGCCACCAGGTTCATCCCATCCCGAATAGGGGTCACGAGACCAACCCGGGCCAGCCGGTACAGGCCAGCAAGGACCGCGCGAGAATACGCGCTGGTCACGTAGTGGATCGGCACCCAGCCAGGCTCACCCAAGGAGCCGTTGATCCGCCCCAGCGTTTCATTCACAACTCGGCTGAGGGTTGCGTACTCGGGTACTTCGCTGCGGCTGGTTGGGGCAATCTGCAGATAGGTCACCTGTCCGCGCTGATCCGGATGGCTGACCAGGAAGCGCTCGAACGTCTCCATGCGCTCAGGAATGCCTTTTGAGTAGTCCAGCCGATCAACCCCGATGATCAGCTTGCGGGTGCCCAGGCCAGCGATCGTCTGCTTCAGAAGCCGGCTTGAGCCAGAGCGTTGGGCCGCTTGCTGAAACCCGTTCACGTCAATGCCGATGGGAATGCTTTTGATGCGGACACGCCGGCTTGCTACATCGAGAAGATCTGCCCTCCGGCGGACGGCACCAAGTTCCTGGACAAGGCTGCGTCTGAGGTTGTCAGCGTCGCGCTCTGTCTGCACGCCCACAAGATCGTAGTCCGGGATACCGCGCAGGAGCTCGGCGCTGCCTGGAAGAGCTCCAAACACTTCAGGAGCAGGCCAGGGGATATGATGAAAGTACCCGATCGCATTAGTTATGCCCGCCGCCCGCAGCTCGCTCGCAAGGGGGATGAGGTGATAGTCATGAACCCAGACGAGATCGTCGGGCTGGATCAGATGGGCCAGCGCGCTGGCGAAACTCCGATTGACCCGCAGGTACCCTGCGTAGTCAGCCCGCGAGAATTCTGACAGGCCAATCCGATAGTGCATGATGGGCCAGAGAGCCCGGTTAGCAAAGCCGTTATAGTACTCCTGCCGATCGAGCGAGGTCAGGTCCATGACGGCGTACCGCACCTGTCCCTTGTCAATGATCTTGGGCTGGGCTGCCGGATTGGCTGAAACCTTGCCGCTCCAGCCGAACCACAGCCCCTGGTAAGCCTGAAAGGCCTCGTGCAGAGCCACTGCCAGGCCACCCGCTGCGGCTTTTCCAGAGGCGTCCGGGATAGGCACCCGGTTGGAGATGACAACGAGCCGTCGCAAATGCACCGTCCTTCTTGTTGCTCGCTGGATGGTAGCCCGAGGGCGAACGCCGTGGCAAATAGCGCGCACTGGCGCGCCGCTGAACTTTGGACCTGTCAATTCCTAGATGAGCCTTGTAAAAAATCGCCCTCACCGCTGAGTGTGGTGGGGAACGCTGGCATGGTCACTACCCTGAAGGAAGAACTGGTCGAGCATAGAGCTTGGTGGCTCCGTCCGGCCGGGTGAGGCTTAATAAAACGACTGAGGCTTTAGGAGCACTGTATGCGGGTATATCAACTCCTTACGCGAGCGATCTTCTGCGCCGTCAGCATCGCACTGATGGTCGTTGCGATCGGCCTGATCGTCTATGCCGGCATGCAGCAAGTTTCCGCCTTCAGGGCGCCGGAGCAGGATATCGGCCGGGCGCTTCTTGACTCCGTCGGCTACATGGTCATCGCCATTGCCATCTTTGAGGTCGCAAAATACATCCTTGAAGAGGAGGTCATTGATCCCACTCAGATGCGGAACGCCGGCCAAGCACGACGCAGCATCACGAAGTTCGTTTCCACCCTCAGCATTGCCGTCTTCTTGGAGGCACTGGTCGCTGTGTTCCAAACAAGTAAGGGGGCAGATATGTCAATGATGCTTTATCCCACTCTCCTGCTGTTTAGTGGGGTTGCAATGGTTGTTGGCCTAGGCGTGTATCAGCGGCTCAGCACGGCCGCTGAAGGTGAGGTGCGGAGTTCGCCAGAAGCAGCGGCTGAGGAGCAGGCAGAGCTAGACAGGTTCTAGTTTACGGGTAGGTCGGTGTCGTAACGCGTCTGTGTTACCAAGCTTCTTTCCGCCATAATTCGATAACCGGCCGCCGCTTACTATCCGAGTTCCATAGCACCTGTTTACCGGAAAAAGGCCGTTCAGCCATCCGCAAATATCGAACAGATATATGATTGATCAATAAGTGACTTTCATCTGGTTGGTATAAGTACTTTGTCGTCAACAACCCATCATAGGCGCTGATACCTGAGAGGTATGGGTACTCCCGCCTGCAAACAAAGGGGAACTTGGATGCTGTACGAAGGCAAGTTGGGGATTTGGAGGGCAAGCTCCGGCGGAGCGCACAGCACCAATATCATCAGCCTGAAGCGGAGATAATCGCAACTCACCTCGTGCAGTCTCTCTAGTCGGGTTAGGTGCAGATCAATGCCTGCGGGCCTGGACTAGGTAGACGGGAACAGTGGTCTCGCCGAGCGCCTTGCACGCCTCCAAGCGGTGCAATCCCTCCACCAGAACAAACCGCTTGTCGTCAGGCCGCACGAGAATGGGCGCGTCCTGCCCCTTTTCCATGAAGCTGGCGGCGAGCGCGTGAACCTTCTGCGGATCCAGCGTTTGCCGTCGCTGCACCGGCACATAGACATCTTGGATTGCGACGATCTGCTTCTTCATCATGTCTGCTGCTCCAGAGCTGTGCTATATTGAACTTAAGCTTAGGCGCCGCGGGCCGGCTTGCATAGGAACATGCATTGCGAGGAAGCGGTTACTGATGAGGCCAGCTTGGCAATACAGCGGAATGGCTGCGCTTTAGCTCCTCAGAAGGAGACACTTCCATGAGCAAACTTACGGCGTTGATCAGCTCATGTTCCTGACGGTTTCCTCTGCCTATGCCCAAACGTCGCCCGGTGGAGATGCCTGAGGTATTGGTGATGGCGTTGCCGACTACTGATGGCTCACCGTGACTGCGATCATTGTCATAGCGGCAAGCGTTTACTTATCCGGCGTCAACTGATTGCTTAATGATGGCGCCGCCAATGAAGCCGCCACTCATGATGGGACCTGATCCCAGCAAGTCGACGCGCGATGATCGAAGGCGCTATCGCTTGCCGCCGGATGGCTTGGCAGGCGTGCCTCCTTTGCCCTGATTGGCGAAGGGCGAGGTCTGGAGGGCTTCCTTCGGCTTGTCCTTCTTCGGCTTCTTCGCCTCGCGGTTGCTGCGTTGCTCACCCTTGGCCATGGCGCGTCTCCGTTGTGGGTCCCTTCGCGGGAAGGATCATCTCAGTCGTGGGTTGACTTGTCGAGCAGATGGTCTAAGTCGGCCAGCACTCGGTCGACCAGCCTGCGCCGGCGCAGATTGCTTGCATCCAAGCTCTGCGCCAGGAGGCCAAGCAGATAGCGTGCCTTCTCGACCGCCTCCGGCCAGCCGGAGGCGGACGCTAACACCATGACAGGCCAGTTTGGCTATCGCGGATGCTCCGATAGGGCCACTATGATTGCCTAATGCGGAGCATGCCATGGGTACCCACTTCGAGGAGCTTGATTATCGCCCCACTCCCATGGGAGTGCTCAGCCTTCGGCGCCGACGCGATCTGTTGAGCGGAGGTGACATCTACGAGATCAAGCTCGATGACGAGTTCCTGATGTCGAGCCTGTTCACCGCATCCGAGATCGCCCTTGCACGGCTCGGCCTCGCAGCCCTGCCTGGGCTGTCTCTTGATGTGATCGTCGGTGGCCTTGGCCTTGGCTACACCGCACGCGCCGTGCTGGAGCATGCACAGGTGGGCTCGCTCCTGGTGGTCGACGCCCTCGCGGAGGTGATCGAGTGGCACCACCGGGGTCTGCTGCCGCTCGGAGCCGAGCTGACCTCCGATCCGCGCTGCCGGCTGGTTCTTGGCGATTTCTTTGCAGGGGCCGCTTCGGAGGCGGGCTTCGATGCCGAACATCCAGGGCGCCGCTACCACGCGATCCTTGTGGATATCGACCACTCGCCAAAGAACGTGCTGCATCCGAGCCATTCTGCGCTCTACACCATCGATGGTCTCACGCGCCTTGCGGCGCATCTCCATCCCAGCGGCGTCTTCGGCCTGTGGTCGAACGATCCTCCGGATGATGAGCTTCAACAGTCCCTGCGTGAGGTGTTTGCGACCAGCGAGGCGCATACTGTCGCCTTCGACAACATGCGGAAGGATGGCGAGGTGACGAACACAGTGTATGTCGCAACGAGTGGTCATTAGCAGCCCTGGCGGGTCTCTCATTCGTCGGGCCAGCGCCGGCCGCGTCTCAAGCCGCTTGATCAAGGTGGACCCCCGCAAGCGCTCAGACGTTCCCGTTATCCCACGGAGATACGCATGGCTCAGTTTCCTACGATAAAGACCCTCGCCAACATCGCCATTGCCCATGTTAACAGAGGATATAGCATTCAGATTGAGGATTGGTCTGGCGACACAGCAATTCATTGCACCTGGTCCGATCAGGTAGTGGATCTGGCTGACATGCTCGACGATCTTCTCAGCGATGAACATGAGGAGCAAACCACTGGATAAGGCTCCCCGAAACGATCTGTAACCAGGAAGGCGGTGAACCGTCTGGGATCTTGTTTATACTTCAGCCAACAGCCCATGAAGACGCCCTTTCAAAAAGGGCTTCGGCCTCGCATTGGTGCGCTGCAGCAACTGGTTGATCTCTCGGGCGTTCTCCACGATCAGCCCCATGGAGAGCATGCATGTCCCGTATGGAGACAGGATCCGAGACAAGCCTGCGCCACCAAGCTAGGGCTGCGCTTCACTCAATGGACCCGCGGCGGGCAGACACCCATCGCTATAAGGAAGCCTCCCATTAGAGTCGATGCCGTTGGCTAGCGCCAGTCCTGGCAGGCTCGGCCGCAGCATTGGGCGCTGCTGTTCTGTACAACCGACAGAGGACTGGGACTGCTGAACGCAAGACACCGCCGATCGGCCGGTTCCTCAAAGTTGATGGTGTGCGTCTGCATTACATCGAGCGTGGTGAGGGTGAGCCTATCGTGCTGATCCATGGCAACGGCACCATGATCCAAGACTTCACGGTCAGCAGTCTGGTGGATCGTCGGGCGTCCCCCTATAGGGTTATCGTGTTCGATCGTCCGGGTTACGGCTACAGCAGCAGGCCGCGTCAGCCTGGACCCCACGGGCCCACGCCAACCTTTTTCAAAGGGCGCTCGGGCAGCTTGGCATCAAGCAGGCTGTTGTCTTCGGGCACTCCTGGGGCACCCTGGTCGCGGTGGCCCTTGCCCTGGAGTGTCCGTTGCTTGTTCGCAGCCTCGTGCTTGCCTCAGGCTACTACTACCCGATGCTGCGGGCCGACACGTTCCTGTTCTTGCCGCCGGCTGTTCCAGTAATCGGCGACGCCATGCGCTACACCATCTCTCCTCTGGTTGCCCGGGCTATCCTGCCGGGCCTGATCAAGCAGATGTTTGCGCCGGCAGAGGTGCCGGAGCGGTTTGACAGGCAGTTCCCTCAAGGAGTGATGCTGCGGCCATTGCAGCTTCGCGCCGCCGCGGAGGACGCAGCGCTTATGACCCCGTCAGTGATGGAGTTGCAGCACCACTACCGTGAACTGCAGATGCCAGTTACGATCATCACAGGTGCCGGCGATCAGATTGCATATGTGGACGGCCCCCGTCTCGCAAGAAGATTTGGACAAAGTTCGATCGGATCGCTTGCGTGCATATGTCCGGCCTGTGTTGTCGCGCTCGCACATGAACGCTGGCCAAGATGGGTTCCGCCACCCGAGTTCCAAACAGATGTGCGACCTTGCGGGGCCACTGCAATCTACGGAGTGTCTCGGGATCTGGATCGATCGATCGCACCATCTCCTTGTCAACTTGCAAGGTCCGTCATCGGCTCTGCACGGGAGCGAGCCATCCGCTCATCTGGCTCATTCATCGTGTCAGGCCAAAGGTCTAAGCAGCCCGGCCCGTACCAACAACAATGCCTTGCACTGCATAGCGCTCACCCGACACCATGAGTTTCCAGGCGATCCGGGCGATCTTGTTGGCCAGCGCCACCGCGGCCAGCTTGGGTGGCTTGCGCTTGAGCAACGCCACCAGCCAGGGCGAGGCCGCCGCTCCCTGGCTGCGCCGCAACTGCCGGATCACCGCCGTGGCGCCGACCACCAGCACGCTGCGCAAGGCCTCGTCCCCAGCCCGGGTGATCACGCCAAGACGGACCTTGCCGGCAGTGGAATGATCCTTCGGGGTCAGGCCGAGCCAAGCGGCAAAGTGGCGAGCCGAGCGGAACGCCTCAGGGGCCGGCGTTTTCAACACCAGCATCGAGGCGACGATCGGCCCCACGCCGGGGATCCTGGCGAGACGGCGGCTGCACTCATCGGCACGGTGCCAAGCCATCAGCTTGTCTTCGACTTCCTCCAGCCGGGCCTGCAGCTGGGCGTATTCCTTGGCATGGATAATGAAGAGCTCACGGGCCAGCGGCGGCAGACGGTCATCCGCCTTAATCCGCTCTAAAAGCGGCTCGATCCGGCAGATCCCTGTGGCGGCAATCAACCCGAACTCGGCCGCATAGCCGCGAATGGTATTGGCGAGCTGGGTGCGCTGGCGGATCAGGCGATCGCGTAAGCCCACCAGCATCAGGGCCGCTTGCTGGTCCGGGGACTTGACCGGGACGAAGCGCATGGTTGGTCGGCTCATCGCCTCACACAGCGCCTCGGCATCAGCGGCATCGTTCTTGCCACGCTTAACGTAAGGCTTGACAAACTGGGGTGGGAGCATCTTCACCTCGTGACCCAGCGCCTGCAGCAAGCGCGCCCAGTGATGCGACCCGCCGCAGGCTTCGATCCCGATCACCGTCGGCGGCAGCTTGGTGAAGAAGGCCACCATGTCGTGGCGCCGTAGCTTCTTGCGCAGGACCGGCTCCTCGGCAGCGTTCACCCCGTGCAGCTGGAAGACGTGCTTTGACGTATCTATCCCAATGCGAATAATCGGGTCCATGGACGGTCTCCTGTGTTTGAGATCAGCAACGACCTCATTCTGGCACAGCGATGCCGTAAGGGGGCCGTCCACCCCAACAGATGTGGGCCGTCAATCGGAGCGCCTGCATCGGGAGCTGCCGCACAGCGAGTTCATCGTACTGTCAGGCCTTGGCCATATGGTCCATCACCTAGCTCCCCACGCTGTCGCCAGTGCGGTGGGGGAGCCGCGCAAAGGGCTAGAGCCAACCTCTAGCCCAGAGAACCTGACCCCCTGATCACGGGCTGACGCGGCCACAGGCTGGACTCTGGCACGTGTTGCCTTTCGGCTTACAGGCAGCCTGTGCCTGTCAGGAGCAGGCGCCCACTACCTTACAACCACCGATCCCCAATTGTGACCGGCTGATGACTCATTTCGCGCCTAAGCTGAAACTTACCGTGCGATCCCCTGTTTCTTGAGGCTCCAGAGGAGCATTTGCCCATGCTGAGCGGATTATGTGTTCTCGTCGTAGAGGACGAACCGATCATCGCCGCAGATCTGGACGAGACGGTTGAGGGGGGCCTGGTCATCGGCCCATGCTCAACGATCACTGAGGCGCGCCAGGGTGCTCGCACTCCTCGGCTCAATGCGGCTATTCTTGACGTCAATCTAAGGGACGGGGACATTACGCCCGTCCTGGAAGCGCTTCTCGCCCGAGACATTCCAGTCCTGATTTATACGGGTGCTGAACTGCCGCCGAAGCTGCGAGCCCGGCATCCCGACCTGATTGTTCTGCAAAAGCCGCTGCAGCCGGGGCGGCTCCTCCTCGAACTAAAGAGGGTGCGGAGACACGCGGCACACGCAGCATCGCACTAGCTGCTCAATACGGAACCGACGTTCCACGGTTTCTAAAGGCAATCCGCGGCGGGTCCGGTGTCCTTTGGCCTCCTCGTCCGCCCGAAAGCAAGGTCACTCACCGAGATTTATTGGTATTCTGGTTCCCTTCTGCGCTTCCGGGCCGGCGTGATCATCACCGACCAGCTGTCATTCGACGGAGCAGCCAAGCGAGAATGGCGTCTCGACGTGTCAGGAGCAGGACCTGCACCAGAACAGGTGTGGAGAACCCCCGTTAGGCGATACGATGAGAACCCGAAATGCAAGGCCTCAAGCCGCCCGCTTCAGCTGAGTGGTTCCTGCCTGTGGAGGCTGTCGTCTGCAACACCGTCAATCCGCAGCGACAGTTGAAGCCCACGACAGCAGACCTGCGCGCAAACGGTCGAACATTCACCTGAAACGTAAGCAGAGGCAGCATAAAGCATGCTATGATCAAGTCTTCGCGCCTTGATCCCTCTGGTGAGCCCGGTGGAGCGTCGCAGGGTTAGCGTCACGCGCTATCTCGATCTTGTTCTGTACGCTTTTGTGAAGTTCGTCATCTGATATAGTGCGGTTTTACTGGCCAGCCTTGTAGCCATCGAAGTCGCGACCTGTCCGGCTCAGAACCGTTTTTGTGAAAAGTGACCTGAGTGGGTCACCTATGTGTGTGACCGACATGGTGCCATCGCCCGGTCCAATGCCGCACTTCGCCGGCAGCCTCGCGATCTGCGGGATCCGTAAATATAGCCACACAGCATGAGCGATGATCTACGCTGGAGAGCGGTGGCGCTTGTAGCTGGGTGACTTGTCCATGCCACCGCTTTAGCCAGAGCTCCCTGGCCAAGAGTATCCGTGACATACTCCACCTCGCAAATTTCCGGTCTGGTTATTTGCCGCTTCAGAAATAATAACCTCCAAACATCTGCAACAGGGACCCGCCTAGAAGTGCAATCATCAGAAAAAAGATGATAGTCAGGAACATCGCCAGGATCACGAAGCGCATCAGGCAGCCGCCCAGAGCCGCCCCCGCGGGTGGAGCTTCCGGGGCGGTGTAGGCCGCTCCTCGGGACATCGGGCGGACCCGCGAAGCGGCCCTGAGGATCTCCAGCATTTTTCCCGTGCGAGTATCGCGCACTGAGGTGCGCTCACCAGCTGCTTCGGCCTCTGGTTCCGAAGATCTCCCGAGTTCCCTGTGGTGCCAAGGTTTGGCCCCTGTCCGAGGTGGCAGTGGTGGAGGATCGCGGCGGGGAGGCGCAGGAGAAGTGACTGTTGTGCGTGGCCGAGGGGGGGCAGCAGGCGGAGTTGGTTTCTCTGGCGGGCGGAGTGGCTCGCCGAACCTCGCGCCGCACTGGGGACATGCGGGGGCATCAAGCCAGTGGCCGGGCTTGTGGTTTGTGCAGTAGTAGCTGACTTGTGCCTCGTGGCATGCCTCGCATTCGCCAGGTGTTGCTTTCGAGGTGCCGCAGTTCGGGCAACGCAGGATTACGCCGGTCATCTATGGAGGTCCTAGATCGTTTCACTCTCAAGTCTGCCAGGAGCGGGTTCCGGATAGACCCCACGGATGATGTCCGCAGGAATGTGGAGCCGATACACTCGGGGAAGTGCCCCTTCTACGAATTGCACAATGGTGGGAACGCGCTCGTAGGAGCCAAAGTTCTCACGGCTCAGCCGGCGGGAGAGCGCCACGGTCGTCAACACCGGATGTGCCCGATAGGCAGGATAGAACGCGTATCTCTCCTCAACATGATCGTGGCCGCGCACCATGTGTGTGACCGGCCGTCCTAGGCCACCACTTAGAGAGCAGAAAGCAGCGAAGTCCTCATACCCATATTGGCTTCCCCGCGAGAAGCGGTTCGGGAGCTTCTTGCGGGCCTTCGGGTGGGCTCTGGTCCACACGAAATCCGACAGACACATCGGATCGTTCCAATCACCCGTCTCGGCAAGCCGCGGATGCAGATCCACCAGCGGAAAGCCGCCATGAGCAAGGAGCAGACCGTCGGGGAAGAAGAGCGCGCGCGGGGCACGCGCGAACAGCCGCACAGCCAGCTTGCCAGCTCGTTCGATCCATTCGTGCGCAAGGTTGGCGTTGAGGAAGTCCACAAAGTCCGACGGGGCTACGCTCGATGCAAACCGTACGCCATCATAGGACAGTGCCTCATCGTGGTTGCCAGCTATGAGACACACGCGATCCGGCGCGTCCGCGATCAGCTCGAACACCCGGAGAAGAACTTCGAGCCCAAAACCCTCATCGTCGAAGAGATCGCCGAGAAACACGATCCGGGGCTTTTCGTCGCTGGCTTGCCCGGCCGGATCGCGCATCGTCGCCAAAGCGGCCTCAAGCGCCAGAAGATCGCCGTGCAGGTCGCCAACGATCCACAACTGGCTTGCGGCATCCACGGCAGAGACCTGGATCACCTTATCGGCGGGATCCGCCCGGTCGTTGTCGAACAGCATGCCAGGCCCGTCAGCTCTGTCGAGCAACGCCTCCATGCGCTCCACTGTCGACCGCATGTTGGCGCGGATGGAGGATGGGCTGACCGCATTGCGGACGGCCTGCCAATCCAGGCCTTCCACCTCCACGACATCTAAGGTGTCCTGCACCGCGACAGCAGGAGGCGCCGGGATTGAAGGTGGGCTGCCTGTGTCGGGTGGAGGCTCCCGGATCAATGGCGGGGAGGGAGCAGCCTCCAATACACTTTCAAGGTCTGGGACAAGTGCATCCGGGGCAAGAGTCTCCGGGGCAAGAGTCTCCGGAGTTTGTGCGGGAGCCTGCGGATCAGGTTCATCCTTGGGTACACTCGCCGTTGTTGACGTTGCCTCTGACGTCTTCGGCTGCTCGCAGAGAGGATCAGGTCCAGGTGCTTCAGGCCCGCCAGGCAGGTTCATTTCAGCGCCCGCACCGTGAGCGGCAACTTGACGATGCCTTTGGTATGGCGCCCGACAGCGATCCGGTCACCCTGCCTGAGCGGACGTGGAGCCGTGAGCACCGCTCCGTTAACGAGAGTTTCGTTGGTGGTTCCAGCAACAGGCGATAGCACCCAATGCCGCCCGGACTGGCGTTCCAGGACACATTGGCGGTTGTCCCAGAACTCGCTGTCCGGCCCAAACTGCCGCACCAGGGTTTTCCCAAGTTCCGTCCTGACCCCGATCTGCAGTGAACGTCCATCCGCGCCCAGCAACTCGATCCTGTCGGACAGGATCAAGTCGGGGGCAGCTCGCGGAGCGATGCCGCCCGCTGCCGCTGCCGCAGCAGATCCTTCTTTGGAGGCGGGTGACCCCGCGCCGCGTCCGCTCAGAACGGCCCGCAGCTCCGCAGCCGTTGGTCTTGCGGCAGGGTCCGGTGAGAGGCAGCGGTGTAGGAGGGAGCTGACCTCGGCATTGCTTGCCGGTGCCGGCATTGGCCCGGCAAGTGTCGGAGGTTTGGCGGCATGGCTCTGAACCAGCTTTGCGTACTCGGCTTGGTCCTCGGTCCAGTAGGGATGATAGCCCGCGAGAAGCTCGTAGAGCATCAGCCCACAGGTAAACACATCCGAGGCAAGTCCCGGCACGGACCCTCGGGCCATGTGCTCGGGAGAGCGGTAATTGTCAGTGCCGACATAGCCCTGATGCCCATGCCAGGGTGCACGACGGTCGGAGAGGAGCGAGAAGTCCATGTCGATCAGTTTGATCTGGTAGCCGGAGCTGATCGTCGGGTCCTGGATCAGATATGCGTTCGCCGGCTTCAGATCGGCATGGACGATTTTGGATTCGTGCAGCGCCGCCATTCCGGTCATGAAGACCTTGGCCCAGGTGACATGACGAGCCCAGACCGTAGGATCGCTGGTGGCGGGCGTTTTCGTGCGGCGATGCTGCTCCCGCTCCTCGTCGAGCATCTGCTGCAGGTCGGCTCCTTTCTCCACGAACTCGAAGGCTTGGAAGTAGCAGAGCCCGCCCCATACCTCCTCGAACGCATCCACCTGGCGCACCGCGAACTGAGCCGCCCGCCCGTTCCGGACGCGGGCTCCAAGCTCGTTCTGGTAGGCGACGAACGCCTTGTACCAAACAACGGTAGGAGCTGGGGACTTGTACTGCTTCAGAAAGACCTTCTCTTCTGTCAGCCCTTCGGCTCCATAGGAGATCGCCATCATGCCCGGCCCAAAGACCTTCGTGACACGGTACTGCCGGATCCGATCACCGACTTTCAGCTTTTTGGCCATGATTTGCGCTCAGCGTGACAGAGACGAAACGTCTACAGCGCCACGGTCGCTGCCGACCGCGAGACGCTGGCGGCTAGCTGCTTTAGGGTGTTGCGGAAGTTGACCGGGTCAGAGGTGAACCTCTGCAGAGCCTCCTGCGGCTTCAACCCTTCGTACTCCACGACCTCCCATTCCGACTTGTCGATCTGGCTCAGTCGGTCATAGCCCTCAAAGTTGGGGGCGAAGAGGCTGAGGATGATGCGGTTGGCCATCACTACGTTTGCGACGTCCTGGAGCGAGCCACCCTTCGCCTCGGGGATGCTCATGGTCTCCTTGAACGATGCATCGGTGAAGACTATGACCACGCGCGCCGCATCGCTCCTGTAGCGCCATTTTGCCGGATCTTCGGTCTGCGAGCCCTTCGGGACAGCCTCCATGGAGGCAACCGTGTAAAGAGCGTCGAGAAGCGATTCCGGCTCGTCGCCGCCGCCGTTCGCCTGCAGGGTGCCAAGCTGCGCCTTGAGGGCACCGGCGTCACGCACGAAGGAGTTGTCGACGATCCAGGGCAGGCCTTCGGCCTGGGCAGCCTCAATGTCGCGATACCCGACGACCTTGCCGCGCCAGTCCCTCACAGGGGCGGCATTGTTGGCGTCACCTTGGCTCAAGGAGTCGATGAATGCCTCGATGTTCCGGCGGAGCGCATCGATGCAGGGGGACATACTGCCACTGACATCGACGAGGAAGACGATATCAGCCACCCCTTTGGTTTTCGGACGTTCCTGCACATTTGACGGGGCCGCCACATCAGGGGGAGCACTTTCTGCCGGAGTTGCCTCCGCTGACACATCCGGCGTGGGTGCAATTGAATCCGTTGGCGTTTCGAGTGCTGGCGCCGGGCTTGTTGCCTCCGCCGAAGATGGGTTCTCAGCGGTTGCCGGAGTAAGCCGGTCGGAATGCTCCATATCACTCATACGTCAGCTCCACTTGGCGTGATCTTGATCTCGGCCGGATGGCCCGGCCCACGCTACCGACAACAGGGCGGGCAGATTGAAGTTCCCCGGCTGAGCTTCAGGTTCCCAGGCGCGGAGGGCTGGCAAGCCGGTCCGCCGGCTTCCCGTAGAATAGAGTTTCTGCGGCGCCCAACGCTGCAAGCGCCCATGGGCCTCCTAAATGGGCTTTGCTCTTTTAGGAGATTACGGCGTTTCGGATCCAGCCATGGCTCATCCCAAGATGTAGGATCTGCTGTTGGACTGAGGGCACGGTTCGCGACGAGCGGCGTTGACACTGTCTTTCCCGGCAGGAACGCTAGGGCATGGCACGCAAGCGAATCCAAGAGACTGCCGACATCCTCCAGGACGCGGTCCGCAGGGTGGCCCCATCGCGGCGCGACGTCGACACCGAGGGCCTCCGGCGCTACCTGGGCCTGCCCGAGCACGACGGGTTCGTTGACGACGGCCGGGTGGCCTCTGCCCTTACCGAGATGCGAGGCCTCAAGGAATGGGCTGCAAAGGGGGCCAGGGAGCTCGCCAAAGCAGTCCCGTCCCTGCGCCGGTCCGAGGGCGAGGAGGGCGCCGTCTCGTGGTCCGTGCGGGTGTGCCTGCCGCTGCTCGACGACGGGCGCATGGAGCTGCGCCTCTTGCTGCCACCCACGCCGCAGATGCTGGAGATCCTGCACGGGATGGCGATCCGCAACGACCCACGCCACCGCTTCGACAAGTTCAAAACCGAGGTCGACCGCGTCGAGCGGGAGACGGGTAAGTCCATACACCGGGTAGTCAACCAGCTGCGCGAGGACGTGCGCGCGGACCTCGCTGAGGTTGGCTCGGGCGCCGCCAGCTACGCCGAGCACATGGATCATGCCCTGCGCTCGCGCCAGTACGAGTTCTCCCCGGACCTGGTCCGGGCCTTGCCTGACAAGTTCAAGGAGCTCCGGGCCCGCGCGAAGAAGCTCGCCGGCCAAGACATTGGCATCCGGAACCTGCGCGAGCGGGTCGGCTTCGGCACCTACATCGACAAGTTTCGCGCCGCGCGCGGCATGACCCGTCACATTGTCTTCCACATGGGTCCCACCAACTCAGGCAAGACCCACGCCGCTCTGGAGAGGCTCGCGGCGGCCGAGAAGGGCGCCTACATGGCTCCCCTGCGGCTCCTGGCCCTGGAGAACTACGAGGCCCTCTGCGACCGTGGGCTCAACGCCGGCATGGTCACAGGCGAGGAGGTCTTCGGCGACAACGGCGCCACTCACGTCTCGCGCACCATCGAGACCGCGGATCTGCAGCACACCGTCGATGTGGCGGTAATCGACGAGATCCAGATGATCGCGGACCCGGACCGCGGCTGGGCCTGGACCAACGCGCTCTTCGGCATCCCGGCCAAGACCCTGATCCTGGCTGGCTCCGACGATGCCCTGCCGTACGTGCGCCGGGCCGCCGAGGCTGCGAACGAAAGCCTGGAGGTGGTCGCCTTCGAGCGCAAGACGCCGCTCGTCCTGCTCGACAAGCCGGTCCCGCTGGAGGAGGTGAAGGCCGGCGACGCCGTCGTAGCCTTCTCGCGCCAGGCGGTGCACGAGCAGCGCGAGGTCCTCGTTGGCCTGGGGCACATCGTGGCTACCATCTACGGGGCGCTTTCCCCCGAGGTGCGCCGCGCGGAGGCCGAGCGCTTCCGCACCGGCGAGGCCGACGTGCTCGTCACGACCGATGCCATCGGCATGGGCCTCAACCTGGGCCCTCTGCAACGGGTCGTGTTCTCCTCCCTGAGAAAGTTCGACGGGCGCGAGGACCGTCCGCTCACCAACTCCGAGATACGCCAGATCGCCGGCCGCGCCGGCCGCTTCGGCCACCACGACGTCGGCTACGTGGCCGCCACCACGGAAGAGGGCATCCATCCGATCCGCAAGGCGCTCGCCGGCGCCCCGGCGGCACCGGCCGCGGATTCGCGCTTCTACGCCCGCCCTGATCTCGTGGCGATCAGGGCCGCGGCCTCGGAGCTGCGCACCGAGAGCCTGCACGAGGTGCTCACGCATCTCGCCCAGGCTGCATTCTACGAGGGCTCGCCGTTCCAGCCTTCCGACATGGACGCCATGCTGCAGGCCGCGGAGATGGTCGACCGCACCAAACTGAACCTGACGCAGAGGTTCGCCCTGTCGACGGCGCCCATCGACCACCGCGACGAGCTCTCGTTCCAAGTGCTCAAGGGATGGACGCAGATGCTGGCCTCAGGCTCCGGCGTTCCGGCGCTGCGCGGCAGCCCCTTCGCCGAACTCGACCACCAGGAGCGCACGGTGCGGCTGGCGGGGGCCTACCTGTGGCTGTCGCGCCGCTTCCCGGAGGCGTTCGACGACGCGGACCGAATGCGGCAGGTGCGGGCGCAGGCCAACGAGGCCATCGAGCGCCATTTGCAGGAGACCGCCACGAAGCGCGTGGCCAAGCGCGTGACCACCGGACATAGGGACTAGATCGAGAGTCCACGGCTTGCACTGCGGGCAGCAGCCAGCTGCGTTATCCTGATCATTTCCGATACCGCACATATCCGAGATGAGGCGGTCAGCAGACTTCCACGGAGACTTGCTGTACTTCGCTCCTTGACCGAAGCTGCCCTTCTGCCGCGCTGTTACCTTTTTGCGATTGTAGTGTGGTGAAGGTTCTGCAAATCGCCTGAGCGGGGCGGTCATGGCAGGATGGTGATGTTCAACGTCACGCACTC
>NZ_JAEQMY010000073.1 GCF_016743775.1 Microvirga aerilata | reverse complement strand
CTCATACGCCGGGCCAAGTTGTGATCGACCTGCTGTGGATCGCGACCCGGGAGGACTTGTCCGGGCAGAGCTGCCAGCTGCTCTACGATACCGAATCTGGAGAGCCGCAAGCCATGGAGATCTCAGTTCAGCGAACACTCACGCTGTTGTTCGTCCGTCTCGCCTATATCACCTATGCGGCCTGGAAGACGCCTGAAGGGTGAAAAGCAGGGGAGGGTTGACCACACTGTCAATGGCGGGTCCGTTTTCTGAAGGGTATCATGCCCGAAGTAGTCGGACACCGGCCATATCCATCCTGCCAGATTGTTTAGAAATCGAGTCCTCGAATAGTCGAGTTAGGATAGTTCACCTCTCAATGGGTCCACTTTAAATGGGTGAAACCGGTGTTTCTAACCAATTTTCAGCCGGTGTGCGGAGGGTGTACCCAAACTGAACCACTCTCAGGTGACCTCCTATCAGTTTAAACCGTTTCGGATAGTCTCGCTGATGCGACTCATTCCGTGCGGCGTTGGCATGATGTGCTGCGCCAATATCCCGGCACGCCCTACCTGGTACCCGCAACAGCCTTCACCCGCACAAGGCACTCGGGTATCGTTCACCGCGTGAGTTCATCGCCTCACACAAACCGGGATGATCCTCTCCGATCTGTCGAGGGACAACAACAGATCGATAAACAGCCCACTATTATAGCCGCCCCGACCAAATTTATGCTGAACCAAGCGCTTGAAGTAAGCAATAGAGTTGCTCATAGCCTCTGAACTATCGCTTCAGTTCCCACGATCTATGGTGGCCAGGGCACCTGGGTGTCTCCGTTCCCCACGCTCGCTCAGAGCGCCAAAACTGCCGCAACTGAGGACCTTGACTCAGTTATCGTAGTCAGGATGGCCCGACTAAGATAATCATTCGGCCGGAACAAACCAACCTTGAACGTTTGGTGCGCTCTTATCCGGGAAGCAGCCCCTTCGACCGTTTGCGTCCTGAACGATCTTGAAGCCTGGTAATGTACATTCGAGAAAAGCCGAAATGCGAGTTACGTCAGCAAGACGCTTCGCATTGCGTCCCTCTTCCGTGTTCACCCACGCGGCGGCAACCTCAGCGTTCTTAAGCTCAGTGAGTGCGTCTACATGGCCTGCTTTGAGGCCTAAACCGTATGCTGTGTAGCTGAAACCCCCAATCAGTGCCGCGACGACAGTTGCCGCCATGGCGGCCGCCTGCCATTTTGCCCTGCCGGCAACGTCTTTGGCGACTTTTTCAGCGACCGATGCCACGGAGTCGGCCAACTTCGCCTGAGCCTCGGCCACTGACGCCTCAATGACGCGATCCGCTGTCTCCTTGACCCTATCCGTCGAGACCTTTGCCGCATCCTTTACCTGCCTCGGGATCCGTTCGAGCAGCGCCTCGACAAATCCCATCAGCATCATCGCCTTGGCAAGGTCATCTGTTTCGTCGAGACCCAGGGCGTTGATGATACGGATCGCTCTCTGCCGTTCCGCATCACGCGGCTCGCGCCCCAGTAGAGATCGGAGCGCGTCGAAGTACGTCTTCTCGCCTCTCATCCAAGCCGATCCTCGAACACCGCCCAAACCCGGCGCTGGAACTGCTGGATCATAAATTTCGTGCCAGATCCGCCAGAGCTGGCGATTTCCTCGAATGTCTTCCGTTCATCGACGAGCTGCTTCTTGATCGTATCGGGCAGCTTCGGAAAATCGTCGACCTCGGCAAAATCCGACGCCTTGATCTCGTCGATGAGCTTGCTCTCATTGAGGATGGTGAATCGCTCAGGTTCTCCGTATTGGAGATTGCGAAGAACCAGCAGTGGCACCCCCGGTTCCCCGTCCTGGGGCTTGAGCGCGTCGTACATGTCTTCCACGAAGTGGAACGTGTCCTGCCGATCGTCAATAGGCATCACGACTCGGACCTTGTGTGTCCCAAGTCCTGCAACCACGCGCAATGCCCCTGCATTCTTGTCGACGTCCGAGCCCAAGGGCGTATTGATTACGATCGACCTATTCGAGGCCTCGACGAGATCGATCACCTTACCCCAGTCATCCAGTGTCGAAAGGTGGAAAGCCTTCATATCCCGCTTGCCAGCATAAACCCGTCCAACGTCCGGGTTGTTCGTATCCGTCTCAAAAATGATGGGGCGGTCCTCAACTCTATCTAAATAGTCGATTACGGAGTGTGATACGGTTGTCTTGCCGACTCCGCCCTTGCGGCATGCTACAACTACGAACTTCTTCATCGATTATCCTCTCGGCGGGCGTGAAACATCGAATTCCTGCAGCCCGCCGCTAGTAGTTCCTGAATGAAGGGCCTTCTGCACTGCTGGGCTAGCTGCCGGCTTTGGACTCACATCCCGCGGGAGGGTGCCCGGCTGTACCTTTACTGGATCCTTAGATGACTCTCCTGCAGCCTTCTTCGCAGCATCCTTTTTAGATGTTTTCGCCACCTTGGCGGAAGCCGCTGCTCGTTCCCTTTCGATATGGTTATAATAAGTCTTGAATGTCTCGGCCTTTATAGCCGGATTGCCGTCTTGGGCTTTATAGATCGCTACGATCTCATCGAACGTATATCCGTCCGACCTCATTTTCTTTGTCACGTCGTAGAGCAGTTCGACAATGGCTTTGCCCTTGAATAACTGTTCCTTCTTGCGTTC
The DNA here is from genome assembly GCF_016743775.1 of Microvirga aerilata. Classification (GTDB taxonomy): domain Bacteria; phylum Pseudomonadota; class Alphaproteobacteria; order Rhizobiales; family Beijerinckiaceae; genus Microvirga; species Microvirga aerilata. Next base: position 17,063 of record NZ_JAEQMY010000073.1, on the reverse strand, counting down.
CGGCTTTTCCGGCATCTTCTTCGCGGCTTCGATCCATTTCAGGATCTGATCATAGGTCGCGCTGATGGGCGCACCCTTACCTGGAGTTCGCGGTTTCGAAACCTTTATGCTTGCATCATCCGTCATGATTTTACCTTGCGACCTAGTTTTCTCTCGCCTTAGTTGTTGTGCCTCGCTTTGGCAATCTCGCGTCACGGTCGCTGTGGATAAGTTGTATCGAAGGCTCCGGCCACGCATGGCCGGATCAATCACCAAGCTAACCCGGAGAGCTTGGAGTGGGATGCGACATCGATCATCCGAAGGCAGCCCACTATGTTTCCCCATGAGTTCCAAAATTCCAGGCGGAGTGAGTCGCAGAGTATTAGAAGTCCGAGCCGAATAAATATCTGTTGCTGATCTCATTCTGGTAAAATATCGAAGGGCAGGAGGTGGGTTTGTTAACAATCGGCCCGAACCATCGATTGGCAGCCACATAACAACGCCCCCCTTTTGTACAAGGGCTCCGCCCCTGAAATCCGTCCCAAAGAGGAGGCCTAGTGAAGAACGAGAAGCGCAGCTACGGGGAAGGGCGCGAATGCGTTGTCGCCTTTCGCATGCAGCCGGACGAGTATGTAAAACTGAAGCATGACGCCGACGATGCCGGCATGACAGTGTCATCATATGCCCGTGAGGTCGTCATGAAGCGGTCAACGACGCCGATGCTGGAAAAGAACATTCTATTCAGCATCCGACACGTGCTGGCCGAATTGAAGAAGGCGCTCCACCAAGGAGCTGATGGCCCGGAGGTGCACAAGGCTGCGCTCCTCGTACAGGAGGTCTTCACGCAGAGGCTTCTGCGCAAATGATCGTCAAGACATCGCAGCGCCGTGTCAGCTCGACAGCCCGACGCTCGGCTCGGGAGGTTTTCCGGTACATACACCAGGCAGAGAAGGGCGTGACGCCGACCCACACCGGTAACCTGAATCTTCTGACTGAAGGCTACGAGGCCCAGCGCGAGGAGTTCGCCCTCATTGCCTCAATGGCGAAGAAGTCCGCGAAGCCCGTTGCGCACTTCATCCTGTCGTGGCATGAACATGAGAAGCCAACGGCGGCCCAGGCCGACGAGGCGGCCAGGATCTTCTGCCGGGAACTCGGCGTCGAAGAGTACGCCATCGCCTATGCGATGCACGACGACACAAAGAACCAGCATCTGCATATTGCAGTCAACCGGGCCCACCCGGAGTCCGGCAAGGTCTTCGATATCGAGTTTTCCGTCCAGAAGGCACATCGCGCCTTAACTTATATCGAGCGAGCGCAGGGCTGGCAGAAAGAGGCCAAGGCCATCTTTGACTTCGACGAGAAGGGTCACCTCTTTCGCACCGACCGCGACGAGCACGGCAAGTATGTCCGTAAACCCGAGGAGCAGGATCGGCCGAAGAAGTCGCCCGGCGCTCAGAATTTCGAGCGTCGCACCGGGCAGCGCAGCGCGGAACAAATTGCCGCTGACGATCTAGTCTCGCTCATCACGGGAGCGACGAGCTGGAAGGAGCTGCACACCGTCCTCGAATGCGAGAACTCCTACTATGTTCGCCGTGGCTCTGGAGCGGTTCTGTTTGTTAACGGCACGCGCATTAAAGCCTCCGCCGCTCATCGTGACGCAGGGTTCCGCAAGCTCGAGGAGCGTCTTGGCCAGTATGAGCCAGGGCCGGAGCCGAAGGGGAGGGACGGGATCCTGCTGGATCGGAAAGCACCTCCGGACGTGAAGGCCTACGCCGCGGAGCGGACACAGACAGTTGAAGCCCGCGAGATTGGCCGAACAATCGAACGGGAGCGGTATGCCGTCGCCGCGCGGGACATCAAAGATGATGCTGTCCGAAACGCGAAAATCGTTGCAGCCCAATCGAAGAGGGGACTCGATCCTCTGCTGGCCCGTGATCTCCTCAGCGTCATTGCTCTAATTGAGCGCGATGAGCGGGAAGCCCTTAAGGTGCGGAGAGCCAAGGAACGTGCGCGACGCGGCCGGGTAGGTGCCTTGCGCGACTATACCGCGTATCTGCGGGTCACGGGCAAGGAGGCCCAAGCTGAGGCCTTTCGGTATCGGAACACCCGGAATTATCTTGAGGGCGCCTACAAGGCTCCTCAGCTGGTGGCGGTCAGAGATTTCACGCCTATTAGAATCGGCCGCGAAATTTATTATCAGCGCGGTGAGAAGACGGCATTCATCGACCAGGGAAGTCGTATCACCGTCACCGCTGAGGGTGACGACAAGGCGACGCTGACGGCTCTCAAAGTCGCCCAAGAAAAATGGGGCTCAATTGACCTGAGGGGTTCCAAGGAGTTCCGGCAGCGGGCCGTCCTGATTGGCCTTGCTGCAGGCCTGACGGTCGTGAACCTTGGCTCCGGCATCGATGTCGCAGAGATCCACCACGAACTCGCCGGCGCAAGAGAGCGCCAAGCGGCCGCAGCGAAAGCCCCTCAGTTGGTCCCCTCAAGGCCGGCTCCTGCTATCCCTGTCACCAAGTCTCCGCAGAAGGCTGGTTGCGACCTGGACGCCGAGATTGCTGCGATCAGAAGAAATCCGGCCCTGCGGAAGCCCTGGCTCGAGGGCATCGTTCTCGCAAAAGATCTCGCCGCGTGGCTCGGAGATATCACGGCCGCTGATCGCGATGTCGTAGCTATTAAAAAAGAAATGCTCTTTGTGTATCTCACTTATTTCAAAGGTGAACTTGACAGGAAAAATGCGGAGCTTCTCAAGCTGCTTCAGTCTGACAAAGATCTGTTGCGTGAAGTGAACAGAGCGATCAGAGAAGAGCGTGAAACCGCTCGGCTTCCCAAGAAGAGGCCTGATCGAAGCCGAGGACCTGGTGATTGATAGTCACCGAGGGTTCAAGAATCATCTCTTGAGCTTCCTCTGCATATTCAAGTCGACGTACGTAAGATGGGCCCTCTGCACATGACAGATCAGGGTTCGCTGGGCAGAGTTAGTTGAGTTTCCGAGCCTTCCGTGCGGATCCAGCCAGCCCGGCGACCGGCGAAGGGTATTGAGCCGTTTAAAGATCTTTGGCGATGCCGTTCCATTTTGTGAACTTGTGCGACGCCTTGTAAGAACATTTCCACGTCAAATCGAATTAAGCGCTGTATAATAACAATTTGAAGAAGCAAAACTTCGAAAAGCAGTTCGGGTAGCGTGCTCGCCAAGCTAGGAGCAACAGCCCTACGCGGGGCTACGTCCTCTCGTCAGGCGCAAGCCCCCATCAGTTTCTGTCACCTTTGGGTGATCGAAGTTCAGGTTGCCCAGCTTCCACGACTGCAATACCACGGAGGTCCCCCCAATCGCTTTTGGCTTCACCCCGCCCTCGGTAGCACGTTCGATGGCAAGGGCCTTCCCGCTCCAATCGAGCAGGAGACGATCTTCCGGGCTGAAGCCAGCTTGGTCCCACAGATCCCGCGGCAGGCGGATGGACGTGTAGAACCGGTCCGAGCGCTTGGCGTCTGGAATCGACTTCACCACAATGGGCGCGGAGCCGGTGCGACGGACGCAAGCTTCGATCTTAGCCGGGCGCAGGCCTGCCCTCACGCGCTCTTTTGCCCTGGATGGCTTCCGCGGCTCTGGCTCTGGGCTGAGTTCTGGATCCTCCTGTTCGACAGGTTCAGCCTCTCGCTTAGGAGGGGAGGCGCTCGGAAGGAATTGGATCGCGCTGACAACCTCCCGCAGGCCGCCAGCAATCCCGTCAGCCGATTGGACCATCAGGGGCGCGAGCCGCGCGATGGCCTCGATCTGCTGCCCGCCGAGAGCCACCAGCTTGCCCATCTGCTTCGCCATGAGGTCCATGGTGGAGTGAAGATCCTTCAGTTCTGCGGCCATTGCCGCCAAGGCCTGTTCCACCTCGCGTGACAGGGCGGGGGCTGATCCGGTCTGCGGCGGCACCTCCGAGCCAGAGGGGCGAGGGGTCTGCATGGGCTTGGGGCGGAAGACTTCCGCAGCGAGCGCTTCCGGCTTGCCCAAGTGGCGGGCCAGGATATCAGCGGTATCCCGGGACCGCTTGTCCGCTGGAGGACTCACGCCACTTGAAGGGGTGGTAGTATCTGGCGACCTCCGGGGGCCTGCGTCCTTGGACGGCCGAGACTTCTGAACCGCCCGGGGGGTTGCCAGACACGCCGGACACAGATCATAGGCCCGGTCGCGTCCGAGAAGCCAGCCACGGTCCTTGAAGTAGCCTTTGACGAGCTCGTCACCGGCAGGCCTGCTGGCCTCGTAGGTGTCCGTCTTGTGGCAGCCTGAGCATCGGGCGGTGAAACGGTACTTGGACGGGGCTCCACCGGTACGGGTGATCTGCGGCTCGAACTGGCGTGCGATGCCGGGCATGTGTCTTGTCCTATGCTAATCGTAACGAGCTTTCCGGCGGAGAACGGGTCTCACGCCCGGGTGTCACCCCCTGACAGGAAAGCGACTGAGAGAATGCGAGAGCACATAATACCTTGCCGGAGATTTTCCAAGCGGGAGCGACTGTTTGTTTGAAGTGATGTTTTTACCGAGTCCTGCTAGCTACAGGCCGTCCAAACCTATTGAAGCAGCGTGTCCCGAGGCAAGGCGATAGATTGATGATCCAGGAGGACGAGCCTGCCGAGGACAGGAGTGTTGATCGCGTGTTCGTCGCATTCGAAGGGGGAGGCGCAAAAGGCCTTGTCCACATCGGTGCACTGAAGGCTCTTGAGGAATATGGAGCAAACATCTGCGGGCTCGCAGGAACCTCAGCAGGCGCCATCATTGCAGCCTTGCGAGCGACCGGAATGCATGCCGATGATATGGCTGATCCCGTCCGTGGCACAACACTGCTGCCGTTGCTTGGCCCGAGATTCCGAGCGGCAACCGACATTTTCGGCCGGGGAGGCTGGGCGCGGATTGCTGCTCTACGTTCTGCTGCAATAGCCTTCTCCGGTTGCCGCCGGATTGCATCATTTGGCTTGTTGCTTCTCGCCCTGTTTGGCTCTTTGTTTGCTGCCCATGATTACGGCCGATGGGCTGTAGCGCTCACTGTGGCAGTCTGGATTATTGTCGGTGTGATTGGAGGCCTCTGGCTGCTCAGCGGTCTGTCGAGTGTGCATATCTTTCGGGACGCCTTGCGGAAGCTGTTGCAGGAGCGCCTCTTTCCCACCGAACCGGGACGGGATGTCCTGTTCTCCGATTTCGGCGTTGATGGCCGGCCAACCTTGAAGATTGTCGCTACCGACCTGAATGCACGTCAGCTCAGGCTGTTCTCACCCGAACAGACACCGGATACCCTGGTTGCCGATGCCGTGGCGGCTTCGATTTGCCTCCCCGTGATCTTCCGCCCCTTTGAATTCGGATCGTCGGTGTTTCTGGACGGTGGCCTCGTGTCCAATCTGCCGGCTTGGCCCTTCGACGAGGAGCGTGCGCTCGACCCTGACGCGCTGACGATTGCCGTCGAGATCATCGACACCACCTCGAACGCTCCGGTTTCCCCGACAGGATGGCTCGGAGCTGCGGTGAAAACGGCGATCTTCGGCTCCTCCGTATTGAACAAGCGGGCAGTCGGCCGGCTCGAAGTGGTCCCGATGGAAACCCAGCTGAAGGTGTTGGACTTCGATATCGGAGCGGATGCCGCGCTAAGGGCAGTTGCGGAGGCGGCCAATTATGCCCGAGCGCGCATTGTGCAGCGGCTTCTGGAGGGGCCCGATGTTCTGCGAGAAGCGGCCCGGGATGTGTATGTGCTCACCCATGCCGTGCTGGAGGAGCAGGGAAGCATCTTCGCCTCGCGGACTTTGACAGGCCGTATACGGGTTGCCCTCGCCATCAAAGAAGCCGGGTTGTACCGCTCCCTCAGGCTCCGGCACGGGATCGGCTACGAGGAGCATACCGATGAGGCGATGCTGTTGCCGATGGAAGGTTCGCTTGCCGGCCGAACCTGGTTGGGACGAGAGCCCACCTTTACAGAAATCGTCCAGGTGGCCGGGTTGCTTTACGACGCGGAGGGTACGGAAATCCTTCCAGGTCCGGCGAACCGCCAGCGCCGACGCCTGATCTGGCCGGAACTCGCATGGTCGCTGTGCGTTCCGGTGTTCACGGCTGAGCAGGATGAGCCCGCCTTTGTCGTTGTCGTGGAGGGCGAGGAGCGGATGACCGAGGAGGCCCCGGCCTTGGAGAGTGTTATCAACTTGCTCTCTGAGGGAATTAACACCATATTTGAAGAGCCGCTTAAGCGGTTAGCAAGGCTTGGTTACTCATGGGCGTGAAAATCCTTCGTGGCGCAGCCGCAGCCAGATCCGCAGGCTCAACTGGCCAGCGCAACACGCTCGACCCGAGCTTCGTTGAACGGGTGCGGGCGAAAGCTGCTGCAAGCAGCCGGGCGCTCACGGCCAAGGCTCAGAGGATTGTTGAGGAGCATGACCGCAATTTGGCCCGGATTACGGATCCGAAGCTGAAGGCGAGTGCTCTGAAGCGCTAAGGGCGCTCCTCAGATATCTTTATAATATAACATTTCGCATAATTAGTCTTTTGACAAGAGGTCAGTAACGGGTGCTGTGCCAAGGTCCTCCTGTAGGAGGAACTCATGCGGACCAATCACCGGCTGGCTCAGTTGTGGCTCGACGCCCTTGCCACAGAGCTGGGTGCTGCAGCCGGTACCATCGACACCTATACGGACGACCTCAACTGCTATCTCGCTTGGCTTGGCGAGAAAAGCCTCCGACTGGACGATGTTGGCCTTGATCACGTCCGGAACTACATCGCTGCTCTCGATCACCGTGGCTATGCCGGATCGACCATCGCCCGCCGTATCACGGTCATCCGCAACCTGCATCGCTTCCTGATCGCCGAGGAGCTCGGCTCCAGCGATCCCACATCCACCATGCCGGCCATGAAGCGGCCCAGAAAGCTGCCCTTCGTCCTCTCCATTGCCGAGACGGAAGCGCTTCTGGAAACCGCCCACACGCTCGCGGCCGATCCCTCGGTTGGCCTCTACCGTCAGGCCGGCTATGCCCGACGGGCTGCTCTGTTCGAGACGCTCTACGCCTCGGGCATGCGCATCAGCGAGGCGCTGTCTCTGCCCTCCGATGCCGCCCGCCCTGACACCCGGATGCTGATGGTGCGCGGCAAGGGCGACAAGCAGCGGCTTGTGCCCCTTCATGACCGAGCCATTGCGGCCATCGCCCACTGGCAGAAGCTGGCTGGCGGGTACTCTGGGGGCAAGCCAACCCAGTGGCTCTTCCACTCGGTGCGCAACGGAGCCAAGGCTCTGACGCGCCAAGCTGCCCTGCTCGAGATCAAGGAGGCCGCCGTAGCCGCGGGTCTCGCTAGTCCGGATCGGGTTTCTCCGCATGTGCTGCGCCACGCCATCGCTACCCACATGCATTCAGGCGGTACCGATCTGCGTGTGTTGCAGGAGCTGCTGGAGCACGCTGGCATCGAGACCACTCAGATCTACACGCACCTGGATACGTCCCGCCTTCACCAGATGGTCCGGGACCTCCACCCGCTGAACACACAATCTGTTCCTGACTGAAAGCTGCAGGACGCTTGTGATGACAGGGTCTAGGTCTCCAACACTGATGGGCATTGCCCCGAGGACCGATGCAGGCCGTCGCCCCAAAGCCCCCGTACCCCAGCTCGACAGCGCAGAGCCTCGCCTGTGGGGCTGGGTCCATAGAAACGGGCTACCTCAATGGCAAGATTGTGCTGCGCGGTTGATTGCATGGCGTGCCGGTTCCGGCCAATGCCTACTTCATCGAGCTGAGCGTGCGCATGCTGCGCGATAAGCTCAAGCCCGGAGCAGTCTCCACTGCGCAAGCCGAGGCTGAGTTGAGGACGCTCGGTTTGGCTCTGGGCAGCAATCCCCAATAGCCTGGGAGCAACAGTAGCCTGATTGAGGCTTTGAGCCAGGCGCATGGGGATGCCACAACCGCTAGAGCGATAAGAGGTGGTCTGAAGTCTCAAGCGACCTTGCTTTCGCCCTGAGCGGCTCGTGCTTCGGCTGCCGCGGCAGCCTGCTTCCGTATACGGTGCTCAGCCAATTGCTGACGGAGGTCCTGGTATAGCGGGCGGAACGTTGGGCCGTGATCTTCGACCATGTCGGCAAGGATGTGGACGGCCCGAACAAGCTTTTCTTCGGTAATCGGTCCGCGTTCCCGGTGATGCCATTCGCTCATGGTGCCGTCTCCTCATGATGGAGAGGGCACACTGCGCCGATCATCTTGATAGGAGGTTAAGCTTGCCTCAGCCTGGGGACGGTGTACACAAGCTAGCGCCCGGGCGATCGTTATCTTAAACATTGCTGGCAAATCACACCTGAGGCAGATCGCCTAAACACCGATCAGCTCGAGAAATACTCACGAAATTGTACGATGAACCAATTTGAACGCCACGTCGTCATCGACGTCGAAACTGCTCAGTCCTACGATCACGTCATTGAGATCGCCGCTGTGGAGGTCATTGGCAGAACGATCTCCCCTCGCTCATTTCTCCGCAGGGTCAAGCCGCGCTCAGCCATGAGCCCTTTCTGCTATGCGGTGCATCGCATTTCGCTGGCCGATCTGGAGAATGAGCCGCACTTTGAGGATGTCGTTCACGATCTGATGAACTTCGTAGGCGACGACACGATTATCGCGCACAACTATGCCTACGAGTATAACACTCTCAAGCGGGAGTTCGAGCGCGCATCACGGCCGACTTATCCGCGAGAGCGCTTCTTCTGCACCATGGCTCTGGCGAAGCGCTCCGGTCTGCCCGGCAAACTCCGTCATGCTTGTTCAAAGGCAGGCATCAGCATTGCTCATCTACGCGACGCTCACGATGCGTTGAACGATGCTCTCTTGGCAGCTCATCTGTTTGTAAAGCTCAATCCGGCGGAGCGGCCCTGACGTCGCGGATTTTACAGGCTGCGCTCGTCGCAGCAGGCGATGACATCCTCACGCAATCCAGGCCTGATAATCCTCCTGCAGGGATCAGGGGGACAGCATGTGCAAGCGACAGATCGACAGGCGGCCAACAATGCCCACACCATCTAATGACAACGAGCCGAGCACTGCTATACGCGTCAACGCCCAAGATCCGCCTGTCCATGGAGCCGGAATTCTATCCATCGTCCTTGAGCGTGCGGAACCCTTAGGCTGGATCTCGTGGCAGACGGACTGCTGATGATCAGCGACAGCGCCCGTTAGTCTAAGGCTCAGGCTGCCTTAAAGGTCTGTGTAGCCCTCTTCCGCTGGGCCACGGCCCTTGTCCCGAGAGCGTGAGCGGCCTGGGCGGGGAAGATCTCAACCTTCCCTGGCGATTGGACCCGATATATCCCCGTTTGCGCACCAGCCGGATCGTGCCGAACAGGTCATGCTCAATCATCAGGCTGTAGAAGCGAGCCCTGCCCTGCTCCGGATCGCGCCGGTAGAGCACCAGGTGGTGCTGAAACGGGAGAGCGCGCATCTGGCATCCAGACAGCAGTCCTTACTCAGGTTTACCCTTCTGGAGTGTCCGCTCCATCTCCCGCATCATGGCGGCCTCGACGTCACTGAGGTTCGCCTTGCTTGGTTGCCCATTCCCTGGAGCAGGGGCTGCCACCTGAGCCCTGGTGACCGAAACGGGCTTTGCGGTGGGGCGTTTATCAGCGATGCCCGATTGGGCTGGAAAGCGGTTCTCCAGGGTATCGAGCAGACTGTCGAGAGCTGCATCGGACAAGGGGACGTCCAGAGACTGCTCAACGCCTCTCAGAGCAAGAGACTGATTGCTGTAGCGAGCCTCCGCAGTGACCTCGGGGCCAAACCACGCCAGGGGACCAAAGCCCCTCGCCTCCTCCTCGTTCTCGAACTCAGCCGAAACGAAATACAGGGCCTTGGGCCGGGTGAACTGGTCGACGAAGATCTGGCGCTGGCCGATGGCCAATGGCGCCCGGGCGTAGTCGACCTCGCCAGCGCACACATCCAACAGTGCGTGGGCGTGAGAAGTGGGGACTTCAGTCTGTTCCTCCACATCCCCATAAGGACCAGCGGTTCTCAAGATCAGCAGCGCCCTGTTCTCCTCGAGGCGCACCCAGGAGGTACGATCTCTCTGGTCCGGGAAGAAGCCCTCGATCTGGCGAAAACCGCCTCTCTCCCGCTGAATAAGGCGGGCCAAGGATGAGGCAAGGAGAAAGCGGCGGCGAATGGTCATAGGATGCAACGCCTAAAGACATCAAAGAATCTGGCTTTCGTACATGGCACAGAGCCCCTGAGGCAAGCCTGCGCGAGCAGAACCCAGTCTGTTCGGCATCATGAGGTTAACCTGCGGCGATCACAAGCAGACATAGAGGCCTCCGGATCGCTTCATGAAATAGCCACGGTTGACGGGCGTAGTTTGCCCGGCGGTGTCAACTCCACCAGACCGCGCCTCGGCTGAGGGTCCTTGAACCCGATCTCCTCAGCCGAGGCGCGCGGCTTTTTGAGCTACGATTGTTGCCAAGAGCGAGCTCTTTGTGTCAAGGCCCTCTCCTTCTGGACCGCTGAGGCTCGACTGACCATTAGGCTACGCGTTGGCTTTAAGGGTGTGCTACGGGAGTTACGGCGCTCTGGTTGGAGGCCCTGCGAACACGTCCCTTGGCTGAGGCGTTCGCACTGCGCATTGATCTAAGGAAACGACGGTAGCAACGGAATCTTCATTGGCTCAGTCCTATCATCGTGCGGTGGCCCTTTCTACCCTTGCATAGAGCCACAGACGCCCTGGTTGAGGATCCAGACAGCCCTCCGCCAGGGCGTTTCTTCTCGGGGATGAAGGTGATAGGGCGCAATAGCGCTGCGGCTCCCCTGTGTCACAGCCGGATTGCGCCATCAAACCAGATCGCGGCAACTGGCAACCACGAGATTTCGGATCCGTGGCCAGCAATCCTTCTGACAACGCCCGGGTTCTGAACGCAACAGATATTGGCTGGCGGAGGTTGTTGTTAGATTAAGCCGCCACGTGCCTGGCCGCACGTCCCTTCAGCCCCAGAAATGCCACGGTGCGCTTCCCTACTGTGTCCCTGACGGAGTTGAACCATGCGCGCCATCCTCGCACTCCTTTGCCTGTTTGGGGGCTCACCCAATGATGGGAAGGCGGAAACCTTCGATGCAGGGCAGGAGCCGAAGGTTGAAAGGTACCGTGCTCTCCTCTCCGACCTTGCAGCCTCAAGTACCAGTTCGGCGAACAACACACCGATCGACCTGCCTGAGGGCCTGAGGGAGGCGATCGAAACCTGGACACGCACCTAGGCTGGGTGCGTTGGCGATCATGCCAGACTATCCCAAGAAGGCCGCGCTTTCTGGGAGGGTTGACCGTGCTGCATTTCACCTGAGCGGCCGATCCGAATCCAGGAGATTCACGGCAACGGATAACTGCAACGGCAGCCAATGGTGCTTCTTCCGCCGCAGTTGAGGATCGGTGAGAGCGATGATTTTGCCCGCGCGCCGGTCAGATGGATTACGAATATGTAATCCGGCAAATGTCCTTTGTTCATTCTGGATTTAGTTTTCCAGCTTGAAAATTGGCACACCAAACCGAGCTTCCTTGGAAAAGGTCACTCTTCAATCCGCCTCCGTTCACAACCCACTGATAAAAGGCCATATCAAACAATGCTGCGTAAGTTCGCTTCTTTGGTCCTCGCTGCCTCCATGCTGGCGGCTCCGCTGTCTCAGGCGATCGCAGCCTCTCGCTCTCAGATGCCTGAGGTCACGAAACAACACCCGGGTGAAAGCTACACCCAGTATCGCCGCTACTATCATGGTCCGCGTTACTACCGCCGTGGTGGAAACGGCGGTGCCGTTGCAGCAGGCGTCCTTGGTCTGGCCGCTGGCGCTCTCGTCGCTGGTGCGATTACCAACCAGGCACAGGCTGCTCCCCCGCCGCCTCCCGGCACAGTCGACCCGCGACTAGCGGCCTACTGCGCTCGCAAGTACCGGTCCTACGATCCGGGCTCAGGCACCTTCCTGGCCGGCAACGGCATGCGCTACGTCTGCACCTACTAGCCGCAATCTGCAGGAAACGAACCGCCAGAAGAGGCTTGCTGAGAGCCTCTCTTTCTTGGCGGGTCCTGGTCCAATCTTCCGAGTTGATGCTGGCGCGAAAGATGGCCAGCGTACGGCCATGTACCCACGCTGGAGCAGCTCAGCCAGGTCGGTCCTCAAGTGCACATCCTCCAAGCGGCGGCTGAGGATCTTCTCAGCTAAGCCTGCTAGGGAAATACCCTTCACCTGCAGTTAACCCTGCTTCGAATTGGATCTGTCTGACTGGGAGCTTCTGCTGGCTGGAGCGGTTCTCCTTGCAGTCAGGATTAAAGGATAGTCCGATGAACAGGAAAGCTCTCTGGCTTACTGGCCTGCCCGTGCTGATGCTTGCAGCCGTACGGCAGCCCATTCAGGCAGCCAGCTTCGACTGCTCCAAAGCTGAGACGATGGATGAGAAAGCCATTTGTGCCGATCGTCAGCTGAATGATGCGGATGTCGAGATGGCAGTTCTCGACACCCAGCTAAAGCCGCTTCTGGGGATGGGCGCTCGTGGCGATTTGGAAGACGAACAGGCCGCTTGGCTCAAGCGTCGTGCTGGCTGTGGCGGGGACCGTGCCTGTGTGAGCGAAGCCTATGAGGATCGAGTTCGCCAACTAACACGGGGCTTTGAGGTGCTCTCCAAGCGAGGCCCCGTATAACCGCAGTCCAAAGCGGACTGTCTCAATGAGGCAGAGATCCTTGGTCTGCCCTTTGGAGGGTGATCCTCCCTGGGGCATGGCTTTTAAGCCAAAGGAGGATTGAAGATGGGCGAGAAAAGGCACACGGCCGACGAGATCGTCGCCAAGCCCTGGCAGGTGGAACAGCAAGCGGGCCGAGCACATGCGCCTCGTTTGTCTTCGGTACGTGTTGCGGTGTAGTTATGGTCTTGTAGCCGCGATCATGATCGATTTGCCCGGGTTAGGAGAACCAGCATGAATGTCTTGGTTTTAGCTGCCCGCAAGGGAGGTTCTGGAAAGAGCACCCTTGCCGCGCATCTGGGAAGCTATATGGCCGAGCATTCTCGACCGACGCTCCTGATTGACGCTGACCCTCAGGGATCCCTAGCCCTTTGGCACCAAGTCCGGGACGCGGGGGATCTTTCGCTCCATGTTGGTACCAAGCATCTCGCAGCCACCTTGGCGAAGGCAAAGCGCGACGGAGTGAAGTGGGTCTTGATCGACACGCCGCCCAACGCTGACGCTTCAGTGGCCGAGGCGATTTCGCACGCAGATCTAGTTGTAATCCCGATGCGTCCGGGGCTGTTCGATGTCGACGCCGTTCAAGCAACGATCCGGGTCTGCCGTGAGCTGATAAAGCCATATGCGGTGGTGATCAACGCCGCACCAGCCAAGAATGGCTCGGATGACCCAATGGTGACGGACGCACGAGGGGCGATGCAGGCGCTCGACGTTCCAACCTGGGCAGGTCAGATTACCCATAGCCCTGAACTGGCACTCTCCTTAGCCCATGGAGCTGGCGTTCACGAATTCAGCTCCAGGTCGTCCGGCTCGGAGGAGATCGGCAACCTCTGGCGGGCACTCACAAAGAGCTTTGAGGCAATCAAGGCTGTGACAGGCAAACATGCCCAATCCGTCTGAGCGTATTCGGTCGATGCTTGATATCTAGTTTGCTGTCGTTAGGTGCGCGATCCTGTGCGGCCTTGAGATAAGCCGCCTGCTGCACAACCAACAGGCGACACTTGTCTGCAATCACCTTCGGCTACGAGCACTCACGCGCGACGCGTACGAGGCCTGCAAGGCACTTGGCGGGACTACTATCCCTGTCTATCTAGTCCAGGCCCACAGGCACTGACCTGCACCTGCACCGACCGGAGGGTCCCATGAGGTGAGCGGCGCCTATCTCCGTTTCAGGTTAATGATGTTGGTGCCGTGCACATCGCTCAGCCGGAGCTTGCGCTCCAAATCCTCAACTTGTCTTGATACGGCATCCAGGTTGGACCGGATCACATAAAGGTCAGACGCCGTTATCGGAGCGGCCTGGGCTACTTCCGAGCTGAATTCTTGTTGTGATGTTTGGTTCTGCTGTTGTTGGGGACGGGTACCTGCCACCCATGTCCAGATACGTTTGGCAAGCAGAACCAGCAGGTAGAACAGACCAGTCCCAAAAGCTAAGGCAACACCCATCAGGCTGATTGCGATCAGCTGATCTCCCTCGATACCCATCACTGCACACCCCACTCCTATGGCTACGGTTATCACGCAGACCGGAGTTGAGCCCAGACGAAATCAACAGGATGGCTAACGTCTTATGGAGAGAGGCCCATCGCCGGGCAGTCCGGCTGCCGAGAACGGGCGGATGCTGGCGAACTCTCACGTCGCGGCAGGTGGCACCATGACCAGCGCCTATGGACGTGCCCCCTCACGTATACCTTGGCAGCAATCTCGCCACAATTGGCAACAAGGATGCGCCTAGCCACATCTCCGGCCCGAGCATTGAAAGGGTTATCTATGACCCACAAGGATCGCGTTGCGCTCTATAGCCGGATCGGGCTTATCCTGGCATCATTTGCCATCATTGGCGGGGTGGTTGCCGAGCCCCTTCTTCGGCCCTTGTGGTCCCCGCGGCTGGCTGTGGCCCATCGGTAGGGAAAGCCAAAATGTCTTCGCCACTCCAGGACGATGACTCGGCGGCGAGAGCAATGCGCACTTGGAGAAGCCAGTAAGAACTTTGCGCCCACGCGTTTGGGAATTGTGACTTAGGTAAGAGGCAGTTGTGAATGAGGCAATCAGCTAACGCGGCATGGTCTTAGTCAAACTGATCAAAACTAATTCGCCGCGGCTAAACGATAGGCCGCCCGTGCCAGGAATTAAGAAAGTGGAAAGCCAATCGCCGCTGAGCCCTCCTCTTTCGGATTACATCGTACCTCTTTGGAGTTAGATCATATAGCCTATGGGTTGAACTGCCGCGCTTCTATGGCATGATCAAGCCAACAACATTGAACCTTCGTTCGGTGTACTTAGGACGAGGCAGATCAATGTTAGAGAATTACGCCGAATGTGCCGCTAGTGAACACATTACGACTACTGGCTTTAGCTTTTCTCGTAATCACGAGATCCAAACTGTGGTCCTCTGCCGGAATTCCCTGCTTCGCATGGGTCTCAAGCACCTTCTGACTGGAACCCGCTTTGCTGTTTGCGAAACGGATTTCGCTATTGCGGCGCTCTCGCAGGAGGTTCGCAGTCTTACGCCGGAACTCTTCCTGGTTGATGTGAGCAGTTGCTCCGAGGAGGAACTGAAGACTGTCAGCATTCTGAAGGCGCACTTTCCGCAGGCGCGGATTATTGCATTCGCGGATACCTTCGATCTCGGATTTGTGCGGCTTGGGCTTGAGGCTGGTGTGAACGGCTATTGCCTGTTTACGAGTGACCGCGAGGTCCTGATCAAGTCACTCGAACTGGCTATGCTGGGCGAGATCATCCTGCCAACCGTGCTGGTGCAGTCAGCCTTCCAGCAGTTAGCCCCCTTCCTTGAGCAGGGTGCTATCGGACAATCCTCAGAGCCCAAGGCCACCTCCCCTGCAGCACACAAGCTCTCGCCTCGGGAAGCTGAGATCCTGGGTTGCATCATGGGCGGCGCCCCCAACAAGATCATCGCGCGGCAGCTTGATGTTACAGAAGCCACGGTCAAAGTTCATGTGAAGGCGATCCTGCGAAAGGTTGGCGCGGCTAACCGCACACAAGCAGCAATGTGGGCGACAGAGCATCTTGGGACAGGGGGCAAACAGGTCCTCCATGCCTGATCGCCGCTTGCCGCAGATCTGAAACAGCAAAAGGCTGACGCGAGATCCAGCCTTTTGCTTTCTGACGCTATCCGTCCACGCTCCTATGCAACTGGCATCGCGGACGTCCGCACTGCTTCTTATGGCTGTAGCGTTGCAGTGGCTGTCACCGACTGCGCCTCTTTCCTTTTGACTTTGCCATCATCTGCTGCATCGCAGCTTCCGCTTGTGCTTTGGCCTCTGCATCGTAGTTGAGGTTACGCACTTCTGAGGGTTCTCCCGGATCCTGCAAGCCATTCTGGCGCGCCCGCCACTGCTTTGCCTGGTTGGTTGTTGCTGCCGCATTGGCAAGCTTTTCGAGCCGATCGAGCTGAGGCGTGCTGGCCTGACCCTCGTTCTCGGTCTTCTTTTCGCCTTGCTTCCGTCGTGTCGTCATAAGTCTGTATCCTGGCAAAGGTCAGCGTCCCTCATTTCTCTTTCCGTAACCAACAACCCTTGGGACAAGCTCACCTATGACACGGGCCTTGGAGGCTACCGGACGGATGTGACCGAAGCCCAGGTTCAAAAAGCTCCGTCGTTCTATGGTGATGACGAGGTCTGGCCTGACCGCAAACGGCAGCAGGAGATGAGAGACTACTGGCACGATGTTCCCAGAGGCCCGGTCTAAGCGCAGGCAGACCTACTAACACGGTAGCGTAACCCGACGAAATCTAGCTGATGCGGTTTACGAGAACGTTGGCCTCTCATGGGCAGAGCGGGTCTCGTTGATACTGTCCCTTTCGGTCCATAGATTTGAAGCCGCCGCGCAGGGAAGTATCCCGGAAGCAGTACGGGCAGAGGCCCGATCCGCAACTGAGCTTAGTTGCCGGTGTTGACCGCCATCTTGATCCTGTGCAGCCCTTCTGAGGTCAGTGGGTCAACTCTCAGGATCGGGTGCCCTCCTGCCGAGCGGCGCTGCGAGAATAGAAGGCGGACATAGCCTCCATCTTGGAGCGGGAGGAAAAAGATCCCGTCGGACTCTCCCTTTAGGAAACAGCGCAAGCCAATATAGAAGCTCTCCTCGTAGCCCCTCACGGCTCGCCGGATGGCAGGATGAACGACAAGAGTGATGCTCTTGCTTTCGCAGACCTCTTCGACGCTTTCGAAACTCAACACGGCTGAACCTCGCTGCCCAAGCGGCCCGTTGGCCACTATCGAAGGTCAACGCAGCCAGTAAGCTGCTGTTCGCCCCAAGCTCAGCTTATCCACCAAGGGATGAGCTTGCTTGGCCAGGATCATTGGAGTATCAACTCGTGTTAGCACTCACATGCGCCGAGTGCTAACGCTGCTGCTCGGCGCAGAC
>NZ_JAEQMY010000072.1 GCF_016743775.1 Microvirga aerilata | reverse complement strand
ATGGTGCCTGCCGAGACGATCTCTCAGCCTCTCCGACTGTAACAATGGATGGCACCGCTGACGAGGATGCTCTCCTTCTGTAGCTACGGATGTTCTGGGTTCGTTTCAGGGCTTTTTTGCGGCGACTCGGATAAACTCGGCTACCCCGGTGGAAATCTGCCGATTTGGTTGTGGTGCTAGCTATGCAAGCGCCGATCCCGAGTATTCACAGAATTCTGCCCGATTTCCACAGCTGAAAAGAAAGACGGTTAACGATTGGGTAGCGAAGCGGTACTCAGGGGCTGGCTGCTGATTGGGAGGTAGGAGATGGACAACAGGCCTGATGGTGGCAAACGACCTTCAGCAGCCTCCGACACCGAACTCCTGCGCCGGATCGGGCAAGATCTCCGCTCAATTTACGCGGACGTGATCAGGCAGCCTCTCCCACAGCGCATTCAAGCAACTCTGGCCCTCATCGATCGGGAGCAGAGACTTGGTGAACAGTTGCCTCGTACGCTGCCGCACTGACGAAGGGTGGTGATGTTCGCAACACTACCTTGCCCGTGGTTTCGCCCGACTCCAAGGCCTGATGAGCTTGAGCCACATCTGCCAGTGCAAAGGATCGGACTTTTGGGGCCTGCAGGATCCCTGCCTCTAACCAAGTGGCAAGGTCGTTGACAGCGGCCTGCAGCAGGTCGGTGCGGGCAAAGAGAAATGACAGATTGAACGCTACCACGCCTTTGTTCTCGCTTGTCATCGACAAAGGATTGAAGCGCGGCATCCTCAGCATTCCGAGGGCCGCCTTGAGGTAATTGATGCGCCCACCCTGTTTGGGCAACAAAGTATGAAAGCCATAGACCAACAGCTTACCCGTGGGCTTCAGATGGGCGTAGCTCTGCGCCAGGGTTTCAGGGCCGTTCGCGTCAAAGACCAAGTCGTAGCCGTCAAGACATAGGCGCTTGGCCTCAACCCAGAGCGACTGAGTGGATTTGTCGATCACGGCGTCTGCGCCCAGCTGGCGTACATACTCGACCTTGTGACTTCTCCCCACCACGCCAGTCACGTGCAGATTGTGCAACTTGCATAGTTGGACAAGCGCTGAGCCTACTCCACCGCCTGCAGAATGCACGAGCACTCTCATGCCGGGCCGGATCACCACGTTCTGCAGCAAGCCATGATACGCGGTCAGGTGGACGGCTAAGAAACCAGCGGCGGCCTCAAAGTCCAGAGTCTGAGGCTTAGGCCACACCAGATCTGCCGGAGCACACACGTGCGTGGAGTAGCCGTTGAAGAGAGTGACCCCAAACACCGGATCGCCGGGCTTCACATGCTTGACCTCACAGCCAACCTCTTCCACCCAGCCCGAATATTCGAATCCGGGCGTGATCGGCCAGCCCACGAACCGGCGCGCGGACTCGTATACGCCCCAACGAACACAGATGTCAGCATAGTTCACACCCACCGCCTCGGTGCGGATCAGAACCTGTCTATCGCCGGGTTTGGGCACGGGATGAGTTTCGAGCTTAAGCCGCTCGTAACCACCGGCTTTGTGAATGACTACTTTGTGCATGGACCCTGAAGGCATCGCCTTTCCGCCTGCAGCTTCGACCTGAAACGTTTGCGCTGCCGCTGAAGCCACTTACTATAGGCGCCGGCGCAAAGCCCCGACGATCGGCCCCATGGGCATGATCGTGCCTATCCTTTCCAATGAAGGGGCATAGAGGCTGGAGACACTGCCATCCAGGAACAGAGCATTCGCACAGCCAAGCTCGTCCCGGAACAAGCGAGCGAATGTGCTAAACGTGACTGGGTCTTCGGAAATCGCAAACACGACCACGTCCTGGCCTTTCACGCCAACGCCGTCCCGGATCTTCCGTGAGGTGCTTTGCTCTGAAAACTGAGGGTGGATTTGCCCGTTTATGACGAGCATCGGGCCCGATTGTGTTGCGAAATCCGGCCTGAATTTCCGCTTCAGATAGGTTCCTGTCTCGAGCACATCTGCTTGACGGCCTTTGACATAAAAGATGCCGTTGGGCTTGAGGTGGAAGTTTCCGGGGCCGTTCCTTGTGTTGGCCGCCTTCAGCTCCTTTCCGTTCTCAACGTAAAGGCCTACTGGCGAGCGATCCTCATGGTACATGCCCGCATTCATCGCAACAGCAAGGCGTGAACCCTCCGGTGTCTCTTTCAACCGGTCGAACGAGCCAAGGACCTCCCCGTCCGACCCGCGCCAGAACAGCCTCACCTCGTATTGTCGGAGATCCATCGTGCAAACCACGAAGGTGCTATCGGCATATTGGACTGGCCGACACGGACCACTGTCAGGCTGAGCCGCTGCTCGGCTGGTAGGTAGTTCAAGAGAGACGAGGATCGTGAGCAGGATGATGGCTGTCCGGGAGAGCGCGCGGCCCAGAGTGAAGATGATAGGTTTCATGTGCAGCTTAGGTCCCTTCAGCGTCCGAGATATCGTTCCCGCAGGTGGGTGCGGAAGACCTCCGCAGTCAGTGGTCGGCCGGTTCCGGCGACCAGAAGCTGATCGGTGGTCATCAGGCTGCCCTTTGCATGAACATTGGCGCGCAGCCATTCTCGAAGAGGAGCAAAATCACCCTTCGATAGGCCAGGAAGGATGTCCGCGTCAGCCTGGCAGGCCGCTTTGAAGAGCTGGGCCGCCGTCATAGCGCCAAGTGTGTAGCTGGGGAAGTAGCCCCACGCGCCGCCAGGCCAGTGGATATCCTGCAAGCATCCCAGGCTGTCATTGGGAACTGTGAGATTGAGAAGCTTCTTGACCTCCTCATTGAACGCTGCGGGCAAGTCCTGGATCTGAAGATCGCCGGCAATCAACGCCTTCTCAAGTTTGTAGCGGACCAGGATGTGGGCCGGGTAGGTGATCTCGTCGGCATCCACGCGGATGAAGCCCGGCTCCACCTTGGTCAGGATCCGGTGGAGGTACTCCGGGCTCAAAGCCGCGCCCTCGCCTTGGAACGTCTCCTGTACAAGAGGGGCGAGATAGGTGACGAACTCCCGGCTTCGGCAAGCCTGCATCTCGATAAGCAGCGATTGGCTCTCGTGCATGCTCATCCCGCGTGCGAGACCGACCGGCTGACGGCGCCACTTCTCCGGGCGGCCCTGCTCATAGAGTGCGTGGCCGGTCTCGTGAAGCACGCCCATGAGCGCGCTCATGAAGTTTGCCTCGCTGTAGCGGGTGGTGATCCGGACGTCGCCCGTGGATCCACCACAGAATGGATGCAGGCTCACATCGAGCCGCCCTTGGTTGAAATCAAATCCAACGGCCTTCATCAACTGCTCGCCGATGCGTCGTTGATCGTCAACAGGGAAGGGGCCGTTGAGCGGCTGGATGGCAGGGAGTTCCTTCTGGCGCACCTGCGCCTCCTGGATCAGGCCCGGTAGCTCGGCGCCAAGTTCTGTAAAGAGCGGATTTATTGTCTCCTGGCGTAGACCGGATCGTAGCTGTCGAGCAGTGCATCATAGGGGGACAGCTCCAAAGCCTCGCCCTTGGCTTGGCCGATCTGCCGCTGGAAGGGGAGCACCTGCGCCAAGTGCGGGAGGAGGAGGGCGAAATCCCCGTTTTGTCTCGCCTCCCGCCAGACCAGCTCCGACTTGGACACGGCTCTGGAGCTGGCCTCGACGAGATCCGCCGGAACGGCGGAACCATGGAGGTAGATCCGCCGCATCTCACGCAGGTTGGAGCGTTGCCAATCGTAGAGCTGGCCGCTGTCTTGATCCGCCTGGGCCAGGAGCTCGCCCGTATCGGGCGCGGTGAGCAGTTCATGGGCGAGACCCTTGAGCGTCGCGAGCTGGTCCGAACGACTGTCGGCAGCCCCCTCCGGCATCATGGTCTCAGTGTCCCATTGCAGAATACCGATCGCGTCCTCGATCGAGCTGATGCGTGCAAAACGTTCTTCCAGCGAGCGGTAGACCTGCATCTTGGTGTGAACTCCGTCCTTGGCGCTGATCCCGCCGGCTTTGAGGGAGCTAAGTGACCCTGCAGTCAGCCTAGGGGAGGACCGGGGCTGTTACTGACTTGTAGGGTTTATAGGTCCGGAATGCCCTTAGCCTGGCTGTTTGTGGATCGGATCGACCCAGTAAACCTCCTCCGGCTTTTCGACAGGATCCACGTCGGTGATGTTCACGACGACGGCCTCGTTATCGCTGCGCACAAGAACGCATTCGAGGGGCTCATCCGGATTGGCGTTGATCTCCTGATGGGGCACGAAGGGCGGTACATAGATGAAGTCCCCAGGTCCGGCCTCCGCGACGAACTCCAACCGCTCGCCCCACCGCATCCGAGCCTTGCCTCGCACCACATAGATCACGCTCTCCAACTCGCCGTGGTGGTGCACTCCAGTCTTGGCATTCGGCTGGATGGACACCGTGCCGGCCCAGATCTTCTGTGCTCCAACCCGTGCATGATTGATCGCAGCCTGCCGAAACATGCCCGGGGTCTGAGCTGTGTTCGGATCGAGGCGATCACCCTTGATCACTTGAACGCCGTGGTGCTTCCAGTGCTCGTGCTGATCATGGAATTTGTCTTGATTGTCATCTGTCATGGCGCCCTCCGAGACGATAGCCTTCCATCCTGGTTCTAGGACCAGACCCCACGGCGGCTGTTAGGTGGCTCGACGAGTAGGCCCTGGACCCCATCTTAATGGGATGGCTGCTCCAGTGTTCCCTTCCAGCCGCTCGATGCGTGGGCGGGTTGGCGCCTTACGTCACCTTCCGTCTCTGTTCCGTCTGGTCTGGCAGGCCAGCCCTGCTCTTACAGCGGCAAGTCTCGGGCTGCGACTGACGCGTTCAATCCTCCCTCTTCTGTTACTTTATATTGGAAAGCTCATCATTGATGAGGTGGTGGCCCAGACACAGCTCGCCTCACCAGGGGCAAATCTCAACGATTGGATCGGGAGCGGCCGACTTGATTTTCTCGGTGGGCTGCTCGTTTTGGAGCTGGCCCTCGCGATCATCGCTGATCTCTTAGGGCGGGCTAGCTCCCTCGTCGACAGCCTCTTATCCGAGCGCTACAGCAACTTCGCCAGTGTGCGTCTGATGGAGCACGCGACGACTCTGGATCTTGAGCAGTTCGAGAGCAGTGATCAGCAGGACCGACTGGAACGGGCTCGCCGTCAGGTCACCGGGCGGACCACTCTCCTGACCCAGATCTTCGGGCAGGCACAGGATGGGCTCACCGTCCTTTCACTCGCTGCCGGCCTGCTCGTCTATGCGCCTTGGCTCATCTTCCTGATCATCCTTGCTCTCCTGCCGGCCTTTGTTGGTGAGGTGCATTTCAACGCGCAGGGCTATCGCCTCAACTACTTTCGCACCCCCGAGCGACGTCAGCTCGACTACATCCGTTATCTCGGCTCGAGCGTCGAAACCGCGAAGGAGGTCAAGCTCTTCGGTCTTAACGCCTTCCTGGTCGAGCGCTTCAGAGGCTTTGCTGATCGGATGTATGCGGACAACCGGCGGCTTGCGATCCGCAGGGCCGCATGGGGCACGCTCTTCGCCGCGCTCGCGTCATGTGCCTATTATCTGGCCTATGCTCTGATCGTGTGGCGAACCGTCCGGGGCGAGTTCAGCATCGGTGACTTGACGTTTCTGTCCGGCTCCTTCCTGCGGCTGCGGGGGCTGCTGGAGGGATTGCTTCTGGGGTTTTCCCAGATCGCCGGGCAGGCGCTGTACCTGGAGGATCTGTTCTCATTCTTCGATGTCCGTCCAAGCATCGCGTCACCGGCAAATCCACGACCCTTTCCGCAGCCGCTGCGGTCGGGGATCGTGTTTGAGCACGTAGGCTTCCGGTATCCAGATTCAGATCACTGGGCTGTCCGTCACCTGAGCTTGACGCTGAAAGCCGGTGAGGTCGTAGCTTTGGTTGGGGAGAACGGAGCCGGCAAAACCACGATCGTGAAGCTCCTTGCCCGGCTCTACGATCCGACAGAGGGACGGATCCTTCTGGATGGCTATGACCTGCGTGAATATGATCTGGCAGATCTGCGGCGCCACATTGGCGTGATCTTTCAGGACTTCGTGCGGTTTCACTTCACGGCCGGCGAGAACATCGGAGCAGGTCGTATCGAGGCCACCGATGATCGCAACCGGATCCGACAGGCGGCGGAGCGCAGCCTCGCCGATCCAATTATCCAACGCCTACCCCAAGGATATGACCAGCCGCTCGGCAAGCGGTTCCAAGGGGGGGCGGATCTCTCCGGAGGTGAATGGCAGAAGATCGCCATCGCGCGCGCCTACATGCGGGATGCCGAGGTGCTCATCCTGGATGAGCCGACCGCCGCTCTCGATGCCCGGTCGGAGTACGAGGTCTTCCAGCGCTTCCGGGATCTGAGTTTGGGCAAGACCGCCATTCTGATCTCGCACCGGTTCTCGACCGTGCGGATGGCCGACCGCATCCTTGTCCTCGAGAATGGGCAGGTCGTGGAGGCTGGCTCACACGAACAGCTCGTTGCATCAGGCGGTCGCTACGCCGAACTGTTTGAATTACAGGCGTCGGGCTATCGATGAGGGCACCCTGAAATTATGAGATCTGGCTTGTTCGGGGTCATGGAAGGCAGATCGTCTACAAGAATGCGATCCGGGCTAGCCACCCAGCAGTGCCTGTCCAGTTGATATATCCAGCTTCATTCCGGTAGGGCCCCGTCCCAGGTCCTGTTGAACATGCGACTTGGAATTCTCCTGAAGCCCTGCTCGAACAATCTGTGCTTTCCGCCTTTTGCTGCGATGGGTTACAGTGGATGTGCCATTTCGACCCGACAGGAGCCCGCATGAAGAAGGCGCGCAAGCTCTATGAAAGTCCAAGCGGTGACCGCTGGTATCTGATCCGAGATCCTTCAGGGGCTTTGTTCGTCCGCCACGAAGCCAATGTCGCTTCCGGAGGGCAGGTGGAACATGAAGATATCGCGGCTTTCCTGGGGCGGGGCGCAGGGCCGGAACAGCAGGAACTGCTGCGTCTGATCGGCACCCTCGTCGAGGAGCCCCCGCAAACGGGTGACCCATCCTATGAAAGCGGCGGCCCTACGAGTTCTATCCCGAATTGACGGCAGGCACGCGCAAGCGCCTCAGCTTGCTCGGGGGTGGGTGGACCGGATGGATCAGGCAGCCCCTGCCGTTCAGCAGGACGGCCAAAGGCGCGGATGAAGGTCTCGAATTCGCCTCGGGTGATGGTGAGCATGCGGGCCTCAGCCGACTCCACCCTGTAAGTGTGAGGAATGCCTTTGGGAGTGAGCAGCGTTTCCCCAGCGCTGGCGCGGTGCTCCTGGTCTCCGACTCGGTAGCGCACTTCACCTTCAAGAACGTGAAAGATTTCATCCTCGTCATGGTGGATATGCAGCGGCGGAGAGTCCCCCTGTGAGGCGCGGTGCTCAAGAACTGAGATGCCGTCCGAACCATCCCGTGACGAGACACGGATCGTGACGTAGGTATTGAGGAACCAGAGGCTTCGATGATCCATAGCAGCGCCGTTCATGCCTGTGCTCTCCCGCAACATATTGGAGAGCCGAGCGTACCGGTACTTTGATGATGAACAAGAGAAATTCCAAAGATCATCCGGTGCGCTGCTTCCGGTACGAGTTCTTGACGGCACCGTCAGGTTAACGCGACGGTGACTCGATCCGAGCATAAGCGAGGGCATGAAACCGACCCGTCATCCTCGCTACGCCCGTCACCGCTTCCCGGCTGAGGTCATCAGCTATGCCGTGTGGCTGTATTTCCGGTTTCCCCTGAGCCTGTGCATGGTCGAGGAGATGCTCGCCGCCCGTGGCATCGAGGTCAGCCACGAGACGGTCCGGCAATGGGCGCTGAAGTTCGGGCAAGGTTATGCCAACCAGATCCGCCGCCGTCTTCCCGCACCAGACGACAAATGGCATCTCGATGAGGTGGTGATCAGCATCGCGGGCACGAAGCATTGGATGTGGCGGGCCGTCGACCAACATGGGATCGTGCTCGATATCCTGGTCCAGAGCCGTCGCAACGCGAAGGCCGCCAAGCGCCTGCTGCGCAAGCTGCTCAAGACGCAAGGCATGGCCCCTCGCCTGATGATCACAGATAAACTGGCCAGCTATGCCGCCGCAAAGCGGGTCGTCATGCCCGGGGTGGAGCATCGGCAGCATAAAGGCTTGAACAACAGAGCCGAGAACAGTCATCAGCCGACCCGAAGATGGGAGCGCATCATGAAACGCTTCAAATCAGCCGGGCAGGCCCAACGCTTCCTTTCAGTTCATGATCAGGTTGCAAACCTTTTCCGCCGACCTGCAAACACCATTGCTGCTGATTATCGCAAGTCTCGAGCTCAGGCCTTCAGGAGCTGGGCCGAGGTGACTGGTGGGGCCGCTGGTTTCTGATCTGACAATCTCAGATGGGCGCACCCGTTTCGACCCGTTAAGTTGACGATGCCCCACGAACTCCGCGGGCCGGAACTCGTCCCGGTCGCCTCCGATCAGGGCAGGGCGCACGATGGACAAGGATGGGAACCCGACACCCCGAAGCGCCTCCTCCACTTCGCCTTTGACTCGGTTGTAGAAGAAGCGTGAATGCGGGTCGGCGCCCGTCGCGGAGTTCAGCGCGAAGGCACGGGCACCGTGCTGCCGGGCAAGCCGCGCGACGGCGAGCGGGTAGTCGTGATCGACCCGGCGGAACGCCTCCTGCGAGCCGGCCTTGCGGATCGTGGTTCCCAGGGTGCAGACCACGCCATCGACAGCCCACCATGGCGCATCGGCCGGCAGGTGCTCGAAATCGACCAGCGGGTTTTCGAGCTTCGGATGCGGCGGTAGCTGTCGACGGGTCGGGGCGACGATCCGGGTCACCCGAACATCACCCTGTGCCTGCCGCAGGACGGCCCCGCCGACCAAGCCTGTCGCTCCGACGAGCATCAGCGTCGTCATTCAGGCGCCCCTGCCGAGGGCCGTCAGCACGTGCCGGGCGACGAGTTCTGAGGATTGCGGATTTTGCCCCGTGATCAGGTTACCGTCCTGGATCGCGAAGGGCTGCCAGTCTGGTCCTCGCTCGAAGCGGCCTCCCAATTCCTTAAGCCGGTCTTCCAACAGGAAGGGTACCACCTTCTTCAGTCCGACCGCCTCCTCCTCGGTGTTGGTGAAGGCGCTGACCCGACGACCACCGACGATGGGACGCCCATCCTGCTGCGTGGCCTTCACCAGCCCGGCCGGGCCATGACAGACGGCGGCGACAACCTTGCCCTGATCGAACAAGGACCCGATGACCTGGGCCAGCGTCTCGTCATTGGCCGCATCCCACATCGGCCCGTGCCCGCCAGGCAGGAACACCGCGTCGAAGGAGCCTGGATCCACGCTGCCGAGGGCAGGGGATTGTCGCGCAGTTGCCATGGCCTTCTCATCGGAGAGGAAGCGATGCACAGATGCTGGGACCTCCTGCTGCTCCTCGGGCTTCTCACCCGGACCATTGCCAGCCTCGGTCGGAAGGCTGCAGGGATCCCACGGAATGGCACCGCCCTTGATCGAGACGAGCGTGACCTCCGCGCCTCCGTCGAGCAGGGCGTAGTAGGGCGTGGCGAGCTCCTCCAGCCAGACGCCGGTGCGGTGGCCGGTGGATCCCATTTGGTCCTGCGAGGTGGCGACAAAGAGCACTTTGGGAGCGGGCATGGCGGTTCTCCGGGTAAAGGCGTTACGCCGTCAACTCGAAGCTGCGGAGGAGGTTCTGACTGGATGAAGGAAAGGCCGCTGGTGGTCCGCCCTGCGCCTGGACCAGCATGCAGGCGACGGTATGGCTCAACCGCCGGCCACGGCGGTGATTGAAGGTCTGCACACCACGCCCAGCAGCGTCAGGGGCGGGGCTTGAACTTCCTGAAGCTGTCCGCGACGATAGTTCTGACATCTGCCCGAAATGGCTTCAGAGGCAGTGGTTCATCGGGAGGAAGACTTGTCGAGATCACCAGGAGGGCGGCGTCCCAGCGATCCGTTAAAGGCGGCTGAGGCTGCCTTCAAGAAGGTTACAACTACACCGGTTGAGACGCCTCCCAAGGCATCGGCCGTCCCGGGTGTGAAGGAGACCGTCACCCTGCGCATTGACCAGGAGGTGCTCGAATACTTCCAGCAGGATGGCCCGGGATGGCAGGAGCGCATCAACGCGGCACTGCGCAAGGCGGCGGGCAAATGAGGGATCGTCTCGTGAACGACGCAACCCGTGTCCCGGGCAGAACGGTCTTGATCGCGCTCCTGTTTGCGGCCGCCGGCACAGGGGCGGCTGCCCAAGATCCCCACCCTGTTCACTACACCTGCGCGGACGGGACAAAGCTTCAGGCTACGACACGGAAAAAAGAGCCGCCCTAACCCCTGCCAGGGGGCTAAGGCGGCGCGGTGGGTCTAAACCCGTACTCATGGAAGAGCGGGCTAAGCCTACTGGGGGCTCAGGGTGCGAGTCAATCAAATCCCCTGAGCTTCGCCGGTCGTTTCATTCACAACTCAACAATGAAAGGACGCAGGCCCTATGGCTTTGCAGAGCATTGACGCACGCCCGAATACTGACTTCGCGACATCTCATCAACTGCCCCAGGCCGGTTTTGTCCGGCTTCCCGGCATCCTTGCCCCGAATGGGCCTATTCCCGTCAGCAGGTCCACGTGGTGGGCAGGCATCAAGGACGGGCGTTATCCCAAGCCCGTGAAACTCGGCCAACGCATCACCGCATGGCGTGTGGAGGACATCCGAGCCCTCATCTCAGAGGCTGCCTGATGATGCCCAGTTCAGACGCTTCGTTGCTCTGAACTCATCCCGTTTATGACTGTGCAAAAGAAAGCCCCATGCAAGGTGGCCTGCACGGGGCAATAAGGAAAACTTCCATGAATAACCTACACAAGCTGCGCTCGCGCGGCAACGAGAACCTGTGCCTACTGCCGCTCTTCGCCTGGGCAGCCTCACAGCCGACCCATCCTCATCCACTCGTGGCCAGAAAGCTTTCCAGCCGGTTTGGTCTTTCCCCCGCGCTGGCACTCACCATCGCAGAACTCGCAGGGCTAAGCATGGAGGTGAGCAATGGCTAACAGCAACGTGGTCGAACTCCTTGTGAAGCGTGCCGACACAGGCGAGACCTTGCGTCTAAAGGGTCGTGAAGCGTGGACGCTGGCCCATCTGATTGGAGCGGGCGAGACCGGCATCATCCCCCTGGATAGACCCGCCCCCGCTGGTCCGCATACGTTCACACGTTGCGAAAGCGCGGTCTCGACATCACCACGGTGGATGAGCCTCACGCAGGTCCCTACTCGGGAACGCACGGGCGCTACGTTCTGCTCACATCGCTCGAACAGTCTTTGCCGAAGACAAGCGCTCCCGTCGCTTCTCCGGTGTGATGAGAGCTGCTTACGCACAGATCCTTGGCCACACGCCGGATCCTGCTTCCTGACTCTGAGAAGCCCAGCAGCCGGGGTCTATGCTCCGGCTGCACCCTTTCCGCATCATCATCAGAAAGGACGTCCTTGAACCTCTCAGGGGCGCTGCGAGGCACCTCATGCCCAGACGTCACAATAACAAGGGGCGAAGCACGACCGAACGCTTCATCGCCCTTCCACATTACATGCTGCGCTCGCCTGCCTGGCGCTCGCTCTCGCCCGTAGGCCGCTGCATCTTCCTCAAACTCGCAGCCATCTATAACGGCGGCAACAATGGTTTCATTGCCCTCTCCACTCGTGATGCTGCTAAACACGTCCGCTGCTCTAAGGACACGGCAGCACGGGCGTTCTTTGAGCTGACAGAAAAGGGCTTCATCGTCTGTTGCTCACGCGGACACTTCGACCGCAAGAGCCCGCATGCGAGCGAGTACCGCCTAACAGTGTACTCGTGCGACCGCACGGGCGAGAAAGCCTCGAAGGCTTTTATGCGCTGGCTCCCGGATAGAGAAAAATCTGTAGCCGGCCCGATGGGAAGGACAGCCGGTCCGACCTCAGGGACAGTTCGCGCCTCCACGAAAGAAAATTACCGCCCACGGTCCGGCGAGAAGGACCGCGACACCTCATCTGAGCCCATCAGCGGTCCGACTGCAGGGACACATATAATCTACCAGACGGGGTCTGGAGCGGTGGAGGCGGTGGAGCCCTCAGGAGTGGTGGATCTGCAGCCAAGAGGACGTCGCCATGCCTCGTGACCGGCAGCGCCTTACCCTTGAGAGTGGCCCGAAGCTGGATCTCGCCAAGCTCATCCCGAGTGGGGCGGGAAAGCCGGGGAGCTATATCCAATGCGTACTCACCTATGGCTCGGGTGAGACCATCACCGCCCTTCTAAAGCTGTCCGACTATAGTGGCTTGCTGGATCTATCATTTCAAGGACGGCAGCAGTCGTTCTCTCTAGTGTCCGAGCCGAGACACTTTGGCCGTCTGCAATGGTACGTCATCTGCCCCAACAGGGGCCGGCGCGTGCGGGTGCTCTACCGGCCTCTCGGAGCTACGTTCTTTGCCAGCCGGTATGCTTGGGGCCGCAGGGCGGCTTATGCCTCACAGTTCCTTGACCCAATAGGGCGGGCATGGCGCACGAAAGCGAAGGTGAAGACTGCTCTGCTCGGAGATGCAGATCCGGATGATTGGGATCTGCCGCCGAAACCAAAGGGAATGC
This sequence comes from Microvirga aerilata, assembly GCF_016743775.1. Lineage (GTDB taxonomy): Bacteria > Pseudomonadota > Alphaproteobacteria > Rhizobiales > Beijerinckiaceae > Microvirga > Microvirga aerilata. Next base: position 7,332 of record NZ_JAEQMY010000072.1, on the reverse strand, counting down.
GGTGGGCAACCTATGAACGGTGGGTGGTCAAGTATGATGACGCTGAAGAGATGCTCGATGCCCAACTGGCTATAGCAGCAGCGCGGCTGATGAAGCGCTTTTAGCCAACAGTCTTGATTCGCAATCGCGAAAGAACAGTATGCAATGCGTTATGGAGGAACCTACAGGATCCCACTCTAACGTTAGATTTGGAGCCTGAATATAAGGCTCGGAATTGCAATTCTTGTGTGGTTGCACACATTTTCGAGGTCTATTCAGAGCTATAATCAGATAGAAAGTGATACCCTTGAAGTTGCTCCGCCTTGCTACTTGGAACGGTCTTTGCAGTTATTATGGAGGTAGACATATGACTTTGAAACGCAAGATTGCTAATTTTTCTGCAGTATCTTTCTTCGTAGCATCCCTAAGTATTTTGCCGTCAGCTGTGAATGCTGGGTGCATACTTTACCAGCATAGAGACTATGGCGGTGCTCATTGGACCTTGGATCACTTTGAGCGGATGCGAATGGTCAGGGGTGAAAATCTTGGATGCACCACTAATGGCCATGGCGGAGGCTGTGAAAGCACCATCCATCAGCCCTCCTGGAATGACCAGGTTTCGTCATTCAAGGTGACGCCGGGTTGCACATTGACCCTCTGGCAACATATCGATGAGCAGGGAGCCAGATTTCGCTCCTCAAAAAGCTACCGGTATGTTGGCAGCGGCTGGAACGACGAAGCCTCTGAAGCTCTCTGTATGTGTCGGCAGTAACTGCTGGGTATTATGTATCGGTGGTCCTCTAGGACGGACGAGGACGCTCGCGCAGTGCCAAAATGCGGAAGAAGAGTCGTGACAGAAAGGAAAGTCGAGAGGTACCCAACCCGGTTACCACACTGTGTCAAGTTAAAGCAAAGTGGACGAGACCAAGTGCAGCAACGCGGAACTCGGGTGCTTGTATCCACGACCGCCACGGAGATGGGCCTGTATCTACTAGGCTGACCGACTTGGGATTCTTGCGGCCACACTGAATGCAGATAAATCTCTAGGATTGGAGATAGCGATGGCTCGATTCGCCCTTGGCACTCTAATAATCCTGTGTGGAGCTATAGCGTCCGAACGCAGTGAGGCGGCGAACTGGAGAATCTGCAACAAAACGGCCGAGCCAATGTGGGTCGCAATTGCGTACGATCCCGGTAATGGCCGGCACGTATCGCGCGGGTGGTGGAGACTTAACGCGTGCGGTGGTTGCGCAACGGTCGGAAATTACAATGTGCTTGGCGTGTGGTACCACGCTCACAACCGAGACAGAAGCCGACGAGTGGAAGGCGATGATCTTTTCTGCACGTCCTCTCCGATGGCCTTTAATCTCGATAATCAGGCAGCATGCCGGGTCCCAACTAACAGAAGCCTTGCTTTCCTCGGCTTCCGGTCAGTCGTGCTGCGGGGCAGCACCTTCACCTCAAGCATCACAGGCCGCGCCGCAAACGGCTCGATGTGCATCGACTGACTAGCACAGGGAAAATAGCGAGTTGCGTTGAGAGCCGGTTGGGTAGGCCCTTCGCGTTGCATCCAAACGCGGAGGGCTTTTGCTGACCGTACGGAAGCACACTCTCCGAATTCTGAACTTCGTCCCCGTCGTACTTCGCAATCTGGCATGCGTGAGGCCGCAGGGCAGCCTAAGCCTCACTGTTTCTCGACCCGATAGGACGGGCATGGCGGACGAAGGCAAGGGCAATAGCGGCCCTGCTCGGAGATGCAGACCCAGATGATTGGGCTGTGCCGCCTAAGCCTAAGGGGACGCGCTGGGCGACCTACGAGCGGTGGGTGGCCAGGTACGACGCGGCTGAGGAGATGCTTGATGGGCAACTCACCATGGCAGCGACGCGGCTGATGAAGCGGCTTTAGAGTTGTCAGGGGTAGGAGTTGCCCAGCCTCCAGAGCAACTCTGCTTCGTTGAGCCGGTAGCCTAATCCCAGATAGACACACCTAATCCCCCTATTTCCACCTTACTCAAGTCGATTGACACCATAGGCTCGGGGGAGGGCGCAGCTACTCCGCGTGCATGGAAGTGTGGCAATGATTGATGGCTCTAAGAGGAATAAGAGTTGCTTAGCTCCGGCCATGGGGCACTCTCTCGCAGCCCTACTATCCACGGCTTTCCTAATCGTGCAAGGTGAGACAGCGGGAGCGCTCGACGTTGGTGTGAGTGCAGGCGCGGCTGGCGTAGGAGCAGGTCTGAGCGCGGGCATTGGATCTGAGGGACTCAGCGTAGGAGTAGGTGTCAGCAGCGAAGGCAGTCGAACTTCAGCCAGCGGCAGCGCCGGCCCGAGCGGTATCGCGGGCGGGCTAGGAGCCAACGCGGGCGCAGTGGGAGCATCGGCTCAGGGCAACCTCGGGTTCGGTGGGCTCAGTGCAGGGGCGGGCGTCAGCAGTGAGGCCAATGGAGCTTCAGTAACCGGTAACGTTGGGCCGAGCGGCGTCAGTGGAGGACTGGGGGCCAATGCTGGTTCAGCAGGGGCAACGGCAAGCGCTGGTGGGCAGCAAGGATCCAATGCGGGAGTGGGAGCTAGCCTCGGAGGTAATGGAACGTCTGCGGCCGGCGACACAAGTTCCGCGAACTTGTCAGGAGCCGGGACCGGATTCTCCGGAGCAGGTTCTCTTGGAGCGTCAGCGAATGCTGGCAATCCTGGCCAAGGTGCACCCGGTCAGAGAAACACTGCAGGAACTATCGCCAGCATCGCTCCCGCGATGTCGGCCTCAGGTGGGGTGAATTTTCCAGAGAGTTTGTGGCCGTATGAGAGTGGGGCGAGCGGTGGCGGATGGTTCCGAAGCATCCACCTGCTCAAGCCCCTGCGAGTCAGACCAGGTACGCCCCTAGCTGTTGTCCAGTCCTGCCGCAACGCACTTGTTTCCGGCGCTTCGTCCTATGGTGCCACACAAGTCGACGTTGCCAGCTCGGGACGCACCGCTCGCCTGAAGGATGGCAGCCTGTCAGCTCCTATCGAGGCTAGAATTGTGTTTCAGCGAGGGAGCCGCGTGCAGGTTCGCCAAGCCCGCGTTACATGCCGTTTGGATGCAAGGGGGCGGATGCTCGCGATGTATTAAACTGGCGCAGTTTGCTGACCAGTCCACTCGTTCTCCTGCATATAGAGAAGGGCCGATGCGTTTAGACCAGTTCTGAGTACCGTTGGCCTCACGTCGTAATCAGTCATGGTGAGACCCGCAGCTCCAAGGCGAGCAGACGGACCCCATTGTTCTCTGCCAGGACCACAGAAAAACCCTTGGCTCATCAGAAAGCCAAGGGTCCATCTCATTGTTAGCAGATCTGCCTAGACAAGACGCTCAGGCAGTCGAGCAATTGTTGGGTTCATGGCCTTCGGCTCACCCGTCCTTGCCACCTCGTCCACCGCCGTTGCCGCCATTCCCGTTTCCACCAGCATTGCCGCCCTTACCGCCGTTATCGCCAGCATCACTGCGGCCCTGTGTGCCACCGCCGAAGTCACCCCCGTTCGGGCTCTCTCCAGCCCCGCCAACACTTTCGTTATTGCCGGGGTTGCCAGCGCCTCCAGCGTTGCCGCCGCGACCGTTTCCGTTGCCACCAGCGTTGCTGCCTTTGTCGTCGGAGTCGCTGCGGCCTTTGTCGCCGCCGCCGCCAAAGTCGCGGCCATTCGGGCTTTCACCCGCATTGCCGACACCCTTGTCATTGCCGGGATTGCCAGAGCCACCAACGCTGCTGCCACCGCCACCATTGGAGCCGCCACTGTTCGCGCCAGATCCGCTGCTGCCTTTCCCGCCTCCAGTGCTGCCTGTCCCACCAGTGCCACCGGTGTTGTTGTCAGCAACAGAACCACCGCTGCCTACGGTGCCGCCTGTACCAGTGCTTCCGCCGACGCCAACAGAGCCGCCGGTTCCAGCGTTGCCGACTGCGCTGCCGTTGCCAATGCTTCCGACTGTTCCACCAGCGCCGACATTGCTGCCTGTGTTTAAGCCACCAGCCCTACCGGAAGTGGCACCAGTTCCAGCGTTACCGACCGTGCCCCGGTTGCCTACGCCGCCTACAGCTGCGCCGGTGCCTGCATTGCCGACTGTTCCGACAGCACCTGCTGTGCCACCTGTCCCGCGAGAGCTGATGGCTCCCGTGCTCAGCTCATCGCGTTCACTGGGCCGGTCCATTCGTTGACGAAGTGCTTGGGGCGAGATAGCGCATCGGCAAACCTCATTGCCTTGGACAAAGTGAAGACGGCAGTTGCGATACATCGAGGGATTGGCAACTGCCGGTACGCATTGTTGGCCCGTTCTGATAACTTGAGCAGAAGCAGAAACGGAAGAGGCCAAGAACAAGGCAAGACTAGACAAAGCAAGAGCGTGCGAACGCTTCATAGTTCACCTACACTAATCTGGATGGGGATGCTGCTGCAGATAGCAGCTGGATTGGTTAGAATACGCTATTATTAGGAGAACAGTTCCCTAATCCAAAAGTAGGTAATCCCTTGGAGCTAGTCGATTAGTTTTTGAAGAACACAATAGTAATGAGCCGAAGCAATTCAAGATAAGAGGCCATTACCGGAGCATCCTATGGACAAAAAATAAGCCCCGATGATTATACATGAATCATCAAGGGCTTGTTCAGAAGTTTTGGCTCGAAGGCGGTAGGTGAGCGCCTTCAGCACATCAATGACTTAAACGGACAAAAAGTTCCACTTTCATTGGTTGCAGGGCAGCAAGGCACCCAAAAGCGTGGTGCTCGACATGGCCTTGAAGCTACAATAAACGAGCTGCGGCAGCCAACGGACCCGAATAATGCTCAATGTGAAGGAGTTGTGCGCAAAGGCTCATGGCGCAGGGAAACCAAGCTGATAATCATAAAAGGACCCGCTTAGTAATCTTTCATTTACCATAAGAGCGCAGCCTTATCTTGTGCCTCTTGGCATGGTCGTTCTCCCGAGACGGTCGCGTCAAATGACCAAAGCAGTTGGTGGAGATGCTCCAGTGAGAATAGTTTCGTTGGTCACGCAGAAGGGCGGGACTGGTAAGAGCAGCCTTGCTGTCTCACTTGCTGTGGCTGCGGCGGAAAGCGGTCTGAAAGCAGTTGTTCTCGACATAGACCCACAGGGCACAGCCGAGGAATGGTACAAGCGGCGCACTGCTGAAGCTCCTGCAGTCCATTCTATATCTTGGGCGAATCTCTCCTCCCGTCTGTATAGGGTTAGCCAACAAGGCTACGACCTTGCCATCATCGACACACCAGGGGCGGACGGCCACGCCGCCTCGGAAGCAATGAAAGAAGCCCACTTCTGCTTGCTGCCGGTTCGTCCCAGCTTTGCTGACATCGAAGCCAGCAAAGTTACCGTTCGGTATTTGAGCGACCAGGCCAAGCCGTTCGCGTTCCTTCTTAATCAATGTCCAACAGGCGGGCGAACGAGCCGGACCTCCAATGCACGCATGGCTCTCCAACTGCTAGGACGACTATGTGGCTCCACGCTGGCGCATCGCTCTGACCACGTTGACGCTCTTGCATCAGGTCTGGGGGTGACTGAGTTCAATCCCCACGGAAAGGCTGCTGATGAGGTGCGTGCGGTTCTGCAATGGCTCACAGCGAGGCTGCGGAAATTGGATGCAATCGAGACAGCTGATGATGAAGCCGAAACAATCCCTCTAAGAGCAGTTGTGTAGGCGGTACCTGCCTACGCGCACCTGTGGAGCGACACAATCGAATGCATTCACAACAGCCCTAGAGCTATCAGGGGCCTTGGAACGGAGCAATTGCCAAGCCGTTGAATAAGTCCCTGGCTAGCCTCCAGTGGAACTGCAGACTGGAGTCTATATGCCCCGCTACTTCATCGACGTGCGCAGTCGCTTCGGATGTGATGAGGACTTAGAGGGTATTTATCTGCCAAGCACCAGAGGTGCTGGAGTTGAGGCGCTGAAGGTAGCCACCTTGAAGCTTGGAGATAAGTGGCAGGATCTGCCAAGCGAGGCCAAGAGAGCGATTGCTATTGAGGTTGTGGGAGAAGCCGGTCAGACCGTTCTGGTCGTCCCTTTCTGGGAAATAGAGCGGCATCTGCAAGCGGCCCCACTTTCAGAGAGCCAGAGACCTATAAGGCCTATAGCTGGGCGGAGCATTTCCGCAAGTACGTTGCTCAGTGGGGCATTGCTGTTAGCTGGTACGGTAACAGCTCTCGCAGTAGCCCTAGTCTAATCGCTCTTTCGTTCCCCTTTGAGCAATGCTCCTGCTTATCTGGTTAACCGCACGGTTACTTTTTAGGCGCAGCCTTAACCATGTGCCTCTTGGCACGGTCGTTCTCCCTGATAGGTCGCAGAGGCGGCCCGCCTAGAGCGCCAGCTGAATCGGCGCTCTTTCTTTATCGCGCCCAAGACAATCCACGGCAGCCTCGAAAGAGGTCAGCCCTCGCTGCCGGGCCGGACGAGCGGCTGAGTCTGATTGACCAACCAGCGTGGGCGCATGCTAACGACCCAATACCGAGCCGGGGTTTTGGCGCAGGACAGGCTAGTATCGCAGTCGGTGGGCTTGGGAGACCGGGTCCGGTCATTAATGGAAGAGGTCGTCCTCGGCACGATGGCGGCTGTGCCTCGATAGGTGCTGTTCTGCGGGATCATGAGCCCTCCCCCCCGGGTCTCTGGGACAAAAGAACTACCGGCAAAGCTCCGAGTTCCAAGTTGACCATGAGGGAAGCTGGCTTCGTGAAAAGAATCGGACCTGCCGCCCTAGCAAGAGTATCGCGGGAATGCGGACCTCTGGCCGAGCCGGTATGGTGGTTAAGTAGCTAAGTCAGCACCAAAGGTGGGGAACAGGATGGGGAAGGTCCGGGACGTCTTAAAAAATTGATAATTACTTAGGGGTCTTAGGAACAAATAATGGCGGAGAGGGGGAGACTGTCTCCGAATATGCCAAAAACTAAGCATTACAATGGGTTAGAAATCGCCCTTAAGGATCGTGTGTACCAGCTCTGTGTCCTGCTGTCGATCGCAGGTTCGGTGCGGATAATCTGAAACTTGGAGCACTTCTTGCGAAATTTGGAGGCTGCCTGCCGTAGGTGGTTATCTGGCTTAGCCTTTTAACAGCTCAGGCGCTTACACTGTGTAGCTAGGTCCTATAGTGCCTATCACTGCGGACCGTGAGGTTGGCCTGCCTCCTGAAAAGTGATCCTCCCTGAAGTATGGCTATTGAGCCGAAGGAGGACTGAAGATGGGCAAGAAGAGACACTCGGCCGAGGAGATCGTTTCCAAGCTGCGCCAGGTGGACGTGCTGACGGTACAGGGCCGGACGGTGGCCGAGGCCATCCGGCAGATCGGCGTGACCGAGGTGACTTATTATCGGTGGCGGTCGGAGT
>NZ_JAEQMY010000071.1 GCF_016743775.1 Microvirga aerilata | reverse complement strand
TCTCTTGACGTAGCTGGATCGCGCGACGGACTGCCTCCGTCGTGGTGGCGCTGCCGTGAAGAACTTGGCCCATAACGCTTCCCTCGCAGAATGGTGGTCAATCGTACCACCACTCCCCGGGATCAAACACCTAGCAGAGAATGGTTATCCGGTTTGTTGTCCCTCTCAGTTGGCCTGATCGGCTCCAGAGTCACGCTGCCCTGAAGCTAGGGCTCTGGACTGGTGGATGAAAGTAGCTTGATGTTAGTGAAGATCGAACCGTCAATCAAACGCTTGACCTCGTGGCCGGATACGGCAGGATGACCTTGCGGAAGCGCACCTGACGAGACTTGAGGACTATGCAATGGCGACTGGTACTGTGAAGTGGTATAACGACACGAAAGGCTATGGCTTCATTCAGCCCGATAACGGCGGCAAGGATGTCTTCGTTCATGCCACAGCCCTTGAGCGGGCTGGCATGCGTGGTCTGGCTGAAGGCCAGAAGATCTCCTACGAGGTAGAAGCTGACCGCCGTACCGGCAAAGAGTCCGCAACCAATCTGCAAAAGGCTTAATTGAGCCTGTCATCGCGTCAGCTGAGTGCTGGCTCTTCAAGCCGCTCCTGACGGGGCGGCTTACTGTTTGGACCAGCCACCCATTATGCGCAACGAGCAGCAGTGCCTCACGCTGGTCGATGGTGAGCTGGGCCACGGCTGTTCCATAGCTGAAGGCGGCTGGAGGGCGCCCATCCGCGCTACACCAACCAAGCTGAGAGCACATGGGAACACACCACGTTGGCAAGCCTTAGTAGGGAGACCGGCAGCTCATCCAGTTTTCTGGGCCGTGCACGAACCGGAGGCACGCTTGGATATAACCGTGACATCAACCGACGACGGCAGGGCATGGACCCTGACGGACCTGCTCGGGCGCCCCATGGGCCGGATTACGGAAGCACCCGCCCAGCAGTTCACAATCCACCCAGAGGGCCATGCTCTGGAGACCATGGCCGGCATCGAGCATGGCCCCTTTGTCTCCCTTGATGCCGCCCTAGCGGCAATCGAGAAGCACACCCGGGGCGTCTGCCGGCACCATCCGGGCGAGGATCAACCATGATCGAAAGCAGCTCAGACCTCGCTCTGCTCCGGGGGTGAGGAGAAACCATGCGGATCCGGGCCGGCTGCGAGCTATTGCCTAGCTAGTACGATCTGACGAGGACTGGCCTGAGTGGAACGGTGCTGGTAAGCTGCAGCAGCACAACGTGAGATCCAGCATGACCCCCGAAGTCGAGCTGATCCGAGCCTTGGCGGAAGATCTGGCGCTTGAGATCTTGGTCTCGTACACGCCCGAGGATTTTCAGCAGGCCGACTTCACCAGCTTGGGGAAAGCGGCTGTTTATCTGACCCAACATGATGAGGGACCTGGTCCTGCGCTTGAGGAACTCATCAAGAAGGTGCAGCACGCTCAGGGGACATAGTCCAAGATCATATCACCTTATGCTTCCCATCTGGTAGAAGACGGGTAAGACATCACAATCCTGCCTGGTGAACGCCTAGAAACCTCAGGCTCGATGAGGGTATGAACATTTTGGTTCAGCCAGCGCTGATACCATCGCCGGTTAGGAAGCTGCGCGTTCTTTGATCCAGGTGCGCTGTTGCGGCCGACGCTGTGTTCCAGACCTGTTCTCCAGCGAATCCAAGAGGCTGCTGAGAGCAGCGTCCGTGACGTCCACCTCTGGTGCTTCAGGCAATCCGGCAAGAGCAAGAGACCGGTTCTGATAAGCGAACTCGTCGGTCATCTCTGGACCAAACCAGTCCAATGGCTGAAAGTCGCGCCCGTGCTCGTCCCGGTCAAACTCAACCGAGACCAGATCCAATGGCCCTGGCGCAGTAAAGCGGCAGACCTGCACTTGGCGGGAGCCAAGGCTCAGGAGAATGCGCCGATACGCAATGCCGCCTTGCGCCAGATCGAGCAGAGCCTCTGTCTGGTTGCGAGACAGCTCGGCTGGTTCCTCCACCTGCTCGCCGGAACTATGCCGAACCAGGATAAGGCTGCCGATCCTTTCCTCCACCCGCACATAGGTGCTCCGGCCGGGCTGGTCGGGGAAGTAGCCCTCCGTGACGCGATGGCCTCCCCTCTCCTTCTCAATCAGGCGAGCCAGAGATGAAGCCAGAAGGAAGCAGCGGGTGATGGGCATCAGGCTCGGCTCCCTCATCGGAGTGGTTCTTCAGCGGATTAGCCAGTGACCAACAGGCTATGAGGGAGACGCAGTGGGCGAAAGCAGGATCACCAAGGTTGCTTCAGGTTCTTGGGCTTAAGGTTAATGGTGCTGTGCGCCGGGCCTTTGCCGGCCATCAGGGTCTAGAAAGAACCGACCCCAGACCGAGGCTCATCAGCCTTGCCAGTAACAAGAGCGGCCAAACTCGACGGGTAAAGTCTTTTAGTCTGACCCAATGTCCAGCTCGCCTGGGGCGTGATGGCACAGTTGCGCTGGCTTGGTTGACTTGCAGTTCACGCGGCTGGCATGACGCTCCTGATGTCGTTGCGAGGTAGGAACTCAGACACTCAACGCTGCGCTGTGGGCCAATTCTCCGCCACGTAATAGCGCGCGTTCGAGGCTGCAGCGAGGGGCTGACCGAGAATATGGTCGGCCGCCTTCTCCCAATCATGATGGTTGGCGCATTCAGATTGCCGGTGGTGATGGATGGCATGATTGAGCTGTCGACAACCCGCAAGCCTTCCAATCCAATCACTCGCGTCTCAGGGTCAACGACCGCCATCGGATTCGATGACCGGCCCATCCGGCAGGAGAAGGAGGGATGGTAGGCACTCTCCACCTTCTCGCGAATGAAAGCATCGATCTCTGCATCTGTCCTGACGTGGGCTCCTGGTTGGATCTCCCGGCCGCGATAAGGGTCGAAAGCCGTCTGGGCGAAGATCTCACGGGTCAGTCTCACACAGGCCCGCATCTCGATCCAATCGTCCTCATGGCTGATGTAGTTGAACCGGATCCGGGGATAATCCCGTGGGTTGGAGGATTTAAGCCTCACGAAGCCCCGGCTCTTGGAGCGCATTGGCCCCACGTGAGCCTGAAAGCCGTGCTCGGATGCAAGTCCTTTGCCGTCATAGGTTACGGCGAGCGGCAGGAAGTGGTATTGGATATAAGGGTAGCGGATGCCGGCCCGTGAGCGGATGAACCCGCACGTCTCGAAGTGGTTGGTTGCCCCGAGCCCATCCCGACGCATCAGCCAGCGGGCCACGATCCGGGCTTTGCTGGTCAAGCTCCGCTGAGAGTACAGGGTGATCGGTTGGGTGCAGGCAATCTGGAAATAGAATTCCAAGTAATCCTGAAGGTTCTCGCCGACACCAGGCAGGTGATGAACCACATCAATGCCGAGCGCCGTCAACTCCTCGGCTGGGCCAACCCCGGAGAGCTTCAACAGGTGAGGGGAATTGATTGGACCGCCTGACAGGATGATCTCGCGTCCGGCTCGCCCTTCGTACTCTGTGTTGGCCTGAAGGTAGCCAACCCCCACGGCTCGGGTACCCTCAAACAGAATGCGTGTAACAAGGGCATAGGTCCGTACGGTCAAATTCGGGCGCCGCATGGCCGGCTTGAGATACGCATCCGCGGCCGACCAGCGCACGCCGTTCCTGACGGTCATGTCCATCCGGCCAAAGCCCTCCTGCTGCTCCCCGTTGATGTCCTTCGTGGCGGGATAGCCAGCCTGCTGCGCGGCTTCCACAAAAGCCGTGTAGAGCGGGTTTTCAACCCGGCCATAGCGGGTCGCAAGAGGACCGGAACTGCCGCGCCAGGCGTCCCCGCCCTCCTGTCGCGCCTCGGCACGCTGGAAGTAGGAAAGAACGTGCCGATAGCCCCAGCCTTCCGCGCCCTCCTCCCAGCGCTCGAAATCAAGCGGGTTGCCCCGGACGTAGACAAGTCCATTGATCGAGGAGGAGCCTCCGATCACCTTGCCACGCGGGCAGTGGAGGCGCCTGCCGTTGAGATGCGGCTCGGGTTCGGTCTCGTACTGCCAGTTATATCTGGCCATGTTCATGGGGATCGAGAGAGCTGCCGGCATCTGGATCAGCATTGAGCGGTCGGATCCGCCGAACTCCAGTACCAAGACGGTGGTGTGTCCGTCTACCGAGAGGCGGTTGGCCAGCACGGAGCCGGCCGATCCGGCTCCAATGATGACAAAGTCGAACGTCTCAAGATCACGTGAGGCCATGGAAGGCTCCATTCGGCACTGTTGCGTCAACCTGGGCAGTGTAGGCCCAAGCAGCAAGGTCAGGGGGCACTCTGTTGTCTCTTTCAAGCGCCGCCACTTTCCGGTTGAGATCATCCTGCTGTGTATGCGGCCGGTACGGCAAGTATGGGATCAGCGATCAGGCTGGGATGGTGCTGCTGCAGCGGGCCTTCGCTCCGCCTGAGCATGCCGATGCCTGATGGTCCTGCCGGCCTGACTGACGAAGGTGCGCCTGGTCTGGTATAGTCCACAGTGAAAGTTCACCAGGACCCACAAGGCGAGCGGCTGCTGCATGGAGGCCGCGATGGATACGCTGACCTCGGAGTTTGTGCGGGCCTGCAGCTTCGGCGAACTGAAGGCCAAGGGCCGGCTCGTCTACGATCAAGGACCCGTCCTCGCGCTCGACAACCGTTGCCCGCACATAAGTTTCCCGCTGGAACGTGGCAGCATCGCGGACGGGATCCTGACTTGTCGCTGGCACCATGCCCGGTTCGATCTCGCCAGCGGCTGCACCTTCGATCTCTGGGCCGACGACGTGCCGACCTGCCCGGTCGAGGTCCGCGAGTCCGGCGAGGTGTGGGTAAGGCCCATCTTCGGCCATGCCGACCCGACCGGTCATTGGCGCAGGCGCTTGCAGGAAGGCCTCGCCCACAATCTCGACCTAGTCATCGCCAAGGCTGTGCGGGGCCAACTCGCGGCGGGCGTGCCAGTCCCTGAGATCATCCGGCAGGTGGCGCTCTTCGGGCTCCAGAACCGGGACGGCTGGGGCGTCGGCCTGACGATCCTTACAGCCTATGGCAACCTGCTGCCGGTGTTGCCGGAGGAGGAAACCTACCTCGCCCTGTTACATGGCGCCGGCCGGGTGGCCGCAGATTGTGAGGGCCAGCCGACGCGTCGGGGTCGCACTCCCCTCGCCAGTCATCCCGATCTGGCCGTGCTCAAGCGTTGGCTGCGGCGTTGGGTCCGGGTGCGGCACCGAGAGGCGGTCGAGCGCACCCTGCTCACAGCGATTGCCACCGGAGCGTCGCCTGCGGCCCTGGCCGACCTTCTGGTCTCCGCCGCGGCGGATCGCGTCTATGCCGATGGCGGACATTTGCTCGACTTCATCAACAAGGCCTTCGAATGCCTGGACCTGATCGGATGGGAGCACGCGGCAGCGGTCCTGCCGAGCGTGATCGGCCAGCTGGTGTCGGCGCAGGGAGCCGAGGAAGCGACGGCTTGGCGCCATCCGATTGACCTAGTCACCCTCTGTGAAGAGGCCGCTCGGGAGCTTCAGGGACTGTCTACGGGCGTGGGCGGCAGGGCGGCCTGGTCGGAGCATGCCGTCTTGGCCGAGGCACTCTTGGGCGATGAGGCCAGTGTGATCCTAAAGGCCCTTAAGGCGGCTGTCCGGGCTGGGGCCTCGCCTATCGACCTGTCGCTCTCCCTGGCGTATGCGGCGGCGCGCCGGGTGGCGCAGTTCGGGATGGCCAACGAGCACGCCGACTTGGAGACGGCCCATCACGTGTTCAGCTACAGCAATGCCGTTCACCAGGTCCTGAAGCGGATCGCGGCAGGCGGCGCTTTGCCAAACGATGCGGCCGAGGCAACCCGGGGCATTCTCCCCGGCGCCATGGCTGTCTATCTGTCGCGCTATCTGAATGTGCCGCCTGCACGGCTGCCGGTCGAAGGCGCCCAAGGGATCGTGGCCCTGGCAGGGTAAGCGGCGCATCCTTCCTAGAGGACCAAGGCCGCTAACCTCCAGCCCCCTTCGCTCCGCGTGCGATTATTGCTACGACTAAGGTCAGCTGCGGGCCTTGAGGAGTGCCGTGCGATGCGACTGGGCGCCCATGCGGAAACTTTCCTGGAGCGGCTCGCCTTCCGGCTGAACCTCGGCCCGAAGCCGCTGGCCGACACTCAGGCCGCATTTCAGTTCGCCCGGATCATCATGGCTGCATCAAAGGCAGGCCTGTTCGAGGCCCTGCACGATGGCGGGCGCACGGCCCAGGAGATCGCAGCCGCGCGCAGCACAGACCCTCAAGCGACCGAGAAGGTGCTCGACGCGCTTCTGGCTCATGGCTACCTGGGCTACCGCGACGGCCGCTATAAACTCAACCGATTGTCGCGGAAGTGGCTGCTCGCGGACAGTCCGCATACTGTCGTGCACAAGCTCGACTTTCAGGAGATCGAATGGCGCTGGACGGAAGGCTTCGACCAGTGGCTCTATGACGGTACTGCCCGAGACATGCACCGGACACTCAGCCCTGAGGAATGGCGCCGCTACCAGTGGGGCATGCGTGACCTGTCGACCGCCCCGGCCAAGGAGCTGGCCCGACGGGCTCCCGTGCCGAAGGGGGCCGAGGTCCTTCTCGACATTGGCGGCTCGCATGGCTTCTATTCGGTTGAGCTCTGCCGGCGCCATCCCGGATTGACGGCAACCGTTCTGGAGCTGCCCGAGGCCATTCCGATCGCCGTCGAGATCCTGGCTAGGGAGAGCATGGGAGACCGGGTGGTCCATCGTGCCGGCAACGCGCTCGAGGACGATCTCGGGGTTGGGACCTGCGATGCCGTGCTGATCGCCAACCTCATTCACCACTTTGATGCCGACCAGAACCTTCGGCTGGCACAGAAGGTGGCACGCGCCCTCAGGCCGGGAGGAGTCTTATTGGTCATGGATGCGATGCGGATTGACTCCCCGGCGGACGCGGACCAGCCCAGCCGCCGTCTCGGAGCGGTGCTGGATGTGTATTTCGCCCTGACCAGCACATCAGGAACATGGTCGGTGGAGGCCGTTCACAATTGGCAGAGGGCTGCGGGCTTAAGCCCCCTGAGGCCGATCTGGCTCCAGACCATGCCCGGCGCGGCCCTCCTTTCAGCCGTGCGCTCCAACTGAGCCTCCCGGACTGGTAGAACAAGGCCGCTGCCATCAACCGGCCATGGTGGCCGATGGCATCGTCAACTGCGAGCTGGTGGTGAGTAGCAGTCGTCCCAAGATCAGCTTACTGCGCCAATGTGGACGTTTAGATCCTACGAGCCCTCGCGCCGTGGCGTTGGCCAATGCCGCGGCGCTTGGCGATGCCCGCTATTTCTGGAGGTTGGCGCCGAAGAGCTTCAACGCCTCGGCCTTCGCCTCGCGGTCCACCTGTGCGTCGTAACTGAGCGGCAGGTTGAACTTCTGGCCGAGCTCAGTGGCCTCAGGGCTGGTGAACGCGTGGACCGCACCGGGATATTCGATGACCCGGTACTCAGCCTTCGCTGCGTCAAAGTCCTTCCTGAGCGCCTCGTACTGCTCGCGCTTTACGAAGGGATCGTCTGCGCCATTCAGGACCAGGATCTTCGCCTTGACTGTGCCCGGTGCTGGCGCGGGGGTGTTGAGGCCGAGCGACGCATGGAAGCCGGCCACCGCAGCAAGATCGGCCCCGGCGCGCGCCGTGTTCAGCACGACCGCCCCGCCGAAGCAGTAGCCCAGGGCCGCGATGCGCGCTTCGACCGAGGCATGTCCGGCGAGTTGGGCCTGCGCGGCGTTGAAGCGCGCCTCCATCACCTTCGGGTCCTTCATTACGGAGCCGGAGAGCGCGCCGGCGTCCTTCGGGTTGTCGGCCGTTTTGGCGTCACCATACATGTCGGCGATGAAGGCGGCGCGGACTACAGGCCCGTTCTCCGCGCCCGGAGGATCTCGGCCATGAGCCGGCCCGGGAGAACCGGTTTCCGAAGTGCTATGAGCTCGGGGTGTCGCGCCCTGACCTTCTCCGGCACCTCGTCACCGCTGTAGACAATGGTGGGGGCCCGGCGGGCGTGGATCGCTTCCAGAACCGGCGTGACGTCGCCGTCAGGCAGATGAAGGTCCAGCACCGCTGCGTCGAAGGTGAGCCGCCTGATCAGTTCGCGGGCCTCGCTCACGGTGCGAGCCACGCCCACTATCTCGCCTCCAGCATTCTCCACCACGTCGGACAGAGTCGCGGCCACCAAAGCTTCATCCTCGACGATCAGGACCCGGATGCCGCTGAGCATGATGAGGCCCCTTGCGATGCTTCTCAAGTCAACCGCAACGGCTCGGCGCAGTTGCACGCTTGGGACTCAGCGGAACGGAAATCCCGCTCCCACAAGAAGGGGATATCACCCGTGCCGCACGTGAGGTCATTTTGCAGGGCGGCCTCAAACACGTCGCGGGAATGCCTGGCAAGAGCATGAGCGAAGACGAACAGCCCGCCGGACACGAACGCGAAATCCCATGGCTGGCCGAGGTTGTGCAGGCTCAAAGGGTTGAGCCCTTGCGGGCTTTTTCCTGCTGGACCAGCTCCTGCAGAAGCTGGTGGGCCAGAGTATCGTGTGCCACCCTTGGCGAAATCTCAGCCGACTTCCGGCCGTAGGGGGTTGTGACGGTAAGGATCTTGCGGTCGACCTGATAAGTGCCCGCGTAGGTTCGCCCATCGATCTTGATGTGGATTGCATGGCCTGACATAGGAAACCGCCTCCGTACGAGCTTACCCATTGCTTGAGCACAAGCATACCCCCACACACGACGGCAGGCCACACGTCATGCGAGCTGCGCCAGCACGGGAACGCGCAAATCCTGACGGAGTACCATGTCTCGAACGGAGGTTTGCCAATCTGGGTTGTTAACGGCAGTGCCACAGCCGATCAGGAATGTGAAAATCAGCAGGCTCCAGGGGGGATCAGCCCAAAGTAGGTGCACTTCGCCAACACCGCCGAGACCGTGATCGTAAAGACCTGCGCTATCAGCGACGTCATCAGCCACGCGGCACCTATGGACTGGATCAGCCCACCGAGATTGGCAATGAGGAAAGCGAGCCACACCGCCCGGAGGGCGCCATGCCGGAGAGGCGAAAAGGGTGACGGACGGGCATGGGACTCTGAGTGCGGGAAACGGTAGCCTCCAACGAGCAAACGGTTCAGCAGGCAGATCAGAGAGCCCCCGCCTCTACGTCGCTCAGCAGCCCCACTGTACACTGGAATCTCGTGGAGATAGCAGCAAGCGGGCACAGATAGGCCTTGATGTTTGGCTGTGCTATCATTGGATGTGAGCTGGTGCCCCCGGAGTGCCATCCCGCACCTTGCTGAGAGGAGGCGGACATGCCCCTCAAAGACCTGCTGCTTGTAATCGGCAAAGACACCGAACCGGGGGAGCACTATGCCCTGGAGCTTGCTCGGCTCAGTGGCGCCGCTTTGACGGTCACGTCGTTAGGGGCTGCTCCCAGCCTGCCCGCGTTCATCCGCTCGGAACTGCCCAGTAATCTTCTCGAGCACATGCGCGAAGACCTGGAGACCACGGCAAGTGCCGCTCTGGATGCTTTTGCCAAGAGAGCAACAGAGATGGGTGTCACCGTCGAGACGGTGATGCTTGACCTCTCCACGGCAGATGCGTGCGGCGAGGTCAGCCGTTTGGCTCGGTACTTCGATGTCACTGTGCTCCAGCAACCTGATCCTGCGGGAGCAGAGACAGCCGACCTCATCGAAGCGGTTCTGTTCGGGTCAGGGCGACCGGTGTTAATCGTGCCCTTCCGCCAAGGCCCCTTTCAGGTCACGACCGTCCTCATCGCCTGGGACGAGGGCCGCCCTGCGGCTCGGGCCGTCGCCGATGCCCTGCCCCTGCTCGCCCTGGCCGAGCAGGTTGAGGTGGTGACGGTTGGTGAAGTTAGAGGAGATCGGAACCGGGACAGCAGTCACCTGGTGCGCCATCTGGCCCGCCACGGCATTGAGGCTCATATGGCACACCTCGTGCGCGACCAGGGGAGTGTTGCCGGTACGCTTCTGGCCCATGCAGCCAATGGCGAGGCTGATCTGATCGTGATGGGCGGCTATGGCCACTCGCGACTGCGGGAGATCGTGCTCGGTGGCACGACCCGCAGGATCCTTCAAACCATGACGGTTCCCGTGCTGATGGCTCATTGATCTGCATGCAGGGCAAGCACGTCTCTGCCCGTGAGACGATGGAACAGAGCTGATCCGGAGGAGAACATGGGCGAGTGGAAGACCGTCTTTGACGCAGAGGTCGAAGGACGTCCGGTCGTGGTCAAAGTCTATGACAGTGATGATGAGAGCGAGGCTGGGGAGCGGGCCGTTCGCGTAACAACAATGCCCATCGGTGATGGCGCAAGCGCACTGGAGCGCAACGAGCAGACGCCTCTTTCAGGACCAGCGGAGGCTGGCTCGATCATCCTTGATCCAGCCATCTTTGATGACCTTGAGGAAGAGCTGATTGAAGTAGGCTTCAGCCCAGAAGCCGCCGCTCGGATTGCCAGTACGGTTCCTCGATGAGCTTCAGGCTTCCCTCCAGCCCAGTACTACAGTGCAGATCAGCCGGGTTTGGTCAAACCGACGTACCGTTATGCTATATCGTCAATAATGGCGATAGGTCATCTGGCTTCGGATGGACCGGCAGGGGAGACTCAGCCCTGGTGCTGGAGTATGGTAGAGTCGAGCTTACGAAAGTTGATCTGGGAGGCAGGTGATGATCCGGGCCTCATGCCACACCGCCGACAATGCCCTGGCTCTCGAGTTCGATGCGACGCCATGGTTTCGCGAGGCTGATTTGCAAAGCATTCAGCACCTTGCGGCGCAGGGCTGGTCCAGCGTCTGGATTGCCAACGCCCTTGGGACCCGTCCTGGCTACGAAGGGCTGCACCAGCTGATTAAGTATGCGGCCACCCGGCTGCGGGAGGAGTCGCTGGAGGACCCGACCTGGGCGGCACTCGACTGTGCCGTCGACTCGGCCGATGCCACACAGTGGCTTGGAGAGAACCGGCCGGAGATTGCAGCCAAGCTCCCGCGCTGAACGTTGACTTGCCGTAGGCCTCCCAGGTGCAGTACCAAGCCTCTCATGTGAGGGCTCTGCGGTGGACTGGGACAAGATCAGGCTGTTCTACGAAGTGGCGGAGGCGGGCAACTTCACGCGGGCTGGTAACAAGCTCGGCGTCAACCAGTCCTCCGTCAGCCGTCAGATCAGTGCGCTTGAGCAGGACCTGAAGGTTCCGCTGTTCCACCGTCACCCCCGTGGTCTCATTCTGACAGAGCACGGCGAGGTGCTCTTCAAGGCAGCTCAAGACATGCACCTGCGCCTCGAGAGAGCGCGCCAGCGGCTCAGCGACACAAGTGAGCGGCCAGCCGGCGAGCTCAAGGTCACAGCCACTGTCGGGATTGGCGGTATCTGGTTGGCTCAGCGCATAACAGAGTTCCTCGATCTTTACCCCGAGGTGCACATCCAGCTGATCCTCACCCCTGACGAGTTAGACCTGGCGATGCGGGAGGCGGACATTGCCATCCGGCTGCGGCGACCGGCCCAACCGGACCTGATCCAACGACGCTTGTTCACGATCCACTATCATGCCTATGCCGCCCATAGTTACATCGAGAAGTTCGGTGAGCCTCAGGCGGTAGGGGACTTGGATCACCACCGCATCATCAGCCTCGGTGGCGAGCAGCCCTCCTTCATTCTTGAGCTTCATCAGCTGGCGACTTGGGGACGTCCTCCCAAGGACCCGCGCTTAGGCCGATTGGTTGTCAATGACACTCTTGCGCTGCGGCGCGCGATTGAGACAGGAGCTGGCGTTGGCATGGCGCCGGACTATGCGATGAGCAACAACCCACATGTGAAACAGGTTCTGCGCGACATCGAGATGCCGACACTCGACTCCTACTTGGTCTTTCCCGAGGAGGTGCGCTCGGTCGCCCGGCTTCAGGTGTTCCGGGAGTTTCTGGCGGCCAAGGCGCAAAGCTGGGCCTATTAGAGCGCAAGTCATCAGGAGCCGCTTCTGTGACAGCGCGAGATGGGCTGATCACAACGTCTATTCAGTGCGCCGCAACGGCTTGATCTCGGGGTTACCCAGCCAGGCGCATACCTCCTCGAGGGTCTTGAACGTATGTTCAACCTGGGTAAAAGGCAGAGGCCACTGCCCTGGCGCGGGATCGTTCAGAAGCTCTGCGGTCCACGTGACCTGGTCGGTCCGCGCGCCGCTCCGGACAATGCTCGCAATGATCTCGCCGCCCATCAGTAGATCATAGCTGCCGGGAGCCAATTGGATAAGTTGGTAGGGCATCTATTCGCGGTCTCACTGTTGATGCTGAACGCAGGCCAGTTATGGTGCTGACCAGCCGCTTTATGGGTGGCAAAGCACAGATGGGCAATGATCGCGACTGCCCCTGGAAAGCCTCAGCTGCGAGTGCGTGCAGAGTGTCGTGAGCAACTGATGCAGCCACAGGCTTCCACTCAGGGCTTGCTCAGGTGCCCATGACCCCTGCATGGATTCCCGGCAATCTGCGCCGTACCAACTCCAAACCAGATTGACTTGATCGCATCGGCTGAGCGGATACAGTATCGTTGATGTGAGACGCTGCACCGCCTTAAGCGAACGCGACCAGGAAGGTGGGTGCGGGCTCTCACGGTTCAAACAACAGAGGGAGGAGTTTCGTGGCAACAGGAACGGTGAAGTGGTTCAACGAGACCAAGGGCTACGGCTTCATTCAGCCAGATAACGGCGGCAAGGACGTGTTCGTGCACATCAGTGCAGTTGAACGCTCCGGGCTGCGTAGCCTGGCGGAAGGCCAGAAGATCACCTATGAGGTCGAGGCGGACCGCCGCTCCGGCAAAGAGTCAGCTGTTAATCTGAAGACCGCCTGATCAAGGCAGCACGGGATAACCTGTCAGGCCGCGCGCCAGGGACGGTCTCGTCACCGTCCCATAAGGACGAACGCTTTTGGGAGTGTCAGCGCCGCGGGCGCAATGATCGGGCAAGCTCCCGAATGACACTGTCCTCAATGGCAAGGTCGTCGGTGTCGTCCTCATCTTCTGAACTCACCTCAAAAGGGATCGAAGCCCTCGGCTGAGGAGCAATCAGTTGCTCGGCTCGGGCACGCTGCACTTTCTGCTGTCCACCCAACCCGTTGTCCAAGGTGTCCAGCAGGCTGTCGAGAGCGGCGTTGTTGGCCTCCACCTCGGGAACGGTAGGCAGTCCTGTCATGGCAATGGAACGGGTGTGGTAGACTGGTTCTGAGGTGACCTCCGGACCAAACCAAGGCAGCGGCTGAAAGTTTCGCGCCTGCCCGTCCTGCTCAAATGCCACGGTGATCAGATCGAGCGGTCCCGGAGAGATGAAACGGAGGATCGCAGCCGTATGGGTGCCGATGTTCAAGCTGATGTCCAGGTACTCGACCCGCCCGGGAGCCAGTTCGAGCAGAGCTTCAGCGTACGAGAGCGGAATGTCTGTGGGTTCGTGGACAGAACCGTCTGGTCCATTGGTGGCCAGGATCAGCTGACCTGTATGCTCTTCCACCTGCACATGGGTGCCTCGGTCAGGCCGATCCGGGAAGTAGCCCTGCTGGATCCGATGACCTCCCCTCTCCTTCTCGATCAGCCGAGCCAGGGAGGAGGCGAGCAGAAAGACGCGGGTGGTGCTCATTTGTATAGCTTTCCACAACAGAGGAAGACGGACAGATCAGCCTGGTTGACGCTAGGTTAAAGCGTAACAGCTGAGAGGGAAAGATGGTTCGTCAACACCTCCGCCACAGGATGCAGGAGCGTCGCACAGCTCGTTGAATACCTGAAAACGGATCTCACCACCACAGTCTTGCACCGTCCGGCGAGAAGGTGCCATACGTCCCATGGGCGTAGATCAGAGGTTTCGCTGCTGTCCTGGAGTCAACTCCCACCACCGCTCCAAAGAACACACTGTGCGTTGCCATCCGTACAATCTCGGTCACACGGCAGTCGAGACCAGCCAGAGCACTCTCGAGAACCGGCGCGCTAGTCACCAGGGGAGCCCAAGCTCCAGCAGTGAACCGCTCCTCGCCCTTGATCCCCATTTCGCCCGAGAACCGCCGTGCGATATCGTCTTGGCCGCTCGCCAGCAGATTGACGGAGAACCGCCCACTCTCGCGAATTGGTTCATGGGCACTTGCTCCGGAGTTGATGCAGATCAGGATCGTCGGCGGATCTGCCGAGACGGAGCAGACGGCAGTGGCGGCGAGGCCGGTTCGACGGCCCTCGTACTCTGTTGCAATAATGGTGACCCCGCCGGCCAAGTGGCGCATGGCCTGCTTAAAATCATCGCACGGTACCATCGGTTATTCGCCCTGGCGTGGCATTGCAGCCGCTGCTACTCGGCCGCGTCCAAGCTCTGCCCGAGCCGGCGATACGAGGCACCCGGATGCGTGTCAGGCAGGAGCGCCTGCCCTTGACCAAACAGCTTCTCGCGCAGGGTGCCGTCAGCGTAGTCGCGCTTGTACACTCCACGCTCCTGCAGGATCGGCACGACGAGATCGACAAAGTCCTCCAGGGTTTCCGGCGTAACCACGCGGCTGATATTGAAGCCGTTGACGCCTGCCTCCTCAGCCCAGGACTGAAGCTCGTCGGCAATCTCCTCGGCGGAGCCGATGAGAGGCGGGTTGCGAGCCCCCAGTCCCTTATCGAAGATCTTGCGTAGGGTCCAAACCTGCGAGGTGTCACGGGTGAAGGCCTCAAGCATCGACGCCATCGCGTCCGTCTTCTGGTACTGGAGCGGTTCATCCAAATCATACTGCGAGAAGTCGATGCCGACCGTGCTCGAGAAGTGCGCCAGTGCGCCTTTGGCGCTCGCGTAGCTGAGGTACTCCTCGTACTTCTCCTCTGCCTCCTTGCGGGTGCGCCCGACAACAATCGCGCGGCCCAGGAAGAACTGCACGCCGTTCGGATCACGGCCCAACTTGGCAGCTTGTTGTCGCACATCCTCAACGGCCTTGCGCGTGTGCTCCTTGTTCGGCCCATAGAGGAAGACGCACTCCGCATGGCTGGCCGCGAAGTCCTTGCCTCGTGCTGAAGCACCGGCCTAATAGAGCACGGGCGTCCGCTGAGGCGATGGCTCCGACAGATGGATCGCATCGACGTTGTAGTGACGACCGGCATGCTGGACCCGGTGCACCCGGTCAGGACGGGCATAGAAACGCCGCTCCCGGTCCCGCACGACCGCGTTGCCGTCCCAGCTACCCTCCCAGAGCTTGTACATGACTTCCATGAACTCATCGGCCACATCATAGCGGTCGTCATGCTCCCGTTGGGCCTTGAAGCCCATGGACCTAGCAGCACTGTCGAGATAGCCCGTCACAATGTTCCACCCGACGCGACCACCCGTGAGGTGGTCCAGCGTCGACATGCGACGAGCAAAGAGATAGGGCGTCTCGTAGGTGAGATTGGCAGTGACCCCGAACCCGATGTGCTTGGTCACTGCGGCCATAACTGGAACGACGAGCAGCGGATCGTTGACGGGCACTTGTACGGCGTTTTCCAGTGAAGGCGCAGGGCTGCCCTTGTAGACGTCATAGACGCCAACAATATCGGCCAGAAAGATGCCGTCGAACAGGCCGCGCTCTGCGGTCCTGGCCAGATGCTGCCAGTACTCGATTGTGTTGTAGGCCGTTGAGCGGTCGCGCGGATGGGTCCACAGGCCGTGCTGGATGTGGCCCACACAGTTCATGTCGAAGGCATTGAGGCGGATCTGCTTCTTCATCTGAACCCCTGTTGGGCTAGCTATATTTTGGGCTGGAACTTGGACATCCCGGCAAGCATTCGTTCTTTGTATAGAACTCGTCCGGCGTTTGCTAATCCCTCATGCTTTCGGAAATGTCGAATT
Organism: Microvirga aerilata; assembly: GCF_016743775.1. Classification (GTDB taxonomy): domain Bacteria; phylum Pseudomonadota; class Alphaproteobacteria; order Rhizobiales; family Beijerinckiaceae; genus Microvirga; species Microvirga aerilata. Next base: position 4,144 of record NZ_JAEQMY010000071.1, on the reverse strand, counting down.
TCACGGCCACAGCATCTGACAAGCTGAACTTGCCTCGCAGGCTTCTGCGCTCAAGGATGAAATTTGTTCTTTATGGAGAACGAGTTCTTGAAAGCAAACAGCTACCTGACCAGACTACCATGAAAGCCCCTGCCCTTCCGCGCAGAGGCATTCAAACCCAGAGGGAATTACCATGCTGCGATGCTTGTTTGCTGCCTCGTGCCTTTCACTGTTTGCCCTTGCAGGCGCTCAGGCAGAAACGATCAAGGTCGGTGTCACAGCAGGTCCCTTCGCAGAGGTCCTCGACATCGCCAAGGCAAATGCGGTGCGCGAGGGGCTCACGATCGAGTCAGTGGAATTCAGTGACTTCGTCGGGCCGAATGCCGCCCTTGCGGCTGGAGACCTGCACGCCAACTCCTATCAGCACCAGCCCTTTCTGCAGGCCCAGATTGATGCTCGTGGCTATGACCTTGTCCCTGTTGGCAAGACGGTGCTGGTTCCGATTGCTTTTTACTCCAAGCGCTACAAGAGCGTGAACGAGATCCCGGCCGGCGCCACGGTTGCGATCCCAAACGATCCCAGCAACGAGGCGCGCACACTTCTGCTTCTTGAGACCACAGGGCTGATCAAGCTCCGCCCTGATGCGGGTTTCAAGGCCACTCCATTCGATATTGTCGAAAACCTCAAGAACATCAAGTTCATCGAACTGGAAGCAGCGCAGCTGGCACGATCCCTCGATGATGTTCATGCCGCTGACGTGAACACGAACTATGCCCTTCAGGCAGGGCTGAATCCTCTTGATTCTCTGGTAAGGGAGGGGCCGCAATCCCGCTATATCTGTGAGGTCGGGGTCCGTCGTCAGGACGTCGATAAGCCTTGGGTCAAGCAGTTGGTGGCCGCGTTCCAGTCTCCCAACGTGAAGGAGTTCATCGATAAGCGCTTTAAGGGGGCCGTTATTGCTGGTTGGTAGGCGAGCAACAGGCGATACGTACGCACGCGGTGGGCCTCTCCCATAAGCGGGTGGCGTGCGTCCACCCTGCCACAAATCCAAGGCGCAGCCTCAAGAGAGAAATCGAAAGTGGTTCCGAGCGGCCGGAGCCAATCCCGGCAAAGAGAAGCGCCCCGCGTGGCGGAGGCGCTTGAGTTCCAGAGAGGACCAGCCCCCCAGCCGCTCCTTCATGGACCCGACCAGAATGCCCGAGGAACGAGCTTATGGCTGTACCTGAAAGGGCACAGACACCGGATGATGCGCGCTTAGAGGCCAGCCAGCAGGAGGCTGATACCGATCAGGGCAGAAAGAGAGGCGATAAATTTGATAGCCGCTGCCGTGAACGTCGGCGCTGATACCTGATAAAAATCAGGTACTGCAAGTTTTGTCTGGCGCATGGTGAATACTTTCAGGAAATTGGCTGGTTCTGAAAAGCGCCAAAGGGACGAGTTATCGCGCTGTTTGGCGGGAGTTCATCTGTCCGATTTTCACGCTGATGTCTGTAACCGGCGGGACACACAGCTCGCCTTGATACGGCGGATCGTCAACCGTCTCAGCTCATGAGGATCAGAAGTAGCCTGGCCTCAGACACGGGCATGATTCTGCATGCCTTCCAGTGGTGACAGCGCCAAGAGCCGGGAGCTGGACGAAGCGCGCCTAATCCTCTGTCGCATCAGTCTGCTTGGCTGACGTTAATCTTTTTGCGTGGCTTACGCGTGTAGGAGTTTGGCCTGGTCACAGGCTCGGGTGGGTCTGCGGGTTTCCGGGGTTTAATTTCCCGACTGCTGAAAAACACTATGCTGCAGGTCAGGACGAGCAGGAAGGGCATCACCAGAAAGGAGAAGATCTGAGTATTGGTCATTCCAATAAATTACGTCATGTGATGCGGGAACGCTGCCGCTCTTCGCATGCTCATGTCATTGAGCCACGCCCGCCGTATGACTGGAGTGCGGGATTGTCGATTCCTCTCGGCAGCCTACATTCAGGATGTGCGCCATTCCCTTGGCACACCAGCGCCCTGGGCGAGGTTTTAGACAGCGCCTCAGCTGGGGCGCTTCCTACAGGGCTTGACCGGCCGGCCAATCAGCTCACTCTCACCTCAGCTGCCTATCAACGACAGCTGTCGACGAGCCCCGGGACAGGCACGGATGTACTGCCCTCCCGAGCTCTTCGTCGGACCTCAGGGCAGGCTCGCCCTTGTAACAGACCGTTCCGTCGCATCAAACCTCGCGATCACAGCCTTCGCTGCCGTGAACCCCAGCTCAAGGGCGTCCAACTCAGGCAGCGGCAAGCCTCGCCTCCTTGGCCCTGATGCGTTCCCGATGGGCCGTGTACAAACCGCTCGCTGCGATGACGAGCCCGCCGACGAGGGTCATGGCTCCCGGCACGGTGCCGAACACGCCAAAGCCGAGCAGACCGGCGAACAGTAGCTGGATGTAAGAGAACGGGGCGATGGTGGACGCTGCGGCCTTGCGGTAGGCCAGGATGATGAGCCAGTGGCCTATGGTCGAGAAGGTGCCCATCAGCACGGCCAGGCCGATCTCCCCCGCGGTGGGTGTGCGCCAGTGGAACGGCACGAAGGCTGTCAGGGCAATCAGACCCACCACAGCCGACCATGCCAAGGTTGCCTCAGGCTGTTCAGAGCTCATCAGGCGGGTGGCGATGGCAGCCACAGCCCAGGCAAGCGCCGCGCCGATCGGCAACAGGGCGGCCACCTGGAAGGCCGAGCCGCCGGGCTGGACCACGAGCATCACGCCAAGAAAGTCCACCGCTGCTGCGGCCCAGCGCCGGATGCCTACCTTCTCGCCAAGAAGCGGGATGGAAAGGGCGGTGATAAAGATCGGTGAGATGAAGTTGATCGCTGTTGCCTCGGCCACCGGGAGGTGACCCAGCCCCAGGATGAAGAGGACAGATGAGCCGGCCACCGCCAGCGCCCGGATGATCTGCAGGCGCAGGCGCGGCGTGTGCATCGCCTTCGCGCTACGGGCGACGAAGACCGTCGGCACGACCAGCAGGCAGAACACGACGTAGCGCAGCCAGGTGACTTCGATGGCAGGCAGGGTGCCTGTCAGAACCTTCGCGGCCACATCGCCTATGGGGAAGAACACGGTCGACAGGAGAGCTAGGCCAATGGCGGCGAAGGTCGCGTCCTTGATAGGAGCACCGCTCCTTGCACTTGCTCGTGCAGGAGCGCCGTCGACGACGGAGGGGCAATCCGTGACAGCGGAAGGAGGAGGGCTCATGGGTGCTTGGAAGGTCTCGGCGAGAGCATGGGGCTTCACGCTCTCTGGTGAGCCAGTAGGAGTAACCGACACTGCTGAAAGTTGCGTGAACTGAACTCGGGTCTTTGCGCGGAGCACCCCCGCGCCTGGCGCATGGGGAGTTGCCCTGCGGCTGCGGCGATGTCTGTAAGCTTGTCGAACTGCACGGGTGCTGGAATGACCTCAGTGCTACCCTATAGGATCTGAACGCTCGCAGCGTAGCCGGAGCAGATCCTCACAAGCCTTGAGCCGTGTTATGACGTTTGTTGGTCCTCACGGTCTAGCACCCAAGCCGGGCACACAGCTCATCCAGGGACGGGAAGTCATGCTCGATCTCCCGGAACGGCAAAGGTCTCCTGCTTCGCGGCAGATCCTCTAGCAGCTCGGCCGTCCAGGTGTACGGCGGTCGCGAGCCATTCCTGACCACACTGGCAACGACGGCATCATGCAGGAGGAGGTCATAGGCGCCGGGGCGAGCTGGATCAGGCGATAGGGCATTCTGGCTTCTTGTCAGATGAACGCTGGAGATCAATCCACTCATAAGCCTTCGCGAGGGCCACGTCACGATTAGGAGCCATAATCAGGGTCGGGCGCTGCTTGGGCTGTAGAGCCCCGTTAGAAAGGTCACTCCTCTCCCCGTTACAAATGTCACTCTCCCTGGGTGATGGTGCTGGGGAGATTGGGTCTGATGACGGTGATCGGGATGAGCCAGCCGGAGATCGATCGGGTTCACATTCTGCGGGACGTCGTGGCGGAGCGGATTACCGTGCGCGAGGCCGCTCAGTTGCTGCGGATCACACGGCGCCAGGTGTTCCGATTGCTCAAGGTCTAGCAGGCCAGCGGTCCGGCGGCCTTGGTGTCGCGCCGGCGCGGCAGGCCCAGCAACCGCTGCTACCCGGCGGTGCTGCGAAGCGAG
>NZ_JAEQMY010000070.1 GCF_016743775.1 Microvirga aerilata | reverse complement strand
TCGCCATGATCCGGCTCATGACCCGCAGGATCGCAAGGCTTTGTCAAAGCTCATGAATCGCTCGGACCGACTCTTAGTGGTTCGCCCGGTGTCCCGGCTCCGGAGCCGGGATCGGCATGATGAACGAGGGAACGTCATTCCCCAATCTCAGCACAGGCAGGTATGGTTCGGAGCTTGGCGAGCCGTCTTAGGTTCTGCGCAGTGGTCAATTGCAGCGCCGCCAAGCCACAAAGGGATGGGTTCTCCAGTGCCCGAAGGGTGCGCTCATGCGCAGCCGCTGGCCTTTGCGCGAGCGCCCGTGCAGGCGCGTCATCTTGGTGTTGACGTACGTCTCGTCCAGGAACACCAGCCGGTGCGGCGGGTCGCGCATGCGCGGCTGACGTTGGGCGTGCCAGACGCGGCGCTCATTTCGCACGTCGGCGCGCGCACTCGGCCGCCATCAGGTGTTTTTTATACGTGAAGCCGCGCCGACACAGGAAGCGCGAGAGTATTGCGGGGGCAGCCACCACCCCGTGCTCGTCCAGCAAGCGGGCTGCGAGTTCGGGCATGGTGATGGTAGGCCTTGCCTCGACGGTCTGGATCAGGAAAGCCTCATAGGGCACCAGCTTGCCGCGTCCCGGTGGACGGCCCTGACGGGCTGGCGCCCGCGAGCCGGTGTCCCGCGTGCGCCGCACCAGCTTGATGGCAAAGCTCTCGCTGAAGGCAAAGTTCCCTGCTGCCGCCCGGCAGGAATGGCCTGCCTCGACAAAGTTGGCGACGCGCACCCGAAGATCGAGAGAATAGCGGTGACCTATTATCCACCTCCCGCTCTAGAGACTGATGGGGTGGACGGGGCCCCTGACCCAACGGCATCGCGATGTGCCAGGATGGTGCTGTCAATGACCATCAAGGGAAAGGGGCCGTCCAAATGCAGATTACCACGATCGGCCTCGACATCGCCAAGAACGTTTTCCAGGTTCACGGGGTCAATGGGCAGGGGCAAGTGGTCCTGCGCCGCAAGGTGCGGCGCGATCAGCTTCTGCCGCTGTTCAGGAGGCTTGAGCCGTGCCTGATCGGCATCGAAGCCTGTGCGACGGCGCATCACTGGGCGCGACAGCTTCAGGCTCTCGGCCATCAGGTGCGACTGATGCCACCCGCTTATGTGAAGGCCTATGTCAAACGGAACAAGAATGACGCCGCTGATGCCGAGGCAATCTGCGAAGCGGTCACACGACCCACCATGCGGTTCGTACCAGTCAAATCACCGGACGCGCAAAGCGTGCTAATGTTGCACCGTGCTCGCCAGTTGTTGGTCCGCCAGCGGACGGCGCAGGTGAGCGCCTTGCGGGCCCATCTGGCGGAGTATGGGATCATCGCACCCAAGGGCCGCCCCCATGTTCAGCAGCTGGTCGACTTGCTCGACAAGGGCGCAGACGGGCTGCCGGAACTCGCCCGGCAGACGTTGCTGCTGATAGCCAACCTGATCTCAGGCTTGAGCCAGCAGATCCGGAAGATCGAGATTGAGCTGATGAAATGGCACCGGGTCAATGCCGTGTGCCAGCGTCTGGAGACGATCCCCGGCATCGGCTTCATCACCGCCACCGCCCTGGCCGCGACCGTCAACGACGCGCGTGCGTTTCGAGCGGGCCGACAGTTCTCGGCCTGGCTCGGGCTGGTGCCCAAGCAGCATTCCTCCGGCGGCAAGGAGCGGCTGGGTGCGATCTCGAAGATGGGTGACCGCTACCTGCGCCACCTCCTAGTCGTGGGGGCGACGGCTGTTCTGCGCTATACAAAGCGCCAAGCGACCACGGTCAGCCGTTGGGCGGACCGGCTGCGGGAGCGCAAGCCGGCGAGACTGGTCACCGTTGCGCTCGCCAACAAGATTGCGCGGGTTGCCTGGGCCGTGATGGTACGGGGTGAGACCTACCGCGCTACAGCGGCTGCTTAAGGCAGCGCGCTTAACCAGTTTGGGCAGGAGAGAACGAGCGTGTGATGCTGATCCGGTCAAGCCGGGGATTGGGACAACCTGGGTGATTCAGCGCGCCTTGCAGCGCGGTACAGTGATGAGGACCCGATCCACCGACATCATCATGGCCAGCGGCCTGTCGCGCCGCGCGAACAGGCCGAACACATGAATGAACCTGACCTCACCAGCAAATCGCGCTCAACTTTCCCCTTGCCCAACAGGGGCCGTCCACACATGAATCACAGGTCGCACCAGCCCGAAGGCCCAGGATCCGAATTTTCGGTCCGGTGCTCTGTCGAGTCAGACGGGAAATCAGCGCCGTGGCTCACCGTTCGCCGACGCTCGCCGTAACGGGGGGGGCACCAATGTGGGGCTTGGATCCTCTGGTGGAGCACTCCAGCCCATTGTCCAGAAAGCATTGCCTTGTGAGCCAGCCGGAGGTTTCTGCATCGGCGGGAGCTCTGCTAACATTGTTGATTGCAGCGGGCCGGACTGGCTCATTGAGGCAGGGTTGATCGAGCAGCTCACTTGACCTGAAGGCGCCGCAGATGACTGGGTGCAAGAATAGGAGCGTACAGCCGATGTCCGCTCCATCCCGTCGACAGACAAGCCAAGTCCGGCACAGGCTTGGCGCGCATCTCCGAAGGCGCTGGGGGGCCGAGCCGGGACCTGGGCAGGCCCCGAAACAGGGGACTCGCCACAGCTCAGGAGAAGTGCGGGTTCGGCGCGAGCGTGGGAGGATCAGCGCGATCGCATTCGACTGAAGTCTCTTGAGCAACGAAGCGCTACGCCGGCCTCGAGGCCGGCTCGGTCTGGCCATCCCCGCCAGCACCCACGGGTGGTCTCCCCCAACCCAATCGGCAATTCTGATCAGCGCGACCTCAAGCCGGAAACGCCGACGTGTCCGCCGCGTACCCGATCACGAGTGAAATGTCTTCCATGAGATCCTTGTCGAACAGATCCTTCAGGCGCCGCGCCTCCGCGGCGTTGCCGTTCCGCAGGCTGAGCTCCCAGACCCCAAACGGGGCAATGCCACCGCTCCCGGCTCCACCTCCGGTCAGCGGCGCCCAAGCGGCACCATTCCCTCTCCGCGTGTCGATCGTACGATCGATGCTCATTGCGGAAAGTCCTACGGTTTCGTTGTCCTCCTCGTCAATCAGCTTCAGGGAGGCCACCCTCACCTCTTCCTTCGCACCTCCACGGATGTCAAAGCTGAGACGCACGTGCTCGATGCGAATGCGGTCCAGGTTCGGGTCGAAATGCCTGCGATCGATGCGGAGCTGGACAACCATGCGCTCCGGCTCGGCAAGGAGCTCGGCATTGTGCAGGTCGTACCAAGCATCCGGGAAGTGGTTGCGAAGACTGAAACCGACCTCAGCCCTGAGGGTGGTGCCGAGGCGGCGGATCACTTGCTGCGCATAATCCGTGTCGGGAAGGGAGAGATACTCGTACGTGACGAGAACATCCATGCATGTAAGAAAATCGAGCCGGTTCGACGCTTTCAGCATCCGGAACTCCAGGGCACAGTCCACACCGTTCCCGGCGAACGGAGGCGACATCCCCGATTGGTCGCTCAACTCGAACGCGCCCGTACTGCCGATCGGGGCACTCAGGGCGACGATTTCCGGATCACGCCGGATCGTTACCGTTTGGAACACGTCCGGCCCGATCACGACGCGGGAGATGCCCGTGCTGGCCAGCGTTGCGTGAATGCCATCAATCGGCGGAACCAGTGCGATGACTGAGGTCCGGATGCCCTGGATCAGGCGCAGGTAGTGACCGGGAAAGTCGCGGTCGAACAGCTCGAGCGGGGTGTTGAACCTGATCACTCCGGTTTCCCGGAACTGCTGGAATTCAGCTGGCATCAGCTGCGCCAGCGAGACGGTTTTCGTAATCGGCAGCTTCCGCTTATTAGTTAGGAACGCGTACTGCTCGAGCTGATAGAGGTCGGCCAGGAGGCGCGCCGATCCCGTCAGGCCCATGAGATCGTCGCTGGTGTCGGGCGAGGTCGCAAGCGGATTGCTTCGGGGGGAGCTCCAATAGTCGTTCTGGATCGTGACGGGTGGCGTCTCCTGCCGTTCGAATGCGAGCTGGTTGAAATAGAGGTGCAGGACAGCAGTCGCCTGCTCCAGAATGGTGCGGCGAGGTTCAAGCATAATCTCGAACATCCTGTCCGATAGCTCGAAGACGCCCTGGTTGGCGATGAACTCCACGGTGTCTCGCGCCTGAGCGGCCTGGATTTCGACGATCGTCTTTTCCTGCTCGACGATTCTGACCTGATCCTGCGCTAGCAGCACCTGCTGGCGTCCAATCTGGGCATCCTGCGCTGCAATCGCACTCTGCAGCGTCCACTCATCGACCCGACGCGCGTGGGTTGCATCCAGTGAGGCCACGGAAATGTCGAGTTCGGCATTGGCCAGCGTCGCGTTGTGCAATGCGCCAGCGAAAGCCGCCGCAGCCACCGCGGTTGCGCCGAGCGCCGCAGCACCGGCATTCACGCTCGCCGTGGCAGCCGTGGTCACCGCTTGTGCGGTCTGGGCGGCCGCATTCGCTTGCGCGATGTGTCGCTTGGCTTTCGCGGCAGTATTGTATTTGTCAATCATGAGCCGCTCGTACTCGTTGAGCCCGCGGCTGATCCATTCCTGATAGGTCCTTCTCTGAATGTCGGCGCGCTGCTCCTGCAACTCGGCCAGTTTGACACTGTTGTTTGCCTGCGTGAGACGGAGGTTCTGCAGGCGGACGTGCGCCTGTGTCAGCGTCAGGTCTTGGCGCGCTTTGTGTAACGTGTAAGCGGCCTCATTGCGCTGCTGGAGGAGCACGCGGGACACAGCCTCGAGTTGCTCTGCCAGCTGGGCAAGTTCCTTGACACGTGCGGCGAGTACCGAGGAGCGGTAAAGTGAGGGCTGGAGCCTTCGTCTGCCTGGAACGGTGATCTGCCCGTTCGCGGCAACGGGCATTCCCGTCACCGCATCGGTCGCTGCCGCGTAGGCTGGCACCTCGCGTTGCATGCCAGCGATGTTGAGGCCGGACCGAAGCTTGTGAAGGTTCAACTCGGCGTGGGTGCGCAGGGTCGCGATGGTCGGGTTGGCGGGTATGCAAAACTGGAAAAGGGGAGGTTCGACTGGAGCGCCCATCAACTTGCTTCCTTGATCTGGTCCAGCCAGTCAGAGGCCTCAGCCACGGCAACGTCGGCCACCCTCCGCACCATGCGCTCGACGCCCGCATCGGCGAGCAGGCCGCTGTATCTCCTCGCCATCAGCCCTGAATGCTCGGCAAGGAGCGTGCCGGCGGTGGCTGGTGGCGGCAGGCCTTTGAGAGCCTTCTGCTGCACCGCCAGGGCCTCTGGTATGACGAGCGACCAATCTTGACCGCTCTGAATCAGCGTCTTGATGTCTTCCAAGACGATCCACGCGCCAGGAGCGCCGTTCAGTGGCCCCTGCGTGAATTCCTCGATGATCTCACCCAAGGCAGCGGCCACGGCTGGGGGTAGCGTCACTCCAGGCTGAATGACAAAAGTCCCCATCACGTTCGTGCACACCGCTGATTGCTGGTTCATCTCCGGGACGTCGCCCAGTTCCAAAACGGACGCGTACAGGAGCCGCGCTCGAGGCAGCGACTCCGGGCTGTCAGCCGTGAATTCGGCGTCGGCGAACTTGTTCATGCAGCGCATCAGCGAGGCGATGGCAAACCGGGTGTAGGCAAGACGCCGGGTCAGTGCGATCGAGTGAGGGTTCAGCGGATCGAGGAGCCAGTCCTCCGCATGCTGGTAGACTCCGGAGTCGGGAAGCCCTGCATCGATCGTCAATCCGTAGTCGATGTAGCGCTGGCCCTGCGGAGCCCTGTAGTCGTAGACGGTGCTGAACCAGTCCAGTGCCGTGACGTACTCGCCGGACGCCTCCGAGGCAAGCCCGAGCTGCTGAGGGACAAAGCGATAACCCTCCCTCAGGTATTGAAGGATCGAGGCGGAAACACCCTTGTTGCGCTCGTAAACCTTCTGAATGGAGATCCGCCGAGCCTGCAGGGCCTCGACGGAGCCGCCGCACGGAATGCTGGTGACCCCGTCCAGAAGCGGAATAACCTGGAACTTCCGTGTACCGGCGAGTTTTCCACCAACCGCTTGGCAATAATAAGCAAATGTGGGCTGATAATCTCCGGTTTTCTGCACCACGAAAAACTTCGGCGAGAACGATCCAGAGTGCGGAGCCAGTCGGTTGAACCTGGGGCTGGGGATGAACGCGGGCCCGAGGACATTGCCCTTCTGGATCTCGCGATAGATCGTCTGACCGTCCTCGTCATAAAACAGGAAAAATGCGTCCGACGAACCCGGCAGGACGCCCCGGAACACGGATGGAGGGTCACAGACGTGATGTGCGGTCTTGCTGGATTGGTCCCAGATGTACCGGGCACTCCCGCCCTGCCCAGCCCAGCGATAGAGCAGCTTATCGCTGCCGTCGATGCGGAGCGCCGCCTCCACCGCACCAACCTGCTGCGGCTGCAGGCTCATCGAACCACTGTCCCAGAACACGGGAGTGACCTGGAAGCTACTCCATCCCTTTGGGCCGCTTTCCCAGTCGTCGCCCGTCCTGGCGAGCGGCCGAATGTAGGCGTTGAAGGTCGTCAAGTGGGCGTGAACGGCCAAGCGTGGTGCTTCCGTGACCGAATTCGACTGCACCGGCAGAATGGTGAGGAACTCTGGTTGGTTCGGCTTCTCAAGGTTGGTTGAAGGATCGACATAGGTCGGCAGGTCGGCCAAGTCGACCACATCGGCTTCCCAGGCCCCTGCATCGAGATCGAAGCGGGCCCGCCTGAGTTTCTTTCCACTCGGGTGCTCAGCAAGCAGGAATAGATAAATGTGATGCTGTCCTTTGCTGCGATCGAGCCACGGCAGCGCACCGATGATCCTCTGCGCTTTCACGGCCGCAGCCTTTCCGCCGTCCGGAGCCAGCGGCACCTCGTCCCAGAATGACTGGGCAAAGCCGGAACGGTCCTGCGGGTCAGTGGCGCACCAGTAAACCCTCCCCTCCTTCGTCCGACCGAACATGTATAGGAGATTCCGTGTCAGCGGAGCCGCCGTCTTGCACGGCGGGCCTTTTGAGATCGTCGTCAAAACCTGGCAGCTGGCTTCCACGTCAAGCAAGGACACGTCGCGCAGGTAGGACGCGTAGGCCAGCGCCTGCTCGCATGTTTGCGACCGGCTCAGTCCCATGGGTGACCGGGTGTTCTTGACGAGTCTCTGAAAAGCGGGTGTCTGGCGGCTGAGAAGCGATGGCAACAACAAGTTGTCGCAGTAGACGTTCGCAAAGGTCGCCGAACGATATGCTTCGTACGAGCCAATCCACGGCCACTCCGTCTCAAAGTCCGGCGCCTCGAGCGTCATCCTGGTGACAGGGGTCTTCTCCCAATCAGTCCACACCCCGCCCCCGAAGCGGCGTCGCCACACGTTGACCCCCGTAGCGTCGCTTCGCAACGCGAATACGTCTAGCGTATCGGGAGCCGCCGAGTAGACGCTCGGGGTCCCTATCAGCACCGGGGCACCCGGGCCAAGGGCGGCATCAAGGTCGTCCCAGGGTTTCCATGCTGCGCCATCCCAGCTCTTTCGACGAAGATGGCCGAGGTAGTTTTGAAACAGCTCGAGGCGGCCAGATTGGGGAGACGCCGCCGCGGGGTCGCCCGCCAGCACGGAATCGAGCGTCTCCTCCTGCCATGCGCCACCGTCCCGCCAGCGATGGTGTGGTTTGAACAACGAAGGCGAAGGATGTGCCAGAAAGACGTCGACGCGCCCGCTCGCCCCGGACGTGGCAGCGGGTGAGCGCGACGAGACAACGCCGGTGGATTCCCAGGGCGTCCACGTGCCGTTGTCGAAGCGGCGCTGCATGACGTGGAGATCGCCCCTTCGCAAGGCGAACACGTCGAAGGCGTCAGGGCCGAGCCGAACCGCTGTCGGATTGCCGACCAGCGGCAGGTCGTCATGGACACGCCGCCACTCGCTCCACCCGTGCTCATACACGAGGTGCCACAGCACGTCGTCCCCGCCTCGCACGACGACGTCGAGCCGCGCGCCGCTCCCGGCCAGGACCACCGGATTGGACGGCCGGGACAGGAGGCCGGATCCGGGGAGGAGCCCGAGTGATTGCCAATCCCGCCACTGGCCGTCCCAACCGCGGCGCCAGAGCACATCGTCCGCCCCCCGTGCGATCAAGTCGATCCGTCCGACGCCCCCGCCCACAGCGCTGATGGCTTCCAATGGCGCATGGGCCGGCACGACATCCTGCGCCAGCTGGCCGGTCCGCAGGCCGAATAGGAGTTCCTGCAGCGTCTCGATTGCCCTTGCCGTCCGTGTCGTTTCGATCCTTCCAGACATCTCATAATCGCACAACAGGTGTTTGGTCAGCCACTTCACCCGCTCCGACCGGGACAGGTGCCCGATGTCTGCGGCGTCGACGAGAGCGTTGCGCAAGACCGGGAGCGTCGTCTCCTCGACGGTGGCAACTGCGCCTCCAAGTGCGGACGCGACCGTTTCCTCTTGGGTGATGCGCGCTTGGAGCACATCGGTCCACGCTCGACGCGCGTCACGGGTCGAAAGCCAGAACGGCACGTCGAGGCTGCGCGCCGGTTCGGGCGCTTCAGCCATGTCGGCCAGTGAGAATGACCTCGGCGATAAGGTGAGCTTCTTGGCCTGCTCAGCGGTGCGCCATGCGGGGAACTCCAGTGTTTTGCGCGCAAGCAGGAGTGTGTCGTAGAGGATATTCCATTCGGCATCGACGATGGGGGAGCCACTTCGCGCCAGCCTCAGCAACGGCATCATAAAGGCAAACGCTCCCGGCGTGAGCCCCATCGCCAGCAACCGCGGCTCGATCCGCTCGCCGTTGTTCTCCCTGGCCTGGAGTTGGTCGAGACCGGCGACCGTCACTGCCGTCGTGGGTTGGCTGAGGGCCTGCGCCACGATGGCCTCGAAGCCAGCCAGCGGAGTTGCTCCGGCCTCCCGGGTTGCCTTCAGGGCGTCACGCTGTGTGGCGAGCCAGTTGAACCGATCCAGCCACAAATCGAAGGCGGGATCGCCCGCGCGTGGGAACTTCAGGTCGGGCAAGCCGATCACCTGCGGGTCGACGAGGGGGGGAAGGCGCTTGCCAGCGGCCGCAGAGGGATCCGGCCAATCTTCCACCATCCATCTGGCCTGCAGATGACGGAGCCGCCATCGTTGCACCGACGCCACGACCGCCAGCGATACCCCTGCATCATCAGCCGTGTAGTCGATCTCAACGACGCCCGACAGCCTGCTGCCGGCTTCCTGAACCAGCCGGATTGGTCCGCTTGTGGTCGCGCGTTCGCCGCTCGCCACGAGGCGGGTGCGGCCAGAATCACTGAACGCGCGCACCGCATAGCCGTCCGACGCGAACTTGATCAGGTCGAGGTAGATCAAACCCGTCTCGTCGGTATTGCGGCCTAGGACAACGCCGTCGAAGTTCCACCGTGTGAACTGCTCTTGTGTATCCCCGAGCTTGACCCCCTCCGAGAGCGGATCGCGCTGGGTGTCCGCGAGACCGAAGACGCGCTCCAAGTTTGCTTCGGTGAGGGATCGCTTGTGGGATGCAGCCAATGTCGGATCCAGCAGCAGAAGGTCGAGTTCGTCTTCGCGCGGTCCAACGGTGCTTGGCGTCAGGATGAGGCCCAACCGATCCGCCACGGCGTGGCGCTCGTTGTCGCTTGCGGACCGAGCGCGCCGCACCTCCTCATAGGTGGTGCCCAGTTGTGTCAGCAGGCGCATGTATGCGGCCATGCGATAATCCGCTTCGGCGGCCGTGAGAGCAGCCTCGCGAAACGCGTCGGACAACGGGCGCGGGCCGAGCTCACGCCGCAGGATTTCCACCGCCAGGCGGACCTGCCGCACCCGCCGCTCAGAAGCGTCACAGTCCAGCGGCAGGGAGGCAAACGGCTGTCCGAAGCGGCTTTCCAGAAAGGCCAGGTCGATTGGCGCGCCGTCATTGCGCACGTGGTCGAGCACGTACTTGGCGAGTACCGCTAGGTAGGCGCGGGGACTAAGAGCGGTATCGCAGTCCTGGCAGCCACAGAGTGGCCCAAGCAGCTCAGCCATTGCTGCCCTCCGGAGGAAATGGAGCAGTGTACTCGTCGGCCAAAAGACCAACCGACGGTTTCAGTCCTTTGCTGAAATCGATCGCGATGTCGGCAAAGATCTGTCGCAACACATCGGTCTGTGCCTGCGCTGCCACATGCAGTTCCGCAGCGCGCCGCTCGCCAATTGCTCCCCGGTTCTGCCTCAGGATCCGTATGAATTCGGTCCGCGGCTTGTCGGCGATCGCCGCCACGCTGTTGAACCTGCAATTGAGCAACGCCGTCATCTCCTTTGGATCGTCGGACAGGCGCTCGAGATCGGCCAAGGCATCGAGACGCTCCGATACAGCCGGGTCCATACTGCGAAGGTTAGCGATCCGTGCCAGGCCGCCCCGTCTTCGAATATCGGCCAAAGTGCGGATGCCGTGCTTAGCCGCGAGATCGTCCAACAGCTCAGTTGGCAGGTCGGCGAATCCGCCGTCGCGAAGCTGGCTCAAAAGGCCCTCCCGCCCAGGGAACGGGATCGGGACAGTGGTCACGGTCTGCGAAGCCGGCACCTGTGGATCTGCCGGGATGCCTATTGTCGTTTCGGCAGGCTCGTTCAATCCCGGCCCCGTCACGCTGAACCGCAGCTTGCGCTCGGCCTGGGATGCTGCTTCAGGCGCGTACCACGTGACTTCAAACTCCCCCAGCGCATCCGTGACATCGGTGCCGAGGTCGCGATCCGCAGCGTCGACGTCGAAGGTGGTCACCGCGTAGCCCGCCAGCGGACTTCGGCCGGACGCACGTTCCAGGCGCAGGCGCGCGTTCACCGAGACGAGCGCCCGCCGCCGGATGGCCCCCGCGATGGCCGCGGCGCGTTCGCGCAGCTCTCCTGGGATGATCCGGCCCTCGACAGCGCGGACGAGGGCGAGGACGAGCGTGTCGTCGTCCGTTGCTGCGAGCCGGTCGAGAAGCTCCGAGATCTGTTCTGCGCGTCGCGCCGGGTCGTCGTAATCTCGCAGCGCACCCCACAGCTCAGGCAAATTGCCGTGCGCCCAGCCGTAGAAAGCCGGAATGGGCAGACCTGCTTCTTCTCCCGCTGCGGCGCACCAGCGGAGCCACCCCAGGCGCCGGTGGAGATTGTCCTGTGGCCGCAGCCCCAGTTCGTTTGCGAGGAAGATCGTGTCGTCGTCCGTCAGTTCGGCTAGGCGCAGATCCACAATCACTGGAGCGACCAGGGCCAGCAGCCGCTCGAATTCCGATTTCTCCCTTTCCTCACCGAGGTCGACGGAGATAGTGACTTGCATCCGCGCGGCAGCATTGAAGATAATGTCGCCGGCGCGAAAATCCTGGTCGAGGGCCCGAATATTGCGGATTTTCATCTCCCGGCCGGTGGGATCGAACACACGAAAGCTCAGATCAGCGTTCACCTGCCCGACGCCGTGCAGCCGCGCAACGGCATCGCCAGTGGCGAACCGATCGGGCCAATACTCGATCGCAAAACGCCCCTCCGAGGGACCATCCGCCTCGACGGTAGCGGCGCCGAGCATCTTCGGCGCGAGCCCCGCTTGCCGCTCGCGGCTCGGCAGGTCGCGTTCGAATACTTGGACTTGCATACCTCGAAGATTGGTATCGGGGGGGGACGTCAGCGTCCCGGAAACGACGAATGGTTCGGCCATGTCTCACCGCCGTGTCGGACGTTTCATTGTTTTCAGCACAACCGGGCGGACGAATCGCTGTCTTGCGAACAACGAAGCCATTGCGTCCGAAATCGGGCTGCGCCAGAGCGCCGGTCCTATCGCCGGCGCGATCGACGTATCCCTTTGCTCAGTGCTCGACACTCACCCGTCGAGCGCTGGCCGCACACGATTTACACGCTCGACCGAATAGTGGCTCCGGCCCAGCCAGCAAGCACCCTGGATACTTGACGAAATCTTGCAGGTCAGTACTTCAGATGATCCTGCAACCATAACATACTACGTCTCTAATTGCTGTGCTAGAATAAAGTCATGATTTTCCCGAAAGTCTCGCACCCGAAACAACTGGATGGCGGAGCAAACTGACGATCACCTCAGGGCACCCGATCAGGCAGCCGCCCTCGCGGCGGACCCGACGGTGCAGATCGGCGCAGGATCCGCGTAACGCGCTCCCCATCGCCCGTTTGACGCATGACTTGCACTGCTCCCCGGTTTGGGCTCCGGCGCATGGCCTGGCAAGTCGGCGAGCGCGTGATCCCGCGAGCGTGCCCCGGCAAAGACGGTTGCGGCCCGTGAGTGATCAGCGTTGAGTCGCTCCCAGAGCGCCAGCCGGGGCGTGCCGACGATCCGACGGGCGGCAGGCCTCCTCATCCTTCAGGTCCAGCCACTTGCCATGGAGGGCTGCTCCCGAGCCACTCCTCAGCGTCCGTCGGGCCAAAGCCATGATGCATAGGGCACATGGCGGTTGCTTTGACCCCACACGGTCGGTTCACAATCCTGCGAAAGCGATATATTTGAGCTTGAGGCATCCCTCGAGGCGATATTTAGAGCCCTCTCGGCCCAGACCCCGCTGCTCCACACCCCCAAACGGCGCCATCTCGTCGAGCAAAGCCGGCGTGTTCACCCCCACTATACCGCTCTCCAGCGCCTCCGCTCCCTGCTACACGCGTGCCATATCCTGGGCATGGAACTAGGACACCAGCCCATATCCCATGCATTGGTCATCGCGATCACCTCCGTCCCGTCCCGGTGTGTGATGATCGGCGCAAACGTCTCATCCCTCGTCACTATGCGTGATAAAGTACACACAGGATAGGAATATATACTTTACACATAGGTTTTCACATGATATAATGTGTATGCCGACTGGCATGAGCCACAAACTGCTGCTCGGCAAATCAGCTCAACCACTCGGATGAAACATTATGTCGAAATTGCCACGCATCGTGTCGGCAAGCGTACTTGGCCGACCAGCTGAACTCGTCCGTGATAACCAGTACCGTGCTATATGGCTCAAAGCGATGGCTCAAGCCATGGCTTTGCGTTCAAAGTGGGGGTCGGTCGATGCCCTCCTCCTCCCCGGCGGCTACTTTCGCCTTGAGCAATCAATAGGATTCTTAAACGCTGAGGAGCGGGATCACGTTCTGACCACCAGCTTTATCGGTCAGGTCTGCAACCAAGTCTCCAGGTCTCTAAACCGGGCATTTCCTGGGATAGCACTTGTCGTTGGCATTGACTGCGAACCGCCGAGTGACCAGTTTCGGGGAGACCAGCTCACTGTTGCATGGCGAGCAGGTAAGCCCACTGGCATCGGCCTGAAGGTCTTCCCAAGCGAGGCTGACACTGATGGCAAGAAGACGGCGCCCATGCGGTGCTATGCAATGGACTACGACAATCCAGCCCGCATTATTACTCTAAAGAGCGGCAACAAAGCACTGCTGTGTAGCTGCTATGATGCCTTTGGCGTTCGCGCTAAAGCGGGAGGATCCACCGACATTCTACGAGCCATTCGCTACCTCACTGACGCTGATGGATGCCCAGTCGACCCACCATCGCACAGGCAGCGTCGAACATTTTTGCGGCGCTGGTCCACCTTCATAGATGCAAGCAACGTGAATGTCGCGTTGACTGCCATTCACAACTTTGAGCAGCCTGGCCGCGATCTCTACTGGCAGCGGCACGGCATCGCCTCCGCCTCCGCAGCCCTTGGAGGCGGTTTAGTAGTCGGCGCAGCCCACTACATGGAAGCGTTGCCTACCGATCCTGGCAGGAGCCCCCTCGCCGCTTGCGCAGTTCCCCGGTCTCACATCCGCGCAGGATTGGCCCGACAAGCGCACATGCTACGGCCTGTCGCCGCTGTCTCACTTACCGGCACTCTAGGTCCCAGCCCTAAGGCACTGCTGCGGCTCTTCGAAGGTAATGACAGCGTGGAAGCTTCCCATGACGCCACTGAGCTACTTCACGAGACGGTGGTGAACCGGGTGTTCAATGGACGAGGCCACCCGCTGCCGAAGTCCAGGGGCCGCATCAAGGCCGGTGACCTCGTTCTTGCCATTGATGATGACGAAATTGGCTGGTTTGAAGCCTTAGTAGTAGACGTCACCGACCGAACGTATATTCTTCGCTGGCGCGACTACCCTGAAGACGCCGAGTTTGCCCGCAGGATGGAGCAGGTTGCGCTTATGTACGATCCTATTCGCTACTAGCTTACACTCAACAGCCCGGTACCATTTGCCCAGCAGTACTGGCGCTGTCTCACGGCACACGAGTGGGCCTAGTATCATTTGACATGAGCCAGAAATCCCAAAAATCGCACTGGCAGCGCCACTACTGACCCATGAGCAGGCTAATACGGCCAAACTTCCTTTTGTTTGGCCGTATTAGCAAACTGAAGCCAAAAAGGACCTTTCTGAATCACATGCGCCGAACGCTTGTGTACTTCGAAAAATGCACGATATCGACGCCAGTGTGATGCTCAAAAGCCATACCTCAGGGAGGATCACTTTTCAGGTGGCAGACCAGCATAACTTACCTAGATCCATATATTATCTTCGGTGGGCCTAAGGTGTGCTATCCAGCGGGCCGACACCAGCCTCCTGAACTCGTCATGATCGTCAAAGCATCTTCCACATAGGAGGTGATCGCCTGCCTGTTCTGGCCATCACTGCAGTATGCTTAAATGCCCCAATCCGGGAGAGCGACCTTGAGCCCAAATTTACGCTCAAACTTTCTTGTGCTTATGAACTGGGCTGATCCATCATCAGGGGTTTCTTGAAAATACCCGCGGACTGGCGGGCGTTTTGGCCCAAAACAATCCAGGACGGACGGGCGTGTTGCCTCAAGCTCGAGCCCCAGTACGCACAACCAGTTGGCATGCCTTACGCTGACCACGTCATAATAAAAAGTCTCTTCGTAGATGAGGATGGCACAGTCAACGAAGCGTGTTCTGCATTCGACCTGTTGTTTGCCTTCGCACAACTGTTTGAACAGCGTTTGCAATCCTCCGCCGCCCCCGCCGAAGTGCTTGTCGATAAACATCTTATCTAAACCGGTTCTCGCTGCTACGATAAGAAATTCAGCGAAGTCGGCGACGGGCTTTGGATACAGGCGAGTGGGTCCCGTGTTCTGCATATACCATGTCAACCACTCGTAGAAGTCTTTCTGTTTTCTGATTGCTTTCATGGTGCTCTCCATTTTAGAACTTATGAAGGGAATGGTGATGCAGCTTGGCAGATGCTGCATCACATGGCGGCTCGGCACTCAATCGGACCCGGCTCGACGACCGCCACTCGGCAAGGTAACTTCCCACAGAAAGTGACTCAGGTGCGTGCTCATACGGCAGCAGTTTGGGACGGTCATCTGGTCGGAGTTGCACTGCCAACAATACTTTACACAAACGGGATTGGCTGCCGGCGTCCCTTGAATAGAAGCTAGAAGCGCCCGATTAGCCGTTCATGACCTATTTTAATCAGGCGGTACCAGCCCTTAGTTCAACCATCTTACAGCGACGCGGCGTTGGCCCCGCTTCAGTCGTCAAAATAATACGGATCGGGTTCCGGTTCTTCTAAGGGCCTGGACCGGAGCCTGTGATCGGGAAATTCTACCGACCAATCGGATTCACGCTCCGGCAGCCGATAGCTGCAGTCTTTCGCTGCTCGAAGCGCGTAGAGCTTTATCTTCCGTCCAATACCCGAAGCGATGCACAAGTCGGGCTTTGTGACATTGCGAAACAAGCGTAGAAGATGCTGACGCTGGCCGCTGTAGAGATGCTCATTGTAGCGGTTGTAGCGTTCCTCGAAATCCAGCTGCGCACGGTACCAATGGTTGCCGAGGCGCGGATCCCGGCTGGCGTACTTGAGCCAACCTTCAGGGTCATACATCTGCTTTGTTCTAAGCGCCGGTGCTTTGTAGTGGCCGCCAGCAAAATACCGCTTGGCCCTTCGCAGCTTTCGTCGGTCAAGCCAGACGATACCGTGCAGATGAAGGCAGAAGCGTCGCTGATTTCTATGGACTCGTGCTTGTCGCTCAACCGAAACGTCAATCATGAACAAGTATGATGCGTTGCGGAAGGCGGCCTGAAGCTGCTTGCGCATTTGTTGGATGATACACTTTAGATCCCTTGGTTCACAATAGGTGAAGTCGTTGATCAAGAGGTCCCAGCCGTTATCAAGGATCGTGACGGCGAAGTGCGGATCATCATCCTGATATTGCTCATAGCCTGATTTGAGGAGAGATGCCCAGATTTCACCTGCCCACGGGTTCAGCGCGTGAAGATACTTTCGTTCACGGTACCCAAGACCATCAAGCCATCTTTCTTCAACGCGACGGCGCTCTCGCTCAGACACATCACACCGACGCTTGGTCATGAAGCGAGCAGCACGTTCAAGCTTTTCGAGCTGCTCATGATTGGATGGTATAGCAACCGGCTTACGTTTACGCGGAATCCCAGTATTTGTTCTGCTATCCAAATTTGAGCAGCGCTTGCTAGCTGATCCTCTTACTGTTTTCAGCCTATGCAGTTTCCTAGCACTATCGGCTACATGCACGTTTCGGTCCATCATTTGATCGGTTCCTATGGCTTTTCCAACGAAGCTCACCATATTCGGCAAGCACGCATACACTTTACACTTTGGGCGATGATCGAATTTACTCGTTGAGTGAGCTCGTAAGCTGCTAAATCGATGTGAAATCGTATTAATGCTATTAACATAGTGTGCAGTTCGACGTGTCTCGAATGCTGTGAAGGATCAAGGCGAACACGAAGTGAGCGGGTTTTAAATCGGTTCGGACGCACTAGCGCATGCGCAAACTCATCCACTCAGCGACTGTCGCGATGGACCGCACGTGTGGTAGGCCGGATGTGCTGCAACAAGATGATCGAAGCGGCCGACCGTTTTTGCCCAGCGGTTGCGCAACCGCCGGGCAAGTTATTCCTTATCGCCGCAATGCTGGGCTAGGTTTTGTGACCCGGTAAAGTTTGGCGCTTGCGACGTTGAACCTAACGCGATCCTCCGACCCGCCCTGATGGAGAACGAGCAAGAAGGTGCTCCCACAGCGGTAAGTGCTTAGGACGTCCCATTGCTTTGCCGTGAGTTCCAGAAGCAGAGTGCGGGGTTGCGGTTCGGCAGATCTTTGCGCGCTCTCCGGATGCGACGCACGTCTGCCCAGCACTTTGGCCCCGAGAAGGGAGGCGTGCTCGTCCTCGCGGCGGGTTGTCTCCATGGATGTCGCAGGTTCGTATCCCTCCCGGGAACAAGCCGCATTGGCCGCGAAGGGATGGCGCACCGTCTCCGCATGGTCGCGGACGCGGAGCGAAGCAGCCACCTTGCTCACCCGCTTCCGGTCGTTTTCATCCACTGCCTGGAACACGTACGCGAGGACCCATCGGAATGGGTCGGCCCGGTGCTCGGGCCTTGGCTTGTGACCCCGGCGACCTTGCCAGAAGGGATCCGCGATCAGCCAGGCCCAGGCTTCGGGATTGTCGCGCAACTGCAGTCCGATCTGGAATGCCTGATCGCGGATCTCGTTCAACTCGGAGCGATACCCAGCGCAAGCAAGCTGATACCGGTTTCGGCACGATTGAAGCCTCTCCATCAGCGGAGTGACCGCATGCGCCGAGGGCGCAGGCGGAGCATGAGCGATGGACAGAGATTTCTCCTTAAGGGAATATTGCGTGCTCATGGCGCACCCCGCTCAATGAGGACGCGGATGTCTTCGATCCGCCATGCAGTGGTGCGCGGACCTAGTTTGACAGGCTTTGGGAATCGTCCGGTCTTTATGCCCGCCCACCAGGAGCTTTTGCTGACTGGCACAAGCCCATTAGGGCCGACGATGCGGTCGAGGCGGACGAGGCCTGTCTCAGGGATGCAGTTGGCTTTTGACACTGTTTCTTCTCCGTCTTTGATGTGACGGAGATGTTGTAGTTACTTATTGCGGGCAGGTGGGGGAAGGCACCTCCCGGAAACGGCACATCCCGATTTGCCCGATCAGCTTCCCGTTTTCAGATGCTCTTTGACCTTCGGATCCAGCGTTTTGGAGGCCATACTGAGACACTTCCGAATTGTTTTTTCATCAATCTCTAGGCCGAGCAGTTCGAGGCTGGTCTTTATTTTCTCCAACGCCTTGTTGTATTTAACATCGGGAACATACTTATAACCTCCGACTGCCAAACCAATGATGAGCTTGAGCAGGCTTTCACGCCCGTCGTCGCGCAGCTTCTCCCTCCGCAGATCCTGTGCAAGCCGCTTGTTCTCGTCAGTCAGCACCGCAATCTGAGCGCCGAGAGCGTTAGCGTCCAGACTTGCGCGATAATGTGCGGGGCTACCTTGGATCGCCGCCTCCAGGTCTGTCGGGAATGGGTGGTTACGGCCCCTTGCCCAGTGCATCAGTTCCGATGGCGTCATCATCTCCGCGAGCGCCCTAACCTGCTGGGCCCGCTCAATCAGGTCTTTGTATTTGTTGAGCTCCTTCTTGAAGCGGTTAGAGCGAAAGGCCGCTTGGCGCTTAGCAACGGTAACCGGATCGCGCCCAAGCATCAGCGCTGCTGCCTCGTCAGCGTTCCAGCGGTCAAGCCGCGTCCAGTGGTTGAAATCAGGTCTTGCGTCGGCATCTTCGCAATTGAGAAACCGCTCATGCTCCTCAACAGATCTGCGCGTTTCGACATCTACTTTCTTTAACTCCTCTTGATAGAAGAGCTCCAAGACGTATTTCGGCAGCGCCTCTAAGCCCATGAGGTAGAGGTCGATCTTTTCAATCTCCTTTGAGAGCGTAGACCTTTCACGCCCACGTGCCTGGTTGTATTCGTTCTTGATTTTCGCCCAATCAGGATACTTCTGGGAAAGCAGAAACTTCATCTCGGGACTATGAACTCGCAGCATCTGCCTCTTTTTCCTCTACGATATAGGTAGCCCAGGCGTTCATCATTCCACGGCGTTTGGCCATGAGATCGCCACGCCGGTAGGCAGCCTCGACCTTGTTCTCGATGGTGTGAGCCAGTGCCATCTCCGCAACCTCGCGCGGGAAGCTCGTCGTTTCTGCCGCCCAATCTCGGAAGGATGACCGGAAGCCATGCGCTGTCACGTTCAGGTTCATCCGGCGCAGCATCATAAGAAATGCCATATTGGACAGTGGCCTTTCCGCAGTCCGGCCCGGAAAGGCATAGCCGCTGCCAGTTCCAATTACTTTGACTCGCTTCAGAATGTCCAGGCAGCGATCACTTAGCGGGACACGATGAATGCGCTTGGCCTTCATCCGTTCGGCAGGGACTGTCCACAGCGCTTGATCAAGGTCGAATTCACCCCACCGGGCCTGCAGCACTTCGCTAGTTCGGGAGGCGGTCAGGATCAGGAACTCAAGGGCCAGCCGTGTGGTCTCACCAGCATCGGAGGCTCGAAGGTTCTTGATGAAGGCTGGGACCTGCCCGTAGGACATGGCCTCGTGGTGACTGTCGCGGCCATTCTGCTTCGGCAATCCCTTCTCGACACCCTCGACCGGATTTTCACCTGATCGGAAACCGGCTGCCTTGGCCCAGTCCAACACAGCTTTGATGCGCTGGCGCACTCGCCGCGCCGTTTCCGGCTTGGTAAGCCAGATAGGGCCAAGAGCCTTCAGGACGTCAGGCGTTTGGACCTGATCGACCGGGGTCTCGCCAAAGTGGGGAAAGACGTATTCCTTGAGGGTATTGATCCACTGATCTACGTGCTTCTTGTTCTTCCAACTCGCCTTGTGCTCGGCGTGGACCTGCTCGGCAGCTTTGGTGAAGGTCGGGATTTCACGCTTTTTCTTCCGCTTCTCGGCCAAAGGATCACCGCCATCCCGGGCGAGCTTCCGGCAGGATAGCGCCTTCTCACGAGCCTCGCTGAGCGAGACGAGGGACGTCCCTCCCAGTCCTATGTCCCGCCGCTTGCCGTGGACAACCACCCGCAAGAGCCATCGCTTAGCCCCCGAAGGATCGACAACAAGGTAGAGGCCATTACCATCGGCATAGCGCCCCGGCTTGTTGAGGTTGCGCACCTGCATGGCCGTAAGCGCCTTCTCGGGATGCTTGCCCCTCCCCTTCATGCCCTGTCCGCCTAACTTAAATGCCCCACATTTTAGCCCACACTATAAAGTGGATCTAGCGGCATTTCAACAGACCGGCTTGGACAACTGAAACTCCTGAATCCCTTGCTTTGCTTAGGTTTTTGGATGATTTCGGACGTGCTTGGATACAGCCAAGGCGGACCCCCTCTCCGCCATAACTCTCTGGTAAATCTCTGGAATGCCTCAAGAAATCTTCGAAGCATCAGATTTGGCCCTAACACTGGCCCCAACATCGAAGCACAGCTCCGCTTCTCTGCGTGTAATACGAATTGTCAGGCGAATAGTCCGCTAACCGCGCCTTTGCAGACATTCGAGTTACTTCCGCTTCGTGCCGATTTCGTTGAAAAAGTCCTCGTGATTAGCGGCGGATCGTGATTCCCTGATCGGGCATTCTCAGCAGGAGGACCGGGGCATGATGGGCGAGCGTCTCGTGATGCAGGAGAGCCTGTTTTA
>NZ_JAEQMY010000006.1 GCF_016743775.1 Microvirga aerilata | reverse complement strand
CCGCGCCTATGACGCCAACCGCGACGGCTTCGTCATTGCCGGCGGCGCGGGTGTGCTCGTGCTGGAGGAGCTGGAGCACGCCAAGGCGCGCGGCGCGCGCATCTATGGCGAAATCGTCGGCTACGGCATGACCTCGGACGGCTACGACATGGTGGCCCCGTCTGGCGAGGGCGCGATCCGCTGCATGCGCATGGCCCTGCAAAACGTGCACAACCCTGTCGACTACATCAATCCCCACGCCACCTCGACCCCCGTGGGCGACCAGAAGGAAATCGAGGCGATCCGCCAGGTCTTCGGCACGGGCGACAAGTGCCCGCCGATCTCCGCAACGAAATCGCTCACGGGCCACTCGCTGGGCGCCACCGGCGTGCAGGAGGCGATCTATTCGCTGCTGATGATGCAGAACGGCTTCATCTGCGAGAGCGCCCACATCGAGGAGCTCGATCCGGAATTCGCCGACATGAACATCGTCCGCAAGCGCATCGACGATGCGAGGATCGACACGGTGCTGTCGAACTCCTTCGGCTTCGGCGGCACCAATGCCACACTCGTCTTCAGCCGCCATAACGGGTAAGACAGGGTCATAAACCTGAGACGACCCCATGCGATGCCCCGACTCCAAGGGAGCCTCGCATGGGGTCGCTCGATCATACTGCCAATCCGGCTCGCGATGCACACTTTCATAACAATTCGCGTCGCACAGTAGAGCCGATGCATAGGGGGACCCACATGAGCGGTCTGATGCAAGGAAAGCGCGGCCTCATCATGGGTGTCGCGAATGATCACTCCATTGCCTGGGGCATCGCCAAAACCCTGGCGCAGCACGGGGCGGAACTCGCCTTTACATACCAGGGGGAAGCGCTGGGCAAGCGCGTGGCCCCGCTGGCGCAGTCGCTGGGCTCCAGCCTCGTGGTTCCCTGCGACGTGGAGGACATCGCCTCCGTCGACGCCGTGTTCGACACCCTCGACAAGCACTGGGACGGCCTCGACTTCGTGGTCCACGCCATCGGCTTCTCCGACAAGTCGCAGCTGAAGGGCTCCTATGTGGACGTCACCACCCGCGAGAATTTCTCCCGCACCATGGTGATCTCCTGCTTCTCCTTCACGGAGATCGCGCAGCGCGCGGCCAAGCGCATGAGGAACGGCGGGTCGCTCCTGACCCTCACCTATGGCGGCTCCACCCGCGTCATGCCGAACTACAACGTAATGGGCGTGGCCAAGGCTGCCTTGGAAGCCTCCATGCGCTACATCGCCTCCGATCTCGGGCCGGCAGGGATCCGCTGCAACGCCATCTCGGCAGGTCCCGTGCGCACGCTCGCAGGCGCCGGCATTTCCGATGCCCGCCTCATGTTCACCTACCAGAAGGCCCATGCTCCCCTGCGGCGCACGGTGAGCATCGAAGACATCGGCGGCTCGGCGCTCTACCTGCTCTCCGACCTCTCCAACGGGGTGACAGGCGAAATCCACTATGTGGATTCGGGCTACAACATCATCTCGATGCCGCGCCCCGACGTGCTCAAGGCGCAGGACGCCGCGGGCGTGACCGGCGAAGAGGATTGAGAATCCTCTCCCATGATCACGCGGCGACAAGTCGGAACAGGGATTGCGGCCTTGAGCGGCGGCGCTCTTGCTCCGAGCCTCGGCCAAGCGCTTGAACGGGGCACCCTCTTCGGGATCGCCACCCGGCTGGTGACCCTCTATCAAGCCTCCGACGCCGACGCGCTGCACCGGATGCTCGCGCCCCCGCTCCAGGGACATTTTCCCTCCGCGAACCTCGGCCTCTGGCTTGCAGAGGCGCGCAATGCGTTCGGAATGCTCCAGCGCACCAGCATGCCGACCTATGGCGGCCGCTCCTATGGCATCTTCGCGGCCTATTTCGACCGCGGACCTGCCGACATGTACCTTGAGGTCGATCCCCAGGAGCGATTGGTGCTCTGGGCCTTGAAGAACGACGTGAAGGTGCTGTCGATTCGCGAGCGGGCCTGAACGCTGCCCTGCACAGCTATCCGCTCACCGCGTCATAGGACAGGGCCCAGCCCGATCCGGTAAACCAGCATCGTTCGGGCGCAGCGCTCTCCCGCCAGACCAGGCTGCGCACGAACTCGACGCCGCCACGCTCGAAGGCGGCTCTCAGCGCCTCCCTCTCAGGCCCCGGCTGTGACTGCCGCCCTTCCGCACAAACGAAATAAGCGGGACCAAGCCAGCGCACCGAGAGGCCAGCCGCCTGGCGGGTCACGCACAAGCCCGCACCATGGGCCGCATGGGTTCCGCCCCATGGACTCGGCTTCGGCCAGGGAACGCCGAGCGGGAAGAGCAGACGTCCGCCCGGGCGTAGCTGGTCGATCCACGCTTCTGCGGGCCGCTCGATCGCGAAATTCACATAAACCGCATCCACAGCCTCGCGCGGCCATTCGGCTCCATCGCCTGCGATGACGGTCACATTGGGCCGATCGGCCAGGTTGGCCCGGGCAAGTTCGGCAAGAGCGGGATCGAATTCGACCGCGAAGACATGGCCCCGCTCGCCGACGAGATGCGCGATGAGAGCCGTGTAGTAACCGGTTCCGGCGCCGATATGCGCGACCTGCTCGCCCTCGCGAAGGGACAAGGCCTGCAGACACCGGGCGTGGAGGGAAGGACTGCCGTTGTTGACGCCGCGCTGGGACGCAAGGGCGAACAGCACATCCTGATAGACCGCGGCCGGATCGTGCGAGGCAACCGTCTCGTAGCCTCTCGACGGGCGGAATATCTGCCAGGGTGGCGCTCCCAGGAAGCGCTCGCGCGGAACGGCGGCGAAAGCCTGCTCAAGACGCGAATCGTCCGCCGTTCCTGAGACGAGCATCATCTGCTTGGCATAGGCGCGCCGGACCACGGCCAGTTCCTGTTCGGTGAAAGGTGCTTCCGTCACTGTT
The DNA here is from genome assembly GCF_016743775.1 of Microvirga aerilata. Classification (GTDB taxonomy): domain Bacteria; phylum Pseudomonadota; class Alphaproteobacteria; order Rhizobiales; family Beijerinckiaceae; genus Microvirga; species Microvirga aerilata. Next base: position 176,276 of record NZ_JAEQMY010000006.1, on the reverse strand, counting down.
CTTGTCCTCTCTGCGGTGATCTTCGGCGAAACGGGGCAATAGCGCAATGCTGTAACGGCTGCTCCCGATCGTGCTGATGCGGGTTCGGCCCAGGCGCCGGACCGGCCTCGCCTTCACAAAGGCATGAGAAACATAACCTTGGCCTTGCCATCGCCACGATCGACCGGCACGAGGAGCCTTCCCCCATCCGAGACGCTTTCCATGATCCTGTCCCGCCGCACCCTTCTTGCCGGTCTTGCCCTGTCCGGCACGACGGCTCCCGCCTTTGCGCAATCTGCGCCGGAGCCGCAGTTGATCCCGGTGGAGCTGATCGAGAACACCCTGAACCTGCCCTCCATCGTGCGTCTCGGCCACAAGCATGGCGATGTGATCATGGTGGAGTATTTCGACTACAACTGCCCCTGGTGCAAACGTTCGGCCGAGAGCCTGCCCCCGCTGCTCAAGGCAGAGCCCGAGCTGTCCTATGTGCTGGTGAATTTCGCCGTTCTCAGCAATCAATCCGTCGCCGCCACCCGGGCGGCCCTCGCCTATCTTCAGCTCTACGGCCCCGAGCGTTACCTCCCCCTTCACCTTGCCCTGTTCGGCCTGCGCGGCACGGTAGATGGGGAGCGGGCGCTGCTCGAGGCCGAGCGCCTCGGCGGCGACCGCCAGCGCATGACCGAGCTTGCGGACAGCGACCGGACCACCGGTTGGATGAAGGACGCCTTCGCTACCGGCAGCGATCTCGGGCTCGTGGCGACCCCGTCCTTCCTGATCGGGACGGAGGCCTATATCGGCGGCATGAGCCTGGACCAGAAGCGCGACGCCATCGCCCGGGCAAGAGGATAGCTCACGACTGTGGCTCCGGAGCGGCTTGCAAGGGCCGAGCCCGGCATGACGGTGACACCGTCGATCCCCCCCTACGCCTTAGACTTTCCCTTCCGGACCGGTTAAGGGCCAAAGGGTATGTCGCTCATCCGCTCCTCCCTTCTGGTCGGCCTCGGCTCGGTGGCCTCGCGCATTCTCGGCTTCGTCCGGGACATGCTGTTCGCGCAGGCGCTCGGAGCAGGACCCGTGGCGGATGCGTTTCTGGCCGCCTTCCGCCTGCCGAACCTGGTGCGCCGCATCGTCGGCGAGGGCGGGCTCAATCCGGCTCTCGTGCCCAGCTTGAGCCGACTGGAGCCTGACAGGGCTGCGGCGATGGCCGGAGACGTGCTGAGCGCCTTCGGGCTTGCCCTGCTTGCCCTAACGGGTGTCGTGGAAATCGGAGCAGGCCTTCTGGCCGTGCTGCTGGCGCCCGGCCTCCATGACGACCGGGAGACCCTGGCGCTCGTGGCGCTTTATACCCGCCTGTCCTTCCCCATCGTGCTGTGCGTGACGCTTGCCTCCATCGGCGCGGCCCTTCTGAACATGCGCGGGCGCTTTGCCGCGACGGCGCTCGCGCCCCTCGCCGTCAATGGCGGCCTGATCCTCGCACTCGTGGTGCTGGAAACCGCCTTCGCCCTTCCGCTCGCCCAAAAGGCCGCGTGGCTCGCGGCCGCCTCGAGCTTTGCCGGCCTGCTTCAGCTCGCCCTTGTCGCAGCGGCACTCCGGAGCGGGAAAAAGCGGCTCGTCTGCTTCGGCAGGCCCCGCTGGTCTCCTGTTCTGAAGGGCCTTCTGCTCGCGGGATTTCCTGTGCTGGCTGCAAGCGGTGCCGTGCAGCTCTTCTTTCTGGCCGCCGCCCAGATCGCCTCGTTCTGGCCGTCCGGCGTGTCCTGGCTCTACTACGCCGAGCGGGTGGTGCAGCTGCCCCTCGGGCTGATGGCCGCCCTTGGATCGAGCCTGCTGCTGCCAGAACTCGCCCGCCGCCATCAGGCCGGCGAGACAGGGGATCTTGTGGCGGCGCAGAACAGGGCCCTCGAAGTGGCGCTGCTGCTCTCCCTTCCGGCAAGCGGCGCCCTGTTGGTTTTGGCCCGCCCCATCAGCGCGGCTCTGTTCGAACGGGGCGCCTTCGAAGCCTCCGATGCGGAGGGCACAGCACTGGTTCTCATGGGATTGAGCCTAGGATTGCCCTTCGCGACAGCCGCCAAGGTGCTGAGCCAGGCGCTCTTCGCCCGCGGATCCTTGAGGGCCGCGGTCGCGGCGGCGGCTGTAGGGCTTGGCGTGACGATTGCCGCCGCTCTCGTCCTGGCGTGGCCTCTTGGTCCAGCCGGGATCGCACTCGGGGTGAGTGCCGGATGCCTGGCTCACGCCGGCGCCGTGGTCGTAGGGCTTCGCCGGCTCGGCCTCTGGTCCCTCGACAAGCGGCTCACGTCCCGCGTCGCCCGGATCGTGGCAGCGGTGCTCGTCATGAGCCTGGGGCTCGCGGGCGTGGGACGCCTCGTCCCGGTGGCGGGAGCCTTTTCCCTTGCCGTTGTTTGCTTCAGCGGGCTTTCGCTCTATGCGCTCGCCGCCTGGGCCACCGGCGCCGTGACCCGCGACGATTGGGCCGCGATGGCGAAAAAAACGTGAGAACCCTTGCATCGTGGCGCGGCCCTGTCATAACCCGCGCCGCAATGAAGCATTTTCCGGCGAAGCGACCCGGGGTCCGTCGAGAGAAAATGCCATGAGAAGACAGCTTGGGGCGGTTTGCGGTTCATCCAAAACTGCGTGACGCACCCGTGTGGGAGTTCAAGACGATGGCGCAGTTCAAGGAGCTGGTGTTCTCGGGCGTTCAGCCCACCGGAAACCTCCATCTCGGGAATTATCTCGGCGCCATCAAGCGCTTCGTCGCCATGCAGGGGACGCACGACTGCATCTACTGCGTCGTGGACATGCATGCCATCACCGTGCCGCAGAACCCGGGCGATCTCACCCGCCAGATCCGGGAGGTCACGGCCGCGTTCCTGGCCGCCGGCATCGATCCCAAGCGCCACATCGTCTTCAACCAGTCCCAGGTGCCCCAGCACGCGGAGCTTGCCTGGGTGTTCAACTGCGTCGCCCGCCTCGGCTGGCTCAACCGCATGACCCAGTTCAAGGACAAGGCCGGCAAGGACCGGGAGAATGCGTCGGTCGGCCTCTACGCCTATCCGAACCTGATGGCCGCCGACATCCTGGTCTATCGCGCAACGCACGTGCCGGTGGGCGAGGATCAGAAGCAGCACCTGGAGCTGACCCGCGACATCGCCCAGAAGTTCAACAACGACTGGGCCGAGTCGATTGCCGCCCACGGTCATGGCGAAGCGTTCTTCCCGCTCACCGAACCCATGATCCATGGACCGGCGACCCGCGTCATGTCGCTGCGCGACGGCTCGAAGAAGATGTCGAAGTCGGATCCGTCCGACTATTCGCGCATCAACCTCACGGACGATGCCGACACCATCGCCCAGAAGGTCCGCAAGGCGAAGACCGATCCCGAGCCCCTGCCCTCCGAGGTGGACGGCCTGAAGGCCCGGCCCGAAGCGGAAAACCTCGTCGCCATCTATGCGGCGCTCATGGACACCACTCCGGACGAGGTGCTGCGCCAGCATGGCGGCGCGCAGTTCTCCGGCTTCAAGGCTTCCCTCGTGGACGTGGCGGTGACGAAGCTCTCGCCGGTCGCCGACGAGATGCGCCGCCTCATGGACGATCCCGGCCATATCGACGCCGTGCTCGCGGACGGCTCCGCACGGGCTCGCGCGCTTGCATCCGAGACCATGGATGCGGTCAAGGACATCGTGGGCTTCGTGCGGTCGCGCTAAGCCATCGAACGCAAAAGCGGAAAACGGTCTTGCGTGAAAAGATGCTCTTCCTGGAAGGAGTCCCCGCTTGCCCTTAACGCCAAGGCAGGGCAGCATCGGGGCTCAAGCAGGAGAGCGTGCTGTGAGCGGCAAGCGCCGATCCTACGAATCGGGTCACCGGCCGAAATTTATGGTGGTGGTCGACAAGACCCCGGAATGCGCCCGGGCGGTTCACTTCGCCTCGCGGCGAACGGCCCGCACCGGCGCGAGCCTCGTGATGCTCGCGGTCGTTGATCCGCCCGATAATTTCGAATGGCTCGGCGTCGGCGAAGCCATGATCGAGGAGGCGAGCGAGGAAGCCCAAAAGCAGCTCGATGCCGCCGCCCGCGAGGCCCGCAGCGCCGCCGGCGTCGAGCCCGAACAGGTGATCCGGGTCGGCAACCGGGCGGACGAGATCATGAAGCTCATCCAGGAGGATCAGGACATCTCCTTCCTGGTGCTGGCCGCCGGCAGCGGCAAGGAGGGGCCGGGTCCCCTGGTTTCAACCCTCGGCGGCCGGGCCGCCGCTTCCTTCCCGGTTCCCATCGTCATCGTGCCTGGCAGCCTGACGGACGAGGAGATCGACGCGCTCGCGGGGTGAGTGCGTCAGGCAGCAAGTCGCGAACCGAGCTTGCCCTCGACATAACGGTATTCCTGAGTGAGGCCGCCAAAGCCGTAAGCATCGGCAGGCACCTCGTGGACGAGCACATAGCTCTCTTGATGGAGCTCTCCACCGAGGAGAGAGCCCATCAGGGTAAAGACCTCCGCCAGATATTGAGCCTTCTCGTCCTTTGTGTTCGTGCCGTCGACCACCTTGATATCGAGCCAGAAGCTCGCCTTTCCCTGTTGGGCGAGGCTTTGTCCGCCGACGATCCAATGCTCGGGAGACGTGTAGTCAATGGCAACCGCCGTTATCTCCGGGCGCTTGCGCAGGATCCGGGCCGTGACCTCCACAAGGCCTCCAGCAAGCTTCTGGGACAGTTCAGGGGAGGGAGCGGCGGACACTTTCAGATTGAGGATAGGCATGGGATCTCTCCTTGGTGACGATCTCAGGCTACGACTGAAAGGTAATTTAGAAAAATTGATTTACCTGAACTGAGTATTGAGCAATTCTCAATTCATGCTCATCCGCAACATCGATATCGGCGTGCTGCGCTCGTTCCTGCTGATCGCAGAGGGTCGGAGCTTTGCTCAAGCCTCCGCAATCATCGGACGTTCGCCTTCCGCCGTCACCCTCCAGATCCAGCGCCTTGAAGAGGATCTCGGCACTCAGCTTCTCCGCCGCAGCAACCGGGAGGTCGGGCTGACCCTCGCCGGGGAGCGGCTGCTCGGCTTTGCACGGCGCCTTGTACAGATCAACGATGAGGCTGTGCTGGCCTTTCGGGCAGGCGTTGAAGCCAAGCCGTTGCGTTTCGGAGCCACCCAGGATCTGGCGGACGCTGTCCTGCCCGAGGTGCTGCGCCGCTTTTCACTGGAGCGCCCCGAGGTGGAGCTGACCCTGCGGATCGACCGTTCGACGAGCTTGATCGAGGCGGTCAAAACCGGGGAAATCGATGCAGCCATTGCGATTCGGCGCGACGATCCGCTGAACCGCGCTCCATTGGCAGAGATGCCCATGGTATGGATCGGCCAGGACGGCATGAACCTTCCCGTTGATCGCACAGTGCCCCTGGTGTTGTTCGATGCGCCCTGCTCGTTCCGGTCTGCTGCCATCGATGCTCTCGCCGCCGCAGGCCGCCCGTACCGGATGGCGCTGACGAGCCCAAGCCTGACCGGGCTCAAATCGGCCGTTGCGGTTGGGCTGGGAGTCACCGTGAGAACCAGGCTTCTTCTCGGGCCGGGGCTGGCGGATGTGAGAGCCGGCCTCGGCCTGCCGGCTCTGCCGGATATGGCCCTGTCTCTTTATATCAATCCAAAGAGCGACCCCTGGCCTGCCCGGGATGATTTCATCGCCCTTTGCCGGCAGGCGTTCCGGTTCGCACTGTGATGGTCGATGCCCTTGGAATCTGCCCCGATCCGATCCACATTGAGCCTGGAACCTGTTAGAACGATTCTAACACCAACACTCGGCCGGCCTTGAACCGGCGCAGAGGACGAAAAGCGATGTTTATTCAGACCGAAGCGACCCCGAATCCCGCCACCTTGAAGTTCCTCCCCGGCCGCGTGGTCATGCCGGAGGGCACGTTCGAGGCCAAGACCCCCGAAAGCGGCGAGGTTTCGCCCCTTGCCGAGCGCCTCTTTGCCGTGCCGGGCGTGACCGGAGTGTTCTTCGGCTACGACTTCGTCACCGTCACCAAGGCTGACGGCGAGTGGCAGCACCTGAAGCCTGCCATCCTGGGCGCGATCATGGAGCACTTCATGACCGGCGCGCCGCTCTTCGCCAACGGCTACGGCGCAACGGAGGAGGATGGTGAGGAGTTCTTCGACCCGCAGGACGCCTCCACGGTGGAAACCATCAAGGAGCTGCTCGAAACCCGCATCCGCCCGGCAGTGGCGGGCGACGGCGGCGACATCACCTTCCGCGGCTTCAAGGATGGCACCGTTTATCTGGTCATGAAGGGCGCCTGCTCGGGCTGCCCGTCCTCGACCGCAACCCTGAGGCACGGGATCCAGAACCTGCTGCGCCACTTCCTGCCGGACGTGCGCGAGGTGCAGGCGGTCTAAGCGCCTCGATCGCTTCAGCGGTAACAACCTGGGTTATTAAAGCGCGGCCTTTTCGCCGCGCTTTTTATTTTTCACAATCCCTCTCAACGGCGTCCTGATCGATCCGCTTCCACCAAATGCGGGTTTCGCCGAGGCATTGCGCTCGCCCGATGCCATCGATTCCGGGTTCCCACCTGTCCGCTTCATGCTCTAAAGAGACGCGACGACCTCATGGAGACAGATGTTGCGCGTCCTTGCCATCGATACCGCCCTTGGCGCCTGCTCGGCCTGCATCGTCCAGGCGGGGGAGCCCCTGCCGCTGGCGGCCGAGACCATTCCCATGGAGCGTGGCCACGCGGAGGCCCTGATGCCGCTCCTCGACCGGCTGTCCGCGCAGGTCGACGGCGGCTTCGAGAGCCTGGACCGGGTTGCGGTTACGGTCGGTCCCGGCAGCTATACGGGCCTGCGGGTCGGCATCAGCGCCGCCCGGGGCATCGGTCTTGCGGCCGGTATCCCCGTCGTCGGGGTTGCGACGCTTTCGGCTTTTCTGGCACCGCTGATGGTGGGCGAGAGGCGCGGGCTCTTCACCGCCGCCATCGATGCCAAGCACGGCCACATCTATATCCAGGCCATCGCCCCGGGGGGGCGCACCATCATTTCTCCGGGACTGATGACTTACCGTGATGCGATCCGGCTTCTCGGTTCCGGTCCGATCATGATTGCGGGATCCGCAGCACCGCTTCTGGCGGCAGAGGCCCGCGCCCAAGGCGTCGAGGCCCTTATCAGCGATGCCTCGTCCCACCCTGACATCGCCTGGGTGGCACGCTTGGGAGCCCTCGCCGACCCGAATCAGGCCTTGCCGAAGCCGCTTTACCTGCGCGAACCCGACGCCAAGCCGCAGGATGGGGCCAGAATCGCGCGGCAATGAGCATTCTCGACCGGTTCCTCAATCCCCCTGCCCCGCATATCGAGCCTCTGGGAACCGAGGCCGCCCCGCGTCTCGCCGCCATCCATGCCTCGGCCTTCGCGCGGCCCTGGAGCACGCTAGACTTCGAGCGCCTGATGGCGGAGCGCGGGGTCATCGCCGACGGGCTCTTCCTGGGACGCTCCGGAAAACCCTCAGGCTTCGTCCTGTCGCGGACCGTTCTGGACGAGGCGGAGATCCTCACGGTTGCCATCGCGCCGGATGCCCGCGGAAAGGGCCATGCGCGCCCGCTTCTCGCCCATCACCTCGACGCCCTCTCTCGCCGGGGCGTCAGCCGGGTGCTCTTGGAGGTGGAGGAGGGAAACGAACCGGCCCTTGCCCTCTACCGCCGCTTGGGCTTTCGCGAAACCGGTCGGCGGGAAGGCTACTACCAGAAAGCCGATGGAACGCGGGTTTCGGCCCTTACCATGGCTTTGAGCCTATAGCCCGCATCCGGCGCGTCGCTTATAAGCCTCCGCAGGGAGAAGAGTGAATCTTGGCCATTCGGAACAGCATATCCGCCAAATCGCGCCGGTCGGACGCCATCGAGCGCGCCTGCCGCGACAAGGGCCTGCGCATGACGGGCCAGCGCCGGATCATCGCGCAGATCCTGGATGCGGCCGAGGACCATCCCGACGTGGTGGAATTGCATCGGCGCGCGGCGGAGGTGGACGACCGCATTTCGCTCTCCACCGTCTACCGGACCGTGAAGCTGTTCGAGACCGAAGGCATTCTGGAGCGGCTCGATTTTCGAGACGGCCGCTCCCGCTACGAGCAGGCGGCCCGCGAACATCACGACCACCTCATCAACCTGGAGACGGGCGACGTGATCGAGTTCCGCTCCGAGGAGATCGAGGCGTTGCAGAACGAGATCGCCCGCCGCCTCGGCTACAGGGTCGTCTATCACCGGCTCGAACTCTACGCGGTGCCCCTGAACAAGGACGGCGAGTGACCAGACCCGGCGTTCTCTTCAGACTGTGCCTGCTCGGCCTGTGCAGCCTTGTGCTCGTGCCGTTGCAGATGCTGGCCCTGCGTTTCGGCTGGTCGATCCTGCATGCCGTGCCGATGTGGTTTCACAGGGCGCTTCTCAAGATCTTCAACGTGCGGGTGATCGAGCAGGGGACGCCGCCTGGCGATGCGCCGACGATCGTCCTGTCCAATCACGTGTCCTGGCTCGACATTCCGGTGATCGGCTCGCTGCATCCCCTCTCCTTCATCGCCAAATCCGAGATCGAGGGCTGGCCGGTGGTCGGGCCCATGGCCAAGCTCCAGCGCTCGGTCTTCATCGACCGGGGGCGTCGCAAGGCGATGGCGGAGGTGAACGATGCGCTGACCCACCGGTTGGTCAGAGGCGAGGTGATCGTGCTGTTTGCCGAAGGCACCACGAGCGACGGCAACCGGCTCCTGCCGTTCCGCTCCTCGCTGGTGGGCGCGGCCCAGACGGCCCTCATGCATGACAGCGTCGAGCATGTGTTCCTCCAGCCGCTCGCCGTGTCCTACACCCACCGCAACGGCCTGCCCGTCACCCGGCGCGAGCGCCCTTTCATCGCCTGGTACGGCGACATGGATCTCAGCCCCCACCTGAAGCTGTTCGTTCAAGGCCACCCGCTCGACGTGGTGGTGACCTGGGGCGAGCCGATTCCTTTCAACGGCAATCGCAAGCAGGCGACGGCCTTTGCCGAGGCCGAGGTGCGGCGGGCGCTGCAGGAGGCGTGACCTGTGTCATCCCCGGCGATCCGCAGGACCGGGAAGAGGATCCACGTTCAGGCTCGGCGCGATGGATCCCCCTCCCCGCGCTGGCGCTCCTGCCGGGAATGACGCTGGGATGTTTTGCATGTCCCCTACGGCCGGGAAGCCTCCGCCGCAGCCTCCTGCGCCCTCGCCTCGTCCAGGAGCCAGGCTCGAAAGGCCGCAAGGGCCGGTCGGTCTGCCGTCGCCTCGGGGCAGACCACATAATACTGGTAGGATCCTTTCACCTGATGCGGGAACGGCCGGACAAGCCGGCCGGCTTTCAGGTAATCGCCGATGAGCACGTTCGTCGCGAGCGCCACGCCCTGCCCGGAAGCGGCCGCCTGCAGGCAAAGATAGGTGTGGGTGAAGCGTGGACTGCGCGAGGTGTCGACGCCTTGAACGCCCACCGCCTCGAGCCAGCGGTCCCAGGTGGTGTAGTCCGGCACCCCGTCGACGGCCTCGTAGATCAACGTGTGATGCCGCAGATCGGCAGGCTCCCGCAAAGGCCGCTCCGGATTGTTGAGCAAGGCGGCGCTGCAGACGGCGAAGAAATACTCTTCCATGAGGAGATCCGTGCGCAGGCCCGGATAGTTGCCGCGCCCGAAGCGGATTGCCATGTCCACGTCCTCGCGGGCGAAGTCGGTGAGGTGGCCTGACACCGAGACACGCACATCCAGTTCCGGATGATGCTCCCGAAAGGAGCCGAGCCGGGGGATGAGCCAGTTCGAGGCGAGGCTCGGCATGGCGCTGACGGTAATAACGTTGGAAGCCTCCGGCCGCAGGGCCCGCGCCGTCGCCTCGTCGAGCCGGTTGAGCACCTCGGTGATGGAAGCCGCATAGCGCTCGCCCAAGGGGGTGAGCACGATGCCCCGGCTCGGCTGGCGCACGAAGAGAGGCCGTCCGAGCCAAGCCTCCAAGGATTTCACCTGCTGGCCTACGGCGCTCGCCGTCACGGCGATCTCGTCGCCGGCTTTCTCGAAATTCAGGTGGCGGGCGGCGGCCTCGAAGGCCCGAAGGGCATTGAGCGGCGGAAGACGGCGGCGGGACATGGCGGACCCATGGGTGCTTTGCCCAAGTATAGCTTGGGCAAAGGTGAAGAACTTCTCGTTTGCTTCAACCCTATCACAGGAGCACATTTCTCTCCAGTGAAGCGCCATCGAAGGAGAACCGTCATGGCGATCGGACATGCCACAGCAAATCTTGGGTTCCATGCCACCCGCCGGGAACACAGGAACACAATGCTCAACCTGCTGCTCCGGTACGAGGCCTGGCTCGACCGGCGCAGGACCTCCAAGGTTTTGTACGAACTCGATGACTATGCGCTCGCCGATATCGGGTTGTCGCGAGCCGACGTGGAGGGCTTGAACGAAGCTTCCTGGCAGGATCACCTGCCGCCCTCTCTCGGCCGTTGAGCACGCGAAAGGTCCCGGGATGAAGCTCTATTCAGGCCCTCTAAGCCTCTTCTCCCGCAAGGTGGAGATCGCCCTTCACGAGAAGGGGCTCGCCTTCGAGCGCATCCTGGTCCCCTTCACGCAGACCCGCGGCTACAGCCCCAGGCACCCGGATGTGCTCGCCGCCAATCCCAAGGGACAGGTCCCGGTTCTGGTTGAGCGGGATCTGGCCCTCTACGACTCGACGGTGATCCTCGAATACCTCGAGGATGCCTATCCCGACCCGGCGCTATATCCGAAGTCGCCCCGCGAGCGGGCGCAATGCCGATTGCTCGACCTCTTCGCCGACGAGGTCATGCTGGCCCCCTTGCGCTTCCTGATGCACCGCACGGAGCCGAAGCCGGATGATCTGGAGCGCTGGCAGGCGAAGGAAATGAAAGCGAGGGAGGCCGAACCCGCTCTAGCGGGCCATTTCGCCGAGCTCGATCAGGGGCTTCAGGGCAGAGACTATCTCTGCGGTGCCTTTTCAGCTGCAGATATTGCCGTGTTCATGACCGTGTTCTGGACCCGCCGCCTCGGCGGGCCCTCGCTGAAGGGATACCAGACCTTGGCCGCTTGGTACGAGCGGCTCAGCGCGCGTCCGGCCTTTGCGAAGGTCGTGTCTGAAATCTTGGCCGCCGATGCGAAATTATCGGCGCCGGTCGAGGGCGCGTTCCGGGAGTGACCAGGCTCGTCATCCCGGACGGCGAAGCCGATCCGGGATCGCTCCCAGGGTAAAACTCTGTCATTCCAGGGCGGCACAGCGGTGCCTGGAATCCATAAACACGACGCTTGTTGGGTGACGCGCAATGGAAGCCGCTTCGTCCTAGCCTGCACCGTCGGTCGAATGACAGCATTGTGTTTCTTGCGTCACATTATGCACGCGATCCCGGATCCCCGCTGCGCCCCGTCCGGGATGACCACGGTATCTAAAATCCTTGAGCCAAACAGCCGCTATTCTCTTGCGCGAGCAAAAGGCTTAAAAGGGCGCTCCATCCTTGACCGCCCGACTTCCAGCAGACAGGCCGACCTCGTGAAAAAAGTCTTCGTCAAATCGTATGGCTGCCAGATGAACGTCTATGACGCCGAGCGCATGGCGGACATGCTGGCGACGGAAGGCTACAGCGAAACCAAGGCGATGGAGGAGGCGGACCTCGTCATCCTCAACACCTGCCATATCCGCGAGAAGGCCGCCGAGAAGGTTTATTCCGAGCTCGGGCGCGTGCGGGAGCTGAAGACCGAGCGTGAGGCCGCAGGGCAGGAGACCCGGGTCGTGGTCGCAGGCTGCGTCGCCCAGGCCGAGGGCAAGGAGATCCTGCGCCGGGCGCCGGCCGTCGACGTGGTGGTGGGTCCGCAGAACTACCACAACCTGCCGGCTCTCCTGAAGAAGTCGCGCTCCGAGCGCGTCGTCGACACGGAATTCCCGGTCGAGGACAAGTTCGACCACCTGCCCGCGCCGTCCAGGGCCAAGACCCAAAGCCGGGGCGTATCGGCGTTTCTCACCATCCAGGAAGGCTGCGACAAATTCTGCACCTTCTGCGTGGTGCCCTACACCCGGGGCGCGGAAGTCTCGCGTCCTGTGGCCAGGATCCTGGACGAGGCTATGCGCCTGGCCGATGCGGGCGTGCGCGAGCTGACGCTGATCGGGCAGAACGTGAACGCCTATCACGGCGAAGGGCCGGACGGCTCCGTCTGGTCGCTCGGCCAGCTGCTCCATCGTCTGGCGGAGATCCCCGGCATCGCTCGGCTGCGCTACACCACCAGCCACCCGCGGGACATGGACGACGAGCTGATCGCCGCCCACCGGGATCTGCCGGCCCTGATGCCCTACCTGCACCTGCCGGTGCAGTCCGGGTCCGACCGCATCCTCGATGCGATGAACCGCAAGCACACGGGCGACGAGTACCGCCGCCTGATCGAGCGCATTCGGGCAGTCCAGCCAAACCTGGCGCTGTCCTCCGACTTCATCGTGGGCTTTCCCGGCGAGACCGATGCGGAATTCGAGGAGACCATGCGGCTCGTGGCCGATGTGGGCTTCGCGAGCTCCTTCTCGTTCAAGTACAGCCCCCGCCCCGGCACGCCTGCGGCGGAGATCGACGCTCAGGTGTCCGAAGCCGTGAAGGCTGAGCGCTTGGGTCGGCTGCAAAATCTGCTGGAAATGCAGAGACAGGCCTTCAATCACGGAACCGTTGGGCAGACTCTCGACGTTCTCTTGGAGAAGCCGGGTCGTCACCCGGGCCAGATGGCCGGCAAATCGCCCTATCTGCAGCCAGTGCAGTTCCAGAGCGACAGCCACCGGATCGGCGAGATCGTGACGGTGCGGATCACACGGGCAGGCTCCAACAGCCTGTTCGGGGAATGGATCGGGTCCGGCAGCCAGGCCGCGGCCTAGACCCGGACCCTGCAAGGCCCCATATCCGTTCGTCGCAAACCTTGCGGCGAAAATTCAAAGGAGAGGCATTTTGAGGCCAGCGGACAACGCGACCGCACGAGCACAAAAGGGACGAAACCCCACGAGCTTGCATCCCGGCGTCGTCGAAGAGGCTGAAATCATCCTCACCTTCGACGACAACCGCCTCGCCAGCCTTGTCTTCGGGCAATACGATCAGAACCTCGCCCATCTGGAGCGGCGCCTGAACGTCACCGCCATCGCCAACGGCAACAGGGTGACCGTCAAGGGCACGCCGGAAGCCTCCGAGATGGCGCGTCGCGTTCTGGAGGGGCTTTATGAGCGCGCCCGCCAGGGTGCGCCGCTCGGCCCCGGGGACGTGGACGGCGCCATTGAGGAAAGCACCCTTCAGGGCAGCTTGTTTCCGGCGGCCGAAGAGCCGGTTCCGGGCCTGACCGCCTTCGACCAGATCGCCACCCGCAAGCGTGGAGCGGTCCGCGCCCGCAATGCCTCGCAGAACACCTACATCAAGGCGCTCAAAACAAACGAACTGGTTTTCGCCGAAGGCCCTGCCGGTACCGGCAAGACCTGGCTTGCGGTGGGTTACGCCGTCTCCCTGCTCGAAGCGGGGCAGGTCGACCGCCTGATCATCTCGCGCCCCGCCGTCGAGGCAGGCGAGCGCCTCGGCTTCCTGCCCGGCGACATGCGCGAGAAGGTCGATCCGTATCTTCGCCCGATCTACGACGCGCTCTACGACTTCATGGAGGCCCGGCACGTGGATCGGGGGCTCCAGACCGGCATGATCGAGATCGCGCCGCTGGCCTTCATGCGCGGGCGCACGCTGACCAACGCCCTGGTGCTGCTGGACGAGGCCCAGAACACCACGTCCATGCAGATGAAGATGTTTCTCACCCGCCTCGGCGAGGGATCGCGGATGATCATCACCGGCGACCCGACGCAGATCGACCTTCCGCCCGGCCAGAAATCGGGGCTGGTCGAGGCCGCGCGCATCCTGAATGGTGTCGAGGGCATCGCCCGCGTCACCTTCAAGGAGCAGGACGTGGTGCGTCACGACCTGGTGCGCCGCATCGTGACCGCCTACGACAAGGCGGCCCGCGATGCGGCGCCGCAGTCCGAGCAGCCGCGCTACGATCGGGATCGCAGGCCGTGATCACCCTCGACACCATGATCGAGGCGGGCGACTGGAGCCGCCTCGACGACGCGGAGGCCCTGGCGCAAAGGGCGGCCGAGGCGGCTCTTGCCGTCACCTATGAGGCGAACGAGGATTTCGAGGCGAGCGTCATGCTCACCGACGATGCCCGGATCCGTGAGCTGAACCGAACCTGGAGGGCCAAGGACAAGCCCACCAACGTTTTGTCCTTTCCGGCGCCGGAGCAGCCGGGTGCAACAGGCCCTCGCCATTTGGGCGATATTGCTTTAGCCTACGAGACCCTGGTGCGCGAATCCGAAGAGGAATCCAAGGAGCTTGCGCATCATTTTGCCCATTTGATCATTCATGGAGTTCTGCACCTTCTCGGCTACGACCACGAGGTCGAGGCGGAGGCGGAGATCATGGAAGCTCTCGAGGTCAAGGCGCTCGCCTCTCTGGGCATCGCCGATCCTTATCGCAACATGGCAGCATGACGGCTGACACCCAACCGCAATGAACGAAGATCGAAGTCGTAACGACCGCCCTGTCCGCACTCTCCCGGATAGCGACGACACACGCGACCACTGGTACGACCGGGTTCTGACCCGCCTCGGCCTGAAACCCCGCGATTCCATCCGCCACGACCTTGAGGACGCTCTCGACGAAGCTGTCGAGGACACGGACTTCTCGCCCCAGGAACGGGCGATGCTGAAGAACGTGCTCTCCTTCCACCGGATCCGGGTGGAGGACGTGATGGTGCCCCGCGCCGACATCGTGGCCGTGGCCGCGGACACGAATCTGGGCGAGCTGCTTAATCTGTTCAGGACGGCGGGTCATTCGCGCCTGCCGGTTTATGGCGAGACCCTCGACGATCCGAAGGGCATGGTCCACATCCGGGACTTCCTCGACTTCATCGCCATGCGGGCCGACGGCGGCGCCTCGGAAGCAGGCTCGGGCGACGAGGCTCCCCTGCCGAGCCTCGGCCAGATCGACCTGTCAATGGCGCTGTCATCCGCCAACATCCTGCGTCCCGTTCTGTTCGTGCCCCGCTCCATGCCGGCCATCGACCTTCTGGTGCGCATGCAGGCAACCCGCACCCACATGGCTCTCGTCATCGACGAATACGGGGGCACGGACGGACTCGTCTCGATCGAGGACCTAGTCGAGATGGTGGTGGGCGACATCGAGGACGAGCACGACGAGGACGCCACGCTCACCATCGTGCAGGCCGCCGACGGCACCTTCGTGGCCGATGCCCGCGCCAGCCTGGACGAGGTCAAGGAGGCCCTCGGCCTCGATCTGACCGAGGAGGAGGGCGCCGAGGATATCGACACGATCGGCGGCTTCATCGTGACGCTCGCCGGGCGCGTGCCCTCGCGCAGCGAGGTGATCGAGGGACCGTCCGGGCTGGAATTCGAGGTTCTGGATGCCGACCCCCGCCGCGTGAAGCGGCTTCGCATTCACCGCCGTATGCCCGCGTCCGACTCCGAGGCCGGAGAAGGTCAGCCGCTTGCCCCGCGCCCTGAAAGCGCCGCCGCCGAATGATGCCCCTGGCTGACCGGGCCATCCTCGCCCGAGGATGGCGCCGCTGGCTGATCGGCTTCGCGGCGGGGGCTGCGGGCGCCCTTGCCATGCCGCCCTTCGGTTTCCTGCCGGCTCTCGCCCTCTCCCTGGCGCCGGCGGTGTGGCTTCTGGACGGCACTGCCAAGGCTGGTCCTTCCCGGTGGGTCCCTCTCAAGGCCGCAGCCCTCATCGGCTGGTTCTGGGGCTTCGGTTATTTCGTGGCCGGGCTCTGGTGGCTCGGCGCGGCCTTTCTCGTGGAGGCGGACCAGTTCGCCTGGGCCATGCCTTTCGGGGTTCTGGGCCTGCCGGCCTTGCTCGCCTTTTTTCCCGCCTCTGGCTTTGCCCTCGCCCGTCTTTTCTGGACGCCGGATGCCTGGCGAATTCTCGCCCTCGCCTTCGGTCTGACGACCAGCGAGTGGCTGCGCGGCCATCTCTTCACCGGTTTTCCCTGGAACAGTCCCGGCATGGCGCTCGGCCAGAACCTCTGGCTGATGCAGACCGCTTCTCTCGTCGGCCTCTATGGCCTGACTTTCTTGGCCATCGGCATCGGTGCAGCGCCTGCCGTTCTGTTCACGGGCAGGACGGGCGCAGCACGCTGCATGGCGCCCGGGCTGGCGGCAGCCTTGCTCGTTCTGATGGGAGCATTCGGGCTCTGGCGCGTCCCAGGGGAGGCCTCGCCCACGGTCGAGAACGTGCGCCTGCGGATCATGCAGCCCAACTTGCAGCAGGATGCCAAGTTCAACCCCCGCAACCGCGACGCCATCATGCGGCACTACCTGGCCTTGAGCGCAGGCCCGGGACCGGACGGAAGGACCGGCGCGGCCGCCACCCATATCGTCTGGCCGGAATCGGCCTTTCCGTTCCTGCTTCATCGCGACCCCGCATCCCTTGCGCAGATCGCCACACTCTTGGAGCCGGGTTCGGTGCTGATCACCGGAGCCGCCCGCATGGACGAGCCGCTTCCCGGCGAGGAGGCAGGCCGGTTCTTCAACGCCGTCCAGGTGATCGACGAGAAAGGCACGATCCTTGGCTCCTACGACAAGGTTCATCTGGTGCCCTTCGGAGAATATGTGCCGAAGTTTCTCGATGCCTTGATCCGGGCTGTGGGCCTTCGCGAATTCGTGCATATCCCGGGCGGGTTCGAGCCGGGTGCCGCCCGCTCGACCCTTGCGATTCCCGGGTTGCCGCCGGTGGCAGCAACCATCTGCTACGAGGCGATCTTTCCGGGCGAGATCCTAGCGGACGGTCCGCGCCCGGATCTCATCCTGAATGTTACCAACGATGGCTGGTTCGGCCTGACGACGGGGCCTCATCAGCATTTTGCGCAAGCGCGCCTGCGCGCCGTAGAGGAAGGCCTTCCGCTCGTGAGGGCCGCCAATACCGGAATCTCCGCAGTTGTCGATTCCTATGGTCGCACGGTGGATAAACTTCCATTAGGAGTTGAAGGTATTATCGACACAAACCTACCAGTTGCGGCACCTGCGACTGTTTACAGCAGTGGCGGTAGGTTTTCTTTGACGGCCACGCTTGTGTTCTGCTTAATGATCTTGATTGTACGTCGCAGGCACCAATCAACCTCTCCTTAAGTAAACCATGCCTTGACGTTGCGTGAGTTCTGGCAAGGAAACAGGCGATTATGAAGAAGTCGACCGGTTCTATCGATAAGGAAGTCGGAAGCAGAGTGCGTATGCGCCGTGTTTCTATTGGCATGAGTCAAGAAAAACTTGGCGATATGCTTGGCCTGACATTCCAGCAGG
This sequence comes from Microvirga aerilata, assembly GCF_016743775.1. Taxonomy (GTDB): domain Bacteria; phylum Pseudomonadota; class Alphaproteobacteria; order Rhizobiales; family Beijerinckiaceae; genus Microvirga; species Microvirga aerilata. Next base: position 158,954 of record NZ_JAEQMY010000006.1, on the reverse strand, counting down.
TTCAGAAATACGAAAAGGGCATGAACCGGATCAGCGTGGCGCGTCTTGTCGAGATCGCCAAGATCCTCAGCGTCGACATCCATTTCTTCTTCAACGGCATCAAGAGCGCCAAGTCGGAGCCGGGTTTTGCCGAGGAGGGCGCGCCTCCTTACGTGTCCGATATGATGTCGACCCCCGAGGGGTTGCAGCTCGTCCGAACCTTCACGAGCATCAAGAGCCCTAAAGTGCGCAAAAGCATCGTGCAGCTTGTGGCCGCCCTTGGCTCTCAAGAGGACGAAGAACGTTCGTCATAACGAACGCGTTCGCTTGACCTTTCTTTCAGCCTGCGGCATGAGCATGCCCCGAAGTCCGTGGTTGAGCCCGGGCGCTTTCTTTTATTGCCTGAAGGAATTCTGTCGTGCGGCGGTCAAGCTATCTTTTCACGAGCGAATCGGTTTCCGAAGGACATCCGGATAAGGTCTGCGACCGCATCTCGGATGCGGTGGTCGACGCCTATCTGGCTGCCGAGCCGGAAGCCCGCGTGGCTTGCGAGACGCTTGCCACCACCAACCGGGTTGTCATCGCCGGCGAGGTGCGCGGCCCTGCTTCCATCACAAAGGACACCGTGGTCGAGCTTGCCCGTGAGGCGATCAAGGATATCGGCTACGAGCAGGAAGGCTTCCACTGGAAGAACGCCGAGGTTGACGTCTACCTCCATGCCCAGTCCGCTCACATTGCCCAGGGTGTCGATGCCTCCGGCAACAAGGATGAGGGTGCGGGCGATCAGGGCATCATGTTCGGCTATGCCTGCAACGAGACCCCCGAGCTCATGCCGGCGCCGATCTATTACGCCCACAAGATCCTCGAGAACCTGACTGCGGCCCGCAAGGCCAAGGCCAATGGCGCGGCCGTTCTCGGCCCTGACGCCAAGAGTCAGGTCACCCTTCGCTACGAGAACGGCAAGCCTGTCGCTGCCACGCAGATCGTTCTCTCCACCCAGCATCTGGACGAGAACCTGTCCTCCGATGACGTGCGCGCCATCGTCGAGCCCTATATCCGCGAGACCCTGCCCGAGGGCTGGATCTCGGCCCAGACGATCTGGCACGTGAACCCCACCGGCAAGTTCGTGATCGGCGGCCCCGACGGCGATTGCGGCCTCACCGGCCGCAAGATCATCGTCGACACCTATGGTGGTGCTGCTCCCCACGGCGGCGGCGCCTTCTCCGGCAAGGACCCGACGAAGGTGGACCGTTCGGCAGCCTATGCGGCCCGTTATCTGGCCAAGAACGTGGTGGCCGCAGGTCTTGCGGACAACTGCACCCTGCAGCTCTCCTACGCGATCGGCGTGGCCAAGCCCCTGTCGATCTATGTGGACCTGCACGGCACCGGCAAGGTTGACGAGGGCAAGCTCGAGGCCGTGCTCATGGACGTCATGGACCTCTCCCCCCGCGGCATCCGCACGCATCTCGGCCTCAACAAGCCGATCTATGCCCGCACCTCGGCCTATGGCCATTTCGGCCGCAAGCCTCAAGAGGATGGCGGCTTCTCTTGGGAGCGCACGGACTTCGCCGACAGCCTCAAGGCTGCGTTCCGCTAAAAGCATGATCCGGAAAAGTGGATAACGGTTTTCCGGCTAGATCCTGCGCAAAGAAACAACCTCATGAGCGAAGCGACAGAACGGGCCGGCGCCTTCTTCGGGCGCCGGAAAGGCAAGAAGCTTCGCGCCGGACAGGACGATCTCGTCCATAATCTGCTGCCCGCGATCCGTGTGAGCCCGGGCAGCGCTCCAGCCAGCCTCTTCCCCGACCGTCAGGCGCGGGAGACCTGGCTCGAGATCGGGTTCGGCGGCGGCGAGCATCTCGCCGCGCAAGCCCGTGCCCACCGGGACGTCAATTTCATCGGCTGCGAGCCTTTCGTGAACGGCATGGCAAAGCTCCTTGCCGTGATCGAGGGTGAGCGTCTCGACAATGTCCGGGTCTGGGACGACGACGTCACCGACCTCCTGCCGACCCTGCCCGATGCCTCGTTCGACCGGGTCTACATTCTCTACCCCGATCCCTGGCCGAAGCGCCGGCAGCGCAAGCGCCGCCTTGTTTCCGAGGAAACCCTCGCGATGCTGGCCCGCGTCATGAAGCCCGGAGCCGAGCTGCGCTTTGCCAGCGACATCGACGACTATATCGGCTGGGTGCTCGCCCGGATGCTGCGCTCAGCCAATTTCCGCTGGACCGCAACCCGCGCCGACGATTGGCGCAAGCCCTACGAGGGCTGGCCGGGCACCCGCTACGAGGCCAAGGCGATCCGTGAAGGACGGGTGCCGAGCTACCTCACCTTCGTCCGGGTCTAGGACCCTCCGGCGCTTCGACAGCCTGACGGATCCCATCCTTGCATTTTGAGCTTGGAATCAGTATATTGCTCTTGTCAGCTCTGGTTGCAGTGTAAAGCTGCTGTTCAGGAGTGGGCCCCGCCGGGTCCGCTCTTTTTTATTGTTTGAAGGCCGGGGCGTGCGGAGAGCCATGACGAACGAACGCGACAAGCGGCTGATTACCGAAAACGGCGTGGCCGCCCGGGTGGCGGCAATCGTCGAGCCCGTGATCGAGGATCTGGGCTTCAACCTCGTGCGTGTGCGGGTCACCGCCACGAATGGATGCACCGTGCAGATCATGGCCGAGCGGCCGGACGGCACCATGTCGGTTTCCGATTGCGAGACCGTGAGCCGGGCGATCTCGCCGGTTCTGGACCTCGAGGATCCGATTCCCCAGGCCTATTACCTGGAAATCTCCTCGCCGGGCATCGACCGTCCGCTCGTGCGCGTCAGCGATTTCGAGCGCTGGACCGGTTATGACGCCAAGATCGAGATGGCCGTGCCTCTGGCGGGCCGCAAGCGATTCCGGGGTTTTCTCCGGGGCATCGAGAATGGAATGCTCGTGGTCGAGTTGCCGGACGTGAAGGAGGGCCTCGATCCCATCGCGCGCCTGCCCCTGACCGATCTGGGCGAAGCCCACCTCGTGATGACCGACGACCTGATCCGTGAATCGCTGCGCCGGGGAACGGCGCCGACCACGGACGATCTTGATGAAGATACGGATGTGGTGGAGGCGCCCGAGCCGCGCGACCCGTCCGAGACGAAACCGAATTAAGGAGCGACCTCGATGGCTATTAGCGCCAACAGGCTTGAACTCTTGCAGATCGCCGATGCGGTCGCACGCGAGAAGGTGATCGACAAGCAGATCGTGCTTGACGCCATGGCGGACGCCATCGCCAAGGCTGCCCGGTCCCGCTATGGGGCGGAAACAGACATCCATGCGGAGATCAACCCGAAGACCGGCGAGCTGCGCCTGTCGCGGCACCTCCTCGTGGTTGAGGACGGCGCGATCGAGAACGACTCCCGCGAGATTTCCCTCGCCGAGGCCCGCACCCGCCACAACCCGGCGGCCCAGGTGGGCGACGTGATCGCCGACACTCTGCCGCCCTTCGATTTCGGGCGCATCGCGGCGCAGTCCGCCAAGCAGGTGATCGTGCAGAAGGTGCGCGACGCCGAGCGCGACCGCCAGTACCAGGAATTCAAGGATCGCATTGGCGACGTCGTGAACGGCGCGGTCAAGCGCGTCGAGTACGGCAACGTGATTGTGGATCTCGGCCGCGGCGAGGCGATCATCCGCCGCGACGAGCTCATTCCCCGCGAGACCTTCCGTCCCGGCGACCGCATCCGCGCCTATCTGTTCGACGTGCGCCGCGAAGCCCGCGGCCCGCAGATCTTCCTATCCCGCACCCATCCGCAGTTCATGGCCAAGCTCTTCGCCTCCGAAGTGCCGGAGATCTATGACGGCATCGTCACGGTGCAGGCGGTTGCCCGCGATCCGGGGTCGCGTGCCAAGATCGCCGTGATCTCGCGCGATTCCTCCATCGATCCGGTCGGCGCCTGCGTCGGCATGCGTGGCTCCCGCGTCCAGGCCGTGGTGGGCGAGCTCCAGGGCGAGAAGATCGACATCATCCCCTGGTCCCCCGATCAGGCGACCTTCATCGTCAACGCGCTCCAGCCCGCCGAGGTGGTCAAGGTGGTGCTCGACGAGGAGGCCGACCGGATCGAGGTGGTGGTGCCTGACGACCAGCTCTCGCTGGCCATCGGCCGCCGCGGCCAGAACGTGCGCCTCGCCTCGCAGCTCACCGGCTGGGACATCGACATCCTGACGGAGGCTGAGGAATCGGAGCGCCGCCAGAAGGAATTCGCCGAGCGCACCGAGCTCTTCATGAACGCGTTGGACGTGGACGAGGTCGTGGGCCAGCTGCTCGCCTCGGAAGGCTTCCGCTCGGTCGAGGAAATCGCCTATGTGGACTCCGCCGAAGTGGCCTCCATCGAGGGCTTCGACGAGGACACGGCCGCCGAGATCCAGAGCCGTGCGCAGGAGTACCTCGGCCGCATCGAGGCCGAGAACGAGGCCCGCCGCAAGGAGCTGGGCGTTGCCGACGATCTGAAGGAGATCGACGGCGTCACCACCGCCATGCTGGTGGCCTTCGGTGAGAACGACATCAAGAACGTCGAGGATCTGGCCGGCTGCGCCACCGACGATCTCGTCGGCTGGACGGAAGGCCGAGGCCAGGAGGCAACCCGCTACAAGGGCGCGCTGGATGGTTTCGACGTTTCCCGCGCGGATGCGGAGAACATGATCATGGCAGCCCGCGTGAAGGCGGGCTGGATCGAGCAGCCGGAAGAGATCGTGGAGACCGAGGGATCGGCTGAAGAAGCCGAGACCGAGGCTCAGCCTTCTTAACCGGCGATGGCAAAGCGAGGTCAGCATCCGTGCCGCGGCATGAACCGGAGCGCACCTGCATCGTCACCCGCGAGGCAAACAGCCCCGCGGGACTGATCCGCTTTGTCCTCGGGCCCGACAACCAGGTCGTGCCCGATCTCAAGCACAAGCTGCCGGGCCGCGGGGCCTGGGTTACGGCTCGCCTCGACGTGGTGGAGGAAGCGGCCAAACGCCGCCTCTTCTCCCGTGCCTTCAAGACCGAAGCCAGGGCTCCCGAGACCCTGGCCAGAGACATCGAGCGCCTGCTTCGGGACGACCTGCGGCAGGGTCTGTCGCTGGCCAACAAGGCAGGCGCGGTGATCACCGGCTTCCACAAAGTTGAGTCGGCGATCACGGATAAGCCCATTGTTGCCCTTATTCATGCCGCAGAAGCGGCCGATGATGGGCGAAGAAAATTAGCAAACCAGTTGCGAAAACGCCTCGGCGAGGCAATATCAGGCTTTCCGGTCATCCAAGAACTGTCAAATGACGAATTGGATTTGGCATTAGGCCGGTCACATGTGATACATGCTGCCCTCGTCGCGGGCGCTGGGAGCGACGGCTTTCTGAACCGATGGCATCGATACCGCTCTTATTGCGGCATCGAAGCCGATCAAACTGGCCTCGGCAACGAGACCGGCGAACCCACGATTATGAAAACCGCAGGAACTGAGGCGGAATGACCGATACGAAAAACCAGGGCGACAAGACTCTCCATGTGTCGTCCAAGACGCTTTCTCTGAAGCGACCCGTCGAACAGGGCGTGGTGCGCCAAAGCTTCTCCCATGGCCGTTCCAAGTCGGTCGTGGTGGAGACTGTGAAGCGTCGTCCTGCTGTTGGCCCCGGTAGCGGGGTCAAGGACGAAAGGCCCGCGCCCCAACAGGCTGCGGCCCCTGTCAGCGCGCCCAAGCCTGCTGCTCCCGCTCCGAAGCCTGCCGCTCCGGCACAGGGCGGTCGCCCGCAACGGTCCGGCGGAACACCGAACACGCCCCGCTCCGGCGGCATGGTGCTGCAGACGCTCTCCGAGCAGGAGCGCGATGCGCGCATGAACGCGCTCGTCGATGCCCGTCGCCGCGATGAGGAAGATCGCAAGAGACAGGCGGAAGAAGCTACACGCCGCGCCGAGCGCGAAGCGGCCGAAGCCCAGGAGCGTGAAGCGGCCGAGGCCCGCAAGCGCGAGGAAGACGAGCGCCGCCGTCAGGACGAGGAGCGCAAGCGCCGCGCCGAGGACGAGGCTCGCCGACGGCTTGGCGAAGAGGCTGCTCCCCCGCGTCAGGCTCAAGCGCCTGCTCCGGCGGGCCGCACCGGCCCTGGCCCGCGCCAGGACGGCGCCCGTTTCGACGGACCCCGCTCAGACCGTCCCCGTTCGGACGGACCCCGCCCCGCCGGCCGTTCCGACGGCCCGCGTCCGGGTGGACCCCGCCAGGACGGTCCGCGTCCGGGCGGCTTTGGAGGCCCCCGGAGCACCGGCGGCACTATGGGCGGCCGTCCGCCGAGCCTGAACCATATGGCGCGCCCTGCCGCGCCGGTCGTTCCCGATCCGGAAACGGCAAAGCCGAACGTTCGCACAATTCCGCCCGTAGCCGCCCGCGCAGTCGAGGTGGATGACGAGGAGGGCGCCCGCACGATCCGTCGTCCCGGCGTTGCCGCGAAGCCCGTGGCCGTGCCGAAGACTCCCAAGGCTGCCCCTGGCGAGGAAAAGCGCCGCGGCCGCCTGACCCTGGCCAATGCGACCTCGGGCGAAGAGGAGCGCACCCGCTCGCTCGCCGCCTTCCGGCGCCGCAACCAGCGTCTCATGGGCCATCGCCAGGTGGAGCAGAAGGAAAAGATCGCCCGCGAGGTGACGATTCCGGAGACGATCACGATCCAGGAGCTCGCCAACCGCATGTCGGAGCGCGCCGTGGACGTGATCAAGTTCCTGATGAAGCAGGGACAGATGCACAAGATCACCGACGTGATCGACGCCGACACCGCGCAGATCGTTGCGGAAGAGCTCGGCCACACGGTGAAGCGCGTCGCGGAGTCGGACGTCGAGGAAGGCCTGTTCGACACGCCGGACGTGGACGAGAACCTCGTCACCCGTCCGCCGGTGGTGACCATCATGGGCCACGTCGATCACGGCAAGACCTCGCTGCTCGACGCGATCCGCAAGACCAACGTGGTCTCCGGCGAAGCCGGCGGCATCACCCAGCATATCGGCGCCTATCAGGTGACCTCGCCGCTGGGCGGCAAGATCACCTTCATCGACACGCCCGGTCACGCGGCCTTCACGGCCATGCGCGCCCGCGGCGCCAAGGTGACGGATATCGTCGTGCTGGTGGTGGCGGCCGATGACGGCGTCATGCCGCAGACCATCGAGGCGATCAACCATGCCCAGGCGGCCGGCGTGCCGCTGATCGTGGCCATCAACAAGGTGGACAAGCCCGACGCCAACCCGCAGCGGGTTCGCACCGAACTGCTGCAGCACTCCATCGTCGTCGAGTCGATGGGCGGCGAAACCCTCGAATTCGAGGTCTCCGCCAAGACCAGAGACGGCCTTGAGACCCTTCTCGAAGGTCTCCAGCTGCAGGCGGAAATCCTGGAGCTCAAGGCCAATGCCGAGCGCTCGGCGGAAGGCACCGTCATCGAAGCGAAGCTCGACCGCGGCCGTGGTCCTGTGGCAACCGTGCTGGTCCAGCGCGGCACGCTGCGCACCGGCGACATCGTGGTGGCCGGCGCCGAGTGGGGCCGCGTGCGCGCCCTCATCAACGATCTCGGCGCCAACGTGAAGGAGGCAGGCCCCTCCGTACCGGTCGAGGTCCTGGGCTTCAACGGCACCCCGGAGGCCGGCGACCGCGTTGCGGTGGTCGAATCCGAGGCCCGCGCCCGCGAGGTCACCGAGTACCGCACCCGCCAGAAGCGCGAGCGTCAGGCGGCCCGCATGGGCTCCGCCGGACGGACGCTCGCCGACATGATGCGCGACCTCAAGGCCGGAGCCGGCCGCAAGGAGTTCCCGCTCGTGGTTCGTGCCGACGTGCAGGGCTCGGCGGAAGCTATCATCGGCTCCCTCGAGAAGGTGGGCAACGAGGAGGTTGCGGCCCGGATCGTTCAGGCGGGCGTCGGCGGCATCTCGGAGTCCGACGTCACCCTGGCGGAAGCCTCGGGCGCCATCATCCTGGCCTTCAACGTGCGTGCCCATAAGGAAGCGCGCGAGGCGGCCGAGCGTGCCGGCATCGAGATCCGCTACTACAACATCATCTACGATCTCGTGGATGACGTGAAGGCGGCGATGTCCGGACTGCTCGCTCCGACGCTGCGCGAAGAGCGGCTTGGCGAGGCGCAGATCCTCGAGGTGTTCAACGTGTCGAAGGTCGGCAAGATCGCCGGCTGCCGCGTCCTCGACGGAGTGGTCCAGCGCGGCGCCCATGTTCGCCTGATCCGCGACAACGTGGTGATCCACGAGGGACGCCTGAGCCAGCTCAAGCGCTTCAAGGACGACGCCCGCGAGGTCACGTCCGGGCAGGAGTGCGGTATGTCCTTCGAGAGCTACCAGGACATGCGCGTCGGCGACCTCATCGAATGCTACCGCGTGGAAGAGGTGAAGCGGTCGCTCTAAGCCCGCTTCCAGCCCTTTTTCCAATAAACCTAAACTCAATCGTCATGGCCGGGACCTTTTCCCGGCCATGACCCTTTTGCAGGATCCGGTCCAATCCCGGAGGATGATCATGGCTAAACGTTTCGAACAAACCACAGGACCCTCCCAGCGCCAGCAACGCGTCGCAGAACTCATCCGCCATGCCTTGGCCGAGGTTCTCTCCCGCGGCGATATTCAGGACGACGTGCTGACGAAGAACGTCATCACCATCCCCGAGGTGCGGATGTCGCCGGACCTGAAGCTCGCCACAGCCTATGTCATGCCCCTCGGCGGGCGGGACGAACAGGCGGTGCTCAAGGCGCTCGACAAGAACAAGAAGATCCTGCGCCAGGAGGTCGCCCGCCGGGTGAACCTGAAATTCGCTCCCGACCTGCGCTTCCTGCGCGACGAAAGCTTCGATGAGGCTGCGCGCATCGACGCGCTGCTGCGCACGGAGCGGGTGGCCCGAGATACGGGCAGACCCGGCCCCGCCGTGTCCCAGGACGACAACGACGAGCAGGATTCATGAGCGAAGAACGCCCCGTACGGCGCCCGCAAGGCGACCGGCCGAAGAAGCGCGACGTCAACGGATGGATCATCCTCGACAAGGGCGTCGGCATGACCTCGACCCACGCGGTCGCGGTGGTGAAGCGCGGCCTCTCGGCCAAGAAAGCGGGTCACGCCGGCACCCTCGACCCGCTCGCATCCGGCATATTGCCCATCGCGTTGGGTGAGGCGACAAAGACTGTTCCCTTCGTCATGGACGGGCGTAAATCCTACGTGTTCACCGTAGCGTGGGGTGCGGAGACGACGACGGACGACACCGAAGGCGAGGTGGTCGAGCGGACCGACAAGCTTCCCCAGCCCTCGGAGATCGAGGCCCTCCTGCCCCGCTTCACAGGCTCGGTTCAGCAGGTACCGCCCCGCTTTTCCGCCATCAAGATCGCCGGCGAGCGCGCCTATGATCTTGCCCGTGACGGCGAGGTGGTGGAACTGCAGCCGCGCACGGTCGAGATCGACCGTCTTGCCCTCGTGCACCATGACGGCAACCGTTCGGTGATCGAGGCCGATTGCGGCAAGGGCACCTATGTTCGGGCCATTGCCCGCGACCTCGGGCGGGCGCTCGGTTGCCTCGGCCACATTGCGGCGCTGAGACGCACCCGTGTCGGGCCGTTCACTGAGCACGATGCGGTGACGGTTGACGATCTCGCCACCGATCCGGCAGCCCTGCGGCCCGTGGAGATCGCCTTGAGCGAGATCCCGTCGATTATGGTGAGCCGCGACATGGCGGGCCGCCTGATGCGCGGCCAGTCTATCATCCTGCGCGGGCGCGAAGCTCCGCTCTCCGGCAAGGTTTACGCCACCTGCAACGGCGTGCTTGTGGCCGTGGGCGATGTGGAGCGCGGCGAGCTGGTGCCGCACCGGGTTTTTAATCTGGGTGCCTGAACTGCGTCATCCCGGATCGGCTTGGCCGTCCGGGATGACGCTTTTGGGCTTTACCGGTCGGCCTTCAGCCCCTGCGCCGAGCGCGTCAGGAACTTGTGGGTGATCGGCTCGATCATGTCGTAAACCGCCTGAGCGGTTCTCTCCTCTTCGCGCAAGCTCTCCTGGAGAGCCGGGATGAACTTCTGGTTCCCGGACGCCTCAGCCATGGCGATCAGCGACTTGTAGGACGCGATCTCGAAATTCTCGAAGGCGTGGTTGGCAAAGGTGTTCTTCAGCACCTCGTCGGCCATCGGCATATGGCCGACCGCGGCCAGGTTGGCCATGAACTGGGTGGCCATGTCCTTCAGGATCGAGCGATCCGCACCGAAGGAGTGCAGGGCCTCGTCGAGGCGGCGGATCTGGCCTTCCGTCTCCGTGATGTGCCTGCGCAGCAGATCCGACATTTCCGGATAGTTCTCGAACCGCTCGACCTGCCGCTCCATGAGCTGAATGGCCTGCTTCTCCAGGGCATGGGCGTTTTCCAGGCCGGTGATGAAGATGTTTCGGATGTCTTCCGAGGACGTAAGGTCGGCCATACCTGTAGTGGTGGCAGTCATGATGTCAGCTTCCTATATTGGGGGTCTCCGACACCAACAGCGGCCGCGAAAACTTGTTCCGGCCAACCTTGCCGGACGGGCCTATCTTATTGCTCCGCTTGGCAAAATGTTTCCTCTGGCACTTATGCGCATTTCGTGTATGGTGCGCCATCTTTTCGGACGCTCAAGACCCCGAAAGACGCGTCCGGGTTCGGACCGCGCTGGACGACATCCCGGCCCGGCCCTTCCGGACGAACCGGCCTGAAGCCTTAAACGCTCAAGGTCTCCTGACAAAACCAACCTGAAAGGACTGACGATGTCGATTACGGCTGAGCGCAAGAACGCGCTCGTGAGTGAATTCGCCCAGAAGGCTGGCGATACCGGCTCCCCTGAGGTGCAGGTCGCCATTTTGACCGAGCGGATCAACAACCTGACCGGTCACTTCAAGACCCACAACAAGGATAACCATTCCCGTCGTGGCCTCCTGAAGCTCGTGTCGTCGCGCCGTTCGCTTCTCGACTATCTGAAGAAGAAGGACGAGAGCCGCTACCGCACGCTGATCGAGAAGCTCGGCATCCGCCGCTAAGCTTTTCAAAGGACTTCCGTCCGGAGCCCGGCTCCGGACGGCTTTCGGGCATGATCCGAAAAAGTGGTTCCCGGTTTTTCGACCAGATCATGCCCAAACAAGAACAGAGCGGATGCTCAGACAAGGTCTGAGCGCTTCGCTCGCACCGGTTAAGACCACGAGGTCCCGGTGTCCTCTGAGGAGGCGGTTGACGCGATGACCATGGCAGGATCGCAAGAGGCTTATGCAGGCGGGCGTTATCCGCAGCGGAGCCTCTTGCCGTCTTGCTCATGGCATCGAGCCCCCGCTCCTGCTGTCATGAAAGACGAAAAAGCATGTTCGATATTCAACGCGAAGAACTGATCTGGGCCGGCCGCAAGCTCGTGCTCGAGACGGGCAAGATGGCCCGCCAGGCTGACGGCGCCGTCGTCGCCACCTACGGTGAAACCACCGTTCTCGCCACCGTCGTCTCGGCCAAGGAGCCGAAGGCCGGTTTCGATTTCTTCCCGCTCACGGTGAACTACCAGGAGCGCACCTATGCCGCCGGCCGCATCCCGGGCGGCTATTTCAAGCGCGAAGGCCGTCCGACCGAGAAGGAGACCCTGGTCTCCCGCCTCATCGACCGTCCAATCCGCCCCCTCTTCGTCCAAGGCTACAAGAACGACACGCAGGTTGTCGTGACCGTGCTCTCGCACGACCTTGAGAACGATCCCGACATCGTGGGCCTCGTTGCCGCCTCCGCGGCCCTGACCGTCTCCGGCGTGCCCTTCATGGGTCCCGTGGGCGCGGCCCGCGTCGGCTATATCGGGGGTCAGTACAAGCTGAACCCGCCGCTGCAGGAGATGGACCAGACCTCGCTCGACCTCGTGGTCGCCGGCACGGCCGACGCCGTGCTCATGGTCGAATCCGAGGCGAAGGAGCTGCCCGAGGACGTGATGCTCGGCGCCGTAATGTTCGGCCACAAGCACTTCCAGCCGGTGATCGAGGCGATCATTCGGCTTGCCGAGAAGGCCGCCAAGGAGCCGCGCGACTACCAGCCTGCGGATTCCTCCGAGGTCGAGCAGGCCGTTCTCGCCATTGCCGAGACCGAGCTGCGCGAAGCTTACAAGATCACCAAGAAGCAGGACCGCTATGCCGCCGTCGACGCCGTGAAGGCGAAGGTGATGGCCGAGTTGCTTCCCGCCGACGGCGAGCCGAAGTTCGAGCCCGAGAAGGTCAAGGCTGCCTTCAAGGAAGTCCAGGCCAAGGTGGTGCGCTGGAACATCCTCGACACCGGCTCGCGCATCGACGGCCGCGATCTTAAGACGGTCCGTCCGATCCAGTCGGAAGTGGGCGTCCTGCCCCGCACCCACGGTTCGGCGGTGTTCACCCGCGGCGAGACCCAGGCGCTGGTCGTGACCACGCTCGGCACCGGCGAGGACGAGCAGTTCATCGACGAGCTGGAAGGCACCCGCAAGGAAACCTTCCTGCTGCACTACAACTTCCCGCCCTACTCCGTTGGTGAGACGGGCCGCATGGGCTCGCCCGGCCGCCGCGAAATCGGCCACGGCAAGCTCGCCTGGCGCGCCATCCATCCGATGCTGCCGGCCTCTCACGAGTTCCCCTACACGATCCGCGTCGTGTCGGAGATCACCGAGTCGAACGGCTCCTCGTCCATGGCCTCCGTGTGCGGCGCTTCGCTGGCGCTGATGGATGCAGGCGTGCCGTTGCGCCGTCCGGTGGCGGGCATCGCCATGGGCCTCATCCTCGAGGGTGAGCGCTTCGCGGTCCTGTCCGACATTCTCGGCGACGAGGATCACCTCGGCGACATGGACTTCAAGGTGGCCGGAACCGAGCAGGGCATCACCTCGCTCCAGATGGACATCAAGATCGCCGGCATCACGGAAGAGATCATGCGCGTCGCGCTCGACCAGGCTCAGGCCGGCCGCACGCACATCCTCGCCGAGATGAACCGGGCGCTCACCGCTCCGCGCGCCGAGCTCGGCGAGCATGCCCCGCGCATCGAGACCATGCAGATCCCGGTCGACAAAATCCGCGAGGTCATCGGTTCGGGCGGCAAGGTCATCCGCGAGATCGTGGAGAAGACCGGCGCCAAGATCGACATCAACGACGACGGCCTCATCAAGATCGCGTCCGCCGACGGCAAGTCGATCAAGGCGGCCTACAACTGGATCCGCTCCATCGTGGCCGAGCCCGAGATCAACACGATCTACGAGGGCACGGTCGTGAAGGTGATGGAGTTCGGCGCCTTCGTGAACTTCTTCGGTTCCCGCGATGGCCTCGTGCACATCTCGGAGCTCGCCAAGAACCGCGTCGGCAAGGTCACCGATGTGGTCAAGGAAGGCGACAAGGTGAAGGTGAAGTTCCTCGGCATGGACGAGCGCGGCAAGGTCCGTCTCTCCATGAAGGTGGTCAACCAGGAAACGGGTGAAGACATCACCGAGCAGCTCAAGGCCGAGCGCGATGCCGAGCGCGCCCAGCGCGACCAGCAGAAGGCTGCTGGGGAGTAATTGCATCAAGCCTGATTGAAACAGAGAAAGCGCGGCTTCGGCCGCGCTTTTTTGTTGTCTAGTGCGCGCTTCTCTTTTTTGGCGTTAGCGAGAGACGACATCAGTATTATGGATAGGCTTTCTCTCCCAATTTAGTTCAGTGTTGGAAGGGAATTGCTCAGGTTCGCTACCTGCGGCAGACTACTGTTCTATAGAGTAACCACGGTAGAAGTTCAGCTTAGAACCCTATTTCAACATGCTTGGGCAATAGCAGCTGAAGCTGCTGATTGTTTCAAGGCAACGATTTCAATGGAGGATCTGGCGATCCTGAGCGGCGCCGTCTCTTTTCGCCAACGTCTATAAGGTTGATTTTACTTGAGGACTTGAGCTTCTACCGCCCCAGGTTCTCCACCCGCGGAATGATCCAGCTCCCCAAAGGCGCGGCCCTGCCCCGAATAGAGACGATCTGCCGATCGCGGCCGAAGAGGTCGAGGCCGGCGCGGGCGGCGAGGTCTTCGGAGATCACCAGCTCCACGTCGAGTTCCTTGGCGAGCCCCTCCAGGCGGCTCGCCGCGTTGATGGTGTCGCCCACCGCCGTGAGGCTGGTGGCCTGGCCGTAGCCCATCTGGCCGACGATGGCCGGTCCCGCATGGAGGCTCATGGCGATGCGTAAGGGATGCTCGAACTCGCTGGCGTAATCCTCGTTGAGGCGGGCGAGCCCCGCCTTGATCCGGAGTGCGGCGTCGAGGGCTTGGCGGGCTGCCTCCTGCGGGGTTGTGCTCAGGCCGAACAGGGCCAAAACCCCGTCGCCGATGAACTTGTCGATATAGCCGCCCGCATCCTCCACCGCCTCGTCCACCGCTTCGAAGTAGCGGTTGAGGATGAACACCGTGTCGAAGGGCAGCCGCTTCTCCGTGAGGCCCGTGAAGCCGCGCAGGTCGCAGAACAGCACCGCGACCTCCCGCTCCTGCCCCTGGGCCCGTCCAGCGCGCACCAGGGCCGTCATGCCGTTGCGCCCGGTGGACAGGATCGGCACGACGGCGATCTCGCCGATTGGCCTGAACTGGCAGGCGAGCCTCACATTGGGACCAGCCTTGATGCGCGCGAGGGTGCCCCGCTCCTGAGCCGTGGGCGGCGGCTGGTCCTGCAGGCCGTCGAGCACCCGCACCCGGCAGGTGGAACAGCGGCCACGCCCGCCGCAGACCGAGATGTGCGGAATCCCGGCCGTGCGGCTGGCCTCCAGCACGCTGAATCCCGCCGGCACGGTCACGACCTGATCGTTGGGGTAGCGGATGCGGACCCGGCGCGACCACAGATTGGCGCTGCGCACGATGCGGCCGGCGATGGTCAGAGCCAAAAGGCCGCCGAAAAAGGCATAGAGGCCTGGTCCGATCAGAGGCAGGAGATTGGACGCGGGCGCGGCGCTCACGGGAAACCGCTCCGGCGCTTCGCCAAGCTGCCGACCGGCTTCCGCAAAGCCGAGCAGCGCCAGGACGGGAACAAGCAAGGCCCCCGTGTAAAGCAGCAGCGCGTAGGCTGGAAACAAGGGTTTCGGGCGCAGCCAAAAGTAAACGCCGAGGCATCCGTGCAGCCACGCGATGATGAGCGCAATCGCTTGGCGCGCGCCGATCTCCGGGCTCAGCAACCAAAGATTTCTGACCACCTCGGGGTATCCCGAATCGTGGCCGGTCAAGGCCCATTCGATCCGCGTTCCGGTCACATGCCCGATCAGGAGAAAGGGCAGGCTCAGGCCCAAGATCAGCTGCGCCGCCTCGCGGACAGGCATACGCAGGGTGCGGCGGCGGTAGATGGCCTGCAGCGCCAGCAGGAAGTGGAGGAGAAGAGAGCCGTAGAGGAGAACCGTGCCCACCGGGTTGCGCCACAGGCGGTTGAACCAGGCGCGACCGGCTTCCATCGCCTCGATGGAAACGAGCCCCAGGGCATGATTGCTGAAATGGGTGAGGAGAAAGGCCGCGAGCACCATGCCCGAGGCGAGGCGGATTTCCCGCCAGGGGATGCGACGCCTCAGCAAAGCCGCCTCGGCGGCAGGTCTTGTCTCGGTTTGCTTCATGGGCGAATGACCGGTCTCGATCCTGCTTCAGGGGCTTGGCTTGCGCTATGCAGGTGCAGCCGCACGCGCCAATGTCAAATCACAGTCGCTGGACCGAGGCGCCGAACCGTATATTCCTAAGCGCCTCACAAGCAGAATCCGAATCATGGCCCATATCATCACCAGCCTGTCCGAACTCGAAGACATTTATGGCGAGATCAACAAGGCCTCGCTCCTCAAGGAGGCTGACCGGCTCGTGCCGGAATACCGCGCCATGATCGAGGCTTCCCCCTTCGCGGCGCTTGCCACACGCGGGCCGGAGGGGCTCGACTGCTCGCCCCGCGGCGACGGGCCGGGCTTCATTCGCATCCATGACGACAAGACCCTGCTCATGCCCGACCGGCGCGGCAATAACCGCATCGATTCGCTGCGCAACATCGTGCAGGACCCGGCAGTTGCCCTGCTGTTTCTGATCCCTGGCATAGGCGAGACCCTGCGGGTGAACGGGCGTGCGGTGATTTCCATCGAGCCGAGCCTGCTGGAGAGCTTTTCCGTTGACGGCAAGGCGCCGCGATCGGTTGTCGCGATCACCGTCGATACGGTGTTTTTCCAGTGCGCCCGCGCGATCCTGCGCTCGGAGCTGTGGAACCCGGCGCGTCACGTGCCGCGCGAGAGCCTGCCGAGCGCTGGGCAAATCCTCGCGGCGCTCACGAACAACGAGGTGGGCGGCGAGACCTATGACAAGGCGCTGCCCGAGAGACAGCGCACCACGCTTTATTGATGTTCTCTTGATCGAGCGCGAAACCGGAGCCACTTTTGCGTACGATGCGCTTGACCTCGCGCCCCCTGCCCCCGAAAAGGCAGGTCTTGTTTTCACCAGTGAGGCTCAAGGACAATCCATGACGATCCAGCGCATCAAGCCCGGCCCGCGCATGAGCGGCGCCGTCGTTCACGGCAACACAGTCTATCTCGCAGGCCAGGTCGCCAGCCAGAGTGCCGGCCAGAGCGTCACCGAACAGACGAAGGAAATTCTCGCGATCATCGACAGCCTGCTGGCTGAGGCCGGCACCGACAAGTCGAAGATCCTGATGGCCAACATCTGGATCACCGATATGGGCACGTTCCAGGAGATGAACGCCGTGTGGGACGCTTGGGTGTCCCCGGGCAATACCCCGGCTCGCGCCACGGTCGAGGCGAAGCTCGCAACTCCGGCTTTCAAGGTCGAGATCGCCGTCATCGCGGCAAAATAAGCAAAAAAGAAGCGGGCCCTTTGAGGCCCGCTTCCTTTGTCCAAGCTGCCGTAAGCTTACGGGCAGGGATGGCGCAGGCCGTCGTAGCCCAGATAAGTGCCGGATGCCGGATCGTAAGACCGGTAGCGCTGGGCGCAGTAGGCGGCCGTGTTGCTGCCATAGACCGGAGCGGCCTGGGCCTGCTGCTGGGCGAGAGCGCCACCGATGATGGCGCCGGTCGCGAGACCGAGAGCGCCAGCTGCGAGCGCGTTGCCGCGGTCACGGCGATAGTAGCGACGATCGCCATAATACCGGCGGTCGCCGTAATAGCGCCGCTCCACATAGCGCGGGTTGCCGCGGTAATACCGGCGGTACTGGACGTAGTCCGACTTCACATCGCCGTTCTGAAGGGCGGCCACGAGTTCGTTGACCGGGGTCGTCTGAGACTCGGCGGCAGAGGCCGGAGCGGAAAGACCAAAGGCGCCGAGAGCGGCGGTGGCCGCAACAGCCATGAAGAATTTACGCATGGGATAACTCCTCCAATGTTGGGAGGCGAACGCTCTGGAGGAAAGGTCGTTCCGTTTCGCGGGGATTTTGGGCTAGCTCTCGCGGGAACGTGAGGACCGCAGATCAGGGGCTGCATCCTCCGACCTTGCCGGAGAAACCCGCCTCCCCTCTGTTCGCCCCTGCCCGGTCGGGCACAGGTCCAGGATCACGCAGCGCCCGCAGGCCGGGCTCTTGAAGAAGCAGCAGCGCTGCCCGTGCAGCATCATGACCTCGTGGTTGTCATAGACCTCTTGCGCGTCCCAAGCCTCGGGAAGCAGAGCAGCCAGCGCCGCATGGGAGGGGCCGACGGCGGTGGATTGGGAAATGAGGCCGGTGCGCTGAGCCACTCGGTGGTGGTGGCTGTCCACGGGAAGAGCAGCCTTCCTCAATACCGAGAACGACAGCACCGCCGCGCTGGTCTTCGGACCTACGCCAGGAATGCTCTCGAGCCACGCCCTCGCCTCTTCCACGGGCATGTCCTTGAGGAAATCCAGCGACAGCGTACCATGCCGCTCCTCGATGGCGTGTAGCACCGCTTGCAGCCGCGGCGCCTTCTGCTCGGGCCAGGTGACGCCCTGGATCGTCGCCTCGACTTCTTCCGTCGGTGCATTCATCAAGGCACGCCACTCGGCATAGCGGGCCCGCAGGGACTTGAAGGCGCGCCCTGAGTCCGCGTTGCGGGTGCGGTGGGACAGGAGCGAGGAGATCAGCTCGCTCAAGGGATCGAGGGAGTGGAAATAGGGAATTGGACAGCCATAGGCCTTGCAGAGGCGCTCGTGGATGAGGAGCGCCTTTTCCTTCAGATCCTGCAGGTCCGGATTCATCCCGAGGCAAGTCGCGAATCGGCTAGGTGGTTCCCATTTTCGTCACCCGGATTTTTCCGGGCGACAGCCTCTGGATCCCTTCCCTCGCTAACCCTCGCCGGGGATAGCAGTGGAGGCGAAACGAATGATCAGAGAATGAACCGGCTCAGATCCGTGTTCTTCGCCAGGGTCTCCACCTCGCCGCGCACATAGGAGGCATTGATCGTCACCGTTTCACCGGAGCGGTCGGGCGCCGTGTAGGACACGTCGTCGAGCACCCGCTCCAGGACGGTCTGCAGGCGGCGCGCGCCAATGTTCTCGACGGAGTTGTTCACGTCGACGGCGACCTGCGCCAGCGCGTCGATGGCGTCGTCCGTGAAGACGAGCTCCACGCCCTCCGTCTGCATGAGCGCGACGGATTGCTTGATGAGGCTTGCCTCCGTCTCCGTGAGAATGCGGCGGAAATCCTCCACGGTGAGCGGCGACAGCTCCACGCGGATCGGCAGGCGGCCCTGCAATTCGGGCAGCAGGTCCGAGGGCTTGGACACATGGAAGGCGCCGGATGCGATGAAGAGAATGTGGTCCGTCTTCACCGGACCGTACTTCGTCGTGACTGTGGTGCCCTCGATCAGGGGCAGCAGATCGCGCTGCACGCCCTCGCGGGACACATCCGCCCCCGTGCGACCCTCGCGGCCGGCGATCTTGTCGATCTCGTCGAGGAACACGATGCCGTTGTTTTCCACTTGGCGCAGGGCTTCCTGGACGATGGCGTCCTGGTCGATAAGCTTGTCGGCTTCCTCCGTGACGAGCGGCTCGTAGGCCTCGCGCACGGTGGTGCGGCGGGTCTTGGGGCGGCCGCCGCCGAATGCCTTGCCGAACATGTCGGACAGGTTGATCGCACCCACCGATGCGCCGGGCAGGCCGGGGATCTCGAACATGGGCATCCCCTGCCCTCCGCCTGACTGCAGCTCGACCTCGATCTCCTTGTCGTCGAGCTCGTTGGCGCGCAGCTTGCGGCGGAACGAGTCGCGGGTGGCGACACTCGAGGTCGCACCGACGAGGGCGTCGAGCACGCGCTCCTCCGCCGCAATATGAGCCTTGGCCTGAACCTGTCGGCGGCGCTCCTCCTTCACGAGGCCGATGCCGATCTCCACGAGATCGCGCACGATCTGCTCCACGTCGCGGCCCACATAGCCCACTTCCGTGAACTTGGTGGCCTCGATCTTGATGAAGGGTGCGCCCGCAAGCTTGGCGAGGCGGCGGGAGATCTCGGTCTTGCCGCAGCCGGTGGGGCCGATCATGAGGATGTTCTTCGGGGCGACCTCTTCGCGCAAGCTGCCTTCCAGCTGCTGCCGGCGCCAGCGGTTGCGCAGCGCAATGGCAACGGCGCGCTTGGCGTCATGCTGGCCAACGATATAGCGGTCGAGTTCGGAAACGATTTCGCGGGGGGAGAACGTGGTCATGATGAAAGGATGGGGTGTGGCAGCCGGTGTGCAAGATGGGACGGAAGCAGTTTCAGAAGGCCCGTGCGCACGGGACGCCAGCCTGCACTGAGCAGGAGGACGAAGGCGCCGAGCGCCAGGGCGGTCAGGGGCGTGGTGGTGTCGGCAAATCCAACCCGCTGGAAGAGGCTTCCCAGGGCATAACCGGCATAGACCAGCCCCGAGACCAGCATGGCGCGCCGGTCGATCACCACTGCCACGATCCCGAGCGCCAGGAAGACGGCGAGGACCGCGGGCGCGACCGTGCTCATGTCGGCGCCTTCCGACAACTGAGCAATCAGCGGATGGACGATCATGGGCGCGGCAAGCAGATGCAGCCAGAAGGCGATGTCCGTGCGGCGGGTCGCGCGCTGCGGATCGGCAAGATCGAAACGCATGGCGAGCGCGAAGACGCCAAGCCCCGTGAGAAGGACGAGCGGCTTGAGGTAGACCTCGACGAAGCCGGGCGCGACTGCGGAGATCAAGCCGATGACCGCAACGGCCAGAGCAGCCGTTCCGGCCGCGATCGTGATCGGCACCCGGAACCGAAAATAGTGCAGAGCCGTCAGCGCCAGGGTAAGGAGGGCCGCGCCCACGAAGATAAGGCTGTCGCCGGAACCGAGGATTTCCGACACATCGGGCTCGACCGCGACGCCCAGCACCGCGCCCAGGAGGTAGGTGGCGCATGAAAACACGGCCACGGCGAACAGCACCAGCAGCGCGATGCTCGGCAGCGCCATGCGTCGCCGGAGGGTGAAGAATTCAGCCAGAAGCCATGCGGTTACCGCGAGCACGGCCCACATGGTGGTCAAGCCGAGCCGTTCCGTCAGGTAGGCCAACGCCCCGGTGAAGAGCGCGAGCCCGAGGGTCACGAAGATATCACTGAAGCCCGAGACGAGGCGCAGCTTTTCGTCATCTTCCGGCTCGGGGATCGCCGCGGCATTCATCTGCCGCGCCAAGGACCGCAGGTCGGTAGCCTGCTGATCCGTCAGAATCCCCCTCGTCACCGCCTGGACGAGGACGCTTTCGCTGATCATAGTTCAAGGCTTTCTATAACAATATTGCTATTGGTATAGACGCATATTTCGGCCGCGATGCCCAGGGAACGGCGCACGATGGCCTCCGCATCCATGTCCGAGTCGGCAAGCGCCCGGGCGGCCGCGAGCGCGAAGTTGCCGCCCGACCCGATGGCCATGATGCCGTTTTCCGGCTCCAGAACATCGCCCGAGCCTGAGAGCAGCAGGCCCACATCCTTGTCGGCCACCAGCATCATCGCCTCCAGGCGGCGCAGGTAGCGGTCGGTGCGCCAGTCCTTGGTGAGCTCGACGCAGGCGCGGGTGAGCTGGCCGGGATACTGCTCGAGCTTGGCCTCGAGGCGCTCGAACAGGGTGAAGGCGTCCGCGGTCGAGCCGGCAAAGCCGCCGATCACGCCGCCCTTGGCGAGACGGCGCACCTTCTTGGCATTGCCTTTCACGACCGTTTGCCCCAGGCTCACCTGACCGTCGCCGCCGATAACGACGCGGTCGCCTTTGCGAACCATGAGGATGGTGGTGGCGTGCATGTGAGGGGTGGCGTCTTCGGACACGAGGGTCAAACTCCGGCAGGCGGGACGGACAGGTACGGCCAAGGCCGTTCAGAGGCTGACTTAATCATTGATCGGCCAAAAGCAACGCGGGTGGCGTTTCTCCGCGCGGCTTGCTAGAAGGCGCCTGTCTCCTGTTCCGCAAAGGATTTTGATGATGCGCTCCGCGAGCGTCAGCCGTCGCACCGCCGAGACCGATGTCGCCGTGTCGATTGCCCTCGACGGCACTGGCAAGGCCGAGATCTCCACGGGGGTCGGCTTTCTCGACCATATGCTCGAACTGTTTGCCCGGCACGGTCTCTTCGACCTCTCCGTGAAGGTGACGGGCGACCTGCATGTGGACCAGCATCATACCACCGAGGACACTGGAATCGCGCTGGGTCAGGCTATCCTGAAGGCGCTTGGCGATAAAAAGGGCATCACGCGCTACGCCGATATCCATCTGCCGATGGACGAGACCCTGACGCGGGTCGCCATCGACATCTCGGGCCGCCCTTTCCTGGTGTTCCGCACCACCTTCCCCACCGAGAAGATTGGGGTGTTCGATACCGAGCTGGTGCGCGAGTTCTATCAGGCATTTGCCATCCAGGCGGGGCTGACGCTTCATGTGGAGACCCTCTACGGCGAGAACAGCCACCACATTGCGGAGAGCTGCTTCAAGGGTCTGGCACGCGCCTTGCGTCAGGCCGTGGCCATGGACCCAAGGGAAGAGGGCCGCGTTCCCTCCACCAAGGGTACGCTCTAAATATCAAGAGACGCCCTGTCCGGCGAACCGAGGTTCACCTCACCGGGCAGCGCTCGAGGAAACGTCGCCATGACCACCTTTACCTTGCACCTCCCGCGCGATGCGCGGCCGGGTGACGCGACAGCTTTGGACGAGTCCGAGCTCGTGAAGGATGCTTTCTCCTGGGGAGCCTTCTTCTTCACCTTCCTGTGGTTCTTCTTTCATCGGCTGTGGCTCGCCGGCCTCGGTGTGCTGCTGCTCGTTTTCGCCTTCGGCGGCATCATGGCCCTCCTGAACGTGCATCCGCTCGCCGGCACCCTCGCCCAGCTCCTGCTGCAGAGCCTGATCGGACTTGAGGCCAACAGCCTCAGACGCTGGACGCTTGCGCGCCACGGCCGCCCGGCCGTCGATGCGGTCACGGCAGCCGACCGGGACGAGGCGGAGTCCAAGGCCTTCGCCCGCTGGCTCGACGCCAAGCCGGCGCCTCTCCCGCGCCCGGCGCCCGCCCCTGCCCTGTCCACCCCGAGGCGGTCCGAGCCGGTGATCGGCCTCTTTCCCGATGCGGAGCGTCCCCGGTGAGCGTCGTCATCATCGATTACGGGTCCGGCAATCTGCATTCCGCCGCCAAGGCTTTCGAGCGGGCGGCCAGGGAGGCGGAGCTCGATTGTCCCGTCATCGTCTCGTCCGATCCGGCCGTTGTGGCCAAGGCGGAGAGAATCGTGCTGCCGGGCGTCGGCGCTTACGCCGATTGCCGCCGCGGCCTCGACTCCGTGGCCGGCATGGTAGAGGCGCTGCAGAAGCGCGTGCATGAGGACGGCCGCCCTTTCATGGGCATCTGCGTGGGCATGCAGCTCATGGCCACCCGCGGTCTTGAGCACACCACAAGCTATGGGCTCGATTGGATCCATGGCGACGTGAAGGCCATCGAGCCGCAAGATCCCGCCTTGAAGATCCCGCACATGGGCTGGAACACCTTGAGCCTTGCAAAACCGCATCCGCTGCTCGACGGCATTCCGACCGGACCTGACGGGCTACACGCCTATTTCGTGCATTCCTATGCCCTCGCGCCAACCGATCCGGGCGATGTGATCGCCACCACCGATTACGGTGGGCCAGTCACCGCCATCGTCGGGCGGGACAACCTCGTCGGTGCTCAATTTCATCCTGAAAAGAGCCAGGCCCTCGGCCTCAAGCTCATCGCCAATTTTTTAAGGTGGCGCCCGTGATCCTGTACCCTGCCATCGATCTCAAAGAGGGCCGCTGCGTTCGCCTGATCCAGGGCGACATGGACCAGGCCACCGTGTTCAACGACTCGCCCGTGGACCAGGCTGCCACCTTCGAGGCGCAAGGCTTCGAGTGGCTGCACGTGGTCGATCTCGACGGTGCCTTTGCCGGCAAGCCGATGAACGCCAATGCCGTCGAGGACATCCTGCGCCGCGTGACGATCCCGGTGCAGCTCGGCGGCGGCATCCGCGACATGAAGACGGTCGAGGGCTGGCTCGCCAAGGGCGTGTCCAGGGTGATCATCGGCACGGCGGCCGTGCGCGATCCCGCCTTCGTGCGCGAAGCGGCCCGCCTCCATCCGGGCAAGATCGCGGTCGGCATCGATGCCAAGGACGGGCTTGTCGCCGTGGAGGGCTGGGCCCAGACTTCGACCCTGTCGGCGGAAGAGCTCGGCCGCCGGTTCGAGGATGCGGGGGTCGCCGCGATCATCTACACGGACATCGCCCGCGACGGCATCCTGAAGGGTCTCAACTTCCCGATGACCCTAGGGCTTGCCCGCGCCGTCTCAATCCCCGTCATCGCTTCCGGCGGCCTTGCCTCCATGGCCGATATCGAGCGCCTCACCCAACCCGACTGCGCCGTGCTCGACGGCGCCATCTCCGGCCGTGCCCTCTATGACGGGCGCATCGACCCGGACCAGGCACTGGCGCTGCTGCGCTCCGTGCGCAAGGAACCTGCCTGATGCTGAAAGTGCGTCTCATTCCCTGCCTGGACGTGAAGGACGGACGCGTCGTGAAGGGTGTCCAGTTCCTCGACCTCGTGGATGCGGGCGATCCGGTGGAAGCCGCAAAAGCCTACGATGCGGCAGGCGCGGACGAGCTCTGCTTCCTCGACATCACCGCAAGCCATGAGGCGAGGGGGATCCTGCTCGACGTGGTGAGGCGCACGGCGGAGGCCTGCTTCATGCCCCTCACCGTAGGCGGCGGCGTACGCACGGTGGAGGACATCCGCAACCTGCTGCTTGCGGGCGCCGATAAGGTCTCGATCAACACCGCCGCTGTGAAGAATCCGGATTTCGTGCGCGAGGCGTCGGAAAAATTCGGCAACCAGTGCATCGTCGTCGCCATCGATGCCAAGAAAGTCTCAGGCGAGGGCGAGGGGCCGCGCTGGGAGATCTTCACCCATGGTGGACGTAACCCCACCGGCATCGACGCCATCGCGTTCGCCCGGCAGGTGACGGAGCTGGGAGCAGGGGAGTTGCTCGTCACCTCCATGGACCGGGACGGCACCAAGGGTGGCTATGACCTCGCCCTCGTGCGCGCCATAGCCGATGCCGTTTCCGTGCCGGTGATCGCCTCCGGCGGCGTCGGCAATCTCGACCATCTTGTCGACGGCGTGAGTAAAGGCCATGCCAGCGCCGTGCTCGCCGCCTCGATCTTTCACTTCGGCACGCATACGATTTCCGAGGCGAAGGGCTACATGGCAAAGGCCGGGCTGAGGATGCGCCTCGACGAGCCGGCGCATCCCTGATCGGAGCAACCTATGCGCATCGCCTGCCTCCACACGGCCGACAGCAACATCGCCGTTTTCGAAGAAAGATGCCGGGGGGCGGACTTCGCGCAGGTCCGGCTGACTCATGCCGTTCGGGCCGATTTGCTGGCGCAGGTTGAGGCGAGCAAGGGCCTGACCTCCTCCATTGCGGAGGAGACCGCGCAGGCTCTCCTTGCTCTTGCGGCAGACGCGGACGCCGTGATCCTCACCTGCTCCAGCCTTGGGCCTGTGGCGGCCAACGCCGCCGGAGAGGCATCCGTCCCGGTCCTGCGCGTGGATGCGGCCTTGGCCGATGAGTCCGTGAAAAACGGGGGCAGGGTGGTTGCGCTCTGCGCCGTAGCAACGACGCTTGAGCCGACCCGCGCCCTTTTCGAGGCCGCCGCGACAGCAACGGGAGCAACCGTCGACGTGCGCCTCGTTCCCTCCGCCTGGGACCTGTTCAAGGCGGGGCAGAAGGACCGCTATCTGGCGCTGATCGCCGAGGCGGCGGACCGCGCCTTTGGGGAAGGTGTCGAGACCGTGGCGCTGGCCCAGGCCTCTATGACGGGAGCGGCGGTCCTTTGCAGGTCTGGCACCCCGCTGACGAGCCCGGGGGCTGGACTGAGAGCAGCGCTTGCCTTGGCAGGTAAGACGATTAGAGCAGCTTAGATTTCACTGCTATAGATGCAGTTCCCTTGCCTGTCTTCAAACGAGTCGCAGGCGCTAGACCAGGATCAGCAATGACGATCTCCAACGAGGACGATCTGAACAAGCTCCAGGAGATCGGCAGGATCGTCGCCAATACCCTTGAGGCCATGGCTGCGGCGCTCGAGCCGGGCATGACGACGGCGGAGCTCGACACGATCGGCCGCGGGCTTCTCGAGAAGGCCGGCGCCCGTTCCGGCCCGGAGCTCGTCTACGATTTTCCCGGCGCCACCTGCATCAGCGTGAACGAGCAGATCGCTCATGGCATTCCCGGATCTCGCCGGATCGAGGCGGGCGATCTCGTCAACATCGACATCTCGGCGGAAAAGAACGGGGTTTATGCGGATACCGGCGCCTCTTTCGCGGTTCCGCCGACCGCCAATGCCATCAAGCGGTTGTGCCGGGATGGCCGCCGGGCCATGTGGCTTGGACTGCGCCAAGTTGCTGCCGATCAGCCGATTTCGGGCATCGGCCAAGCCATCGGGAAATTTGCCGAGAAGAACGGTTATACCCTGGTTCGCAATCTGGCGAGCCACGGCATCGGCTATTCCCTTCATGAGGAGCCGGGGGAGATTCCCACTTGGCCGGACCGTTCCGAGCGCCGGATCATGAACGATGGCCTTGTTTTCACGGTCGAGCCTTTTCTGTCGCTTGGGGCGAACTGGGCAACGGATGGCGATGACGAATGGACGCTGCTCAGCGACCCGCGCGCTCCGACAGTCCAGTATGAGCATACGGTCGTCGCCACGCGAAACGGTCCTCTTGTCGTAACCCTGCCGGGCTAGATCAAACCATGACCACCTTCAGCCTCGAAGACCTCGCCCGCATCGTCGCCGAGCGCGCCGCAGCGCCCGCGTCCGAATCCTATACGGCCAAGCTCCTGGTCGATGGCCCGGCCAAGGCGGCCAAGAAGCTGGGGGAGGAGGCGGTGGAGGCGGCGATTGCGGCCGTGCAGGGCGACCGGCAGAGCCTCACGGCGGAGTCGGCCGATGTCCTTTATCATCTTTTGGTCCTGTTGCAGGGCGCGAACATTCCGCTAATTGACGTTATGGCCGAATTGGAGCGCCGCACGGCGCAGTCAGGTCTTGCGGAGAAGGCCGCGCGCAAGACCTAAAACGGAAAAGGTGGTTCGCATGGACCAGCCCAACGTGGTTTCCGCCTCCGAGAACGATGACGGCCTCTCGCCCTATCGTACCTTCTCACGGGACGAATGGGCACGCCTGCGCGCCGATGCGCCGATGACGCTGACCGCCGACGAGGTCATGCAACTGCAGTCCCTCAATGACCCGATCTCCATCGACGAGGTCGCGGCGATCTACCTGCCCCTGTCGCGCCTGCTCTCGCTCTACGTTGCCGCGACGCAGGGGCTGTTCAAGGCAACCCAGCGCTTCCTCTTGGCCGAGAACGACGGCAAGGTGCCCTACATCATCGGCGTGGCGGGCTCGGTGGCGGTGGGCAAATCCACCACCGCCCGCGTGCTGAAAGCGCTGCTCGCCCGCTGGCCCAACACCCCGAAAGTGGATCTGATCACCACCGACGGCTTCCTCCTGCCCAATGCCGAGCTGACGCGCCTGGGCCTCATGGAGCGCAAGGGCTTTCCGGAGAGCTACGACACGGGCAAGCTCCTGCATTTCCTGGCCGACATCAAGGCCGGCAAGCGCAACGTGCACGCGCCGCTCTACTCCCACCTCGTCTACGATGTGGTGCCCGGGGAGGAGACCGTGGTCGACCGGCCGGACATCCTCATCGTCGAAGGGCTCAACGTGCTCCAGCCCGCGCGCATGCCAAAAGACGGCGAAGCCATTCCCTTCGTGTCTGATTTCTTCGATTTCTCGGTTTATATCGATGCGGACGAGGAGGACCTGCACCGCTGGTACGTGAACCGCTTCCTGCGCCTGCGTCACACGGCTTTCCGGGATCCGCTGTCCTATTTCCGTCGCTACGCGGAGCTGCCTGAATCGGAGGCCATGGGGATCGCCGACGGGTTGTGGAATCGCATCAACCTCGTGAACCTGCAGGAAAACATCGTGCCGACCCGCCAGCGGGCGAGCCTGATCCTGAAGAAGGGCCCGAGCCACCGGATCGAGAACGTGGCGCTGAGGAGGCTGTGATCCCGACATGAGGCATTTTGCCAAAGGACTGGCCGTTCTCAACATCCTCGCACTGGTTGTCACGGCGCTGGCCATCTGGATCCTCGACCTGCGCTCTGCCGCCGCGATATTCGATGTCGCAAGCTATGTTGGATTAGGGATGGGAGCGCTCGGAGCCCTCATGTTCTTTGGCTCGGCGCCCGGAGTGAGCGCGTCGACGGGGATGGCCGCCAGTGCTGCGGATCAACCGAGCCGGATCATGGATTCGCTTGGGGGAGACAAGGCGTCCAGCATCTCGACGGGAGCCCTCTTTGTCCTCGGCGGCGTCTCCTGGATTGGGATTGCATGGCTACTGGCGATTCTGTTCGGCGGCTGAAGCCAACCATTTCACAACCTTGAGCGTTGTTACGCCGCATGGATGGAGGTCGCATGGCAACGCCACCGGTCGACGAAAAGATCAAGCGCAGCGCCGAACACGCCAAGGAAGCGGCTGAGCAGACTCAAGAAGCTGCCGAAAGCACACAAGAGGCTGCGGAGAGCACGCAGGAGGCGGCGCAGCATACGCAGGCCGCCGCTCGAACGACTGCGACCGCAACCGTCCAGCTCAAGGACTCCGCCGACCGGCGCACGGAACTTGCGGCCAACCGCACGGTCTTCGCCGCCGAGCGCACCTATGCCGCCTGGGTGCGCACGGGCTTGGCATCGCTTGCCTCCGGCATCGGCGCGAAGAAGCTGCTGGAGGGCGTGGTGCCGGACTGGATGATCATCTCCACCGGCTCGGTGCTGGTGTTCTTCAGCGCCTTCTGCTTTGCGGCCGCCGTGTGGCGTCAGCTGTTCCAGGGCGCGCAGCCGCCCCAGCCCGACGTGCAGCGCATCCCGCCGTTCCTGTTCGTGCTCTTCAACGGATTCCTGGCGCTTGTCGCGCTGGCTGCCCTGATCAGCATCTGGTTCGGACGGACGGGCGGGGATTGAGCCGTAACGCCATGGTCTCCCATCGGTCCCGTGCAGGCGGGACTCCATAACCACGAGGTCGCAAGAAGAGGCGATAAGCGTTGCGCCTCGTTCTGAAGCGTCAGCGTTGATGCATCCCGGGTTCTGCTGTGCGGCCCCGGGATGACAGTCGCATTAGCCCAGCAATCCCTGCTGCTGCGCGAGTTCCTTCAGGCTTGCCTGCGGCCGGGCGCCGAGATGGCTGATGATCTCCGCTGCGGCGAGGCCTCCGAGGCGAGCGCAGTCCGTGAGGTCGAGATCGCGGACGAGGCCGGCCAGGAAGCCGGAGGCGAAGAGGTCGCCGGCGCCCGTGGTGTCGACCACGCGCTCCACGGGAAAGGCCGGCACGGCCTTGGTCTCGCCCCGGCTTACCACCAGAGCGCCCTCGGCCGAGCGGGTGATGACGCCGAGCACCTTCTCCTCACGCAGCGCAGCAAGAGCGGTGTCGGCGTCCGACGTGCCGTAGAGGCTCTGCAGCTCGTGGATGTTGGCGAACAGGATGTCGAGGCTGCCGTCGCGCATGAGCCCCAGGAACTCGTCGCGGTAGCGGTCGACGCAGAAGGCGTCCGACAGGGTGAGCGCCACCTTGTTGCCGGCGTCGTGGGCGATTGCCACGGCCTTGCGGAAGGCTTCCTTGGCGGCCGGCGGATCCCAGAGATAGCCTTCGAGATAGACGATGCTCGATGCCCGCACCGTATCCGGGTTCACGTCGTCGGGGGTGAGGTTCTGGCAGGCGCCGAGATAGGTGTTCATGGTGCGCTCGCCGTCCGGCGTCACCAGGATGAAGCTGCGGGCCGTGGCCGGGCCGTCCTCGGCGGGCGTCACGTCGTAATGGACGTCGATGGCCTTGAGATCGTGGGCGAAAAGCCGGCCCGTCTCGTCGTTCTTCACCTTGCCGATGAAGCCGGCCTTGACCCCGAAGGAGGCCACGCCCGCCGCCGTGTTGGCGCCCGAGCCGCCCGACACGATGATGGCCGGCCCCATGTCGCCGTAGAGCTCCTCGGCCCGCGCCTCGTCGATGAGCTGCATGGCGCCCTTGTGCACCTTCTTCTGGAGAAGGAAGGCTTCGTCCGTGTGGGCGAGCACGTCAACGATGGCGTTGCCGAGGGTGAGGACGTCGATACGGGTCTGGGACATGAGCCACCGGGTTGTGAAAAGACGGGGCGCTTTCGCATCCGGAGCAGGGGAGGTCAAGCGCCTACCGAGGCGAGACAGGCGCCTGGGCATCCCCAGGAATGGCACAGGCGGCCTTGCGTTCCCGCTCCTGGGCCCGATCGAGGACGGTGAGCATTTCGTCGAGCTCCTCAGGGGAGAGGCCCCGGATTTCACGGGCGAGGCGGTTGGCGAGGAGCGTCGCCTGCGGATCGGTGTTGGCCGTGTCGATCTTCACCCGCGGGTCGGAAAGGTCGGCCAAGCGGGTCAGTTCGTCGGCCTCGTCCCAGATGATGCGGAAATATTGCAGGACGCCCTGGATGAGGGTCCAGGTCGGCTTGCCGCGCTCGCCGCGCTCGAGGGCCGACAGGTAGGCGCTCGAGACGCCCAGATGGGACGCCATGTCCTTCAACATCAGGCCGCGCTCACGCCGCAGCTGCCGCACCCGTTCTCCGAAGGGGGTCATGTGCTCATCCCGCGCCCCGCCTGCGGCGGAGCCTGACATAGAGTGCACCGGATCCGCCGTGCTGGGGAGAGGCTTCCTCGAAGCCGATCACCAGGGACCGCAAATCGGGCAGGCGCAGCCAGTGCGGCACCATGCGCCTCAAGACCCCGCGCTCCTCGAAGAGGCCGCTGCCGACGGCGGCGGCACCTTTGCCGGTGATGATGAGGACGAGCCCATAGCCGGAGGCCTGCGCCTGATGCAGGAAGCGCAGCAGGGCGAAATGGGCCTCCTCCTGGCGCATGCCGTGCAGGTCGATCACGCTGTCCACATCCTTCCGGCCCCGGCGCAGCGCCGTCAGCGTCTTGCGCTCTACGGGAGCCAGAGGGGGCAGGGTGGGCTTCTGGGGCAGGAGCGGGGGCGGCACAGGGGCGGGAGAAGCAGGCTGCGGGGCAGGGGTGGGGGCGGACTTCTCCTCCGGCTCCGGCTCGGGCGGCAAGACCTTGCCGCGCATCGGCTTCACGTGCCGGGCCACATGGGACCAGAGCCGCTTCTCCTCGGAGCTGAGCTGGCGGGTGCGGCGGCTCTTGGTCATGAACGGGGTTTGGGCTGCAGAACCACGAAACGGACCGCATGGCGCAGGAGGCCTGCGCGGCGTCCCGCCTCCGCGCCGCTGCCGAAGAAGAAATCGCCCCGCGCCGGACCGACGATGGCCGAGCCCGTATCCTGCGCGATCATCAGCCGCCGCAGGGGCTCTGCCTCATCGAGGGTTACGGGCAGTTGCCCGTCGAGCCAGACCGGCAGGCCATAGGCCCAGAGCGAGCGGTCGACCGCGAGGCTCCGGCCGGGCACGAGGGGAATGCCTGCTCCGCCGATGGGACCGTCCTCGGGGGCAAGCTCCGTCGCCTCGCGGAAAAAGATGTAGGATTGGTTCTGCCGCATAAGGGCCTTGGCCGGGCCCGGATGGTCCCTGAGCCAGCCCATGAGCTTTTCGAGCGTCATGGATTCGAGGTCCATGACGCCCTGCTGCACAAGCAGGCGGCCGATGGACGTATAGGGCCGGCCGTTGCGTCCCGCATAGGCCACCCGCATGACGGAACCGTCATTGAGGCGGATGCGGGCCGAGCCCTGCACGTGAAGAATGAAAGCTTCGCCCGGCTCACAGAGGTACACGATGGGTTTGGCGAGCGATCCCAAGGCGCCGTCCTCGATGGCGGCGCGGTCTGGATAGGGCTCGTAGCCGTTCCCGGTGCGCCGGGCCGCCTGAAGGCCCTTGTCCAGGCCGGGCAGGGTCTCGCCCTGCGGGATGGTGACGAGATCCTCCGGCCTTGCAAGCAGGGGAACGGTGTAGGCCGAATCGGGCGTGCGCGAGCCCATGAATTCCGGCTCGTAATAGCCGGTGAGGAAACCGTTGCCGGTATGGGGGATGACGGCGAAGGGCTGGAAATGGGCTTCGAAGAACTGCCTTGCCTCGGCTCCTGACGGTTGGGTGATCGTCAGGGCCTTGCGGCAGACGGCGAGAAGGTCATCCCGCGGCGCCTGCGCCGGCCTCAGCTCGGCAGCGCTGGCGTCGAGCGCCTTGCAGGAGCGCAGGAAAGCCTGGAAGGCGGCTTGGTGATCGTCCGCCTCCCATCCCGCGAGATCCTTGAAGGACAGGGCCTCGAGGCGCGCCTTATCCGCCAGACTTGCTCCGGCCTCGGCGGACACGATCAATGTCCAGCAAAGAAAGCAAGCGAGGAGGGCCCGCCCGGCATGCCTCATTGCCCCGCTTCGGTTGCCACGAGCTGCCAGTTGGGATCGCGGCTGCCGAGAGCGCGGGCAAAGGTCCACACGTCGGTGACGTCGGCCACCGTCTCGGGGCTTCCGTCCACGACGGTGCCCGAGGCATCGCGGGTTGCGGTGATCAGCTTCGACAGGAAGCGCACCACGATCTGGGCCGACTTGCCCTGGAGCTCTGCCCCAGCCATCTCGGCCTTGTCGATGGACACGAAGGTGGTCTCCACCGTCTCGCCGCGGCGCTCGCGCTCGGTGATCGCCCGCTCGAAGCCCTCGTAAACTTCCTTTGCAAGAAGATCCTTGAGAAGCTTGCGGTCGCCCTGGGCAAAGGCGGTGACGATCATCTCATAGGCGGCCTTGGCGCCCTCGAGAAATTCCGCCGCATCGAACCCGGGCTCTGCGCGGGCAATGCCGTCAAGGGCCTGGGCCATGGGCGTGCCGGGCTCGGCAATCCCCTTCCAGCGCTCGGCCGGAGGGATCTCGGCGGCCGGACGGGGACCGTTCGCGCCAGGAAGGCGCACCACATTGTGATCCGGCTCGGCCGGTGCATTGCCCGGGCGTAAGGGCGCATCCCGGCGCGAAAGGGGATCGAAGGGCGGCTGTTCGCTGCCGGTCTTCTGCCCCAGCACCGAACGAAGGCGCCAGGCCACGAAAACGGCCAGAACGATAAAAATAAGGGTCGTGATGTCGAAGGAGTCCTGCATCGTCGATCCGTTGTGAGCCTGCCCGCACCCGGCTGCCGCAAGGCGTTGTGTCAAGGAGGCGAAGGTGTCATCCTTCGCATATGGGGTCTTGAGGTCGTAACATCCACCTCTGCCCCCGACAAGCGAAGGAGTTGGCTGAAATCTTGCTTCCCGTATGAGAAGCATGGTAGCGCGAAGATCCATGGCCCGTGAGCCGCCGGCGCTTTGATTGGCGAAGTGTTCCGTCCGGGCCCGAAGAGACCCTTTAGGGAGCATGAAATCATGGCCGAGAATCCGGCATCCAACGGAGCGCCCGCGCTCAACGCCCTTGCACAATATTGCAAGGACTTCTCTTTCGAGAACCCCAATGCGCCCCGCTCCCTGCAGCAGCAGACGGAAGGCCCGCAGATCAATCTGCAGGTCAACGTGAACGCCAAGCAGCTCGCCGAGGCCGACTTCGAGGTGGACCTCACTCTTGAAGGCGACGCCAAGATCGGCGGCAAGGACGTGCTGTTCGCCTTCGAGCTGACCTATTCGGGCGTGTTCCGGATCCAGAACATCCCGCAGGATCAGCTGCATCCGGTGGTGATGATCGAGTGCCCGCGCCTGCTGTTCCCCTTCGCCCGCCAGATGGTGGCCGATGCGGTGCGCAACGGCGGCTTCCCGCCCCTGTACATCGATCCCATCGACTTCGTGGCCCTCTACCGCCAGCGCGCGGCCGAGGTGCAGGGTCAGCAGGACGGCCAGACGCTGTCGTAAGCGTTAAGGCGGATCGAAACATTTCGGATCGGGCGAGGCGGCCTTCGCTTCGCCCGATTTTTTTTATGCGGCGCTGCCGCCTGTCAGGAGGCCTCGGGCGTGCTCTCGCCGAGATACTCGCGCCAGAGGGCATTGGGACCGAGGGACCCGATAAAGGCCTCGTGGGCTGCCCTCTCGGCGTCGGTCAAGCGCGAGATCATGGTCCGCGGCCGAGTCTCCCGGGCTGCGACCTCCCTGGTCTGCAGGCTCGAGCCCGCCTGCGCGGAAGGCTGCATGGCGAGATCGAAGCCCACCTGCCGACCGCCGATCAGCTCGATATAAACCTCGGCCAGGATCTCAGCATCGAGGAGCGCCCCGTGCTTGGTGCGCCTGGAGTTATCGATCCCATAGCGGGAGCAGAGAGCATCGAGGTTGTTCGCCGCACCCGGATGCTTGCGCCGGGCCATGGTGAGGGTGTCGACCACATCGGGCAGGTTGAACTGCTTGTGCCCGGTGCGGGCGAATTCGGCGTTGAGGAAGCCGATATCGAAGGCGGCGTTGTGGATCACGAGCCGTCCGTCGCCGAGAAAATCGACGAACTCGTCGGCAATTGCTGCAAACACCGGCTTGTCGGCCAAAAACGCGTCGGAGAGCCCGTGGACCGCGAAGGCACCCGGCGAGACCGGGCATTCCGGGTTGATATAAACGTGGTAGCTCTTACCGGTTGGAATGTGGTTGAGGAGCTCGACGCAGCCGATTTCGATCACCCGGTCGCCCTTGGCGTGGTCGGTGCCGGTGGTTTCGGTATCGAGTACGATTTCACGCAACATGGTTTTGGATTTCTTTCATCACGGCTGGCCGCGTCGCCCCGGCCGGCCGGCGAGACAGGCCAGGATGGACCGGACCTGAGCCTCGGCGGAGGCAAAGCCCCGGCTGGTGTCGACGAGAAAATGGGCACGGGCGCGCTTGTTCTCGTCCGGCATCTGTTTTGCCAGAATGGCATAAAATTTCTCTTCCGTCATGCCGGGCCGCGCCAGAACCCGCTCGCGCTGCACCGCCGCGGGTGCGGTCACCACAAGGGTGGCGTCGCAGCCCGCCTCGCCACCGGTCTCGAACAGGAGGGGGATGTCGAGCACGGCGACGGGCGCAAGGGCGGAGACCCTTTCGAGAAAGCTTTGTTTCTCCTCCCGCACCAGCGGATGCACGATGGCTTCCAGCTCCCTCATCCGGCCCGGATCGTTCAGGACGGCGGCCCCGAGCTTTGCCCGATCGACGACCCCATCCGTGACGGTGCCCGGAAAGGCCTTTTCGATCAGCGGCGCGGCGCGGCCCCGGTAGAGCCCGTGCACGGCGGCATCCGCATCGTGCACGGGAACGCCCATCTTGCGGAAAATGCCGGCCGTAGCCGATTTTCCCATGCCGATGGAGCCCGTGAGGCCCAGCAGGAAGGTCATGCCTTGCCCTCGATATCGGCCACGATCAGCGCCCGCAGGTCGGCCGTGACCTCGGGCGTCACCCCGAACCAGCGCTGGAATCCCGACACCGCCTGGTGCAGCAGCATGCCCAATCCGTCGACGGTTCTCAAACCCTGGGCGGCGGCAGCGGCCAGGAGAGGGGTCTGCAGCGGAACGTAGACGATGTCCGCGACGGCGGCGCGGGGAGGCGCCCGGGACGGATCGAGGGCGAGGGGAGGCTGGCCCGCCATCCCCAGGGACGTGGTGTTGACGATGAGCTGGGCATGGGGGATCACCCGTCCAAGAGCTTCCCAGGCCGAGGTCTCCAGAGCGACGGGGCTATGGCGCCTGAGATCGCGAACCAGGTCCTCCGCTTTCGACAGGGTGCGGTTCGCCACGAAGATGCGCTTCAAGGGCCTGTCCTGGAGGCCCGCCACGACGGCCCGCGCGGCGCCGCCGGCGCCGAGCACGAGGGCGGTGTCCACATCTTGCTCCCAGCCTGTCCCCAGGCTCGCATCGAGATGGGCCATGAAGCCGAGCACATCCGTGTTGTCGCCCCAAAGCACACCGTCCTCGACCCAGAGCGTGTTGACGGCCCCCACCCGCTCGGCGCGCTGCGTCCGGCGCTGCACCAGGGTGAAGGCCGCCTCCTTGTGGGGGAGCGTGACGTTGCCGCCGGCAAAGCCCCGGGCGGGAAAGCTCTTCAGGAAGTCCCCGAAATCCACAGGCGCCACATCGATGCGCTCATAGGACCCCTCAAGCCCATGGGCTTCGAGCCAGTGGCCATGGATCAGGGGCGAGCGGGAGTGCTTGACCGGATGGCCGACGATGAAGGCCTTCGCCATTGTATTCAGTCCTTGAAGCATCGGACCCTAAAAGTGAGGTGCACTTGTGGGATCCGTCCATGCTCTCTTCCATTGATGAGCGCATCGTTGAACGCGACCCGAAGGCTCGCGTCAGGAAAAGCCGGATCCACCTTTTAAGCGCGATGCGCTAGAGCGCAAGGCAGCCGAGACGGCGCAGGCACGACAGGAGCGGGAGGAGGGGAAGCCCGAGAATCGTGGAATGATCGCCCTCCACCGTCTCGAACAGATGGATTCCAAGTCCTTCCAGCTGATAAACGCCGACGCTGCGAAGCACATCGGGTCCGGCAAGGTCGAGATAAAGATCGACCGCTTCCTCGGTCAGCGGCCGCATGACGAGATGCGCGCTGCCCAGGAAGCGTTCGACCACCTGCCCGCCGATCGCCAGGGCGCCGGCCGAGTGCAGAGCATGCCGGCGCCCAGCGAGCTTCTGCAGCTGCGCCTTCGCCGCATCCCGGTCTGCCGGCTTGTGAAAGACCTGCCCCTCGCATGCGAGAACCTGGTCGGCTCCGAGCACCACCCGCTCCGGGTGGCGGCGGCTGACGGCAAGGGCTTTTTCCGCCGCCAGGCGCCCGGCAAGGGAAGCCGGATCGGGACTCGCGAGGGCCGCCGCTTCTTCCACGGTTCTCTCGTCGATGCCCGAATTCTGGGTCTCGACGGCAAGGCCCGCGCTCACCAGAAGCATGAGCCGGGTCGTGCTGGTGGAGGCAAGAAGCAGCTTTTCGGGGTGGGTCCAGAGCGCCGGCATGATGCTACTCCGCAATGAAGCGCAGACGGTGGTCGCGGTAGAGATCGATGATGGCCGCCGCCGTTTCCTCGATGGAGCGGCGGGTCACGTCGATCACCGGCCAGCCGTTGCGGGCAAAGAGCCGCCGCGAAACCGCGATCTCCTCCGCCACCGCCTCCCGGTCGACGTAAGAGGTGTCGTCGTCGGCATTGAGGCTGAGGAGCCGGTTCTGCCGGATCTGGACGATGCGCTCAGGGGTCGCCACGAGGCCGACGATCAGGGCTCTTCGGGCCGTTTCCAGAACCTGCGGCGGCGGCACGCCGGGCACGAGGGGAATGTTCGTGGTCTTCAGCCCGCGATTGGCGAGATAAATCCCCGTCGGCGTCTTGGAGGTCCGGCTGACGCCCACGAGGATCACATCCGCCTCGTCCAGGTCATGGGGGAGATGACCGTCGTCATGGAGCAGGGTGAAGTTCATGGCATCGATGCGCTTGAAGTATTCCGCGTTCAGCATGTGCTGCGCGCCGGGCCGGGCGGTCGAATGGGTTCCGAGATAGGAGGACAGCAGCGAGTGAACGGGCTCGAGCACCGACAGGTGAGGCGAGCCCGTGTTGCGGCACACCTCCTCGAGGCGGCTTGCCAAGTCGTGCTCGACCAGGGTGTAGAGGACGATGCCCGGCGCGGTTTCGATTTCGCTGATCACCCGTTCCAGCTGGGTGTTGGAGCGCACGAGCGGGTAGACATGCTCGATGGCCGCAACACCCTCATACTGGGCGACCACCGCGCGGGCGACGGTGATCAGGGTTTCGCCCGTCGAGTCGGAGACGAGGTGGAGGTGAAAGTAGCTGCGTCCCACGGCAAGGGTCCTCCAGGGCTAACGCGTCGGGCTAAACAGTGGATCCGGTGTTCCGCACGATGCACTCTTCTAAGAGACAAAGAGCACTGATGGATTCCAGGAAGGCAACTTCTCCCGGGCCCGATGCTCAAGGAGTCGATTAGTGTGGATAGATCGCCTGGTTCGGGAGGTCCAGAACAGGGGCCTGTGGGATTCAGCCAAAACCATGCACAGGACTCCCTGATGTGGGATCGACCGGTACCCGATTTGGGAGAATCCGGCACGAATCACCCGGCCGGACCCGATTCAGACATCGTTAACATCCATTAACGGGCTGTTAAGATTTAAGAATTCGGAAAGGATTGTGGCGGGCCTGCCCCAGCCCTTAATGAAGGGTTAAGGCCCTGCCCCGTGTGGACGGGTTGTGGACGAGGTTGCGGCTTCGTGATTCACGGTCCAAGAGAAACATCAGATTCTTAGATTCAAAGATTATATTTATAAGAGAGGGCCTGTGAGCGAGCGTCCCACCAAAGCGATTTTGCGCGTGCTGAACGGCGAGCCGGTCTGGCCCCTGCCAGTCTGGATCATGCGTCAGGCCGGTCGCTATCTGCCGGAATACCGTGAGACCCGGAAGCAGGCCGGCTCCTTCCTCGATCTCTGCTACAACCCGAGGCTTGCGGAGGAAGTCACCCTTCAGCCGATCCGTCGCTTCGGCTTCGATGCCTCGATCCTGTTTTCCGACATCCTGGTCATTCCCCATGCCCTGGGCCAGGAGGTCCGCTTCGTCGAGAACGAGGGGCCGAAGCTCGATCCGGTAACCGAGACCAAAGACTTTTCCCGGCTTGCCGACGAACTACCGATGGAGCGGTTGGAGCCGGTCTTCGAGACCCTCGACCGCTTGCGGCAATCGCTTCCGAAGGAGACCACCCTACTCGGCTTCTGCGGCGCGCCCTGGACCGTGGCGAGCTACATGATCGCCGGCAAGGGCACACCGGACCAGGCTCCGGCCCGGCTGACCGCCTATCGCGACCCCGCCTTCATGGACGCTCTCATCGACCGGCTGGTGCGGGCCTCCACCGCCTACCTCATCCGCCAGATCGATGCGGGCGCGGAAGCCGTCCAGATCTTCGAGAGCTTCGGCTCGGCCCTGCCGCCGGCGCTGTTCGACCGGCTGTCGCTCAATCCGATCCGCCGCATGGTGGAGGGACTGAAGGCAGCGCGGCCGCAGGCCAAGGTGATCGTGTTCGTGCGCGGAGGCGGTTCGCACCTTCATCGCTTCGCCTCGGCCGGCATCGGCAACGGGCTGGCCCTCGACTGGACGCTCGATCCCGCCGCCGTGCTGCCTGGCCTGCCGGCCCACGTGGCAACGCAAGGCAACCTCGACCCGCTGGCGCTGATCGCCGGAGGGGAGGCGCTGGAGAAGGGCGTGGACCGCATTCTGGAGGCGGTGCGCGGGCGGCCGCACATTTTCAATCTCGGGCACGGCATCCTGCCGGAGACGCCGACCGAGCACGTGACGCAGCTTCTCGCCCGCGTCCGGGGGGCTTGAAACGATGCTGTATCTCTGGCTCAAGGCCTTCCACGTGATCGCCGTCATCGCCTGGATGGCCGGCATGCTCTATCTGCCGCGCCTTTTCGTCTACCACAGCGAGGTGCCCAAGGGCTCGATCCAGTCCGACACCTTCAAGATCATGGAGCGGCGCCTGCTCAAGGCGATCATCAACCCGGCCATGATCGTCACCTGGGTGCTCGGCCTATACCTCGTGTGGGATGGCGGCTGGTACACCTGGGGCTGGCTGCATGCCAAACTGCTGCTCGTGCTGATCCTATCGGGCATCCACGGGTTCCTGTCGAAGACCGTCAAGGTCTTCGCCGCGGACGGGAACGTGCGCCCGGCGAAATTCTATCGCCTGATCAACGAGGTTCCGACGGTTCTCATGATCGGCATCGTGATCCTGGTGATCGTGAAGCCGTTTTGATCCTTCTGCCTACGACACGAAGTCATCCCGGACGGGACAGCTGATCCGGGATCTCTGGACGGGAATGGCGCGAAGGCTCTTCTTCTCCACAGGCCTCGGGCTTGCCCCGAGACCTGCTTTCCTCTGGCTTAAGCGGCAACCACGCGAACGCGACGCCAGCTCTCCTCCCCCTCGTGGGGAGGGAAGCCCGCGCTCCACTCGTCCAACGTTTCTGGATCGGCTTCACCGCCCGGGATGACGCCGTGACCGGCCAAATTTTCAAACCCTCTTGAGACTTGGCGCGAAAGAGGGTAAATAAGAATTCTCTTCCCTAAAGACAGGTTGCGCTGCACGGGCCCTCAGGGCTCTTCAAGTCACTGTTCGTGAACCCGGCGGCCCTGTCGAACGTTTCCCCTGTCTCCTCCCGCGTTCAGCCCAACCTGCCCGCGACTTTACCCCGAGAGTGTTCCCCGATGAGGGAAATCAAGCTTCAAGACCTGAAATCCAAGACGCCGACCGAACTCATTGCCTTTGCCGAGGAGCTCGAGGTCGAGAACGCGAGCACCATGCGCAAGCAGGAGCTCATGTTCGCCATCCTCAAGCAGCTGGCGGCCCGCGAGGTGGAGATCATCGGCGCGGGCGTCGTCGAGGTGCTGCAGGACGGCTTCGGCTTCCTGCGCTCGGCCGATTCCAACTACCTGCCCGGACCCGACGACATCTACGTGTCGCCGAGCCAAATCCGCAAGTTCGGCCTGCGCACCGGCGACACGGTGGACGGCCCGATCCGGGGACCGAAGGAGGGGGAGCGCTACTTCGCCCTGCTCAAGGTCAACACCATCAATTTCGAGGATCCGGAGAAGATCCGGCACAAGGTTCATTTTGACAACCTGACGCCGCTCTTCCCGCATGAGCGCTTCAAGCTCGAAATCGACGATCCGACCCGCAAGGACTTCTCGCCGCGCATCATCGACATCGTCTCGCCCATCGGCAAGGGCCAGCGCGCCCTCATCGTGGCGCCGCCCCGCACCGGCAAGACCGTGCTGATGCAGAACGTGGCGCAGTCGATCACCACCAACCATCCCGAGTGCTACCTCATCGTGCTGCTCATCGACGAGCGCCCGGAGGAAGTCACCGACATGCAACGCTCCGTGAAGGGCGAGGTCGTGGCCTCCACCTTCGACGAGCCGGCGACCCGCCACGTGCAGGTGGCCGAGATGGTGATCGAGAAGGCCAAGCGCCTGGTGGAGCACGGCCGCGACGTGGTCATCCTGCTCGACTCGATCACCCGCCTGGGCCGCGCCTACAACACGGTGGTGCCGTCATCCGGCAAGGTGCTCACCGGCGGCGTGGACGCCAACGCCCTGCAGCGCCCGAAGCGCTTCTTCGGTGCGGCGCGCAATATCGAGGAGGGCGGCTCGCTCACCATTATCGCGACCGCGCTCATCGACACCGGCTCGCGCATGGACGAGGTGATCTTCGAGGAGTTCAAGGGCACCGGCAACTCGGAAATCATCCTCGACCGCAAGGTGTCCGACAAGCGCACCTTCCCGGCCATCGACATCACCCGCTCCGGCACCCGCAAGGAGGAGCTGCTGGTGGCGTCCGACACCCTCAAGAAGATGTATGTGCTCCGGCGCATCCTCAATCCGATGGGCACGGTGGACGCCATCGAGTTCCTGCTCGACAAGCTGCGCCAGACCAAGTCGAACCAGGAATTCTTCGACTCCATGAATACCTAACTGGAACACCTAAGGCGGACCGTCCGCTTGCGGAAACATGACCCCATCCTTTCAAGCGAGAGGGTGGGGTTTTCGTTTTGGGAGTTTCCGGTGCAGACTGGACCCTCCTTCGGGACGCCCACTACGTGGGCTCCTTAAGATATGGGTTTGTGAGCGGAGCAATCCTCACAGCACGCCCATGAAGAACAGCACGATCAGGGTGAGCACGGCGGAGATCAGGAGCGAGCCTCCGCAGCCCAGCCGGTTCGAGAAGAAAAAGAACATGCCTGCTCCCGTGCCTTGTGAGACTGAACGATCATCTTCCACCCTTCGACGCTGCTGCGCCCGATAAAGGCTGGCCGACGATGCCGCTTGCGAGCACAACGCCCAAGGTCGCCAATATTATCCCGATCCAGGCTGCGGGACTTGGGATCTCACCCAGGACCGGAATGGCGAGCAAAGCAGCGAGAATGATCCCGAGGGGCGCGAGGGCGGCGGCTCTTGAGGCCCCCAGACGGTCGATGGCGATCCCGTAGAGCACGATCCCGGCTACGCCCGCCACGAAGCCCTGCAGAAGGGCCTGTAGGAGCATGGGCCCGGTCAATCCATCGCCGAGCGCCCGAACGAGGGGCGGAGCCCCGAAGGGCAGGAGGATCAGGAAGGACCAGAGGCCGATCAGCGCCGCGCCCTGGTAAGCGGTCAATCCGCTGCGGCGATAGGCATGGGTGTAGATCCCCCACAGGAAGGCCCCGGCGAGCAGCAGCAGATGCCCTCGCCAAGCCCCATTGCCGGCGAAGAACACGCCATGCCCGCCGATGCCGGCAATCCCGACCAGGATCAGAGCAAAGCCGAGAACCCGCACGGCCGCGAGCCGCTCGCCGAACACGAACCAGCCGATCAAGGCAACGAAGAACGGCATGGTGCCGGGCAGGAGGGGGCCGATCTCGGCCGCCGGAGCAAATTGCATGCCGAGAAGCGACGATCAGGAAGAACGGCGCGCCGGACCCGAGAAGCGCCAGCCCCTTGAACAAGCCCAAGCCCATGGGAAACAGGCCGATGCGCCAGGCGAAGGGGAGGAGGATCAGGGCTGGAACGCCGAAACGGAACAGACCGATCGCCGCCGGAGGCAGGTCGTGGGTTACGGCATGACGCGTCGCCACTGCCCAGACAGCCCAGATCGAGACGGACGAGAGCGCCGCCAGCCATCCCAGGATAGCGGGACGCGTGGATGCAGGAGGGGAGGTGCAAGCAATCTCGGTCATCATGGGCTCCTTCGAGACCATTGAGCATGCCCTATCAAGTCGGAGCATGTCCTTGCGAAGTTCGGCTTGCCAAGGCTGCCTTCTTGGCAGAAGATTGCGCGTAAACGATATTACGGTGAGATCTTGCCCTATATCAACCTTGATGGCATCGACTTGCGAATTCTGAACGCCTTGCAGGCGGATGCACGGCTGACCAACCAGGAACTGGCCGACCGGGTCGGCCTGTCGCCGTCGCCCTGCCTGCGCCGGGTCCGCCGCCTGGAACGCGAGGGCTTCATCCGCACCTACCGCGCCGTGCTCGACCGGGAATCCGTCGGGCTCGGCTTGACCGTGTTCGTGGACATCAAGGTGGAAAAGCACTCGCGGGAAAATGCAGCCTCCCTTCAGGAGGCTCTTGCGGCCATGCCCGAGGTGGTGGCCTGCCACATGGTCTCCGGCTCGGCCGATTTCATCGCCGAGATCGTGGTGTCCAACCTGAAGGCCTATGAGCGCCTCCTCACGGAAAAGCTCCTGACGCTCCCTATGATCGGCGACATCCGCTCGAACTTCGCCCTCTCCCGCGTGAAATCCGACGCAGCCCTGCCTCTCACGCACCTGAAGCGGGAGGGAACGCGACAGGAGCCCGATTGCTGAGCACCGGCAGCAAGGCTGCAACCGCTAGGGAGAGGGGTCCAGAGCCGCCCACCGATCGGGATGCTTCTCCAAGAACGCATCCTCGGCCGCGTAGTCGAAGAGATCGCGCGGATAACTTGCGAGAACCGGAAAGAGTTCGGGCCAGGGGGCCCGGTCGGCTACCTCCGATAACCAGCGGCAGCTCTCCACGACAGCCTCTGCATAGGCTACTGTCGGCTCGTAGCCGATCGCCAGGGCTGCTTGTCCGTCAATCAGGAACGAGCGCGGACCGGACCAGGGCGATGCTCCCACAGGAGGCGGATAGGGCGAGTTCCTGATGCCGACGATCCGTCCACGGTAATCAAGGGCACGGGCGATGAACCGGCCGATCTCGGCAACGCTGGGGGGATCAGGATCGCCGATGTTCAACACCCGGGTTCCCGGAACCTCCAGACTGACCCGGGTGAGTTCGGTGATGTTGCGGACCGAGGTAGTGTGAAACCGGCTGCGCCCCTCGAAAGCCAGGGGGATCATCTCCCGTCCATCGCGCATGCGTTTGACGAACCACCATTCCCGCGGGTGCTGGGAGCTGGGTCCGTGAATGGCGCAGGGGCGCAGCACCGTGACGGGACAGGCCGCCCGGTCGAGCAGGGCTCTTTCCAGAGCGACCTTTCGGGTCGAGTAGGTTTCGGGCCCCGGGTGGACCGTGGCCTGGCTCTCCTTGATCGGCTGGGTAAATTCCGGAAACCCGTTCTGCCGGGCCTCGTCGAGGGTGCGTCCCGCATCGTCCCGATAGACGCTGGCCGATGAGATCACCAGGAGGGCGCCAACGGAACTCTGGATGTTGAGAAGCTGCCGGGCGTGTGTTTCGTCATAGGCCACTGTGTCGATCAGGGCGTCGACGCCCGAACCCAGGGCGGCCTGGAGGCTGCCGGATTCGTCCCGGTCCAGGGTGACAATCTTCAGGCCCTGCTCCATTAGCTCCGTCGGGGGCGGCCGGTGCCCCCGGTGTGAAACCGTGACCTTCCAGCCGTGCCGCAGCAGATTCTCGGCGGTGGAGCGTCCGATCTGGCCCGTTCCCCCGATGATGAAGGCGTGACGTGTCATGCAGTCCCCTGTGCCAGGACCGGGCTCGAAACCCAGCCTTCGGAATCGTCCGTTGATGCTACGTGATTGCGTTCAAAGATGACAATGGCGGATGCTCGTCGTTTCAGCCCGCCAGCATCTCCCGCACCCGCGCCTTCAATCCCTCCGCATCCGTGACTGGCAGCGAGCAGCGCTGATCGGCGCAGATGAGCGCCTGCGGGCTTTCCACCGGGGAGGCGAGGGCCTTTGCAGGGTGGTTGTCGTCCAGAGTTTCTCCCTCGATTAAGCGCCGCACGCTGCGGTCGGGATAAGGGGTTTTCAGAGCGACCTCGAACAAGGTCTCCGCATTGTTTCCCGTGACCAGGATGCTCAGGCCCCGCAGGTGGAGATCGAGCGCATTAAGGATCGATGTATGGCTCAGCGGCGACGACCGGGCGACGCCCACGAGCCTGCTCAAGATACCGGAGGCCTGCTGGAGGTCCTCCTCTGCTTCCGTGATCTGCGCCAGCCGCACGAGCGCCTCGGCGAAGACGCCGTTGGCATTGGGCACGGCTTCGTCATGGGTCGGCTGCGGCCGGACAACCAGCGGATCGGCTCCCTTCGCCGTCATGGCAAGGCAGCCGGTTTCCGTCACCATGAACTCCTCGAGCAGAACATCGCGCCAAGCCCGGGCATCCTGCAGACAAGAGGGCTCGGAGGTTGCCTCGTAAAGCGCCAGGGCCGCCCGCATCATGGCTGCATGATCGAGGGCGAAGCCTGGAAAGATCAGCGCGCCCCCGCGCCAGGAATGGCCGAGACGACCGTCGCGGCCCATGGCCTCGCGAATGAAACTATAAGCTCGCTGCGCCACGCGGATCCACTCCGACCGGTCGAGGAGCGTGGAGGCCCGCACGA
Organism: Microvirga aerilata; assembly: GCF_016743775.1. GTDB lineage: Bacteria > Pseudomonadota > Alphaproteobacteria > Rhizobiales > Beijerinckiaceae > Microvirga > Microvirga aerilata. The sequence continues at coordinate 114,346 of NZ_JAEQMY010000006.1, read as the reverse complement.
GGGCTGAGATCATGAGCCCGTTCCAGTCCGCCAGAACCTTGTCGTCGAGGCCGGGTCGTACCCGCCCGGCGCGGCGCTCCAGGAGCTTGGCTCTCATGCGGGACAGCCGCTCCTCCACAGGGGGAGGGGCCTCGCCGGTGAGGAGACGGTTCGGGATGTTCGTCCCCTCCCAGTTCCCCTCCTCAGAGATGTCGTAGACACGTGCGAAGAACCCGGCGTCGTCCTGGCCCAGAACCTCCTGGATCTCGCTCAAGCGCCACACATAGAAGCGGCCTTCCTCACTTTCCGAATCCGCATCGAGGCTGGACGCGAAGGCGCCCTCGGCTGTGGTCATTTCCCGTTCGAGCCAGGCGACGCTCCCGTCAGCCGCATCGTGAAAGATCGCCCTGCCGGTTTCCGCAAAGCCCAGGGCATAAAGCTCCAGGAGCTGGGCATTGTCGTAGAGCATCTTCTCGAAATGCGGCACGAGCCAGCGCTCGTCGACGGAGTAGCGGGCAAAGCCTCCGCCGAGATGATCGTGGATGCCGCCCAGCGCCATGCGCTCCAGGGTGAAGAGAAAACGCTGCCGAGCCTCGGCATTGCTGGTGCGCCTTGCATAGCGCAGGAGGTATTCGAGGATCGGCGGGTTGGGGAATTTCGGCGCTCCTTCCAGGCCGCCATTCTCAGTGTCGAACAGCTCCGTCAGCCGCAACGCCATGCGGTCGAGATCCGCCAGATCCAGGCCGCCGCCATCGCCGGAGGTGGTTTGGGACAGGTTGTGCTTGATGGCGTCCCGGTTCTTGAGGATCCGCTCCGGCTCGGTGCGGTAAAGGCGTGAGATCTCCCGCAGGACCTGGGCGAAGCCCGGCCGGCCGAACCGCGGCTCCTTCGGGAAATAGGTGCCGCCCCAGAACGGCGCCCCTTCAGGGGTCAGGAACATGGTCAACGGCCATCCACCGGGCTCGCCGAGAAGGTGCAAGGCGCTCATATAGACGTGGTCCACATCCGGGCGCTCCTCCCGATCCACCTTGATATTGACGAAGAGCTCGTTCATGACCTCGGCAACGGCAGGGTCCTCGAAGCTCTCATGTGCCATCACGTGGCACCAGTGGCAGGCCGCATACCCGATGGAGATCAGGATGGGCTTGTCGAGCCGCTGGGCCTCGGCCAGCGCCTCGGGTCCCCATTCCCACCAATGGACAGGGTTGTCCCTGTGCTGCAGGAGGTAAGGGGAACTGGCGTCCTTGAGACGATTCATTGGTCCTGCTCCAAGGCTCCGGGCTGTGCGTCTGCTGGATCGATCGATTCGGATCTGAAACGATCCTTGCTGCACATGCGGTTCAACGCTTCATCAAGGTTAAATCTCCTTTGCCCCGAGAGGTTCAGGCTCATGCGTTCGGACGACACCATCTTTGCCATCGCCTCCGGTCAAGGTCGGTCCGCCGTGTGCCTGATCCGGATCAGCGGCACGGAGAGCCGCTCCATCCTGGAGATGATGGCGGGAAAGGTGCCCGACCCGCGCCGTGCGGTCGTGCGCACACTAAGGGAGCCGGCAACGGGGGACCCCCTCGATCAGGCTCTCGTCCTCTGGATGCCGGGACCTCAAAGCTTTACGGGCGAGGATCAGGCGGAACTCCACATCCACGGCGGCCTGGCGACCCGGGCGGCCGTGCTCCGCGTGCTCGGCTCCCTGGAGAACTGCCGCCCGGCAGAAGCAGGCGAGTTCACCCGCCGCGCCTTCCTCAATGGACGCATGGACCTGAGCCAAGTCGAAGGCTTAGCCGACATCATCGATGCGGAAACCGAGGCCCAGCGCCGTCAGGCCATGTTGCAGCTTGGAGGCAGGCTGGGAGATGCAAGCGAGGGATGGCGCGAGCGCATTCTCCAGGTTTTGGCCCTTCTGGAGGCAAGCCTCGACTTCTCGGACGAGGGCGATGTGCCGGAGGGTCTGGAAGCCGACATCCTGAAGGCGATCGCAAGCGTCCATGAAGAGATCCGGAAGGCTTTGGCTAATCGCAGCGGCGAGCGGTTGCGCGAGGGCCTGACCGTTGTGCTGGCAGGACCCCCCAATGCGGGCAAATCGACCCTCTTGAACGCCTTGGCCCAGCGGGATGTGGCCATCGTGTCGCCGGTAGCGGGCACGACCCGCGACCTGATCGAGGTTCATTGCGATCTTGGCGGCTTGCCTGTGATCATCGTGGATACGGCCGGCTTGAGGGAGAGCGGTGACCTGATCGAGCAGGAGGGTGTCTCCCGCGCCCGCGCCCGCGCTCAAGATGCCGACCTCGTCCTGTGGCTCGTTCCGCCGGAGGGCGAAGAGACGCAGGCGCCCTCGGCCCGCCGCGTTTTGCGGATCGGAACCAAAGCCGATTTGAACCAGAACCGGCGCGATTGCGATCTGATGATCTCGGCCGCGTCCGGAGAGGGGCTGCGGGAGCTGATCGGGCGTTTGGAGGTGGAAGCCGGCACGCTCATGGGGCAGGGGGATGCCATCGTGACCCGGGAACGCCATCGACGCGCTCTTGAGAGGGCGCAGAGCTCCCTTGAGCGCGCGCATGCGATGCTGGCTGGCCGTGGGCCGCTGGAACTGGCCGCCGAGGAGGCGCGGCTTGCAGCGCGCGCTATAGGTGAGATCACCGGCAGGGTCGATGTGGAGGATGTGCTCGACCGTCTGTTCTCCAGCTTCTGCATCGGAAAGTGAACTCAGGAAGGGCCCTGAGGTGCGTCCGTGCGCCTCCCTCCATGGGCTGATTGGGATTCGGTTATGGAAGCCAATTCGGCTTTGTATGACCTGTGCACGGAGATGCACAGGCGGGACTCAGTCAAAATGTTTCACGTGAAACATTTTGCCCTTTTGACCTCTGCCTCGCGAGGGCCTAGACCCCTGGCACGGAGAAATTCATGACTCAGCTGTTTGACGTGATCGTTGTCGGCGGTGGCCATGCGGGGGCGGAAGCCGCTGCCGCTTCCGCGCGCCTGGGTGCGCGCACGGCCCTCGTCACGCACAAGCTATCGACTATTGGCGCCATGTCCTGCAATCCGGCTATCGGTGGCCTGGGCAAAGGCCATCTGGTGCGTGAGATCGATGCCCTCGACGGTGTAATGGGCCGCATGGCCGACCGGGCCGGCATCCAGTTTCGCCTCCTCAACCGCCGCAAAGGCCCTGCGGTGCGTGGCCCGCGGACCCAGGCCGACCGTAAGCTCTACGCCCGCGCCATGCAGGCGGAACTATCGCATACGGAAAACCTGACCATCGTTGAAGGCGAGGCCGATGACCTGATCGTCCGGGATGGCCGCGTGGCCGGCCTTCTGCTCGCGGACGGGCAGGTTCTCACCAGCGGAGCGGTGGTCATCACCACCGGAACCTTCCTGTCCGGCCTGATCCATATCGGCGAGAAAAAGATCCCGGCTGGCCGCATGGGCGAGCGTCCCTCCTTGGGTCTACCGAAGACGTTTGCTCGTCTCGGCTTCATCCTTGGACGCCTGAAGACCGGCACACCGCCACGGCTTGATGGGCGCACCATCGATTGGGCATCGGTGGACAAGCAGGCTGCGGATGATGAGCCGGTGCCGTTCTCGCTTCTGACAGACCGCATCACCACGCCCCAGATCGAGTGTGGCGTCACCCGTACCACGGCCAAGGTGCACGAGCTGATCCGCGATAATCTGCACCGTTCAGCCATGTATTCTGGCGAGATCCAAGGGCAGGGGCCGCGCTATTGCCCCTCCATCGAGGACAAGGTCGTGCGCTTCGGCGACCGGGACGGGCACCAGATTTTCCTGGAGCCGGAAGGTCTCGACGACACCACTGTCTACCCCAATGGCATCTCGACCTCTCTGCCGGAGGATATTCAGCTCGCCTTTCTCACCCATATTCCGGGCCTTGAGCGAGCGCGTATGCTGCAGCCGGCCTATGCCATCGAGTACGATTATGTCGACCCGCGTAACCTGACAGCCGGGCTTGAGACGAAGGCCGTGCAGGGGCTGTTCTTGGCAGGCCAGATCAATGGCACTACCGGCTATGAGGAGGCTGGAGCCCAGGGGCTTGTGGCCGGTCTCAATGCGGCGCGCCGGGCGGCAGGGCAGGACGCGATTGTTTTCGACCGGGCGGAGTCTTATATCGGCGTGCTGATCGATGACCTGATCACCCGTGGGGTGAGCGAGCCCTACCGGATGTTCACCTCACGCTCCGAATACCGGCTCAGCCTGCGTATCGATAACGTCGATGAGCGTCTGACCGGAAAAGGCCTGGAGATCGGCTGCGTAGGAGCGGTTCGCGAGGCTCACTTCAAGGCCTCGCAGGCTGAAATCCATGAGATCAGGCAGCGCCTGCACACCCTCTCCCTGACGCCCCAGGAGGCTGCTCGTCATGGACTGGAGCTGAACCAGGATGGTATTCGCCGTACGGGTTACCAGCTTCTGTCGTATCCGAGTATCGGCTGGAATGATCTCTGCCGGTTCTGGCCGGAGTTCTCCGCCGCGTCCCTACAGGTCAAGGAGCGGCTGGAAACGGATGCTACCTATGCGGTCTACCTGGACCGTCAGCAGGCCGACATCGCCGCCTATCGCCGCGACGAGAGCGTTGTTCTGGAGGATACCATCGACTTCCAAGGTCTGCCCGGGTTGTCGAACGAGATCAAGGCGAAGCTGGATTTGGTGCGCCCAAAGACCCTCGGACAGGCGGCGCGGATCGAGGGTATTACGCCTGCCGCTCTCACTCTGCTGGCGGCTCATGCCCGAAAGTCTCCAGGCAAGGCTGCGCGAGTTACGGTCCAGGTGCAGTGATGAAGCCGTTTCTTGGCAGCCTACCCGCACAGAATGTTTCACGTGAAACAATCGAGAGACTTGAGCTGCTAGAGCGCGAGCTCCGACGTTGGCAGGCGATCAAGAATCTTGTGGGGCCGGCAACCCTCGACCAGATCTGGGAGCGACACATCGTCGACTCCTTGCAGCTTTTAAGCCTCGCGCCTGAGGCCCAGACTTGGGTAGATCTCGGTTCAGGTGCCGGATTTCCCGGTCTCGTGCTCGCCATCGCGGGGGCGGAGAGGGGGCTCAAGGTGCACCTCGTCGAGAGCAATTCGCGCAAATGCTCCTTCCTCCGGCATGTTTCACGCCTGACCGATGCTGGTGCCACAGTGCATGAGGCCCGGCTCGAGACCGTCATTCCAAGCTTTATCGGCAAGGCGGATGTGGTCTCGGCGCGGGCTCTCGCCTCGCTCACCATGCTCCTGGAATGGACCGAGCCTTTGTTGAAAGCGGGGACAATCGGCCTGTTTCCCAAAGGACGTGACGCCGAGATTGAATTGACCGAGGCCCGGAAAAGGTGGACATTCGACACGGATGTCCTGCCCTCTCTGACCGATTCCCAGGCCAGGATTCTTCGCATAACCTCCATCGAGAGCCATTCATGATGACCGACCGCAACGGATCCGAAGCAGGGACGCGGGGACTCCAGCCGCGCGTTCTCGTGCTCGCCAACCAGAAGGGTGGTGTCGGCAAGACGACGACGGCCATCAATCTGGGAACGGCGCTCGCCGCCATCGGCGAGAAGGTGCTGATCATCGACCTCGATCCGCAAGGCAATGCGTCGACCGGCTTGGGCATCGATCGCAAGAGCCGGCAAATCTCGACCTATCATGTGCTCAGTGGTGAGGCGTCACTGGCCGAGAGCATTACAGAGACGGTCGTGCCTGGTCTGTCGGTGGCGCCCTCGACCCTGGACCTTCTCGGCGTCGAGTTGGAGATCGCAAACGAGCGTAACCGGGTGCATCGCCTGCAGTCGGCCATTCGGGGCCTTTCAGCCTCGGAAGTAAGCGAACCCTTTACCTATATTTTGATCGATTGCCCGCCTTCGCTCAACCTTTTGACCATCAATGCCTTGACCGCCGCTGACGCAGTGTTGGTGCCATTGCAGTGCGAATTTTTTGCCTTGGAGGGTCTCAGTCAGTTGCTCAAGACCGTCGAGCAGGTGCGTTCCGCCCTGAATCCCCAGCTCACCATCCACGGGGTCGTGCTCACCATGTTCGACCCGCGTAACAACCTGTCGGGCCAGGTGGTGGCCGATGTGCGCCAGTTCATGGGCAGCAAAGTTTACGAGACCATGATTCCGCGCAACGTCCGGGTGTCGGAAGCGCCATCCCATGGCAAGCCGGTTCTGCTTTACGATTTGAAATGCGCCGGCTCCCAAGCCTATCTGCGCCTCGCATCCGAAGTTATCCAGCGCGAACGCGCCCTGCGTGCCGCATAAAACCTTTTGAGAGACACCATGGCAGAAGAAGGTAAGTCGCGCCTGGGCCGCGGATTGGCCGCGCTGATCGGCGAAGTGGGAGACGAGATCGGCACCCTTGAGCGCAAGGGCTCCACGCCACGCTCCGTGCCGGTGGAGTTCCTGCGCCCAAACCCGCGCAACCCCCGCAAGGTATTCGACGATGCCGACCTGCAGGAATTGACGCAGTCGATCAAGGATCGCGGCATCATCCAGCCTATCGTGGTTCGGCCGATCTCGAACAGCACGGACGAGTTCGAGATCGTGGCCGGCGAGCGTCGCTGGCGCGCGGCCCAGAAGGCCGGTCTGCACCGGGTCCCGGTCGTTATCGTCAGCATCGATGACAAGACCTCGCTCGAATATGCCATCCTGGAGAACGTCCAGCGCGCCGACCTCAATCCCATCGAGGAGTCGGAAGGCTATTCCCGCCTGATGGCCGAGTTCTCCTATACGCAGGAGAACCTCTCGAAGATCATCGGCAAGAGCCGCAGCCATATCGCCAACATGCTGCGCCTCGCCGATTTGCCCACCGATGTTCGCAAGCTCCTGATGGAGCGCAAGCTCACGGCCGGCCATGGCCGCGCCCTGCTTTCGGTCAAGAATCCGGTCCAGGTGGCCAAGCGGGTCCTCGACGAGGGCCTGAGTGTCCGCCAGGTCGAAGAGATCGCTCAGGGCGACACACAATCGTCGCAAGCGGAAGCCAAAGCGCCGAGGGCCTCGAAGACGGAGAAGGATCCTGACACCCGCGCTCTTGAAAAGGCGCTCCAGGATGTGCTCGGGCTCACCGTCAGCATCGACCACAAAGGGGAGGGCGGCGAGCTGCGCATCAAATACAAGACCCTGGAGCAGCTCGACGGGCTGTGCCGGCGGTTGAATCCGTGACGGTGTCGTTGTCCATCCCTGGCGAGCGCAGCGAGGGAAGGGATCCATGTTCACCCTCAGCAGAATGAATCCCCTTCGCCACCAATGGCGCTTCGGCCGGGAGTGATACCTTCCTCAGAACGCCGCCCCGTGCCCGTTATCTCACTCTCCGAAGCGCAACGCTCTTGAAGATCGGGGCGGCCGCAACAAGCCCGACCATGACCAAAGGCATGCGGGTACGCTGCGAGGTCTATCGCCGTGCGGCTCGCGCAAGGTCGAGCAGGGTTTTGGCCGCGATCGTATCGTCAAGATGGGAGAGGCGGCGGGTCTGGAGAAGGCTTGCCTGAAGAAGAGCGATTGCATCCTTGAGGCTGCCGCTCGTCCAGCGCTGGAGATGGCGTTCCACCAACGGCTTTCGCCGAAAATGCAGGCTGCGCATGCTTTCCATGACGGCCGGAATGGAGCGGCCTTCCTCTACGGATAGACGAGCGGTCAGCAGCATTAAGGCGTGACGCAGGGCTGCACCCAGCAGCACGGCCGCATTCACGCCTTCCGCCGCCAGCCGCCTTGAACCGGTCTCCAAGCCAGTGCCCTCGCCTGCAAATGCCGCGTCGACCACCGCATCCATGGCAAGGCTCGAGACGTCGCTCATGATGGCGTCCACATCGCCCAAGGTGATCTCCTGCTGCCCGTGGGCATAGAGCATGAGCTTGGCGAGCTCGCCACGGGTCGCGAGACGGTCTCCGCCGAGGCTGGCGATCAGGGCCGTCCTGGCATCGCGTGAAATGGAAAAGCCATTGCTTTTCAGGGTCTCGTCGACGACTGCGCCGAGGTTCTTGGCCTCGTCCGCATAGCAGGGCAGGGCGAGCGCGTTTTGCGAGCGCTCGCACAGGGTTCTCAAAGGCGACGACTTCTGCAGATCACCGCCCTCGATCACGATCACCGTATCCTGCATGCCCGATTTCAGGACCGCATCGACCGCGGGTGCAATGTTGCGCGAGGTCGACTTCACCCAGATCGCGCGCTTGCCTCCGAAAAGGCCCATGGTGCCTGCTTCGTCCGCAAGGCGGCCCGGGTCGGATGCGATGTCGTCGCCATCGATACGGATGAGCTGGAAGGGATCGGACGGATTGTCCACCGAGCGCTCGGCGACGGCGCGCGCACGCTCGTTGATGAGGCCCATATCGGGACCGTAGAACAGGAACACGCCGATGCGCGGATCGGGGCGCCGCAGCGCCCCTTCCACATCACCTGCTTTGACGGCGACCATCGGCTCAGGTGCGGGTGGCGAGCGTCGCCGACAACCGGGTCCTGACCTGCTCGGCCAAGGTCTTCGCCAGCCTGATTTCCGCATCCCGGCCTGCCCGGATGTTGGCAAAGCGCTGCGGGAAGCGGTCATAGCTCGTCGTGGATGTTGCTGTGCCCTGGGTGATCACCGTGCTGCCGTCAAGGCTGGTCAGCGTGTAGGTGAGCGTGCCGCCGACGATTACGGAGCTTGCCGTTCCGATCTGCGAGTCGACAACCGGGCTCGACTGGCTCTGGCTGAGAGCCAGATTCAGCCGATAGCGCTTGGGCGTGTCGGAGCCCGATCCATTGAGAGCATAGATCAGCTCGCTGCGCAGGTAGTGACCCGTGTTTGCCAGGGCTCCAGGCCATTTCCTCTCGGGCACCTCGATGGAGGCGAGCTCCGTCTGCAGCGACCGGCCCGAAGCTGTCGGACCGTGGAGAGGGCGGAAGCAGGCGGACAGGCTCAGGGTGAGGCCTGCCGCGAGAGCGACGCGGGCGAAGCCCTTGAGGTTAAACGACGACATTCACGATCCTCTGGGGAACGACGATGATCTTGCGGGCCGGTTTGCCTTCCATAGCCTTCTGCACGCCATCAAGCGAGAGCACGGCTGCCTCGATGGTAGCCTGATCGGCGTCCCGGGCAACCGTCACGTCGGCCCGCTTCTTGCCGTTGACCTGGACCGGCAAGGTGACCGTGTCCTCGACCAGGAGCGAGCGATCGACTGCAGGCCAGGCTGCGTCCGTCACGAGGCCCGACTGGCCCAGGGCTTCCCAGCACTCCTCCGCCAGATGCGGCATCATGGGAGCGAGCAGCTGCACGAAGATGCGCCCGGCCTCGGCAAAGGCCGCGCCCATGCCAGGCTCGTCGGTGATCTTGGCCTGGTTCGCCAGATCCTGCAGGCTGTTGGCGAGCTCGTAGAGATGGGCAACGCAGCGGTTGAAGCGCAGGCGCTCCACATCCTCCTCGACGGCGGCAAGCGCCTTATGCGCGGCCTTGCGCACGGCGGTGCCGATAGTGCCGTCCGCGGCGGCACCATCGCCGCCGCCCATGCGATCCGCGATCTCGCCGACGAGGCGCCACACCCGCTGCACGAAGCGGCCGGCGCCCTGCACGCCTTCTTCGGTCCAGATCACGTCGCGCTCAGGCGGCGAGTCGGAGAGCATGAACCAGCGGGCGGTGTCGGCGCCATAAGAACCGATGATCTCGTCCGGATCGACCGTGTTCTTCTTCGACTTCGACATCTTCTCGATCGAGCCGATCTCGATCGGCGCGCCGCTCTCCACATGGAAGGCCTTGCGCACATTGCCGTCGGTCTCGAAGCGCACGTCGGAGGGCAGCACCCAGGCGCCGCTCCCGTCCTTGTAGGTCTCGTGCACCACCATGCCCTGCGTGAACAGGCCGGCAAACGGCTCGTCCATTCCGGCATGGCCCGTCGCCTTCATGGCGCGGGTGAAGAAGCGCGAATAGAGCAGGTGCAGGATCGCGTGCTCGATGCCGCCGATATACTGGTCCACCGGCAGCCAGGCATCGACCGTAGCGCGGTCGGTGGGCTGATCCGTCAGGGTCGGGTCGGTGAAGCGGGCGAAGTACCAGGACGAATCGACAAACGTGTCCATGGTGTCCGTCTCGCGGCGCGCCTTGCCGCCGCAGCTCGGGCAGCTCACATGCTTCCAGGTGGGGTGGCGGTCGAGGGGGTTGCCTGGTACGTCGAAGGAGACGTCCTCCGGCAGCACCACGGGCAGCTGGTCCTTGGGCACCGGCACGACGCCGCAAGTCTCGCAATGAATGACCGGGATCGGGCAGCCCCAGTAGCGCTGGCGCGAGATGCCCCAGTCGCGCAGGCGGAAGTTCACCTTGCGCTCGGCGACCGGCTGGTTGCCCCGGGTCTGGCCTTCCAGGCGGCGGGCAACCTCTTCCTTCGCTTCCGGAATGCTCATGCCATCCAGGAAGCGGGAATTGATCATCCGGCCTTCGCCGTCATAGGCCACGTCGGTGACCACGAAGGAGGCTGGGTCCTGGTCCGGCGGGCAGACCACCGGCGTGTTGCCGAGACCGTACTTGTTGACGAAATCCAGGTCGCGCTGGTCATGCGCCGGGCAGCCGAAGATGGCGCCGGTGCCGTATTCCATCAAGATGAAGTTCGCCACGTAAACCGGCAGGGTCCAGTTCGGATCGAACGGGTGCTCGGCCCTGACGCCGGTGTCGAAGCCCAGCTTCTCGGCTTTGTCGATGGCTTCCTGGGCCGTGCCGACGCGCTTGCACTCCTCGATGAAGGCGGCAAGCTCCGGGTTCTTCTCGGCCGCGGCCCTGGCCAGGGGGTGGTCAGGCGCAACCGCCATGAACTTGGCGCCGAAAAGCGTATCGGGCCGCGTGGTGTAGATCTGCAGCTCGGTCTCGCCGTTCGGCACGGTCTCGGGCTTCAGCGCAAAGCGCACCAGCAGGCCTTCCGAGCGGCCGATCCAGTTGCGCTGCATCAGGCGCACCTTTTCGGGCCAGCGGTCGAGGGTGTCGAGCCTGCTGTTCAGATCCTCGGCGAAATCCGTGATCTTCAAAAACCATTGGGTCAGCTCGCGCTGCTCGACCAGGGCGCCGGAGCGCCAGCCGCGCCCGTCGATCACCTGCTCGTTGGCGAGCACCGTGTGGTCCACCGGGTCCCAGTTCACCTTGGCGGTCTTGCGGTCGACGAGACCGGCCTCGAGGAAGTCCAGGAACATGCGCTGCTGGTGCCGGTAATAGCTCGGATCGCAGGTGGCGATCTCGCGGCTCCAATCGATGGCCAATCCCATGCTCTGCAGCTGGCCGCGCATGGATCTGATGTTGGCGTAGGTCCATTCCTTGGGATGGACCTTGTTCTGCATGGCGGCGTTCTCCGCCGGCATGCCGAAGGCGTCCCAGCCCATGGGGTGGAGCACGTTGAAGCCCTTGGCCCGCTTGTAGCGCGCCACCACGTCGCCCATGGTGTAGTTGCGCACGTGGCCCATATGGATGCGCCCCGACGGATAGGGAAACATCTCGAGCACGTAGTATTTCGGACGCGGGTCGTCGTTATGGGTCTTGAACAGGTCGCGGTCGTTCCAGACCTGCCGCCATTTCAGCTCGGCTTCCTTGGCGTTGTAGCGCTCGGGCCTCATTTTTCTCAAGTATCCGTCGTTTGAAAGATTCAAGCGGCTTGCGCCGCCACGTTGCGGCGGACTAGGACACAGCTCTCCCGCGCGGTCAACGGTTTCGCGTGTGGGAGGCGGTCAAGATTTGCCCCGGTGTCATCCCGGGCGGCTCGGACGGGCCGGGGAGCGGGTCCATGGCGGTGTGCCGGACCGTGGATCCCCTTCCCCTCCGATGGCATAGGGCCATCTCCGGCGGGATGACACGAGTGAGAGAGGACACCATGAGCGAGAACGATGCGGTCGAAGGCTTGAGGCAGGTGCGGGAGAGCATCGCGCGCGCGGCCTCCGATTATGACCGGGATCCCTCAGGCATTACGCTCGTGGCCGTGTCGAAAACGTTTCCAGCAGAAGCCATCGAGCCTGTGCTCGCCGCAGGCCAGCGGGTGTTCGGCGAGAACTACGTGCAGGAGGCCAAGGCCAAGTGGCTTAGCCTTCGCGAGCGCTACGAAGGAGTCGAACTCCACATGATCGGCCCGCTCCAGTCCAACAAGGCCCGTGAGGCGGTGGAGCTCTTCGACGTGATCCACACCCTCGACCGGCCCTCGTTAGCGGAGGCGCTCGCCAAGGAGATCGCCCGGCAGGGCAGGACGCCGCGCCTGCTGGTCCAGGTGAACACCGGCGAGGAGCCGCAGAAGGGTGGGGTGATCCCCACCGAGGTCGACGCTTTCCTCGAGGCCTGCCGCAGCAAGCACGGCCTCACGATCGAAGGCCTCATGTGCATCCCCCCGGCCGAGGACCCACCGTCGCCCCATTTCGCGCTCCTCAACACCGTCGCCAAGCGGCATGGCCTCAAGGTGCTTTCCATGGGCATGAGCGCCGATTTCGACGCGGCCATCCAGCTCGGCGCCACCCATGTGCGGGTGGGCAGCGCGATCTTTGGGAGTCGCGCGAAGGCTCAAGCCTGAACGGGAGAGGCGAAAAGGACTGTTCGGCTCTGAATCGTGGAGGCTTGCGCCTCCTCCAGAAGCCAATCGCGGAAAGCCAGCACGATAGGAGTGTTGTGCTCCGGCTCCGGTTGAACGAAGTGATAGGTATCCCCGGACACCATCGCCTCCGGGCAAGGCCGAATGAGACGTCGGAGGGCAAGATCGTCCTCGACCATCGCCAGATCGGCCATGGCAATTCCTCGTCCTGTTTCTGCGGCACGTAGGGAAAGATCGAGCGTAGCGAATACCTCGCCGCGGTTAGTATCGAAGAAGCCACCGCTCCAATCTGATGCCCAGCGGTGCCAATCACCTGGGTTCGGCGGTTGAAACTGACAATGGAGGATTTGCAAGGTATCGAAGTCACTGGCTTGCCTCGGAGGCCGGTGTCTCTCCAAAAAATCTGGAGAGCAGACCGGTGTCAGCTGTTCGGTCAGAATGGGGGTGAGACACGCATCAGGCCATGAGGAGCGGCCATAGGTGATGCCGACATCGTACCCCTGATCCTTAGGCTCGAAGTTGTACCAGGCGAGATTCACCTCGATCCGCCATTCCGGATGGCGAGCCTCGAATCGAGAGAGTCTTGGCACGAGCCAGCGGATGCCAAAGGTTGACGCAACGTGGATCCTCAGCCGCTCAGACGGTTGCGCGAGGTGCTCTACACCACTTGAGATGAGATCGAGTGCCGCGCGCAAGGTCGAGGCCGGGGCCTGACCTTTCGGAGTAAGCACGAGAGCGCGGTGAACCCGCCGAAACAGGAGAATACCAAGCTCCTCTTCGAGCAGCCGGATCTGCCGGCTGACGGCGCTCTGGGTTACATGAAGCTCGCCCGCAGCCCGCTCCATGCCGCCCAGGCGAGCCACGGCCTCAAATGTTCGCAGGGCATTCAGGGAGGGGAGGCGAGGCATGATCTCACATGACTTTTTCTCAAGACACCCTGAAGGATATACCGTTTGAAGCCACTGTAAATATGAGAAGAATAGGCGACCTCCCATGACAGGAGGTCAAGCATGGTCCATCTCATCCTGCGGGACGTGTTCGTTTCCCGCCTGCGTAATATCCGCCAATCCTGGATCGCTCATGCCCAGATGCGGCATCTGCGGGATGAGTTGGAGCGACTCCAGTCCCTTGGGGATCATCTCATCCGCGACATCGGGCTCGATCCCGACCACGTCCGGCAGTGGTTAGGAGAAGACCTGCAGGAGGAACACCCTATGGCCGATCCTCCCATCGGAGAACCTGCCGTCACGGCCTGTCGTGCGGCTCGACATCATCCCCCAGACTCGCGGATTGAGGGGGACTCTCCATGGAGATGCGCTGATCCCGATGTTGCCTGATCTTTAGGGCACGGCTGAACTATGCGCCCTATTTCAAATTCCGCAAGGCTGGCGTGAGCCAGAACGCGACCAGCATTGCACCGTTGAGCGCAGCGCTGGCCAGGAATACCAGCCCCATGCCCGCTTGTTCCGACAGGAGGCCCGCAGCCACGATGGCAAACGGCATGGCGAGCTTGAAGAGAGAGCCCGTCATGCCCGTTACGCGCCCGATCACAGGTGTGGGCGTGGTCTCCTGGCGCAGCGTCCAAGTCATCACGTTGTAGATCATCCCGAAGAAGGCGTCACAGGCGAGAATGGCGGTGAGCGTTACCGGGTGCGACGCGAGGCTGGCGGCGGCGTAGCACAAGGTCACGAAACCAAGCCCCAGGAGGCAGGCTCCGCCCATGGTGAACCGTTGGCGGACCCGCGGCGCCAGCAGGGCGCCGGTAACACCGATACCGCCGGCAACGGAGAACATGAGGCCGATCTGGGCTCCGGACAATCCAGCCGCCTGGGGCTTCTGAAGCATGGTGATGCTGAACATGCCTGCGGCGGAATTGGTCACGATCACCACCAGGGTCAGCAGCCATAGGGGGCGATTGGCCTGCAAAGCCTCCCATCCCTCGGCGATCCGAACGCCGAGGCGCTCACCCGGATTTTTCACGGCATGGGGCAGCTTGAGCCGGAGAACGGCTGCGAAACCGAGAAGGGCCACGATGGCCGCGGCCCAGAGGCTCGCCGAAGGCGATGGGAGCATCAGTAGGAGACCGGCGAGCGCCGGTCCCAGCATCTGAAACGCTTGGCCGATGGAAGAGAGCGCGGCCGTTGCCGGTCCGAGGTCCTCCTGTCGCAGAGCCATCTTCAAGGCCACGGTCTGCGCGTTGTAGTAGGCATAGATGGCGGTGCTCAGGAAAAAGATCAGAGGATAGGTGAGGGCCGGTTGGACATTGTCCTGCTGGAAGGCCAGCGCCAGGCCGCACAGGCAGGCGGCTTGTGCGGCCAAAGCGAGGACGAGCCAACTTTTCTTGTCCGCCTGATCGACGATGGCACCGATGACGAACGCGAGAAGAAGATTGGGCAAAAGACCCAGCCCGCGAACCAGATTCATTTCGATGGTCGATGCGGTGGCCTGATACACGAGGAGCGGCAAAGCGATGAAAACGATCTGCTGCTCGAGACCGACGCCGATTGCAGGCACAAAGAGGTTCCAGAACGGCTGCTGACGCCAGATCGACGGCGCTGCAACCTCAACCACAGCACCAGACATCTCCAACCCCTATGATCCGCACCCACAGGCACAGATATAACATTTTATAAACTAGGGGCCAGCCTTCGCAGGCGCGTTGCATTCGCGTCTCATCCCGGTTAAGCATACCGGATCGATTCACGTTCGAACCAGGGAGGGCTGCATGACTGAGGCGATGCATCTGCGCATGTTCGGCCCCTGGCATGCCCTGCAGCAGTTTGTTGCAGGGCCGACCATCGAACGGATCTGACGGTCTCCTAAAACCGCCTCCATCTCATTCTGGTCAGCTCTGAACGGCTTTCCGCGCCAGGCTCCGCAAGGAGCCGGCGCGTCTGACACGTTCCAGACTTTTACGCGCTTTGATGGCTTCAGGCCCAGGCGCGCTGCACCAGAGATCCCATCCATGACTTCCCTCAGCCTTCGCAATGTCGGCGTCGTTGCCCATACGCCCTTGTTCCAAAACCTGAACCTCGTGATCGGCGAGGGTGACCGCCTCGGCCTCGTGGCGGCCAACGGCGCCGGAAAATCGACCCTTCTGAAATGCCTTGCGGGTCTCGCCGAGCCAACCCACGGCGACATCATCCGCTCGCGCGGCCTGCGCATCGCTCTCGTGGAGCAGGACGTGCCGGCGCACCTGCTCGATCTGTCCTTCCACGGTGTCCTGCATCAGGCGCTTGCGCCCGAAGAGCGTGCGAGCCAGGAATGGCGCGTGGACATGGTGCTCGACGAGTTCCAGACCCCAGCCGATCTTCGCGTCCTGCCGATCTCCGCGCTCAGCGGCGGCTGGCAGCGCCTGGCGCTCATCGCCCGGGCCTGGATCACCGAGCCCGACATCCTGCTGCTGGACGAGCCCACGAACCACCTCGATCTGGAAAAGCTCTTCCGGCTGGAGGCGTGGATCAGCAATGCGTCCTACACGGCGCCCATCGTGGTGGCGAGCCACGACCGCGATTTTCTCGATGCCTGTACGAACAAGACCCTGTTCCTGCGGCCTGAGGAGTCCATCTCGTTCGCGCATCCCTATCGGCGCGCCCGCGTGCTGTTGGAGGAACATGACGCGGCAGCCCTCGCGCAGCGCGACAGGACCCTGCGCGAGGTCAAGCGCCTGCGCCAGAGTGCCTCGACGCTGCGCAATGTCGGCATCAACGGCGGCAGCGACGCCGCGCAGGTGAAATCCGCGCAGATCAAGCGCCGCGCCGATGCGTTGGAGCAAAACGCCCGGTCCGTGCACAAGGAGCGGGCCGGCGAGATCCGGCTCGGCAATCGCGGCACCCATGCGCGGGTGCTGGTGGCATTGGAGAACGTCACTGTGCAGGCGCCGGACGGGCGAAAGCTCTTTGCCATCCCCAAGCTCGAAGTCGCGCAGGGGGAGCGCATCGTGGTGCTGGGCCGCAACGGCGCGGGCAAGTCGCAGCTCGTGCGCCTGCTGCACCGGGCGATGCGTGAGCCGGATGGCTTGCCCGGCATCCGGGTGAGCCCAAGCCTTGCGCTCGGCTATGTGGATCAGGGCATGCAGCAATTGCCAAGCGGAAGCACCGCGCACGATTTCATCCTGTCGCGGTTCCGCCTCGGCGATCAGCGCAGCCGCGCGGTACTGGCCGAAGCAGGCTTTTCCATCGAGCGGCAGACGCTGCCCATCGCCAAACTGTCGCCGGGCCAGAAGGCGCGGCTCGGCCTGCTGGCGCTGCGCCTGTCCGAGCCGAATTTCTATCTCATGGACGAGCCCACCAACCACGTGGACATTCCCGGACGCGAGCAGCTCGAAACGGAAATCCTCGATGCGGAAGCCACCTGCATCGTGGTGTCCCACGACCGAAGCTTCGTGACCACCATCGGCACCCGCTTCCTGCTCATCGACAAGGGCAGGATGCGCGAGATCGAAGAGCCCGGGACGTTCTACGATACTGTGCTTGGATAATCCGGGACTGCCGAGCAAAATGTGTCATGGCCGGGTTGATCCCGGCCATGACGGCGGGGCGTTGCCCGCGAGCTCGATCCGATCTTCTCACCCGAGTCTTCGAAGCACAGCCCGTGCCATCACGTCGGCGCTGCCGGGAGCGAATTCGAGATAGAGATACGGATCGATCAGCTCCAGCTCCATCAATATGAACCCACCGGGCCGCGCGAGCCCGTCGACGCGGGCGTAAAGCGGTGCCTGCGGCAGATGATCGATGTAAGCCTGAGCCGTGCCGATCACGTCCCGGCTCACCTCCACGCGCTCATAGGTGATGCCGAATTGCGGATTCGCCCGCCATTCTCCGGGTTTGAGAACGCGGCGGACCGCATGGGAGAAGATGCCGTCGATGAAGGTAAGAGTCGTCTCCCCGAGAGCGCCGATATCCTCCTGGAACTCCTGGAGCAGCCACTCGCCGTTCAATTCCAGGCTGCTGGGCCAACGGGCGCGATCAGCCCATTCCAGCTTGTGGATGCCATGCCCGTTCTGGCTCGATACCGGCTTGAGAACCGCAGCCTGCCAGCCCTGCCGTCCCATGTCCCGCTCGATGGTCTGGCGGCTTGCCTCCGGAAGGTGGAGCGTCTTGGGCACGGCAAGCCCTGCCGCCGCCAGTTCCAGCAGATAGGTCTTGCGGAAATTCCAGCGCAGGAGGTCGGGCTCGTTGAGCAGCTTTGCGCCCCTGGCTCCGAGCGCATCGATCCAGCCGAGGAAACGCTCCGGATCGTCGTAGTAGTCCCAGCAGCACAGGGGCAGCACCGCATCGGCGGCTGCGAACGTATCCAGCGGCGCCGTCTTCCAGGGCAGATAGGCCGCTTCCATGCCGTGCGCCCTCAAGGCTTTCAGCAAAGCCTCAAGGCTCGGTGTGGGATGGGGGTACTCGGAGCAGGTAGCGATCAGGATGGTCATCAACCCACGATCTCGATCTGCGTGTGCGGCCCGATCCGCTCCAGCAGGCGCCGGATCATGGGCTTTTCCACCACCACGCAGCCATCCGTCGGGGTCAGGCCTTTGCGGCCGAGGTGAAGGAAGAAGGCGCTGCCGCGGCCCTTCACGATGGGGCCCCGGTTCCAGGCGATGTCGATCACCACGTCGTAGAGATGGTCGTCCCGCCACATGGCCTCATGGCGCGTGGAGCAGGGCAGGGTGATGAGGCAGTTGTAGCGGTGGTCGCTGGGGTCGTCCGACCAGCCGTCGGTCCGCCGGATCGGGCGAAGCTTCAGGCCCGTGCGGGGCCGCGGGTCGCGATCGGCCCGGTAGAAGGCCTCCAGCAGCTTGAACCTCCCGACCGGCGCGGCCCCATCGCCTTCGCGCTTGGCGTGACTCGTGCCGGAGCGGCCGAGGGCGCAGGGAATGACGAGGTTTCCGGCGACGATCCGCCCCCGCCTGTGATCGACCGGAGAGCGATAGACGCGGATAACATTGACGCGAGAAGGTTTCATCGGCAGTGGAAGGGACCAGGGTCCCTCTTGTTGTCAAGCTGGGAATGACTACTCTTATGCATGGGCATGATCCAAGGTTCAAGGCTTGGGCTCAGGGCTCGCGCCGGCGAAAAGGCCGGCGCCGATTTTGTCGATCGGGATCGTGCGCAGCGCAAAAAGGCGGACGAACCGGCTGCAGGTTGCGTGGCTTCGCTTTTTCGAGCGCTGCTCTACGCTTAATGCCGTCCATCGTGTTGAAGGGTTCAAGATGTCGAATGCCAGCCGCCTTCTCGTCGTCGATGACGATCAGGACCTGCGCGACACCCTTGCGGAGCAGCTCGGCCTTTATGACGAGTTCCAGATCGCCACGGCCGAAACCGCCACGGCCGCCATCGACGCGGTCAAGGGCGACCGGATCGATCTGGCCATCATGGATGTGGGCCTGCCCGACATGGATGGGCGCGACGCCGTGAAGGTCATGCGCCAGAACGGCTTTCGCAGCCCGATCATCATGCTGACCGCTCAGGGCTCCGAGACCGATACGGTGATGGGCCTGGAGGCAGGCGCCAACGACTACGTGGTCAAGCCCTTCAAGTTCGCCGTGCTGCTCGCCCGCATCCGGGCGCAGCTGCGCCAGTACGAGGCGAGCGAGGATGCGGTGTTCCAGATCGGCCCCTACATCTTCCGCCCGGGCTCGAAGCTGCTCACCACCGACAAGGGCTCCAAGCTCAAGCTCACCGAGAAGGAGACGGCGATCCTGCGCTATCTCTACCGGGCCGGCCAGGCGGTGGTGGGGCGCGACACCCTGCTGACCGAGGTCTGGGGCTACAATTCCAACGTGACCACCCACACCCTGGAAACCCACATCTACCGCCTGCGCCAGAAGATCGAATCCGATCCCTCCAATGCCTCCATCCTGGTCACCGAGCCCGGCGGCTACAAGCTGATCCCTTAAAAGCCATGGCGCTTGACGACGACATCGCCACTTTAAGCCATGCGCCCCTGTTCTGCCTGCTGGAGCGGGATGCGCTGCGCCTTGTCGCCTTCGCGTCCGAGAACCGGATGCTGCGCGAGGGCGACGTCCTGTTCCGCAAGGGCGACCGGTCCGATGGAGGCTATGTGGTCAGCCGCGGGGCCATCGCGCTCGATGCCGCCGATGACGGCTCGCCTGCCGCCTTCATCGCAGAACCGGGAGCCTTGATCGGGCATGCGGCGCTGTTCGCCCGCATCGAACGACACGCCACCGCCACCGCCCGCGAGCCTTCCACGGTCATCCGCGTGAGCCCGAGCCTCATGCGCCGCGTGCTGCAGGAGTTCCCCGATGCCGCCGCGGCCATGCAGGACGCCATGGCCGAGGAGCTCGCCCGCTTGACGCAAGGGCTTGAAGGGGTGCGCCAGCAGCTCATCGCCATCGACGGCGAGAGCGCCCCGGCTGTGCCGCCGGATGAGGACGACCACGCCTGAAGCGTTTTTCGCAGGCGGCATCCCGGGCCGCGTGTTCCGTACCTGGGCTTAGGATTTCCGGCCGAACAGCGGGATGGTGATGGCGCAGATCACCCCGGACGGATCGAATTCGATCGTCACGGCTCCGCCCAGCTCCTGAGCAAGGCCACGCTCGATCAGGCGGGTGCCGAACCCGCGCTTGGATGGCGCTTTGACGGGCGGTCCGCCGTTTTCATCCCACCGCAATGACAACGTCTTGCCGTCAGGGGCGATGTCCCACGAGATCGAGATCCAGCCGGAGGGGACCGAGAGCGCGCCGTATTTGAGCGCGTTGGTCAAGAGCTCGTGGACCGCCATGGACAAGGGCAGCACCTGCTGCGGGGGCAGCTTGATGGCGGGGCCTGAAATGGCGAAGCGCTGCAGGTCAACGCTCTCGAAAGGCGAGATCGCCTGGTGCACGATGGTGCGCAGTTCGGCGCTGTCCCAGCTTTCCTGGGTCAGGACGTCATGAACGCGCGAGAGCGCTATCAGCCGGTTCTCGATCCGCTCATGGGCATGCTCGACCGTCTGGGAATGCTTGAGGGACTGGAACGCGATCGACTGGACGGTGGCCAGGGTGTTCTTCACCCGATGGTTCAGCTCGTTGATCAGAAGGCCCTGGTGATCGAGGGCGCGTTTGTGCTCCGTGATGTCGATGGCCTCGCTGAAGATCCCGATCACCCGACCCTGAGCGTCCTTCATGGGCTGGTAGATGAAATCCAGGAAGCGCTCCTCCGGTGAACCGTCCGGTTCACGGGCCAGGAGAACCCGTTGGGCGCGGCCGATATAGGGCTGGCCGGTCCGATAAACCTGATCCCGCAGATCGAGAAGGCCTTGATCCCTGACCTCCGGCAGCGCCTCCCGGATCGGACGGCCGATGAGATCCCTGTGCTCGCCCACGAACCGGCGGTAGGTATCGTTGGCCATCTCCAGCACGTGGTCCGGCCCGCGCACCACGCTCATCATGCTCGGCATCTGCCGGAACAGGGCGTGAAGGTATTCACGCTCGGCCCTGAGCTCCGCAAGCGTCTCGTCGAGTTCCAGCTGGGAGGCGATCAGCTCGGCAAACAGCTCCAGGCTCTTCAAGATCTTGGGATCGGACAGCTTCGCGGGCTTCGGGTCGAGAGCGCAGATGGTGCCGAAGACCTCGCCGGACCTCAGGATGATCGGAACCGCGATATAGCTCTCGAAGCCATACATCTTAGGCGTCGGATGGGTGCAGTAGACCGCATCCTCGCTGGCCTTGTCGAACACGATGGGCGTGCCGGAGGCCCGGATCTCCGAGCAGAAGGTGGTTGCGACCTCAAGCTCGCCGCCGACCGGAAGGCCGAAGCCGATCCGGTCGAGCACTGCGCAGGCGGTCCATGAGGTCTCCGTCACCCGGGCAACGGCCGCAAAGCCCAGGCCCGTGCTTTCCACGAGGATGTTCAGGATGGACGACACCGCATCGATGCGGCCGATCGCCTGGATGTCCGCGGCGATCGCGCTGTTATGGGCTGCGCCCCCTGGGCTGCAAGCCTCGGCATTCCCTTGTGTCATGCCGGAAACATAGCAGGGTTTTTCGCATGTAGAACACCCACTTTGCTCATTTTGCGCCGAAGCGGAGCACGGTTCTTCACGCAGGACCAAAGATGAGTGAAGGTTAGCCGGCGCTCAGGATGCCAGGATTTCTTCGATGAGCCGCACCACGTCTGCCGCCTCCTCGAAGGTGGCGAGCCGGTGGGCTCGGCCTTCCAGAAGCTTTGCGAGTTCCGCGATCTGCCCGGCATCCGCCCGCACCGGTGCGATGTCGCCGCTCTCATGGGTCAGGCGATACCATTCGCTCATGACGGCTGCGCTCTTGGAGCCTTTGACCTCGAAGCGGTTGAACTCCTCCTCGGTGCCTGCCACGGCGCCGTCGATGGTCAGGGTCGCCGCTGGGAACCGCAGCACGGCATGAACCCGTGTTTCCGTTCCCGTTTCTCCGCGCTCGACGGAGCATTCGGTCAGCTGTCCCGAGCCGAAGAGGCGCTGGGCCAGGAACATGAAGTGGGAGACCACCTCCCGCGTGAAGCCGCCTTGCTCGGGCCCTGCAAGCCATGTGGTCGCGCCCTGCTGCCACCCTCTGGGCCATTGCCGAAAGCGCAGGGTCAGATGGGCCGAGAGGTTGTCGCCGAGCGCTCCGGTCTCGACCAGTTCCTTGAGGCGAAGGGCGGCCGGTGCCGTCGCGAACGGAAAATTGACGGCAGCCGGGATGCCGGCCTGGGCAACGGCATCGACGCAGGCTCGGGCCGACTCCGGCGTTGCGGCGAGAGGCTTCTCGCAGAAGACAGCCTTGCCGGCGCCGGCAACGACCCTGACGATCGCCTCATGGGTGAGAGGAGGCGTCGCCACATAGACGCATTGGACCAATGGATTGCCGACGAGTTCATCGACGCTGCTGGCCATCGGGATCGTCGTTTCCGATGCGGCTGGATCATGTGCCGCAACGATCCTGAAGGCGGGGTTCGCCTTGAAGCTTTCTGCAAGCCGTCGGCCCATTGTGCCGAGCCCGACGATACCGATGCCGTACATGAGGAGAAATCCGCGCAGGTGACAGGGAGGGATGGAAGTGCTGCCTATAGCTCCAGCACCGCCGTGACGGGCACGTGGTCGGAGGGCCGCTCCCAGCCGCGGGTCTCGCGGGTAATGTCGATGGAGCGCAAGCTGTCCTTCATGGTGTTCGACAGCCAGATGTGATCGAGCCTGCGGCCCTTGTTGGCCTGGGCCCAGTCGGTCGAGCGGTAGCTCCACCAGGAATAGATCTTTTCCGGCTCGGGCCTCAGGTGGCGCATGGCGTCGATCCACTCGGCCTCCTGGCGCAGCTCCTCCAAGGCCTGGGTTTCCACCGGCGTGTGGCTCACCACGTCGAGAAGCTGCTTGTGGCTCCACACGTCGTGCTCGAGGGGAGCCACATTGAGGTCGCCCACCAGAATCGAGGGCCCCGAGGTGGGCTTCGCGCGGCTGCCCCAGGCGCGCATCTCGGCCATGAAGTCGAGCTTGTGGCGGAATTTCTCGTTGAGGTCGGGATCGGCGATGTCGCCGCCGGCCGGTACGTAGAAATTATGGATCGTGAGCCCTGCCGCAGCCTTGGCCTCCCGGCTCAAGGTCACGAAGATGTGGCGGGCGTCCTGGCGGCCGCACATCTCCATCACGCCGGTTTCAGAGAACGGATAGCGGGACAGGATCGCGACCCCATTATAGCCCTTCTGGCCCATATGGACCACGAACGGATAGCCGAAGGCCTGCAGCTCCTTCAGAGGCAGCTTGTCGTTCGGGCACTTGGTTTCCTGCAGGCAGAGGATGTCGGGGCGCCGCTCCCTGAGGAAGCGGCCCACCTGGTCGATGCGCAGGCGAACGGAATTGATGTTCCATGTCGAGACGGTCAGTTGCACGGGGTGTGGCCCTTCGGACGATGTTCACCGGCTACGACAGTTTTGGGCCGGAGGGAAGGGCGAGGTGTCATGCCGGACGGCCGCAGGCCGGGAACGGGATCCATGGCGCTGAGCGTGTGGCTGGCGTCCCTTCCCCTTCGCTGCTCTGCGGCCGGGAACGACACCGATCGCGCCATCTGGCGGCTTGGGAGCGGCCACAGCTTCCTTACCGGTTGTTGCCGGCGCCGATGATGGCCTCGTACTGGATCTTGAACAGGTCCTGATCGATCCGGCGGCCCCGCTCCATCTTGCCCAGCACCACGACGGTCTGGAATCCCTGCGCATCGACGATGCGCCACTGGTTCAAGCTTTCCACCTGTGGGTCGAAGTACAGGGTGATCCGGGAGGTTCCGCCGAGCGTCGAGGAGTCCTCCAGGTTGATGCGCACCGAATCCCCGTCATGGGTGATGCCGGTGATCTTGATGTCCTGGCCGAGATTGACCCGCTCGCGCAGCAGGAACTTCAGCGGTGTCTGGGAGATCGAGTAGAGATCCTGGGTGGCGAGCTTCCGGTCGCGTACGGCCACCGAGCGGCCGTCGGCGATCACCTGGAGGGTGGCGGGGGGATCGTATTCGAACCGCACCTTGCCCGGCCGCTGAAGATAAAGGGTGCCGCCCTGCCTGCGCCCGTCGCCGCCCACTTGGGTGAAATCGGCCACCAGGGTGCTGAGATTGGTGAAATAGGCATTGGCCCGCTCGACGATGGCGGCGTTTGGCAGCGGCTGCACCAGCGCCACCGGCTCAGCGGAAGCCGTGACGATGGGCTTGGGCGCAATCGCGATGGGTTCCGGCTCCGGCGCCTCGGCCAAGGCCGGCCGGGACGGCGGCAGCGGCGCCGTTGCGGCCAGAACCTGCTCCGCATTCACGGGCCTTGTCATGTCCACGCGGGTGGGTTGAGTGATGGAGGCAGGTGCTGCCGCCGGCCGACGGAAGGAGGCGGTCGGCAGGGGCGCCGCCGAGAGGTTGAAGCCCTGTGCCGCCGATGCTGCGGTCGCAGGCGCAGCCGGACTGGCCGAGGGCAGCATGAGTTCGATCGGCAGCGTCGTCTGGGCCGAAGCCGGCACGGCACCCGCCAGCGCGGACAGGGCCGCGATCAGGCCGGCAAGATGGACAGGACGCATCCGACGAATCTCCTTCGGAACCTATAGTGGACGCTGCTTGGCCATTGCACATGGCTCAACAATGACGCAGGGCAGCGGCCAAGGTTCCGATCGTGAGACCTTAATCCTCTCCCATGCCGGGCGCTTCAAGCAGAATCTCGCGTTTGCCGGCGTGGTTGGCAGGTCCCACGATGCCTTCGTTCTCCATGCGCTCCATGAGCGAGGCGGCCCGGTTGTAGCCGATCTGCAGGCGCCGCTGGATGTAGCTCGTCGAAGCCTTCTTGTCCCGCAGCACCACGGCCACCGCCTGGTCGTACAGATCCCCGCCCGGTGCGCCGAACTCGCCCTGGTCGAAGACCGGTGTGTCCGAGCCTGCACCGCCGCCGTCGTCCTCATCGGCCGTCACGGCCTCCAGATACTGCGGACGGCCCTGGCGCTTGAGGTGGGCCACCACCTTCTCGACTTCCTCGTCGGAGCAGAAGGGTCCGTGCACGCGGGTGATGCGCCCGCCGCCGGCCATGTACAGCATGTCGCCTTGGCCCAGGAGCTGCTCGGCGCCCATCTCGCCCAGGATCGTGCGGCTGTCGATCTTGGAGGTGACCTGGAACGAGATGCGGGTGGGGAAGTTCGCCTTGATGGTGCCGGTGATCACGTCCACGCTGGGCCGCTGGGTTGCCAGGATCACGTGAATGCCGGCGGCTCTGGCCATCTGGGCCAGGCGCTGGATGGCGCCCTCGATCTCCTTGCCGGCCACCATCATCAGGTCGGCCATCTCGTCCACGATCACAACGATGTAGGGCAAGGGATCGAGATCCATCACCTCATCCTCGTAGACCGCTTCGCCCGTCTCGCGGTCGAACCCTGTCTGCACCGTGCGGGTGATGGTCTCGCCGCGGGCTTTAGCCTCGACGACGCGGGCGTTGAAGCCGTCGATGTTGCGCACCCCGAGCTTCGACATCTTGCGGTAGCGGTCCTCCATTTCCCGCACCGCCCATTTGAGCGCCACCACGGCCTTCTTGGGGTCGGTGACCACCGGGGTGAGGAGATGCGGGATGCCGTCGTAGACGGACAGCTCCAGCATCTTGGGGTCCACCATGATCAGGCGGCACTCGGCGGGCGAGAGCCGGTAGACCAGCGACAGGATCATGGTGTTGATCGCCACCGACTTGCCGGAGCCGGTGGTGCCGGCCACCAGGAGGTGCGGCATGCGGGCAAGATCCGCGATCACCGGCTCGCCGCCGATGGTCTTGCCGAGGCAGAGCGCCAGCTTCTGCTTGGAGGTTTCGAAGTCCTGCGAGGCGAGAAGCTCGCGCAGGAACACGGTCTCGCGCTTGTGGTTGGGCAGCTCGATGCCGATGGCGTTGCGGCCCTGCACCACCGCCACGCGGGCCGAGACCGCGCTCATGGAGCGGGCAATGTCGTCCGCCAGGGAGATGACGCGGGACGACTTCGTCCCTGGCGCCGGCTCAAGCTCGTACAACGTCACAACAGGGCCGGGATTGACCTTGGTGATGGCGCCCCTGACCCCGAAATCCTCCAGGGTGCCTTCGAGCAGGTTGGCGTTCTGCTCCAGGGCCTCGGCCGAAACCAGAGGGGCTGCGGGCCGCTTCGGCTCGGCGAGCAGGTTGAGCTGGGGCAGCTGGTAGTTCGCCTCGTCGAGGAGAGAGGGCTGCGCCTCCCGGGCCATGCGCTTGCCGGGCTTCGGAGCCGCCGGCACCGGCGCGACGCGGGTGGGAGCAGGCTCGAGCCGTGCCGCCGGAGCGGGAACGTCATCCTCGTCCCAGGGCGCGTCGTCCTCGTCATGCATCGGCACGGAAGCCGGTGCGGGCCTGCGTGCGGGAGCCCCGTCGAGAACAGGCTCGCGCCGCATCGCGCCGGGCTGGCGGGCCGAGCGCTTGGCCGGAGCGGGCACGGTCTCGAATTCGTCGTCTGGAGCGGAGCGACGGCCCTCGCTCCAGCGCCGGGCGCTCGCCCGCAGGCTCATAACACCATGGGCCAGGGCACCCAGGGACACGATGCCCCAGCCCGGCTCGTCGTGGCCGGCATCCTCCGTCTCGTCCCAGTCCTGGATCTTGCGGCGCCTGACGGGCTGATCCTCCTCTGGATCCTCCGGCTCCTCGTGGTGCCTCTCATCCGCCGCGCCGAGGCCGCAGGCAGCGCTGAGGCTCAGGATGGCCAAGGCGGCGAACAGGAAGCCCAGAACCGCGCTGGCCGAGCCGCTGGACAGGCCCGTCACCGCCTTGGCGCCGGCCAGGATCGCATCGCCGACCACGCCGCCAAGGCCCGTGGGCAAGGGCCAGCTTTGCGTGGGCGGCAGGGCGCTCGCCAGTGCGGTCGCCGCGCCCGAGCCGATGACCCACAGCGCGAGGCGCAGCTGCATGCGGCCGAGCTCGCCGGTTTTCATGAGGCGCCAGCCCCAGAGCGCCAAAGGCATAACGGCCGCAATGGCGCCCAAGCCCAGAAGCTGCATGAGCAGATCGGCCACGATGGCGCCGGGCCAACCGAGAAGATTGCGCACGGGCAGATCGGTGGCGTTGTTGAGGCTGGGGTCGTCGACGGCCCAGGTCGACAGGGCCACGGCGACCGCTCCGGCGAGGGCGATCAGGCACAGGCCTGTCAGCTCCTGCGCCCGCCGGGCGAGGAAACCGCGGAAGGCGCTGAAAAGGCCATCATAGGCGGAAGAAGAACGGCGGGCCGTACGCATCAAACCACTCTGAAAACAGTGGACGGGACAATGTTGCCAAGGATGCTAGCGCTGCCGGGTTAAGGGTCCTTTAACCCTAAACGCATCGTGCGGAAAAAGTGGCCCTGGCTCTCAGTCCGGGGCCTGGGAGGCGTTTTGCGCGGTTGACCTTCCGCCTTCAAGGGACCAGTGTCCCGGCCATGACCCGCATGGCCTCCAGGACCGGTTGGACGCGCGCCGCCATCGTGGCGGCGATGGTCTATGCGTTCGTCCTGCAGATGCTGCTCCTGCCCATCGGCGGCGCGCTTCATGCGGCAACGCTCGCAGGCGCGCAGGGAATCCTCTGCATACAGGACGGCTCCTCTTCGTCCGACCCTTCACCCGCCAAAGCCCATGACGGCCTGTGCTGCCTCGCGGGCTGTCACGGCTCGGGGCCGGCAGAGCCGCCGGGCTCCACCGCTCTCGAGCGCCTCGAACCCGTAGCCCTTGTCGCCGGAACCCCCGGCGGCTCATCGGTCCTGCGCGTTACGTCCAGCGTCCTGCCCCTGGGGTCCCGCGCGCCGCCGCGCCTCGGCTGATTGCTCCACAACGATCATCCGAAACCACAGGACGTCTCCCATGACTTCGTCACGCCTCGGCGCGCTTGGCGCCGCCTTTATCGCATTCTCGTCGCCCGCCTTCGCTCACGTCTCCTTCGAGAACGGGCAGACCGCGCCGGATTCCACCTACAAGGCTACCCTACGCATCCCGCATGGATGCGAGGGCAAGCCGACCCTCAAGGTCCGGGTGCGGATCCCGGAGGGCATCGTGGCCGTCAAGCCCATGCCGAAAGCCGGCTGGAAGCTGGAAACCGCCAAGGGGGCCTATGTCAGGGCTTATCAGGTTCATGGCGAAGCCGTATCGGAAGGTGTGACCGATATCGTGTGGTCCGGGTCTCTCGACGATGGCCATTACGACGAGTTCGTGTTCCAGGCCCGCTTCACCGACACCTACCAGCACGGCGCGACGGTGTATTTTCCCGTGGTGCAGGAATGCGAGGGCGCCGTCGAGGAATGGAGCCAGGTGCCTGCTGCCGGCGAGGATCCGCACAGCCTGAAATCGCCTGCACCGGGCGTGAGGATCGTGGCCGCAGCCAACGCGGCACCGGCGCAGAAATCGGGCGCGCTCAACCTGGAGCAGCCCTGGTCGAGGGCGACGCCGGGCGGCGCCAAGGTCGGCGGCGGCTACCTGCGCATCACCAACACCGGCACGGCGCCCGACCGCTTGATCGGCGGGTCGTTTGCGCTCGCCGGCAAGGTCGAGGTGCATGAGATGCGCCTCGAGGGCGACGTCATGCGCATGAAGCCGGTGGAAGGCGGGCTCGAGATCAGGCCGGGCACCACCGTCGAGCTGAAGCCCGGGGGCTTCCATCTCATGTTCGTGGACCTGAAGGAGCCCCTGAAGGAGGGCCAGACCGTCAAGGGCACCCTCCAGTTCGAGAAGGCCGGAGCCGTCGAGGTGGACTACGCGGTGCGCGGCATCGGCGCCTCGGCGCCGGCCGAGCATAAGCATTAAGGCAGGAGATTTGCCATGACGTTCAAGCGCCTTCTCATACCGCTCCTGGTCTTCGCCATTGCGGCCCTGACCCTGCTGACCACCCTTCTGCTGATCCTGCCCGACGCGCAGCAGAGCGCCGGCAAGGTGCCGATCGGCGGGCCGTTCCGGCTCACGAGCCAGGAGGGCAAACCATTCACGGACGAGAACCTGAAGGGTAAGCCCTTCGTGGTGTTCTTCGGCTTCACCCATTGCCCGGAGGTCTGCCCGACCACCCTCTACGACCTCACCCAGGACATGGCGGCTTTAGGCAAGGACGCGGAAAACCTGCAGGCCGCCTTCATAACCGTGGACCCGACGCGGGACACGCCCGAGCTGATGAAAACCTACCTGTCCTCCTTCGATCCGCGCATCGTCGGTCTCACCGGAACGGAAGAGGAGGTCGCCGCGGCGGCCAAGGCCTACAAGATCTACTACCGCAAGGTCCCGACGGAAGGCTCGGACTACACCATGGACCACTCGGCCACCCTGTTCCTGATGGACAGCAAGGGCGAGTTCTACGGCACGTCCAACTTCCAGGAGCCGGAGGAGACCCGGCGCGGGAAGCTGCGGCAGCTTGTGAAGAACGGGTGATATCGTCCTCACTGTCATTCCGGAGCCGCGTCGCGGAGCCCGGAATCCATAAACACAAGATCTGTCGAGTAGGCGCGCCCAAAGCCGCTTTATTCTATCCTGTAGCGTTAGCGGTTATGGATTCCGGGCTCTCGCTAACGCCCGCCCCGGAATGACAGTCAGTATCTGAGAACAAGAAAAGCCCCGGCGTATGACCGGGGCTTTTCCGTTCGAGCCTCTGGAAGACTTCGCTGCCGCATCGCCCGCTGGGCAATGCGGATAACCTTTTAGTAGCTGTAGGCGCGCTCGCCGTGGTCGGCGAGGTCGAGGCCTTCGCGCTCGGCGTCCTGGGTCACCCGCAGGCCAACCACCAGATCGACGAGCTTGAAGAGCGCCACGGAGCCGATGCCGGTCCACACCAGCGTCACCGCCACGGCGATGATCTGGGTCCAGACCTGGCCGCCGATGCTGTACTCGCCGACGCCGTAGCCGCCGAGCGACGGGGCCGCCACGATGCCGGTGCCGATGGCGCCGAGGATGCCGCCCACGCCGTGGATGCCGAACACATCGAGGGCATCGTCATAGCCGAGAGCGTTCTTCACGCCGGTGACCGCAAAGTAGCAGACCGCGCCGGCAACGAGGCCCAGCACGATGGAGCCCATGGGGCCCGCAAGGCCGGCCGCCGGGGTGATGGCCACAAGTCCGGCGACCGCGCCCGAGGCGATGCCCAGCAGCGAGGCCTTGCCTTTGCTCATGGCCTCGACGGTCATCCAGGAGAGACCGGCCGCGGCGGGGGCCACAATGGTGTTGAGGAGCGCGAGCGCGGCGCCGCCCGTGGCCTCCAGGTTCGAGCCCGCATTGAAGCCGAACCAGCCGACCCACAGGAGGCAGGCGCCCACGAAGGTCAGCGTCAGCGAATGCGGAGCCATCAGGTCGCGGCCGTAGCCGATGCGTTTGCCCACCAGCAGGGCGCCCACGAGACCGGCGACGCCCGAGTTGATGTGCACTACGGTGCCGCCCGCGAAGTCGAGAGCGCCGAGGCCGAAGAGATAGCCTTCCGAGAACCACACCATATGGGCGATCGGCAGGTAGACGAAGGTCACCCACAGGCCCGTGAACAGCATCACGGCGGAGAACTTGATGCGCTCGGCGAAGGCGCCGACGATCAGGGCCGGCGTGAGAGCCGCGAAGGTGAGCTGGAAGGCGATGAAGGTGAATTCAGGAATGGCGACGCCCTTGGTGAAGGTGTCGGCGGTGGAATCCGTGGTCACGCCGGCGAGAAACGCTTTTCCGAAGCCGCCGACGATGGCGCCGAGCGCGCCTTCGCCGCCGGACGTGAAGGCGACCGAGTAGCCGTAGAACACCCACAGGATGGCCACGAGGCTGAACACCGCGAAAACCTGCATGAGCACGGACAGCATGTTCTTGGTGCGCACGAGGCCGCCATAGAACAGGGCCAGCCCCGGGATCGTCATGAGGATCACGAGAATCGTCGAGACGAGCATCCAGCCGGTGTCGCCCTTGTTGACGGTGGGGGCTGCGGCGGCGTCCTGCGCGAGGGCGGGATCGAAGGCGGCGAGGCTTAAGCCCAGCGCCAGCGCGCCAAGCGCCGGCAGAAGAAGAGGACGAAACGTCATCGGAAGTGAACTCCGGAAATGAGCAAAGAAATTGGGATCAGAGGGCGTCGGCATCGGTTTCGCCCGTGCGGATGCGAACGGCTTTTTCAAGCGACATGACGAAGATCTTGCCGTCGCCGATCTGGCCCGTCCGGGCCGATGCGGTGATCGCGTCGATCACCTGCGGCACCAGCTCGGTGGCGACCGCCACTTCGATCTTCAGCTTCGGCAGGAAGCTCACGGCATATTCGGCGCCGCGATAGATCTCCGTATGACCCTTCTGCCGTCCGTAGCCCTTCACCTCAGTCACGGTAAGGCCGTGCACGCCGAGAGTGGTGAGCGCATCGCGCACCTCCTCCAGCTTGAACGGCTTGATGACCGCCATCACGATTTTCATGGGTCAGGCCCCCTTTGAGACGTCTGCCCGAAAGATCGGGCGACGGTTTCCACGTGAACCCGACCTCTGGACGGGTGTCGTGGGGCCTTTACGCAAGAAACATGCCAAGCTTTGCGGCGCATAGGGACGGGGATGCTGCCTCTTTGATAGGCAGCATTAGCTGGGCTATAATTGTGCCTGGATGCCTACTTATTGAGCAGAAGGGTTCAGGCTCTCCGCTCGCGGATGAGCCCTTCCTGAGCGACGGACGCGACGAGAGTGCCGTCCTGCTTGAAAATGAGGCCGCGGGACAGGCCGCGGGCACCGCCGGCGCTCGGCGTGTCCTGCGCGTAGAGCAGCCACTCGTCGGCCCGGAAGGGCCGGTGGAACCACATGGCGTGGTCCAGGCTGGCCGGCTGGATCTCAGGCTCGAACACCGTCCGGCCATGGGGGATCAGGGACGTGTCGAGGAGCGTCATGTCGGAGGCGTAGGCGAGCACGCATTGATGAATGGCCGGATCGTCCGGCAGGCGCCCGGTGGTCTTGATCCACACGTGGAAGCGCGGCTCGCCCGGCTCGCGCGACATGTAGCGATTGAGTTCCACGGGCCGGATCTCCAGCGGGCGCTCGCGCTCGTAATAGGTGCGCATGGGCTCCGGCATCTTGAGGATCAGGCCGCCTTTTACCTCCTCCTCGCTGGGAAGCTCATCGGGGCCAGGCACCTTCGGCATCTCGGCTTGATGCGAGAAGCCCTCTTCCTCCAGATGGAACGAGGCCGACATGGAGAAGATCGCCTGCCCGTGCTGGATCGCCAGCACGCGCCGGGTGGTGAAGCTCCGGCCGTCGCGAAGGCGGTCCACCTCGTAGATGATCGGGACCTTGGGATCGCCGGGCAGCATGAAATAGCAATGAAGCGAGTGGGGATGGCGCCCGTCCACCGTGCGGGTGGCGGCCACCAGCGCTTGCCCGATCACCTGACCGCCGAACACCCGCTGCCATCCGCTCTTCGGGCTTTGCCCGCGAAACAGGTTCACCTCGAGCCGTTCGAGGTCGAGGATGGAGAGCAGGTCGGTGACGGCGCGGGACATGGGCCTCGGAATCCTTTGATCAGATCGTGCCATCCATCGGCGAGCGGGTCAGGAACGTCAAGCTTGACGCTGGCGAATGGATCGCTGACACCCACCTATAACGTTTGAGGCATGGAGAAAGACCGATGAGCGCAGCAACGGGTGTGGAGCGACCGCGCATCGTCATCGCCGGCGGCGGGCTCGCCGGACTGTCCCTGGCGCTCGCCCTCAAACGAGGTCTTTCCGACGGGATCCACGTGGTCATGTGCGACCCGGCCCTGAAACGCGATCCACACGGGGACAAGCGCTCCTATGCCATCGCGGCCGCCGCCCGCCGGATGCTGACGGCGCTCGCCGTCTGGGACGGAGTGGCGGAGCGCGCCCAGCCCATCCTCGACATGGTGATCACCGACAGCCGGCTGCAGGACCCGGTGCGCCCCACCTTTCTCACCTTCGAGAGGGACGTGGACGGAACAGAGCCTTTCGCCCATATGGTGACGGCAGGCCACCTGACCGCAGCTCTTCTGGAGGCCTGCCGGGAGGCGGAGGTCGAACTGAGGCCTGAAGGCGTCAAGGGCTTTACCGTGCACGGCGCCCGCACCGAGGTCGCCCTGGCCGGCGGGGAAACCCTGCCGGCCGCACTCCTGGTGGCCGCCGATGGCGGGCGTTCGCGCCTGCGCGAACAGGCGGGAATCGGCTGGATCTCGTGGCCTTACAAACAGTCCGGCATCGTCGCCACCATCGGGCACGAGCGCGATCACGAGGGCAGGGCCGTTGAGCACTTCCTGCCCTCAGGCCCTTTTGCGATCCTGCCGCTCAAATCGGAGCTCCAGGCCGATGGCAGCCTTAAGAATCGCTCCTCCATCGTCTGGACCGAACGGGCCGAGAACGTGCCAGCCTTGCTGGAATCCCACCCCGAGGACCTGCTCGTCGAATTGGAGCGCCGCTTCGGATTGCAGCTTGGGGCGCTTTCGTTCGAGACCAAGCCCCAGGCCTTTCCCCTGTCGTTCGGCGTGGCGCGCTCCTTCGTGGGGGAGCGCCTGGCGCTTCTGGGCGATGCGGCCCATGTGATCCACCCGATCGCGGGTCAGGGGCTCAATCTCGGCCTGCATGACGCTGCGGCGCTTGCCGAGATCGTCACGGACGCCATGCGGCTCGGCATGGATCCGGGCGCGGCCGACGTTCTGGACCAATACGAGCGCGCGCGCCGCACCGACATCACCGCCATGGGCGTGGTGACGGACGGCCTGAACCGGCTCTTCTCCAATGACATCCTGCCCGTGCGCCTGATCCGCGACTTAGGCCTCGGCCT
This sequence comes from Microvirga aerilata, assembly GCF_016743775.1. Lineage (GTDB taxonomy): Bacteria > Pseudomonadota > Alphaproteobacteria > Rhizobiales > Beijerinckiaceae > Microvirga > Microvirga aerilata. Next base: position 80,700 of record NZ_JAEQMY010000006.1, on the reverse strand, counting down.
CGTCGACCGGATGCCGGGCCTGAAGCGCTTCTTCATCGGCGAGGCGGCGGGACTGACAGGCCGGGAGGCACCGCGCCTGCTCCGGGGCGAGGCGCTCTAGACTGTTCTGCCGTGCTCGTGCCGGCATTGCTCGTGATCGGCCAGAACCTGGATGATCCGGCATTCCCGCACCTGGCCATGGGTGCAATCGTCCAACATGTGCCGCAGCTCGGCGCGCAGGAGGCTCAACTGCTCGATGCGGCGCTCGACACTTTCGAGGTGCCGCAGAACGATCCGGTCGGCCGGCTCGCAGGGCTGTTCCGGCATGGCGCTCAGGCTCAGAAGCTCCCGGATCGCCTCCACCTCGAAGCCTAGATCCCGCGCATGGCGGATGAAGCGGAGGCGGGACACGGCCTGCGCCCCATAGCGCCGCTGCCGCCCTTCCGTGCGCGGCGGGACGGGCAGGAGCCCGATCTGCTCGTAATAGCGGATCGTCGGCACCTTCACCGCAACCCGGCGCGACAGTTCTCCAATGGACAGATCGGTCATTTATCTCTTGAACCTCTAGCCGCTAGAGATTGTACGGTTCTGCACCGACGCTGAAAAGGAGCAAACGATGAGCGAAGCCTGCGGACACCGGCACGATGCATGCTGCAGCCCCCACAAGGCTCACAGCCACGACCATGCGGTGCACGAGGCGATGCCATCGGCAGGTCACGGCCCTGCCGATGGGGCCTGCGGGTGCCATGGAGGCGTGCCGGTCTTCGATGGAGTCGATCCGCGCTACAAGCGCGTGCTGTGGACGGTGATCCTCATCAATGCCGCCATGTTCGTCACCGAGATCGTGGCCGGGCACCTGGCCCGCTCGCAGGCCCTGCAAGCCGATGCCCTCGATTTCCTCGGCGACACCGTCACCTACGGCCTGAGCCTTGCGGTGATCGGCGCTTCCTTACGCACGCGGGCGACCGCTGCCCTGTTCAAGGGGCTGAGCCTGTCGGTCATGGGAGCCTGGGTGCTGGGCTCAACCGTTCATCACGTGCTCGTCCTGGGACTGCCGCGGGCGGAGATCATGGGCGGGATCGGGCTTCTGGCCCTCGCGGCCAATGTCGCCAGCGTGCTCCTGCTGATGCGCTACAAGGACGGCGACGCCAATGTCAGGTCGGTCTGGCTGTGCTCGCGCAACGACGCCATCGGCAACATCGTCGTGACGCTTGCGGCAGGGGCGGTCTGGTGGACTGCGAGCGCCTGGCCCGATCTGATCGTCGCAGCCCTCATGGCGGGCCTGTTCCTGTCCTCGGCGGTGCAGATCCTGCGCCAAGCGCTCGCCGAGCACCGCAGCACCGGCCACGGGTTCCCCGCTGCGGCCGGGTGATCCCAGGTGGCTCCATGAAAAAGGCCAGGCAAATGCCTGGCCTCCTGTCGTGGGACGAGAGCGCGAGCCTGTCTTACTTCTTCTTGGCCCGCTCGATGCCCTCGTTGATCAGGCGGCGGGCCTCCGTGACGTCGCCCCAGCGGATGATCTTCACCCACTTGCCGGGCTCGAGGTCCTTGTAGTGCTCGAAGAAGTGCTCGATCTGCTTGATCGTGATCTCGGGCAGGTCGGTGTAGTTCTGCACCCGGTCGTAGCGCTGGGTCAGGTTGGCGGAGGGCACGGCGATGATCTTCTCGTCCTCGCCCGCATTGTCCTCCATCACCAGCACGCCCACGGGGCGCACGCTCATGACGGCGCCGGGGATGATCGCGCGGGTGTTGGCCACCAGCACATCGCACGGGTCGCCGTCGCCGGAGAGCGTGTGCGGGATGAAGCCGTAGTTCCCGGGATACCGCATGGCGGTGTAGAGGAAGCGATCGACGAACAGAGCGCTCGACTCCTTGTCCATCTCATACTTGATGGGCTCGCCGCCGAGCGGCACTTCGATCACGACGTTCACGTCGTCCGGCGGGTTCTTTCCAATCGGGATTGCGTCAATGCGCATAGAGCTGGTCTCCGGAACAAGGCTTGGAGCATTTTCCAAGTGAGGCATCCTCCGGCAGGAGGGGACGCCGGTTCACCGGTGAAAATGCGGCAAAAGCTGGCCCTGAGAGCGGCCTGACCCAAAAGGTCCAGTAAAGCCGCTCCCTGAAGCTGGACGCTTCACTAGCCGGAGCAAGCCCCGGCAACAAGAAGCGAAATCAGGTTTTTAGGGCGTTTTCCCGGAAAGGGGACCCGTCTTGCGGCAAAGCGCCGTCAGCGGAAGAGGTAGGCCACCTTGGCCAGCGGCGTGCCCCCAATGCGCTCCTCGACCCGCGAGACCTTCTGCCCGCCCATTCCCTCGTAGAACGCGCAGGCGCGTTCGTTGTCCTCGAGCGCCCACACGACGAACCGGTCCATCTCCCGGTGCCGCAGGTCGTTGCGCACAGCCTTGAACAGGCGCCGGCCGAAGCCGAGACCCTGGTATTCCGGCAGCAGGTAGAGTTCGTCGATCTCGCCCCTCGCCGGCAGGGAGCGATCCCGGCAGCGGCCATAGGAGGCATAGCCCGCCGCCCCCTGGCCGATATCCAGCACCACCAGCGGCCGGCCCCGGGACACCGTGGAGCGCCACCAGCGCTCGCTGCGGCGCGAGAACATCTTCTCAAGGGTGAGGCCCGGAATGATGCCGAGATAAGCCTCGCGCCAAGCCACATCGAAAACCTTGGACAAAGCAGCAGCGTCATCGGGCTTGGCGTGACGGATGCTGACGAGAAGATCGCTCATAGCTTTTGAGAAGGTCAGAGAAACAATGAAGCAAGCTTCCGCCCAGGACGGTTAACGCGGGCTTAACGAAACCCCGAGCCGGCTTACCAAGGAATAGCGTTGTAAGCACAAGCGACCGCTCGAGGGACGGGCTAAAGCGCCGCAAGGGACCGAAAGCGACATCGCCGATGAGCCCCCGTTATCCGAGCCAACAAAAAGGGCGCCCCACGGCTGGAGCGCCCCTGTTCTTCGCTGTCAGCGCCCGCTCCTCATGCGAAGAGCGGGCGTTTTGGCGTGTGCCTTACGCTGCGAGCTGGCGCAGCACGTAGTGCAGGATGCCGCCGTTGCGGAAGTACTCGACCTCCTCCAGCGTATCGATGCGGCAATGCACGGGAACGCGCTTCACCGAGCCGTCCGCGGAGGTGATTTCCATCTCCATGCGCAGGCGCGGCTTCAGGTCGCCGGCGAGGCCCTTGATGGTGATGGTCTCGTCGCCCTTCAGGCCCAGGGTCTCCCAGGACGTGCCCTGCTCGAACACGAAGGGAGCAACCCCCATGCCGACCAGGTTCGAGCGGTGGATGCGCTCGAAGCTCTCGGCGATGACGGCGCGCACGCCGAGCAGGTTGGTGCCCTTCGCGGCCCAGTCGCGGGACGAGCCGGTGCCGTATTCCTTGCCGGCAAGAACCACCAGCGGAACGCCCTCGGCCTGATAGCGCATGGCGGCGTCGTAGATGAACATCCGCTCGCCCGAGGGGTGGTGGATGGTGTAGCCGCCCTCGACCACGTGGCCGCTCTCGTCCCGAACCATCTGGTTCTTGATGCGGATGTTGGCGAAGGTGCCGCGCATCATCACCTCGTGGTTGCCGCGACGGGTGCCGTACTGATTGAAGTCGGCAACGCGCACCTGATGCGACTGCAGGTATTCACCGGCCGGCGACGCGGCGCGGATGTTGCCTGCGGGCGAGATGTGGTCGGTGGTGATCGAGTCCTGGAAGAGCCCGAGGATGCGGGCGTTCACGATGTCCGTGACCGGCTTCGGGTCCTTGGTCATGCCCTCGAAGTAGGGCGGGTTCTGCACATAGGTGGAGCCCATGTCCCACTCGTAGGTGAGGCCCGGCTCGAACGTCACCTTCTTCCAGTTCTCGTCGCCCGAGAACACGTCCGAGTAGCGGCTCTTGAACAGCTCGCTGGTGATCGTGCGGTCGATGAAGTCCTGCACCTCGGCCGAGGAGGGCCAGATGTCCTTCAGGTACACCGGCTGTCCGTCGGAGTCCGTGCCGAGCGGATCGTTGACCAGATCCACCAGCATGGAGCCGGCGAGCGCGTAGGCCACCACCAGCGGCGGCGAGGCGAGGTAGTTCGCGCGCACGTCCGGGTTCACGCGGCCTTCGAAGTTGCGGTTGCCGGAGAGCACCGACACCGCCACGAGGTCGTTGTCGTTGATCGCCTTCGAGACGTTCTCCGGCAGCGGGCCCGAGTTGCCGATGCAGGTGGTGCAGCCGAAGCCGACGATGTTGAAGCCCAGCGCATCCAGGTCGCCCTGGAGGCCGGCCTTCTTGAAGTACTCCTCGACGATCTGCGATCCGGGCGCCAGGGAGGTCTTCACCCACGGCTTGGAGGTGAGGCCCTTCTTCACCGCGTTGCGGGCGAGAAGGCCTGCGCCGATCATCACGCTCGGGTTCGAGGTGTTGGTGCAGGAGGTGATCGCCGCGATCACCACATCGCCGTGGCCGAGATCGTAGTTGGCGTCGTCGACCTTCACGCGCTTGCCGATCTCCTGCGCTTTCCGGAACTCCTTCTCCATGGCGCCGAGGAACTCGGTCTTGGAGGTGTCCAGCGTCACACGGTCCTGCGGGCGCTTGGGGCCGGCGAGCGAGGGAACCACGTCGCCAAGGTCGAGCTCGAGGCTGTCGGTGAAGACGGGGTCGGCCATGTCAGGCGTGAGCCACATCCCTTGCGCCTTGGCATAAGCTTCCACGAGAGCCACGCGCTCGTCCGTGCGGCTGGTGGTGCGCAGGTAATCGACCGTCTTCTGGTCGATGGGGAAGAAGCCGCAGGTGGCGCCGTATTCGGGCGCCATGTTGCCGATGGTGGAGCGGTCGGCCACCGACATGTCGGTGAGGCCGGGGCCGTAGAACTCCACGAACTTGCCCACCACGCCCTTCTTGCGCAGCATCTGGGTGACGGTGAGCACGAGATCGGTGGCGGTCACGCCCTCCCGGAGCTTGCCGGTGAGCTTGAAGCCAATCACTTCCGGAATCAGCATGGAGACCGGCTGGCCGAGCATGGCGGCCTCCGCCTCGATGCCGCCCACGCCCCAGCCGAGAACGGCAAGGCCGTTGACCATGGTGGTGTGCGAATCGGTGCCCACCAGGGTGTCCGGATAGGCCACTTCCTCGCCGGTCGCCGTGTCCTTGCGGGTCCACACGGTCTGGGACAGGAATTCCAGGTTCACCTGGTGGCAGATGCCGGTGCCGGGGGGCACGACCGAGAAGTTCTCGAAGGCGGTCTGGCCCCACTTGAGGAAGCGGTAGCGCTCGCCGTTGCGCTCGTATTCCAGCTCCACGTTGCGGTCGAAGGCCTTGGGCGTGCCGAACTCGTCCACGATCACCGAGTGGTCGATGACGAGGTCGACGGGCACCAGCGGGTTGATCTTGCGCGGGTCGCCGCCGAGGTTCTTCATGGCGTCGCGCATGGCCGCGAGATCCACCACGGCCGGAACGCCGGTGAAGTCCTGCATCAGGACGCGGGCGGGACGGTAGGCGATTTCCTTCTCGTCCTTGCCCTTGTTGTCGAGCCAGGCGGCCACGGCCTCGATATCGGCCTTGGTGACTGTGCGGCCGTCCTCGTAGCGGAGGAGGTTCTCGAGCAGCACCTTCATGGAGAAGGGCAGCTTCGAGGCGCCGGCAAGACCGTTCTTCTCGGCCTCGACGAGGGAGTAGTAGGTGTAGGATTTGTCGCCGACTTGAAGGGTCTGGCGGGCATTGAAGCTATTGTTGAGCGTCACGGCGAATCCTCGCGTGCATTTGGGTTACGAACATTGTGTTCGGCCGAAAGCGCGATATGCGCGCGCCGCTCCGGGGGCGCCCGGATAGGGAGTGAGCGCGCGAGGCGGATTGGACGCCTTGGCGCGCGGCGCAGCCAGGGGTGCTATAGATCATTTCGAGCCATCCCGCTACACGGTTTAGAACCATTCTGGGGTGCAATGAGGGCAGGGGTCGCTGGTTTGCGTCTGAGCGTTAACAATTTGGCCTGCGACCGGGGGGAGCGCCGCATCTTCGAGGGCGTCTCGTTTGTTCTGGAGCCCCGCGAAGCCCTGGTGATCACCGGCCGGAACGGGGCCGGGAAATCCTCCCTCCTCGATATTCTGGCCGGGCGGCTTCATCCCGCAACCGGAACAATTCTCCTGGAGGGGGCCGGCGAGCGGCCCCTGCTCGAGTGCCTGCACTATGTGGGGCACCGGGACGCCCTCAAGGCGGCGCTCACGGCCGAGGAGAATCTTTCCTTCGCCCGCGACTTCCTGGGCAGTCCCGCTCTGAAGCCCCATGAGGCCCTGGAGGCGGTGGGGCTCGCCCATGCGGCCCGTCTGCCGGTGGCGTATCTGTCGGCCGGTCAGCGCCGCCGGGTGGCATTGGCCCGGTTGCTCGTGGCGCACAGACCGCTGTGGCTCCTCGACGAGCCGACCTCCGCCCTCGACACCGGCTCCCAGGAAACCCTGCGGCTGATTCTCGAAGGCCATCGGGAGAGCGGCGGCATGATCGCGGCCACCACCCATTCGCCGCTGTTTCTGAAGGACGCGAAGGAAATCAGGATCGAGCGCACCAAAATCCCTCTCGCCCCCGCGGGAGAAGGAAGAGGCGGAGAGGACGCATGATCCGCTCCTTCAACGCTCTTCTGGTCCGGGACCTGAAGCTCGCCGCCCGCGTCGGCGGCTCGGGCGTGATGGGGCTGATCTTCTTCCTGATGATCGTGACCCTCATCCCCTTCGCGCTCGGGCCCGATCTCAACCTGCTCTCGCGCATCGGCCCGGCGATCCTCTGGATCGCGGCGTTGCTCGCGACCCTCATCGGTCTCGACCGGCTCTTCCAGGGCGACCAGGACGACGGGTCGCTCGATCTCCTGCGCATGTCGCACGCGCCCCTGGAGATCGTCGTGCTGGCCAAGGTGGTGGCCTACTGGCTCGTCACCGGCCTGCCGCTTGCGATCGCCGCCCCCTTCCTCGGCCTTCTCGTGGCGCTGTCGCCGGAGGCCATGCTCGCCATGGTGGCGACCCTGCTCGTGGGAACGCCCGCGCTCACCTTCATCGGCGCGGTCGGTGCGGCGCTGACCTCGTCCTTGCGGCGCGGCGGGCTGATCCTGGCCATCCTGGTGCTGCCCTTCATGATCCCCACTCTCATTTTCGGGGTCTCGGCGGCCAATGCGGCGGTCGGCGGGACCGTGCCCTTCGCGACCCCGTTCCTGATCCTTGCAGCCTTGTCGCTGATCGCTGCGGTGGTCGGCACCGTCGGGGCTGCGGCAGCCCTGCGTTCGGGGGAGTAGGCGGGATGGCGGAGCGTCTCGTGCTTCGAATGCGACGTTTCTTGGCCGATCCCCTGCCGGAGCCCCTCTGGCCGGCAGGGATCCGGCTCGTCCCGTTCGAGCCCGAGCACCATGCGCAAGCCGTTCATGCGCTCCTCGTTGCGGCTTATGCGCAGGGCGGCGGGTACGTGGAGCCCTTCGGGATCTGGTGGCCCAGCCTGCGGGACGACTCGGAATACGATCCCGGTCTCTGCTTCATCGCGGCCGACGGGCAGGGGCGGGCCGTGGGGGTGGCGCAGTGCTGGACCAGCGCCTTCGTCAAGGATCTCGCCGTGGCTCCGGGCCTGCGCCGGCAGGGGCTCGGCTCGGCGCTGCTGTGCCAAGCGTTTCGAGCCTTCCAGGCGAGGGGGGCGGCCTTCCTCGATTTGAAGGTCGATTCGGATAACCCGTCCGGTGCGCTGCGGCTCTACCGCTCGCTGGGGTTCGAGAGGATCGACTCCTACAGGCTCGCCTAGGGTCTCAGGCGGCTTGCGAACCCCTGGCCTGTGCCGGGGTGAAGGTGGACGCAAACCCTTCCGCGCCCTCGCAGGTGAAGGTCAGGACCCGTCCGGTGTCGCGCCGGACCCAGCCCTTGTCGATCAGCCGGGACAGGATGGCCGCTCCCAGGGCGCCGCCGAGATGATTGTGCCGCTCGCTCCAGTCGAGGCAGGCCCGGCAAACGGGACGGCGGCTTTTTTCCAGGGCCGCCAGGTCGATCTCGAAACCGCTGAAGAAGGCATGGCCCTTCTCGGTGAGAGCCATGTCCTTCTCGCCCTTGAGAAGCCCCTGTTGCCGAAGCCCGTCGAGCAGCGCCACACCGCGCTCGCCGGCCAGATGGTCGTAGCAGACCCGGGCGGATCTGAGCGCCGCATCCTTCGGGCCTGTGCGGACCCGGGTTGCGCCCGTGCGCTCGGCTAGGCTCATCAGGACTTCCAGCACCTGCGCCACGTCCGAGCCGGAGAGCCTGAAATAGCGGTGGCGCCCCTGCTTCTCGGCCGTGAGCAGGTTGGCAGCCTCGAGCTTGGCCAGGTGTCCGCTGGTGGTCTGGAGGGTAACGCCCGCGGCCCCGGCGAGCTCGCTTACGGTGAGCGCCCGCCCATCCATGAGGGCGGTGAGGATGTTGGCGCGTGCCGGGTCTCCCAGGAGCGCGGCGACAGAAGCAATGACGGGACCTTCTTTCATAGTTCGATTGTAGCCGAACCATTCACGTCATTCAATCCGCTAAGACATGCGGGCGTTCAACAGACAGGATGCCCGCCAATGATCACCTGCTTCATCCGCTACGAGATCGATCCCTTCAAGGTTTCCGCCTTCGACGAATATGCCCGCAGCTGGGGCCAGGCCATTCCCCGCTGCGGCGCGGATCTCATCGGCTACTTCTCCCCCCATGAAGGGTCCAGCACAACGGCCTATGGCGTTTACAACATCAAGAGCCTTGCGGATTATGAGGCCTATCGCGAACGCCTGCGGAGCGATCCCATGGGACGGGCCAACTACGAATTCGCCAAGCGCGAGCAGTTCATCCGCCGGGAGGACCGGATTTTCCTCCGGCTTGCCTCGGCCCCTCATGCGGAGTTGATCAAACCATGATCGCGGTGATCTTCGAGGTCTGGCCCGATGGCGATAGCGGAAAGCGGGATTATCTCGGTCTTGCGGCGGCGCTTCGCTCCGACCTGACCGCCATGGACGGCTTCATCTCGGTCGAGCGCTTCCAGAGCCTCACCGAACCGGGCAAGCTGTTGTCCCTATCGTTCTGGCGCGACGAGGAGGCGGTGCGGGCCTGGCGCAACCTGTCTTCGCACCGCACCACGCAAGGCGCGGGCCGCGCCGGCGTCTTTCGCGATTACCGTTTGCGGGTTGCGGGCGTGATCCGCGACTACGGCCTCACCGAGCGCGACGGGGCTCCCGCCGACAGCCGGGCGGCGCACGAGGGTATCACGGCTGGAGGCTGATGCCGAAGGCCTGCTCGATGGCGGGCTTTCCGTCGCGCTCCACCCGGTAGATGGCCCGGTAAAGGCCGGGACGGAAACCGCCGGACGGCTGCTTGACCCCCGCGAAGGCCATCCATTGCGCCTTGTCGCGGTCGAGCGGCGGCGCCTTGTTCTGGGCCAGCGGCTTGCCGTCGGGGTCGAACAGGGTGAGCGTCTGCACGTCGCCGCCTTTGAGAGCGATGGCGCGCACATAGGCCACCAGGGCAGGGGACTTCGTCGTGAGCGTCTCCTGCTCGGCGGTGCCTGCCTCGATGGCCTCCATCGTCACGGGCCCCGGGGCAAAGCCCTTGTTGAGAACGGTTCCCGTCTGGTAGGCGAGCGGCCGCTGGAGGGATGCCTCCCACAGGGATTTTCCGCCGCCGCAGGATTTCTCCGGCGCCCCGTAGGCGAAGGGATCCACCGGCTTGCCGTCCTTGAGAACCGTGAAGTGCAGGTGCGGAAACTCCGTCAGCCCTGACAGGCCGACTTGACCGATCTTGTCGCCCGCCTTCACCTCCCGCCCCGAGCGCACCGTGAGGCTGCCTTTCGCCATGTGGCAATAGGCGGTCCGCCAGCCGTTGCCGTGATCGATCACCACTGCGTTGCCGCACCCGATCTGGCTGATTTTCTCGCGGGTCTGCTCGGTCACGAAAGCATCGGGAACGCCCTCGCGGGTGTTGGCGACCTTTCCGTCTGCGGCCGCGACCACATCGACGCCGGCGCGCTGCTCCACCATCGACGGCAACCGGATGTCGGTCCCGTCATGGCCGTTCTCCCCCACGGCGCCGCATTGATAGTCCCGCATCACCGGAGAGGGATCGTGATCCAGGTACTTCTGGACAAAGCAGGTGCGGCCGATCTCGCAGGCAACCGGCAGGCGTAGGCTGATGTCCTGCGCCGCTGCCGGGAGAACCGGAACGGTCAGGGCAAGAAGGCTCAGGGCACCAAGGCGCATGATCGCTCCGCAACAGGGGCGGAAACTATAGGCCGGATGGGATGGCGAATGAAAGGCGCACTGGACTCACGGGCGCCGTGTCATCCCCAGCGAGGGAAGGGGATCCATGGTGCTGAGCGCGCGATTGGATCCGTTTGCCTGCCCTATGGCCGCCGGCGATGACACCACGGCCAAGATCCTACGCACATTTCCTGAATGCCCAACGCTCCTCATAGGCTCTAAAAGCCTCCATCCTGGCGAAATCGTTATTCCGCTTGCGGCGATCTCCACGTTGCAGGCATGTCCTTAGACCGCTACATCGAACCCATGATCCGAGAGCTTGCCAATCCGACCCGCTTCATGAGCCTCAGCGGCACGCTCCTGCCGTGGGTAGGGGCTTTGGGCGCGCTGTTGCTGGCCGTCGGCCTTTACCTCGTGTGGTTCGTGGCACCGGCCGATTACCAGCAGGGCGACACGGTCAAGATCATGTACATCCATGTGCCCGCGGCCTGGCTGTCCCTGTTCTTCTACATGACCATGGCTGCTTCGGCGCTCGGCACCCTCGTCTGGCGCCACCCGCTGGCGGACGTGTCGCAGAAGGCGGCCGCTCCCATCGGGGCGGCCTTCACGCTGATCTGCCTTGTCACCGGCTCGCTCTGGGGCAAGCCCATGTGGGGCACCTATTGGCAATGGGATGCACGGCTCACCTCCATGCTGGTGATGCTGCTGGTCTATCTCGGCATTCTCGCCCTGTGGCGCGCCATTGAGGAGCCGAACCGGGCTGCCCGCGCCGTGTCGATCCTCACCCTCGTGGGGGCCGTGAACGTGCCGATCGTCAAGTTCTCCGTCGATTGGTGGAATACCCTGCACCAGCCGGCCTCCGTGTTCCGCCTCGGCGGGCCGACGATCCATGCCTCCATGCTCGTGCCGCTCCTGATCATGGCCGTCGCCTTCACCCTCGTGGGCGTCACCCTGCACCTTGCCGGCATGCGCACGGAGATCCTGCGTCGCCGGGTGCGCACGCTTACCATCCTGGAGGCCGAGCGCCTCGATGCCCAGGCGGCTTAAACGATGTCGCACACCTTCTTCATCGCTCTTTCCTACATCCTGACGGCGCTTGTCGTGCTTGGGCTGATCCTGCGGGCTTTCATCGATCATCGGATTCAGGTGCGGGCACTTGCCGAGCTTGAGGCCCGCGGCATCGGCCGGAGGTCCCGCCGTGGCTGAGGCGACCGCTCCCTCCCGCTCGCGCCTGATCTTCCTGCTGCCGGCCCTCGTCTTCGTCGGACTGGTGGCGCTGTTCGGCGTGCAGCTGATCTCAGGGAAAAATCCGGCCGAGGTGCCGTCCGTCCTCATCAACAAGCCTGTTCCCGCCTTCAGCCTGGCGCCGCTGGAAGGGCTTCTCGCCGAGGGCAGGCCGGTGCCCGGCTTCTCCAACGAGGACCTGAAGGGCCGCGTCACGGTCGTGAACGTCTGGGCCTCCTGGTGCGCGCCTTGCCGCCACGAGCATCCGCTGCTGGTGGAGCTCGCCAGGGACCCGTCCGTGCGCGTGGTCGGCATCAACCAGCGGGACAACCCGGACAACGCCCGCCGCTTCCTCGGCGCCCTGGGCAACCCCTATGCGGCCGTCGGCGTCGATCCGAACGGCCGCGCGTCCATCGACTGGGGCGTCTACGGCGTGCCCGAAACCTTTATCGTCGGCCCCGACGGCACCATCCGCCACAAGCATATCGGGCCCCTGACGCCGGAGAATTTTGCCGCGTTCAAGGAGCGGTTGCGCCAAACCCCGCGCGCTTGAGCCGGTTGATCGCCACATCGAGCGCCGACAGAAAGGCCGACCGGTCCTTGGCCGAAAACGGCTTCGGCCCGCCCGTCACGTCACCCATGGCGCGCAGGTCCTCCATCAGGTTGCGGGTGGCGAGCGCCATGCCGATGGAGGCTTCCGAGAAAGGCTTGCCCGTGGGGCCGATCACGTCGGCGCCCGCCTTCACGCAGCGGCTCGCCAGCGGAATGTCGGCGGTGACGACGATGGCGCCGCGGCTTGCCCGCTCGGCGATCCAGTCATCCGCCGCGTCGAACCCTGAGCTGACCACCACCCGCTCGATCAGCGGATCCTGCGGCACCTGCAGGAAGGAATTGGACACCACGAAGACCTTGACCCGGTGGCGCTCGGCGACCCGGTAGATTTCGGGCTTCACCGGGCAGGCATCCGCATCCACATAAAGGGTGATCGCTTGTGAGGTCTCGCTCATGAGCCATATATTCCTGGTAGCAGGATCCTGCCTGAATCTTACCGGCAGGTCATGGTTGCGTAACTGATCGGTAATGGGCGTTGAGGCACCTGTCAGTGCCTAAAATCAACCTGCCCGGGAGCAAAAAGAAACCTGTGACCCCGCGACCCCGCATCCGCCCCGCCTTGGACATGCTCAGCAAGCTGCGGACGACGCCTGCCTTGAGCGATGCCACGCATCGGCTGATCCGCGAGGCCGATACCGGCGCCCTGCAGCGCGCAGGGGTCGCGCGCATCGTCACCGCAGGGCTCCTGCTGCTGGCGGTTCTGGTTGCCACGGCAGGCGTCGAACTCGACAATCCCATGGCGCTCAAGCAGATCTCGGCCGCGGAGCTGACCCTGGTCCTGTTCGGTGCGCTGGGATGGGTTGGGGCCTGGCTTGCCTCGAAACGGATCGCCATTGAAAAGCTGCCCGTCATCACCGCGGCCCTCGATGCCCTCCTGGTCCTGGGCAATCTCGGCTACAGCCACTGGGGTTTAGGGATACCCGGCAGCCTTTTCGCGGCTTTTCCGGTGGCATGGGTGGTGCCGATCACCATGGCGGCGGCCGCCATCCATTATCAGCCCCGGCTCCAGGCCTATGTGGCGGCTGTCTATGTGATCGGCCTGACCCTGATTGCTTTTGCGGGCGGCATGCTGACCCCGGCGGAACGGGAAGAGGATCTGGCCCGGATCGTGGGCTTGTTCTCCCCGCAGGCCAACATGGTCCGCATCGTCATGGTCTTTGCTGCCGCCCTGATCCTGATCCTGGTGGCGCGCCAGGGGCGGCTGATGCTGGAGCGGGCGGTGCGGGAGACCACCTTGCGGGTCAATCTCACCCGCTACCTGCCGCGCGAGCTCGCGCCCATCCTCACCGACCAGGCCTTCGCGTCCTTGCGCCAGGGACGGCGCATTCCGGTGACGGTGCTCTTCGTGGACATTCGCGCCTCCACGTATTTCGGGGAAACCATGGAGCCGGCGCAGCTTGCCGTGTTCATCACGTCCTTCCGCCGGCGCGTTTTGCGGGCAGCCTCCCGGCACGGTGGCGTCATCGACAAGTTCACCGGGGACGGGGCGCTGATTCTGTTCGGCGTGCCGGGCGCGCAGGACGGTGACGCCAAGCGGGCCCTCGCCTGCGGCCGGACCCTCCTGACGCTCATCGAGCGCTGGAACGCCAAGCGCGGCTTCAACCCGCCGGTGCGCTTAGGCATCGGCATCCATACGGGCGACGTGTTCTGCGGCGTCGTGGGCGACGAGAGCCGGCTCGAATTCACCGTGGTGGGCGAGACCGTCAACATCGCCTCTCGTATCGAGCAGGCGACCAAGGGTGCCGGCTGCGAGCTCCTGGCCTCGCAGGAGACAGTGGTGGCGGCTGGCGAGGAGGATCTCTGGACCGAGGTAGAGTGCGATCCCCTGCCGGGGGTCACGCGGAAGATGGTGCTGATGAAGCCGGTGGGGTGAGGGTTTCGCTTCGCTGTCATTCCGGGGCGAGCGTAGCGAGAGCCCGGAATCCATAACCGCTGATAGTGCAGGATAGAACGCAGCGGCTTGCGAGGTGCCCTGTTCGAGCAGTGTCGTGTTTATGGATTCCGGGGGCGGCTCAAAGAGCCGCCCCCGGAATGACAGTCGAGAGGGTGTGCCTAAACCTCTTCCGCCTTCTTGATCTCGTGCTTGAGCAGCAGCGGCGTCTGCGCGAGCGCGAAGGCGATGGTGAGCGGCATGATGCCGAAGACCTTGAAGCTGACCCAGAAATCCGTGGTCTGCGTGCGCCAAACGATCTCGTTGATCGCCGCCAGCGCGAAGAAGAACAGGGCCCAGCGCAGGGTGAGCTTGCGCCAGCCTTCTTCGGTCAGCTCGAATACGCTGTCGAGCACGATCTGCAGCAGGGGCTTGCGGAAATAAAGTCCGCCCAGCAGCACGAGGCCGAACAGGGTGTTCACGATGGTGGGCTTGAGCTTGATGAAGGTCTCGTCCTGCAGGAACAGGGTCAGCCCCCCGAACACCACCACCACGATGCCCGACACCACCGGCATGATCGGCAGCTTGCGGGTGAGCCCGTAGCTGATGCCGAGCGCGATGATGGTTGCCACGATGAACAGGCCCGTGGCGGCAAAGATGCGCTGATCTTCCGCAAAGCCGAACCGGTCCCCATAGGCGTTGCCGATGAAGAACAGGGCGAGCGGCCCCAGTTCGAGGGCGAGCTTGAGGAGGGGAGGGAGGCGCTTTTCGTCGGTCATGAGCTTCTTCTAATGGATTTGCACACAAAGGGACACCGGTGTCATCCCCGGCGCACGAAGTGCGGGAAGGGGATCCATGGCGTTGCACCTGGTTGTGGATTCCCTTCCCCTGCGATGGCTTTCGCCATCTCCGGCCGGGAATGACACTGGGGTTAGCACTACGGTGTCATCCCCGGCGAGCCGCGGGCGAGGGAAGGGGATCCATAGCGCCATGCCTGAACATGGGTTCCCTTCCCTCCACTACGCGTTCGTTCGGGAATGACAGAGGATGTTATCATCCCTCCAGCCCGGCAATGGCTCTGGCGAAATCCCGGGCGGTGAAGGGCTCCAGGTCTTCCACCCCTTCGCCGACGCCGATGAAATGGACCGGCACACCGAACTTCGCGGCCAGCGCCACCAGGATTCCCCCTCGCGCCGTGCCGTCGAGCTTGGTCATCACGAGGCCCGTGACGCCGGCGGCCTTCTGGAACAGCTCGACCTGACTCATGGCGTTCTGCCCCACCGTCGCGTCGAGCACGAGGAGGGTGGCATGCGGCGCGGAGGGATCGAACTTCTTCACCACGCGCACGATCTTTTCGAGCTCGGCCATGAGGCCCGCCTTGTTCTGCAGGCGGCCCGCCGTGTCGATGAGAAGCACGTCGGTGCCGTTGGCTTTGGCCTCCTGGAGCGCGTCATAGGCGAGGCCTGCCGCATCGGCTCCCTGCTCGCGGGACAGCACCGGCGCGCCAACCCGTTCGCCCCAGACCTTGAGCTGCTCGATGGCCGCTGCCCGGAAGGTGTCGCCGGCCGCCAGCATCACCGTCAGACCCTGCTGGCGAAACTTCTGCGAGAGCTTGCCGATGGTGGTGGTCTTGCCCGCCCCGTTCACGCCGACCATGAGGATCACGTATGGTTTTTTCGCACGGTCGATGGTGAGAGGCTGAGCGACGGGCTGGAGCGTCTTCTCCACCTCGCCGGCCAGAATGGCCTTTACCTCCTGGGGCGAGATCTCCTTGTTGTAGCGGCCGGCCGAGATCGCTTCCGTGATCCGCATGGCCGTGGGCACGCCGAGATCCGCCTGGACCAGGGCATCCTCCAGCTCTTCCAACGTGGCATCGTCGAGCCGGCGCTTGGTGAAGAGGCCGGTGACGCTGTCCGACAGGGACGAAGAGGTGCGGCGCATGCCCTCCGTCAGGCGCTGCCACCAGCCCCGAGCCGGCTCCGGTTGGGGGGAGAGCGGGACCGCGGCGGGAGGCGGCTCAGGGGCTGGCACTGCTTCGGCCGCCATATCGGGGCGCAGCTCCGGGCCTGTCTCGGTGACGATGCGCGGCAGCGGCTCCTGCGGGTTGGTGCCCTCGGGGTCCAGGCCTTCCACCGGTTGAAGATCGGCGCCTGCGAGCTGTGCCGGGGTCTTGTTCTCTTCGGCTGTGTCGGGGGAGGCGGTCGTGACGGTCGAGGGTGCGGCCGTGAGATCGTCCGCGCCAGTGGTCGGCGGGGACGGCATCGTCTCAGGATGGCCGCCGGCCACCGGATGGCTGCCGGCCTGCGGCACCGCCTGATCGGGTTGAGGGGCTGGGTCAGCCTTGCGCCCGAACAGACGGGACAGGAATCCGGGCTTGTCAGGCTTGGTCTCAGCCATGGGTTTCGCTTTGCCTTTTGATTGTTGTGCTTGCTTTCACGTTCCTGCCTCGATAGCCGAGGCAGCATGAATGCGGAAGAGATAGTGTCCCGTCTGCTGTATCGCGATGCCCTGATGCTCGTGATCGACAAGCCTGCCGGCCTGCCCGTGCATCCCGGCCCCAAGGGCGGCGAGACCTTGTTTCACCATCTCGACGCCCTGCGCTTCGGCCTGCCCCGCCGCCCGGAGGCCGCGCACCGCCTTGACAAGGACACCTCCGGCTGCCTCATCCTCGGCCGCCACCCGAAGGCGATTGCGCGCCTCAACGAGATGTTCAAGAAGGCCGAGATCGACAAGGTCTACTGGGCCGTCGTGGAAGGCGGACCGGACGCCGATGAGGGGGAGATCGATTTGCCCCTTGCGCCGAAATCGCCCGATCGCGGCTGGTGGATGAAGGTGGACCCGAAGGGCCAGCCCTCGCTGACCCAGTGGCGGGTGCTGGGGCGAGCGGAAGGTCTCACCCTCCTCGAACTGCGCCCCGTCACCGGCCGCACGCACCAGCTGCGGGTGCATTGCGCGGCATCCGGCTTCCCGATCCTGGGCGATCCCATCTACGGCACGGCGCCGCGCTTCCACGGTCCGGGCCTGCATCTCCATGCCCGCGGCGTCACGGTGCCGCTTTATCCGAAAAAGCCGCCGATCACCGTCGAGGCGCCGGTGCCGGAGCATATGCGGGAGCGGGTGAAGGCGTGCGGGGGCATCTCGGACGATGCAGTCGATCAGGGACAGGATAAGACGTGAGACCCGCAGCGCCGTCGTTCCCGCGCAGGCGGGAAGCCATAGCCGCTGACGGTGCTTAACTCCGCTTGGCTCACGGTTATGAATCCCGGCCTTCGCCGGGATGACAGTGCTTAATTCTGAAAACGCCTCCACGCTCCGCTACGTGGTTACGCGGCCAGCAATCCCTTGCCGTCATGACCCGCGATGGTGACAGTCTGGATCTCGCCCCGCTTCACAGGCGATGCGAAACGCACCAGGGTAAACCCCTCCGTACGGCCGAGCTGGTTTGCTTCGATCAGCACGTTGCGGCGGGTGCCGACCTGTTCGGTCAAGTGCCGCAACAGGGCGGCCTCGCCCCGCTCGCGAAGCCTGCGCGCCCTGTCCTTCACCACGTCGCGAGCCACTTGGGGCATCTTCGCGGCAGGGGTGCCGGGGCGGGGCGAGAAGGGAAAGACGTGAAGATGCGTCAGCCCGCATTCCTCGACGATGTCGAGGGAGCGCGAGAACATGTCCTCGGTCTCGGTCGGAAAGCCCGCGATGATGTCGGCCCCGAACACCATGTCGGGGCGCAAGCGTTTGACCTGCTCGCAGAACGCGATGGCGTCGCCACGCAGGTGCCGGCGCTTCATGCGCTTGAGCACCATGTCGTCGCCGGCCTGCAGGGAGAGATGCAGATGCGGCATCAGACGGCTCTCGGTGGCGATCATGTCGAGCAGATCGTCATCGGCCTCCACCGAGTCGATGGAGGAGATGCGTAAGCGTTCCAGTTCCGGCACGTGGCGCAACAGGCTCTTCACCAGGGTGCCGAGCTTCGGCTCGCCGGGCAGATCGACGCCGTAGCTCGTGATGTCGACCCCGGTGAGCACCACCTCGCGCGAGCCGTGCTCCACAAGGGTGCGGACCTGGCTCACCACCTCGCCCATGGGCACGGAGCGGGAATTGCCGCGGCCGTAGGGAATTATGCAGAAGGTGCAGCGGTGGTCGCAGCCGTTCTGCACCTGCACGAAGGCGCGGGTGTGCCCGCGCAGGCCGTCGATGAGATGCATGGCGGTTTCCTTGACCGCCATGATGTCGTTGACGAGAACCTTCTCAGCTTGACCCACGCCGAAATCGCGCAGGCCGGCCCAGGTGTTGGCCTTCATCTTCTCGTGGTTGCCGATAACCTGCGACACCTCGGGCATCGCCGCGAAGGTTTCAGGCTCCACCTGCGCGGCGCAGCCCGTCACGACGATGCGGGCATCGGGCTTTTCGCGCGCGATCCGGCGGATGGACTGGCGCGCCTGGCGCGATGCCTCCGCGGTCACGGCGCAGGTGTTCACGACGACAAGATCGCCGAGGCCCGCCTCCTCCGCATGGCGCTGGATGGTCTCCGACTCGTAGATGTTGAGCCGGCAGCCGAAGGTGACGACCTCGACCGCCATCAGGCCGCTCCGGCAAACAGGGCGGGCGAGAGGGTTCCCTCGTGCTCCAGCTCGGTCGGGCCGGTCATGAGCACGTGGCCGTCGCTCTCGCGCCACTCGATGACGAGATCGCCGCCCGGCAGCGACACCACGGCCCTGCGGCCGGTGAGCCCCTTGCGCGCTGCGGCCACGACGGTGGCGCAGGCGGCAGAGCCACAGGCGCGGGTGGCGCCTGCTCCGCGCTCCCAGACGCGGAGCAGGATGTGCTCGGGGCTGGTGACCTGGGCGAACGAGATGTTGGCGCGTTCGGGGAAGACCGGGTCGCGCTCGAGAACGGGGCCGATGGCGGCAAGATCGTAGGCGAGCGCGTCCTCGACCCAGAAGATCGCGTGCGGGTTGCCCATGCTGACCGCCGAAGGGCCCTGAAGCTCGGGAGCCTCGGGCAGCTTGCTATCGACGGCGATGCTGCGCGTGTCCGGGTAGGGGTCGCGCAGGGGAATCTCGTTCCAGGCGAGACGCGGCGGGCCCATGTCGACGGTGAACACGAGGTCCGACACGCGCTCCACGGGCAGAAGCCCGGCCCTTGTTTCCAGCACGAGACCCTCAGACAGGGGACGGCTCATGGCGGGATCGCTCATCATCGCCCAGGCGACGCAGCGGGTGCCGTTGCCGCAGGCGCCGGACTCCGAGCCGTCCGTGTTGTAGATGCGCATGTAGGCGTCGGTGCCGGGGGTGACCGGATCGTGCAGCACCATCAGCTGGTCGAAGCGCGAACGCGGGTCGGCCGCGATGGCGCGCGCTTCAACCGGGGTGACGCGGTGGCTCGATCCGCGCAGGTCAAGCACGGTGATCTCGTTGCCGAGACCGTTCATTTTCAGGAAACGGCTGTTCGAAAGGGCGCTCATGGGGCCGTATATGGCTTAAAAAGGCAGAAATCGCGAGAGGGCAGACGTCGCAAAGGATTGAATGCCTCTGCGGCAACATCGTCAGAAGGCCTGCACGATCCGGGGGATGCTGGTGGCGATGATCAGGCAGCCGACCCCGATCATCAGGGGGCGGGTCGGCACGCGGCTCACCACGAACCCGCCCAGGGGAGCTGCCAGAACGCCGCCGGCGATAAGGCCTGCGGCCGAGCTCAGCTCGGACCAGCCCAGGGTCACCATGAAGGTCGCGGAGATGACCAGGGTGACGAGAAACTCCGTCAGGTTCGTGGAGCCGATCACCTGCCGGGGAGCATGACCCCGCCCGATCAGGGAACTCGTGACGATGGGACCCCATCCGCCCCCGCCCATGGCATCGAGCAGGCCGCCGCCCGCCCCGATCCACGGCACGAGCTTGTCGCGAACCTCCCGCGGCCAGAGGGGGCGGAAGGCCTTGAAGACGATGTAGACGCCGATCCCCATGAGATAAGCTGACACCAGAGGCTGGACTGTTTTCGCATCGATATTGGACAGGACGAAGGCCCCGATGACTCCGCCGAGCATGCCGGCCGGTGCGAGCCGGGCCACGAGCCGCCAGTTCACGTTGCGGTGGACCACATGGGAGGTGCCCGAGGCCGCCGTGGTGAAGATCTCCGTCACGTGGGTGACGGCGCTGGCGGTTGCGGGCGGCACCCCGAAGGCCAGCAGGCTCGTGGTCGACAGGACCCCGAAAGCCATGCCGAGCGCCCCGTCGACGAGCTGAGCCAGGAAGCCGACCAGGGCAAAGATCAGAAACTCTTCCGTCATCGAGCAGCCCGGAGCATGAGGAGGCTCAAGCATAAGCCAGGGCCTAAGCTTCGGTGCGGGCTGGGGAATGTCAACCAGAGGATTTTTTAGGCAGTCTCAGGGTTTGGGCCGCCTGCTGCAATCCGCCCCGCCACAGCGGCGCGAGGACACTCTCGCGGCTTTGCGCAAAGCCTCCTATGTTGCTGCAAGGTATCTTTTCGTGATTCGTGGGTAAGGCGTTACTCTCATGCGGCTGCGTTCCCTTCCTGTCGTTCTGGTCCTAGCCCTGTGCTCTGGGTTCGCCCTGGCGCAGACGCCCCCTGCGGCGGAGACCTCCCCTTCGGCTCCCGGGGCGGGTGCCCCGGCAGCTTCGGCTCCAGCCGTCGCCCCCATCACGCCTCCTGCCGCTCCGAGCCCCGCTCCGGCGGAGGCTCCGGCACAGCCGCAAACGCCGGTGACCGCGCAGCCGGCTCCCGCCGCGCCTGCGCAACAGGCGGGACGCACGACCCTGTTCCCCAACCCGAGCGATCCGACCGGGGTGGAGGAGGGCGTGCTCGCCGCAAAACCCACGGCGGTGCTCGCGGGCACCAGCACCTGGGACGAGGCCTTCGACAACCTCAAGACCACCTTCACCAAGATCGAGGACGAGCTGAAGAAGGCCGGGATCGCCCCCACGGGCCGGCCGCTCACCATCTTCGTCGACACCGACGACAACGGCTTCAAATACGAGGCGATGGTGCCGATCGCCGGGGCACCCGAGGGCAAGACCGAGCTGACGCCTCAGATCAAGTTCGGCAGGACGCCGGAGGGCAAGTCGTTCCGTTTCGTGCACAAGGACGCCTACGACGAGATCGACGGCACCTACGAGACCATCACGGCCTATCTCGACATCAAGGAGATCGTGGCGAAGGACGCCTTCATCGAGGAATACGTCAGCGACTTCACGGATTCGCAGGACACCAATTTCGAGGTGAACATCTACGTTCAGCCGAAAGAATGATCGCGCTCCTCGATCTCGACGGAACCCTGACCGATCCGAAGACGGGCATCACCCGCTCGGTCCAATATGCCCTTGAGCGCTTGGGGCGTCCCGTTCCTGAAGCGGACGCGCTGACCTGGATGATCGGGCCGCCGCTGATTGCAGGCTTCACGGAGCTTCTGGGAGGGTCCGACGATGCGCAGGACGCCGTGCGCTTCTACCGCGAGCGCTACGGCGATGTGGGATTGTTCGAGAACGAGGTTTATGCGGGCATCCCGGCCTTGCTTCAGGATCTGCGGGAGGAGGACGTCCGTCTCTATGTGGCGACCTCGAAGCTCCAGGTTTTTGCCCGGCGGATCCTCGATCATTTCGAGCTGTCGCAGTTCTTCTCCGAGATCTATGGCTCGGAGCCGGACAACCGGAATGCCGACAAGCGCGATCTCATCCGGCACATCCTCGAGCAGGAGCGCTTCGATCCGGCACGCGCCGTCATGATCGGCGACCGGAAGCACGACGCCATCGGGGCGAAGGCCAACGGGCTTGCAACCATTGGCGTGACCTGGGGCTACGGCTCACGGCAAGAACTGATTGAAGCAGGCGTTGCCTGCCTCGTGGATGCTCCCCACGAGCTGCCGGAGCTGATCCTTAGTCCGACGGCGCCCATGCCTCGCCAGGCCTCAGCGCCCTGAAACGCTCAGGCGGGATCCCCGCCGCCTGGAGCGCCGCCGCCAGCTCCTGCGGCGGCTCGTCGACGCCCTCGTTGGTGAGCCGGAACGTGCCCCAATGGTGGCCCAGCGCCTGCTCGGCCTCGACGATGCCCAGCACCTTCACGGCATCCTCGGGGTTCATGTGCTGCGGCTCCATGAACCATCGCGGCTCATAGGCGCCGATGGGCAGGTGGGCGAGGCGGGGCTTGCCGAAGCGCTCGCGAACGCGGTGGAAAATCTTGCCGTCGCCGAAGCCCGTATCGCCGATGTGGTAGATCGTGCCTGCCGGCGTGGTGAGCACATAGGCGCACCAGAGCGCCATGCGCCGGTCGTTGATGCCCCGCGCCGACCAGTGATAGGCGGGCTCGAAGTGAGCGGTGACGCCATTGCCCAGATCGACGGACCCGCCCCAGTCCCGCGTCTCGACCGGGATCTCGGGATGCTCGGCCTGGATCACCGCGTCGTTGCCGAGGGGCGCCACGATCTTCGGGCGGTCTCGCTGCCAGAGCCTTCCCAGGGTGTCGGTGTCGAGATGGTCGTAATGGTTGTGGGTGATCAGCACCACATGGATCGGCGGCAGGTCCTCGAAGGCGATGCCCGGCGGGTTGACCCGCTTGGGGCCGGCGAAGGAGACGGGGCTCGCCCGCTCGGACAGCACCGGATCGGTGAGGATGTTGAGGCCTGCCACCTGGATCAGAAACGAGGCGTGGCCGATCAGCGCCGTTCGCAGGCCCTGGACCTCGGCCGGGGGCTTGTCCCGGAAGGGACTCGGGAAACTGTCCGGCCAGTCCTTGCGCCCGCCGCCGAGCTGCCAGCGGAGAAGCTCCGTAAATCCCTTGTCCTGCGGCTGGCCCGGCGAGAAGAACCGCACCCCGTCGAAATGATCCGTCACCGGGCCTTCGTAGTAGCGGTTCCTCGAGCGCGCAGCGGTCATCCAGCCCAGGGCTCCGGTAGCGGCAATGACGGGAAGGCCCAAGGCCTTGAGAAGGGTGCGGCGATTCATGAGAGCAGGGTTCCTCGGAGCAGGATTCCTCGGCGAAGCTTTAAGCGTGGGGATGGGAGGGCAGATCGGCAAGGGTTCGAAGCGGCAAGGGTTCGAACGCAACCGAGTATAACGGCGTCCCGGACGCCAAAGACGATCCGGGATCGCAAGACGAGAACGGTGCTTTGTCCTGAACACGATCCCGGATCTTCGCTGCGCGTCGTCCGGGATGACGGTGCCCGCGCCCCGGGGACTCCAGATCTTCGGGCTTATTCTTGACTCTTGCGCTCCTTTCCCTTAAGCGCTGACCGCAAATCTGTAGAGCGAGCCCTTTTGAGCCGCCGACCAGCCCGAGAGGCTGGAGGTCAACGTCCGACAGCGCGATGCGCCCTCGGGCGCGCTTCCATTTGGGTTTCCCCTACGCCGTCGCGACCAGAATAAGCCCGGTCACGACGAAAGAGGACGAAGGATGTCGAACAGCACATTGCGCATCGAGGACGCGGTCAACGAGACCTGCCCGTGGTCGGGAAAGCCGATCGCGGCGGATTCTCTCACCCTTTACCGGGGCGAGGTCGTCGGCTTCTGCAATCCGGACTGCCGCGACAAGTTCAAGGCGGCGATCGACCACTTTGAAAAATCCCTCAGCGATCGCGATGTACCGCTCATCGCAAGAGGAATTGATTGATCATGTTCGAAGGCCTTTCCGATAAGCTTTCCAATATCCTCAACGGGCTGACGCGCCGCGGCGCTCTCACCGAGGAGGATGTGAACGCGGCCCTGCGCGAGGTTCGCCGCGCCCTGCTCGAGGCGGACGTGGCCCTCGAGGTGGTGCGCTCCTTCACCGACAAGGTGCGGGCCCGCGCAGTCGGCGCCGAGGTCGTCAAATCCGTTTCTCCCGGCCAGCAGGTGGTCAAGATCGTCCACGACCAGCTCGTGGAGATGCTGGGCGCGGACGCCGAGGTCATCAGCCTCAACGCGGCCCCGCCGGTGGGCATCCTCATGGTCGGCCTGCAGGGCTCGGGCAAGACGACGACCACCGCCAAGATCGCCAAGCGCCTGACCGACCGCGACAAGCGGCGCGTGCTCATGGCCTCCCTCGATACCCGCCGTCCGGCGGCCCAGGAGCAGCTCGCGGTTCTCGGCAAGCAGGTGGGCGTCGATACGCTTCCCATCGTGGCCGGCCAGACGGCGGTGCAGATCGCCCGGCGCGCCATGGAAGCCGCGCGCCTTGGCGGCTACGACGTGGTGATGCTCGACACAGCCGGCCGCGTTACCGTGGACGAGGCCCTGATGGTGGAGGCGGCGGAAGTGCGCGCCGCCACGGGCCCGCATGAGGTGCTGCTCGTCGCCGATGCGCTCACCGGCCAGGACGCGGTCAACACGGCCCGCGCCTTCGACCAGAGGCTGGGCGTCACCGGCATCGTGCTGACCCGCATGGACGGCGATGCCCGCGGCGGCGCCTCGCTCTCGATGCGCGCCGTGACGGGCAAGCCGATCAAGCTCATCGGCACGGGCGAAAAGGTCGATGCGCTGGAGGAGTTCCACCCCTCGCGTGTCGCCAACCGCATCCTCGGCATGGGCGACATCGTCTCGCTCGTCGAAAAGGCCGCCGAGAACTTCGATCAGGCGCAGGCTCAGCGCATGGCCGAGAAGATGCGCAAGGGCAAGTTCGACCTGGAGGACCTGCGCGACCAGCTGGCCCAGATGGAAAAGATCGGCGGCCTTTCCGGCATGATGGGCATGCTCCCGGGCGTGGCCAAGATGAAGGCGCAGCTGGAAAACGCCAATCTCGACGACCGCATCATCAAGCGCCAGCGCGCCCTCATCGACTCCATGACGCCGGCCGAGCGCCGCAACCCGGACATCCTGAAGGCATCGCGCAAGAAGCGCATCGCGGCGGGTGCGGGCGCCAAGGTCGAGGAGATCAACAAGCTCCTCAAGATGCACCGCCAGATGGCCGACGTCATGAAGATGATGGGCGGCGGCAAGGGCAAGGGCATGGCGGGCCAGCTCGGCAAGATGTTCGGCATCGGCGGCGGTGGCGGCATGCCCCAGCCGACGCCGGAGCAGATCGAGGCCCTGCAGAAGCAGATGGGCGGCAAGCTGCCCGACTTCCCCGGTGGCGCGGGCGGTCTTCCGTCCATGCCGAAGGGCGTGCCGGGCCTGCCCGGACTCGGCGGAGGCAAGATCCCGGGTTTTCCCGGCATCGGCAGCCTCCCGTTCGGGAAGAAGAAGTGAGTTTTAGGATGACAGCTGCTGAGCTTCTTCAGCGCGCTCACGCGCTGTCAAAGAGATTGGAAGATGCGGAAATCTGGAACGAAATCCGCCTCTTTCGAGAGGACGGGATCACCGTTCTCGCCCGTGTTCCCGGTGCATACTGGGAGATTGATCTGCTCGAGGACGGCATGACCAATGTGGAAGTGCTTCGGTCCACGGGTGACCTGGAGGATGAATCCTCTATCGAACGCCTGATCAGCGAATTTGGTGAAAAGCCTAAACACTAGGAGAATAAAATGTCCCTGAAGATCCGTCTCACCCGTGGTGGTGCCAAGAAGCGTCCTTACTACCGCATCGTCGTCGCCGACTCGCGCTCCCCGCGCGATGGCCGTTTCATCGAGAAGGTCGGCACCTACGACCCGATGAAGCCGAAGGATGACGCCGGCCGCGTCGTTCTCGAAGTCGAGAAGATCCAGGCTTGGCTCGCCAAAGGCGCTCAGCCCACCGACCGCGTCCTGCGCTTCCTCGACAACGCCGGCCTCATGAAGCGCCCGGCCCGCAGCAACCCGCAGAAGGCCGTGCCCGGCAAGAAGTCCCAGGAGCGCGCCGACGCACGGGCTGCCGCTGCGGCTGCAGGCTCCGAAGGCGAGGCTGCGTAAGCACCATGACGAAGAAGGAGCGTTTCCAACAACGCTCCACCTCATCCCTCCCCCAGGATCCGTCAAAGGATACGCAAACCGGGAACAACCGGCTTGCGTCGGGGCAGGGCAGGGGTGGGGGTGCTGGCGTCAAGGCAACCGACCATGGCGCCAGCACCCCCACCTCCATCTCCTCCCAACAAGGGGGAGGAGGTGTCTCTCCGGCGCAGCGAGGCGACCTCGTCCTCGTGGGCGAGTTCGGCCGTGCCCAGGGCCTGAAGGGCGAGGTGCGGCTGAAATCCTATACGGGCGACCCGCAGGCGCTTGCCGGCTACAGGCCGCTGATCGCCGCCAATGGTCGGCTGCTGACCCTGAAAGGGGTGCGGCCCGCGCCCGGCGCCGCAACGGATATGCTCGTCGCGCAGGTCGATGGCGTCACAACCCGTGAGGCCGCCGAGGCCCTCAACCGGGTGCAGGTCTATCTGGAACGGAGCAAGCTCCCGCTCCCGGACGAGGAGGATGAGTTCCTGCTCGCGGACCTGATCGGTCTCACCGTCCAGAACGAGGCCGGCGAGGCTATCGGCACCGTGGTCGACGTTCCCAATTACGGCGGCGGCGATCTTCTGGAGATCGCCCCCATGCCGAACGGCCCAACCGCCCTGCTGCCCTTCACCAAGGCCTTCGTGCCCCACGTCGATATTTCGGCAAAACGCATCGTAGCCGTTCCTCCGGACGATTTTTTCGAGCCTGCCAAATCCGAGCCTGAGGACGAGGCGTGAGTTTCGACGCCACCATCCTGACCCTTTACCCCGACATGTTCCCAGGCCCCCTCGGCATGTCCCTGTCGGGCGATGCGCTCGCGCGGGGCGTCTGGTCGCTCGCGGCCCGGAACATCCGCGACCATGGGCTCGGCCGTCACCGCGTCGTCGACGATACGCCCGCCGGCGGCGGTCCCGGCATGGTGCTTCGCTGCGACGTGCTTGGCCAAGCCATCGACGCGAACGTTCCTGAGAACGATCCCCGGCCGAAACTGCTCATGAGCCCGCGGGGTCAGCCACTCACGCAAGCCTTTGCGCGCGAACTCGCGGCGGGTCCCGGCGTCGTGATCGTCTGCGGCCGCTTCGAAGGCGTGGACGAGCGCGTCATCGAGGGCCGCGGCCTCCAGGAAGTGTCGATCGGCGACTACGTGCTCTCCGGCGGCGAGATGGCCGCGATGATCGTGCTCGACGCCTGCGTGCGGCTCTTGCCCGGCGTCATGGGCAAGGAGGCCTCCGGCACCGAGGAAAGCTTCGAGGCGAACCGCCTCGAATACCCGCATTACACACGCCCCCGCGAATGGGAGGGCCGCTCTATTCCCGACGTGCTGCTCTCCGGCAACCATGCGATGATCCAGCGCTGGCGGCGCCAGGAATCGGAGCGGATCACCCGGGAGCGGCGGCCGGACCTGCTGGAGCGGTAGAACTAGTGCGCGGCGGCATTGCCGGGCGATTTGCTCAACCCAAGCCGCCACTTGAGATTGACCCCGGCACTGCCGAGCAGGATCAGCACGATGCCGCTCCACTGGTTCAAGGACAGGTCGCGGCCATAGGCGATGAAATCCACCAGGATGGCGACCGCCGGATAGGTGAAGGATAGCACCGCGATCACCGGCGTCGGCAGGTTCTGAAGCGCTGAGTACAGGAAAATGTACATGATGCAGGTGTGAACCACCCCGAGCGCCAGCAGGTAGGCCCATTGGGCAGTCTCCATCGGCAGCCTGGAGAAGTCGGCAAGCGGCAGAAGCATCAGGGTTCCGAGAACTGCCTGGACCAAGGCGATCAGGTGCGGCGGAACCCCCTTGAGGCGCTTGATGATCACGGAGGCCACCGCGTAGAGGAAAGCTGCGCTTAAGGCCTGAACGAGCCCGACGATATAGCCGCCCGTCCAGGCCGTGCTGCCGGATTCGATCTGCGTCACCATCAGAAGCCCGATGAAGGCTAGCGCAATGAAGCCCAGGGCATCGGCCGTCGGCCGCTCGCCGAACAGGATCATGCCGAGAAGGATGAGGAAGAAGGGCTGGGTGTTGTAGACGGCCGTTGCAATCGAGATCGACGCATGGCCGTAGGAGGAAAACAGCAGCACCCAGTTCAGCACGATGGCAGCCCCGCTCAGGAGCGCGAGCGAGAGGGTGCGCGTGGAGAAGCGCCAGGGCACGAGCAGGCCCTTGGCCCAGCAATACAAGAACAGGCTCATGGCGCCGAACAGGCAGCGGAAGAACACCACATTCCAGACGCTCTGTTGGGACTCGACCACGAAGAACCCGATGGTGCCCGACAGCGCCATCGCGATGATCATCTCCAACCGTCCGGAAAGCCTCAATGGCCGTTTCATGGCTGCACCTCGTTGAATGAGGGCAGAACTTTATCTTCCAGGTGAAAGGCCGTACCTTAGTGTTCGAAAACGGAACCGGCTTTTCACCTTCGAAGCAATGGCACTTTCAGCGAAGAACCTCAGAAACAAAAATCTCACCCTGGACGAGGTGGATCAGGCGCTGATCGCCCTCCTCACCGACAATGCCAGGCTTCCCACGGCGGAGCTCGCCCGCAGCGTCGGGCTGTCGGCCCCAAGCGTCGCCGAACGGCTGCGACGGCTCGAGGAGGACGGGGTGGTCAAGGCCTACACGGTCGAGCTCGACCCGAAAGCCCTAGGCTATACGCTGACGGCGATCGTTCGCATCCGGCCGCTGCCGGGCCAGCTGCATGCGGTCGAGCGACTCCTGATCGAGAGCCCCGAGGTGGTCGAGTGCGACAAGGTCACCGGCGAGGATTGCTTCGTCGCCCGCTATCTCCTGCGCTCCATCGAGGAGCTCGATCCCATCCTGGAGCGGATCGCCCAGCGGGCCCAGACCAGCACCTCCATCGTCAAGACGTCGCCGGTCAAGCGAAGGCAGCCGCCCATCGGATAAAATCCCGGCGGCTGGATTTCCGCATCGACAATCCCGCCAAACTCCTGTATAGGCGCGGCCTTAACTTAAAACAGGACGCCGAAATCCAGCAGGCTTGGGCTTCCAAGACCTTGCAACGGCAGGAGTATGACAATGAACCTCATTCAGCAGCTCGAGCAGGAGCAGATCGCCAAGCTCGCCAAGACCATTCCCGAGTTCCAGCCCGGCGACACCGTCATCGTGAACGTGAAGGTCAAGGAAGGCGAGCGCTCGCGTATCCAGGCCTATGAAGGCGTCTGCATCGCCCGTTCCGGCGGCGGCCTCCACGAGAGCTTCACGGTCCGCAAGATCTCCTACGGCGAAGGCGTGGAGCGCGTGTTCCCGATCTATTCGCCGAACGTCGAGTCCATCAAGGTGGTGCGCCGTGGCGCCGTCCGCCGCGCCAAGCTGTACTACCTGCGCGACCGTCGCGGTAAGTCGGCCCGTATCGCCGAGCGCGCCGAGAAGAAGACCGAGACCCCGGCTGCCGCCGAGTAAGGTTTCGTCGAACCGGAATTTTGATAAAAGCGCGGCTCTGGCCGCGCTTTTTGCATTCCGGGGCAAGCTTTGCGGAAAGCGCCCCGCGCCAAAAATATTATTGCGCGATGCATTGCGTCTGCTATGCGATCGTTTCAAAGGCGGTGCGCGCCCGAGACACCTTTTCGTTCGGGCCGTCTCCCGCTAAACACGCCGGACAACCCTTTTTGACCGTTGGAAGAGAACCATGGCTAAAGCCCGTACCCTCTATGACAAGATCTGGGACGATCACGTCGTCGATCAGCAGGATGACGGGACGTGCCTTCTCTACATCGACCGCCACCTCGTCCATGAGGTGACGAGCCCGCAGGCCTTCGAGGGCCTGCGCATGACGGGTCGTCAGGTGCGCCAGCCGCACAAGACCCTGGCCGTGGTCGATCACAACGTGCCGACCTCCGACCGCTCGCAAGGCATCGCCGATCCCGAAGCCGCCACCCAGGTTGCGGCCCTGGCCCAAAACGCCAAGGACTTCGGCGTCGAGTACTTCAACGAGCTCGACACCCGCCAGGGCATCGTGCACGTGGTGGGCCCGGAGCAGGGCTTCACGCTTCCGGGCATGACCATCGTGTGCGGCGACAGCCACACCTCGACCCATGGCGCCTTCGGGTCGCTCGCCCACGGCATCGGCACGTCCGAGGTGGAGCACGTGCTCGCCACGCAGACGCTGATCCAGAAGAAGGCCAAGAACATGCGCGTGACCGTGGACGGGCAGCTGCCCGCCGGCGTCACCGCCAAGGACATCATCCTCGCCATCATCGGCGAGATCGGCACCGCCGGCGGCACCGGCCACGTGATCGAATACGCGGGCGAGGCCATCCGGTCCCTGTCCATGGAAGGCCGCATGACGGTCTGCAACATGGCCATCGAGGGCGGTGCCCGCGCCGGCATGGTGGCGCCCGACGAGAAGACCTATGCCTACCTCAAGGACCGCCCCAAGGCCCCCAAGGGCGAGGCCTGGGATGCGGCCGTGCGCTATTGGGACAGCCTGCGCACCGACGAGGGCGCGTTCTTCGACACGGAGATCCGTCTCGATGCCGCAAGCCTCCCCCCCATCGTGACCTGGGGCACCAGCCCTGAGGACGTGGTCTCGGTGGCGGGCGTCGTGCCGAACCCGGACGACATCCAGGACGAGAACAAGCGCCGCTCCAAGTGGCGCGCGCTCGAATACATGGGCCTGACCCCCGGCCAGAAGATCACCGACATCACCCTGGACCGCGTGTTCATCGGCTCCTGCACCAACGGGCGCATCGAGGATCTGCGGGCGGTCGCCAAGGTGGTCGAGGGCAAGCGGGTCGCCGAGACCGTCAGCGCCATGATCGTGCCCGGCTCCGGCATCGTGAAGATGCAGGCGGAGGCCGAGGGCCTGGACAAGATCTTCAAGGCGGCAGGCTTCGACTGGCGCGAGCCCGGCTGCTCCATGTGCCTGGCCATGAACGCGGACCGCCTGGCGCCCCACGAGCGCTGCGCCTCCACCTCGAACCGCAACTTCGAGGGCCGTCAGGGCTTCAAGGGCCGCACCCACCTGGTGTCGCCCGCCATGGCGGCGGCGGCGGCGATCGCTGGCCGCTTCGTGGATATCCGCACCTTCGGCTGATCTTCATGCTCTGAGAACAAACGAAAAGGCCGTGGCTCGGGCGAGCCACGGCCTTTTTCATGCGGGAAGCCTCATGGCTCAGTCGACATAGACCCGACGGCCGGCAACCACCTCGCGGCAGCGCTCCACGGGACGACGGACCACCACGCCGCTCGGGCGGACGCGCTCCTCCATTACCGTGCGGCACACGGTGCGGGTCCGGGCTGGACGCACCACGCGGCGCTCGATGACGCGCTCGCGATACCGGGGGGCGTGATGCCGCTCCTGCACCACGCGAACGCCGCCAGGGCCGATCTGCACGCCTACGCCCTGGGCCGATGCCGTGCCGGCGCCGAGAACCGTCAACCCGGCCACAGCCAGGACACCAAGAATCTTACGCATTGTTGCCTCACTATCTGTTGGCTATTCGAGGCAGTTAACGGCCAAGTGTTCCGGGCGTTCCGTTGCAAGGAGCCCACGGTCGCGCCATGGTAAAGCAAAGGTAACGATCCGCCGGAGGGATGCATGACCGACAGAGACCGGGAAGCCCGCGAGGCGCTGGAGCGTGTTCAGCGCGATTCGGAGACCCTCGGATCCTCCGCTCTCGCCCGCATGGGCCGGCGAGCCGGAGATCATTTCGGCGGCAAGGATGCGGTCGGCTCATCCGAGGACGGCGGCACCGATCCGGTCGAGCTCTGGGGCCGCCGCATCGGTCGGGGCCTGTCCCTCGTGGGCGTGGTGGTCCTCGGCCTGTGGCTTCTGGTTCAGCTCGGGATCCTGTAGCGCTATGACCACGTGGGCCGATTTCCATGCACCGTCCATCGACGATGTCGAAGCCCTGGCCGAGGCAGCCTATGCCCGCCTGCCGGAGGAGTTTCGCGCCCTCTGCGAGGGTGTCGTCATCCGGGTCGAGGATTTTCCCGACGACGAGACCCTGCGGGAGATGAGCTGCGAGACGCCCTTCGACCTGCTCGGCCTCTTCCGCGGCTTGGGCCTCGCCCAGGGCGGCGGGCTGATGCAGACCGGCCAGTTCCCCAACATGGTCTGGCTCTACCGCCGCCCGATCCTCGACTACTGGGCCGAGCACGAGGAGAGCCTGGGCCACATCGTCACCCACGTGCTGGTCCACGAGATCGGCCACCATTTCGGCCTGTCCGACGAGGACATGGAGGCCATCGAGGCGGGGGCTGCGTAATGCT
The DNA here is from genome assembly GCF_016743775.1 of Microvirga aerilata. Classification (GTDB taxonomy): domain Bacteria; phylum Pseudomonadota; class Alphaproteobacteria; order Rhizobiales; family Beijerinckiaceae; genus Microvirga; species Microvirga aerilata. Next base: position 48,764 of record NZ_JAEQMY010000006.1, on the reverse strand, counting down.
TATGAAATTGCGCGAGAAGTGCGGTAGACGAAAAGTCTTTGCTCGCCGCGACCATCGTTGCCCTAGCCGTCCTTAAAAGCCTTTGATATGAGGCACCTGACAGCGGCCCGTTGGCCGCCCGAAGGATGGCAGGACCATGGACAAGTTCACCGTGCTGGAAAGCGTCGCGGCACCGCTGCGGATCATCAACATCGACACCGATATGATCATCCCCAAGCAGTACCTGAAGACGATCAAGCGCACGGGCCTTGGAACCGGCCTGTTCTCGGAGATGCGCTACCGCGAGGACGGCTCGGAAAACCCGGACTTCGTCCTCAACCAGCCGGCCTACCGCAACGCCAAGATCCTGGTGGCGGGCGACAATTTCGGCTGCGGCTCGTCGCGCGAGCATGCCCCCTGGGCCTTGCTCGATTACGGCATCCGCTGCGTGATCTCCACGAGCTTCGCCGACATCTTCTACAACAACTGCTTCCAGAATGGCATCCTGCCGATCAAGGTCTCGCCGGAAGACCTGGAAAAGCTCTTCGACGATGCCAGCCGCGGCGCCAACGCCACGCTCACCATCGATCTGGAACGCCAAGAGATCCGCGGCCCCGACGGCGGCTCGATCACCTTCGACATCGACCCGTTCAAGAAGCACTGCATGCTCAACGGCCTCGACGGCATCGGCCTCACCATGGAAAAGGCCACCGCCATCGACAGCTTCGAGAAGAAGCTGTCGGAGAGGGCATGGGCTTAACGCTTCCTCACAATCGCATTGTTCATGGCCGGGTTCGTCCCGGCCACTTGTTTTTGGCTTGCCGGAACCGAAGCCGAGCCTGAGGGGCAAACTCGATACAGCTTGCAAGACGGCCTGATTTGGGAGGATATTATTACTCCTCGCGTCAACTCTAGCCGGATCGACTATGACAAAAGGCAAGCCCCAGGTCATCAATCGTGCAGACTGGGCCTCACACCCTGATCTTTGGAAGGGGCGTGTCGAAGGGCATACGCTCGGCACCGGCGTCACCGTGCTCTTTTATGCGACCGAGGAGGTGGGCGTCGGGCCGAAATGGCACGTGCATCCCTACGACGAGATCTTCATCATCCGTCAGGGGCGAGCGCTTTTCACGGTCGGTGACGAGACCTTCTCGTGCGAAGCGGGCCAGATCGTCTTCGGACCGGCTGGAGTTCCGCACAAGTTCAAGAATCTCGGCCCAGGTGTTCTCGAGACCACCGATATCCACGTCAGTGACCGCTGGATCCAGACTGACCTTCCTGATCCTGAACTCGGCTGAGCTGCAGGAGACGGGCAGTCTGGGGCGGGCAGTCTGGGGCGAGCATGACAAAAGCGTGAGCTGCAGCCCCGTTTCCATAAGATTAACCAAATTGCCTGCAAGTTCGCGGGCATGAAGCATGTTCTCGCCCCCACTCTCCTCGCTCTCGCAGGCCTTTGCCTTGCGACGCCGGCGTCGGCCCAGGCCGATTTCGGCTCGTGCCTTGCCTCCTTGCGCAGCCAGGCTGCCGCCAAAGGCGTGTCCGGCCAGGCTTTCGACGTCGCGACCCGCGGCGTCACGCCGGATCTGACGATCCTCGATCTCATGAACAACCAGCCGGAGTTCAAGACGGCAATCTGGGACTATCTCTCGGCCCTCGTCGACGAGGAGCGGGTGCAGGACGGCCGGAACGCCATGCGGCAATGGGGCCAGGCTCTGGCTGCGGCGGAAGCGCGCTTCGGCGTCGACCGTCATGCGATCGCAGGCGTCTGGGGCGTGGAATCCAATTTCGGCAAGGATATCGGCGGCAGGCCTCTCGTGCAGTCGCTCTCGACGCTTGCCTGCTACGGCCCGCGCCGGCGCGAGTATTTCACCGGCGAGCTGATGGCCACGTTGAAAATCGTGCAGGACGGGGACATCAACCCGGCAAACTTGCGTGGCTCGTGGGCAGGCGCCTTCGGCCACACCCAGTTCATGCCGTCCACCTTCCAGCGCCTTGCCGTCGACGGCGACGGCGACGGGCGGCGCGACATCATGGCCTCCGTGCCGGATGCGGTGCATTCGACCGCCAACTTCCTCAAGAAAGCCGGCTGGGTGAATGGCCTCCCATGGGGTTACGAGGTGCGCCTGCCGGCCAGCTTCAACGCAGGCCTTGCCGGGCGCAAGAACAAGAAGCCGCTGGGCACTTGGGCCGCCATGGGCGTGACCCGCGTCGACGGGCGCCCGCTCTCGGGCAGTTATGCCGCCGGCATCATCATCCCGGCAGGCGTCAACGGCCCGGCCTTCCTGGTCACCAAGAACTTCGACGCGGTCTATTCCTACAACGCCGCCGAGTCCTACGGCCTGGCCATCGCGATCCTGGGCGACCGTCTCAAGGGCCTGCCGGGCATCCAGACCGCCTGGCCCACCGACGATCCGCCCCTGTCCCGCGCCCAGCGCCGCGAGCTGCAGCAGCTCCTGACCGCTCGCGGCTATGATGTGGGCGAGCCGGACGGCAAGATCGGCGCCAAGACCCGCGAGGCCATCAAGGACGTGGAGCGCCGCATCGGCCTCGAACCGCGCGGACGCCCCGGCGGCAAGGTGCTGGAGGCGCTGCGGGGTTAAACCCCCGCCGCCCATCGGCCAGCTTGCGGCGGCGGTGTGTTTGGGGTTGTACTGCCCCCATGCTGATCGCCATCATGACCGATATCCACGGCAACCGAGAGGCCTTCGAGGCCTGTCTCGCGCATGCGCGCCTGCTCGGGGCGGACCGCTTGATCCTTCTCGGCGATTATGTGGGCTACGGCGCCGACCCGGCCTGGGTGGTCGATCGGGTCAGGACCCTTGTGGCGGAAGGCACCGTCGCGCTCCTGGGCAATCACGACGCTGCCATCGACGGCTCGGACGAGGACATGAACAGCCTCGCCCGGGAGGCGATCCAATGGACCCGTGGCCAGCTCGGCCAGGAGCAGCGCCGGTTCCTCGAGGGCCTGCCCCTCACCCATGAGGAGGGAAGCGTTCTCTATGTTCACGCCAACGGCTATGCGCCGCGCAACTGGGACTACATGTCCGGGCCCATGGAGGCGGTTCACCATTTCAGCCGGGTGGAGGCCCATGTCACCTTCTGCGGGCATGTGCATGTGCCCATGCTCTACCACATGAGCACGACCGCCAAGATCGGCACCTTCGCGCCGGTCGCCAACAACGACATCCCGCTCCTTGCGACCCGCGCCTGGCTTGCGGTGGTCGGCGCGGTCGGGCAGCCGCGGGACGGGGTTGCGGCGGCAAACTATGCCGTCTTCGACACGGCCCGCCAGACCCTGCGCTATCTGCGCGTTCCCTATGACACAGCAGCGGCGGCCCGCAAGGTGCGGGAGGCCGGGCTGCCGGAGAAGCTGGCGCTGCGCCTCGAGCAGGGCCGCTAGCATGCGCTGGCGCCTGAGCCCGGGAACCGTGATCGACGGCTTCGAACTCCAGGAGCACTTGAGCACCGGCGGCATGGCGCAGCTCTGGACGGTGTCCCGTCCTGACGATCCGGTCCCGCTCGTCATGAAGATCCCGCTCCTGGTCGACGGCGACGATCCCCTGCCCATCGTCTGCTTCGAGACGGAGCAGATGATCATGCCGCGCCTCACCGGACCGCACGTGCCGCGCTTCGTGGCGGCAGGCCCCCTCGATCCCATGCCTTACATCGTCATGGAGCGGATTCCGGGCCAATCCCTCAAAAGCCGCCTTGAGGAGGTGCCCCTGGATTGGACGGAGGTGGCCGGGATCGGCGCCAAGGTCGCTCATGCGCTGCACGATCTCCATCTCCAGCATGTGATTCATCTCGACGTGAAGCCGAGCAACATCATGATCCGCGAGACCGGCGAGGTCGTTCTCATCGATTACGGCTTCGCCCGTCACGAGCGTCTGCCCGATCTTCTGGCCGAGGAGTTCCGCGAGCCGTTCGGCACCACCCCCTACATGGCTCCGGAGCAGGTGCTGCAGGACAGGGCCGATCCGCGCAGCGATCTCTTCGCGCTCGGCGTGATGCTGTACTTCTTCGTCTCCGGCGAGCGGCCCTATGGCACGCCTCGCGGCGGTCAGATCCGCCGGCGCCTGTGGCGCAATCCGGTTCCGCCGCGGGCCCTGAACCCGCACTGCCCGCCGTGGCTGCAGGAGGTCATCCTGCGCTGCCTGGAGGTTGACCCGGCCGACCGCTACGCCACGGCGGCCCAGCTCGCGCTGGACCTGGAAAACCCCGAGCAGGTCAGGCTCACCGAGCGTGCCACGCGGCTCGAAAAAGACGGCGGCATGAAAACCTTCCGGCGCTGGCTCAAGGCCCGTAAGGCCCAACCGCTGGAAAGCCCCAATATCGCAGGCCAGCTGTCCCGTGCGCCCATCGTGCTCGCGGCGGTCGATCTCTCGCCCGGAAGCGAGGATCTTGCCGATTCCCTGCGCATGATGGTCGGGCGCATCCTGTCCATCGAGACCGAGGCCCGCATCGCCTGCGTCAACGTCCTGAAGACCTCGCGCATCGCCGTCGATATCCTGGAGGACGAGGAGGGGCGCAGCCTCCATGTGCAGCGGCTCGTGCAGCTCAGGCATTGGGGCGCCTCCCTCGACATTCCCAAGGAGCGGATTTCCTACAGCGTGCTGGAGGCGCCGGATCCGGCAGCGGCGCTCGTCGATTACGCCCGCCACAATAACGTCGACCACATCGTGATCGGCGCAAGGGCCTCCTCCGCCCTGCGCCGTTACCTGGGGAGCGTCTCGTCCCAGGTGGTGGCGGAAGCGCCGTGCTCCGTCACCGTGGTCAGGACGCCCAAGGACCGGCGGGCGGAGAACGGCTGAACGGCCTTGGTTTAACGGCCAACGCGACAAATGCTTGCCAAGCAGCCCATTCGGTCTTTTAAGAGCCCTGCATTCTCCCACGACAGAACAGGGGTCTTCCCATGGCAACGCACAAGCTTCTCCTTCTCCCCGGCGACGGCATCGGCCCCGAGGTCATGCGCGAGGTCGAGAAGATTGTGGGCTGGTTCCGCAAGCGCGGCGTCGGCTTCGAGACCGAGACGGATCTCGTCGGCGGCTCGGCCTACGACGCGCACGGCGCGGCGATTTCGGAAGACGCCATGAAGCTGGCTCAAGCGGCCGATGCGGTGCTTTTCGGCGCGGTCGGCGGCGCCAAATGGGACACGGTGCCTTATGCGGTCCGCCCCGAGGCCGGCCTCTTGCGCCTGCGCAAGGATCTCGGCCTGTTCGCGAATCTGCGCCCGGCGATCTGCTACCCGGCGCTCGCCGATGCTTCCTCGCTCAAGCGCGAGGTGGTGGAAGGCCTCGACATCATGATCGTGCGCGAGCTCACCGGCGGCGTTTATTTCGGCGAGCCGAAGGAGATCGTGACCCTCGAGGACGGCTCCCAGCGCGCCGTCGACACGCAGCTCTACCACACGCACGAAGTGGAGCGGATCGCCCGCGTGGCCTTCGATCTCGCCAAGAAGCGCCGCAACAAGGTCTCCTCGGCGGAAAAATTCAACGTGATGAAGACCGGCGTGTTCTGGCGCCAGGTGGTCACCCGCATCCACAAGGCGGAGTTCTCCGACGTGGAGCTCGAGCACGTGCTGGCCGACAACTGCGCCATGCAGCTGGTGCGCTGGCCGAAGCAGTTCGACGTGATCGTCACCGACAACCTGTTCGGCGACATTCTGTCCGACATCGCCGCCATGCTCACCGGCTCGCTCGGCATGCTGCCGTCCGCTTCGCTTGGCGCTGAGGATCCGGCCACGGGCAAGCGGAAAGCCCTCTACGAGCCGGTCCACGGCTCCGCGCCGGACATCGCCGGCAAGGGGCTGGCGAACCCCATCGCCATGATCGGCTCCTTCGGCATGGCGCTGCGCTACTCCTTCGGCCTCACCGACGAAGCCGACCGCCTCGACACGGCCATCGCCAACGTGCTGGCCTCCGGCACCCGCACGAAGGACATCGCAGGTCCCGGCATGAATGCGGTCGGCACCCAGGATGTGGGCGACGCCATCGTCAAGGAGCTGGAGGCTCAGTCCTAAGACAAGACAAAGCCCCGGGCAGCACCCGGGGCTTTGTCTAAAAAACCATCGTTACGGAATGGAGCCGGTGGTCTCCACATCGTCGAAGGGGTTGCGGGCGCCCACGAAAGGTCCGCCGATCGGATCCGGCAGGGAGCCCTCGCCGAAGCGGTCGCGCTGGTGGCTCCAGGGCGGGTTCGTCATGTAGGACAGCTGCGGCTGCGTGACGTAACGGTTGAGGGTTCCCACAGGCGCTACAGGGCCGGGGTCCAGGAAGCTGCGGGGCTGAACGCGCAGGACAAGAGGACGGTCCTGGGCTTGCGCGTGGTCCACCACCGAGACGGTCGTGAGCGCAGCGAGCGAAGCCAGACCCAAAAGTGCGAAGCGGCGCATAGGTCAATCTCCAACAGCGGCGCGCCAACCTTTCGGTGGTGCGCCATGACAAAGTTCAAACACTGTCAGAACAAGGCGACCCTCTTAAAATGGTTCCGTCGAATCATGCCGTTCACAAGCAGGTGACAGGAAGGCAACCCATGCAGGACAAGCCTCGAACCGATGCTGCCCTTGCCGGCAAGGAGGACTTGAGCCCCTTGGGCGAGGTGCCGCTGGTGGCGGAGACCCCCGAGGAGTTTCTCGACGACGAGACGACGCCGCTGTCGCGCTTTTTCGTGCGCAACAACGGCCTGCTGCCCGAGCCTGCGGAGAATGCGGAGGCCTGGACTTTCACGGTCGACGGCGAGGTGGAGCGGCCGCTGCACCTGACCCTGGCGGAGCTGAAGAAACGCTTCTCCCACAAGACCTTTCGCATGGTGCTGGAATGCGGCGGCAACGGCCGTTCCTTCCTCGAGCCAAAGGCCGAGGGCAATCCCTGGACCCATGGCGGGGTCGGCTGCGCGGAATGGACGGGCGTGTCGCTGGGCGACGTTCTGCGCGAGGCGGGCCTGACGGAGGCGGCGCTGTTCACAGGTCACTTCGGCGCCGATCCCGACAAGACCGGGAGCTTCGAGCGGCAGGCCATGTCCCGCGGGGTGCCCATCGCAAAAGCCCTGGAGGATCACACGCTCCTGGTCTGGGCCATGAACGGCGAGCCGCTGCCCTTCATTCACGGCGGCCCGTTGCGCCTCGTCGTGCCGGGCTGGCCCGGATCGTTGAGCCAGAAATGGCTCAAGCGGATCTGGATCCGCGACCGGGAGCATGACGGCCCGGGCATGACGGGCCTGTCCTACCGCCTGCCGGTGCACCCGCTGCCGCCGGGTTCGGACGGGCAGGGCGTGGAGACCCGGATTCTCGAATCGATGCCTGTTCGCAGCATCGTCACGGCGCCGGCCGATGGAAGCTGCTATCCCGAGGGGACACAAACCGTCGAGGTCCGGGGCGCTGCCTGGGCCGGAGACGAGACGGTGGCGCGGGTCGACGTGACGGCGGATGGTGGCGCGACCTGGACGGCGGCCGACATGCAGCCCCCGCGCAACCGCTACGATTGGGTGCGGTGGCGGGTTTCGCTAACCCTGCCGGGGGACGGCTTCTACGAGATCTTCGCCCGTGCCACGGACGCCCAAGGCCGCGCCCAGCCCTTCCGCGCCGCCCACTGGAACCCGAACGGCTACGGCTGCAACGTCATGCACCGGGTGGCAATCACGGTCGGGCCGGAGGTTTGACGGCAACCGTGGTGGTGCGGGCGCCTGTCCCGCAGGCATCCGTGCGGCCGTGCTCGGCCTGGGCGAAAACCGCTCTCAGGGAAGGGCTGGCGGGGCCCGTAAGCGCGATGCCGTCAATGAAGCAGGCAAGCTGCGCCTCGTCGGGAGCGGAGGATCCGCACAGCCAGCCCTGGAAGCTGAAATCCGCCTCCGGGTCTGCATAACGGAACGCTTGGCAGGCTTGCTCCCCTTTGCCGGAGAGCGTCATGGGAGCAGCCTCCACGGAGCCGAATTTGGTCGCGACCATCCGGCCTTGTCCCTGATGCGCAACGGCGAGGCCCGCCCTGGCCGCGTGGCGAACAGTATCGACGTAGAAGCTTCCGGCGGCTTCGGTCGTACCTTGAACCAGGGCAAGCTGAGCGTAGCGGTAATCGCCGAAGCGCCCGAGGGCCACCGTATCCTCGCGCGCGCCGCTCGTGTGCTGACGCGCCTCCGAGGTGACGGAGCCGGAAGCACCGGCGAGCGCATAGACCCCAGGAGAGGGCGCCAACGGCTTCCAGGCTGGAGCCGGCGTGACCAGAACGGAGGACGGGACGGCCTTTGCCCGCCCGGCCGGGCGGGCTGTCCGCTCCTGCTCCAGGGCAAGGTAGGCCAGACCCGCGATGCTGCATGCAGACATCAGGACGATCCGCAGCCAGGGCAGGCGCGTCCGCCTCAGGCGACGGGAGGGGCGTTCGTCGACCATGTCGAACGCGTCGTCCTCATCCCATTCGGCATAGCCCGCCCTCGGCATCGCTCAACCAATCAAGCCCGTGGATCACCCCATCAACAAGTTCTACCGTAACGCTGGCGGGGTTTCGAAAGATTTTGCTAATCAAAGTAAACCAAAGCTTACCTTTTCCCGCGAACCTGACGAGCGCCCGCATGCCCGAGACCATTGTCCGCCTCGCCGATCCGCAGGATGCAGGGGCCATCGCAAAACTCGTCCATGCGCTCGAAGGCCACTACGGCGGGGAAGGCCAAGCCTGCCCGGTGGAGGACACCCTCGCCATGGTGCAGGCCTCCATGACCGAGCAGGAGGGAACGCGATATGCGCTCGCCTTTGCCGATGGTCAGCCGGTGGGACTGGCATGTTTCGCGCTGTTAAGGCCCGGCTTCCGGCTCACGGGCCTTCTTTTCGTGAAGGAGCTCTTCATCGCAGAGCCGGTCCGGGGGCGGGCAGTGGGCGCCGCATTGATGCGTTGGCTTGCCGATTACGCCCGCATCCGGGGCATCACCCGCATCGATCTCACCACCGATGGCACCAACACGGGCGCACAGGCGTTTTACGAGCGGCTTGGGGCCGAGCGGATGAATAAGGTCTTCTACCGGTTCAACCTGTCGACCGACGTGCTGACGGGCGGTTGAACGCTTGCCGCACCAGGAAACGCTTGACGCAAGCGTGTCTTTGGTGTGTTGCTGGCGCTGATCGAAGCCCGGAGCGGGCTTTTGGATGGACGATGGCAATGGCGCTGCTCACTTTTACGACGAGCAAAACGAAAACCGCCACAACGACCGTGAAAACCACGGCCGAATAAGCCTCGTCGTCCCCGGTCCTCTCTCCCCACGGGGCGAGAGGCAGCACCCGAACAGGGTTTTTAGGTTCCGGGGAGAGCCAAAACAGGAGAAGTCCAATGGGTTTTAAGATCGCCGTCGTCGGTGCGACCGGCAATGTGGGCCGCGAGATGCTGAGCATCCTCGCCGAGCGGGCCTTTCCGGCCGACGAGGTGGTGGCGCTGGCCTCCCGCCGCAGCCAGGGGTCGGAAGTCTCCTACGGCGACAAGATCCTGAAGACCAAGACGCTGGACACCTATGACTTCTCCGACGTCGATCTGTGCCTCATGTCGGCCGGCGGCGAGGTGTCCAAGGAGTGGTCGCCCAAGATCGCGGCCCAGGGCGCCGTAGTGATCGACAACTCCTCCGCCTGGCGCTACGACCAGGACGTGCCGCTGGTGGTGCCCGAGGTGAATGCCGAGGCCCTGCGCGAGATCAAGAAGGGCATCGTCGCCAACCCGAACTGCTCCACCGCCCAGCTCGTCGTGGCCCTGAAGCCCCTGCACGAGCGCGCCACCATCAAGCGCGTGGTCGTGGCCACCTACCAGTCGGTCTCCGGCGCCGGCAAGGACGGCATGGACGAACTCGACCGCCAGACCAAGGCGCTCTACTCGCTCCAGGATGTGCAGGAGAAGAAGTTCCCGAAGCGCATCGCCTTCAACCTGATCCCCCATATCGACGTGTTCATGGAGGACGGGTACACGAAGGAAGAGTGGAAGATGATGGTCGAGACGAAGAAGATCCTCGACCCGAAGATCAAGCTCACCGCCACTTGCGTGCGCGTGCCGGTCTTCATCAGCCACTCGGAAGCCGTGAACGTGGAGTTCGAAAACCCGCTCTCGGCCGACGAGGCGCGGGATATCCTGCGTTCGGCGCCGGGCGTTCTGGTGATCGATAAGCGCGAGCCCGGCGGCTACATCACCCCGCACGAGGCGGCGGGCGAGGACGCCACCTACATCTCCCGCATCCGCGAGGACATCACGGTGGAGAACGGCCTATCCTTCTGGTGCGTGTCCGACAACCTGCGCAAGGGCGCGGCGCTGAACGCCGTGCAGATCGCCGAAGCCATGGCCAATCGCGGCCTGCTGAAGCCGAAGAAGCAGGCGGCCTAAAAAGCTCCTCCTCAAGGCCGCCTCCGGGCGGCCTTTTCATTGCTGGCGATCCTCAGATTCATGGGCGGGCGTTGGTTCCCTTCGCCACCGGTCCTTGGTCCGGCTTCCCGGGTGCTGCTCAAGTCCGATGTCGCGCAGGATGTAATCGTTCAAACGCTGGAGATCGGACGAAAGGATTCGAGGTCTGCTGCTTCTCCAATTGCGTACGAAGCAGCGAATTGCCTTCCAGGCATGAAGCATCCTCATGACGAGCCTCTCTTGAAACACTGTTCGAGAGAAGCTAGGCTTTGATGGTGGGAGTGGCGAATGGCACTTTCTCACCAGTGCATGAGCCAGATTCATGAGGTGCTTTTGACGGGCCGATCTTCGCCTCTTCCGCCCTTGCCTTGGCTTCGCACCTTCGAGGCCGTGGCGCGCCATCTCAGCTTCAACCCAAGCCGCCGACGAGTTATGCGTGACGCAGAGCGCTGTCAGCCATCAGGTGCGGCAGCTCGAGGCGCATCTCGGATGCCGGCTGTTCCGGCGCAACAATCCGGGGATCGAGCTGACCGAGGATGGACGGACCCTGCTTGCCGGGGTGTCCGATGGCCTCCAGCACATCCGCGCGGCAGTGCATCGCGTCAGGACCCGTGGTCAGACGGGGCTTCTCACGGTCTCCGCGCCCACATCGATTGCTACATGGTGGCTTGTTCCCAGGCTCGGCCGATTCGCCATTCGTCACCCTCGGATCGAGGTCCGGATTGCCGCGATGGAGAACATGCCGGATTTCGCCCGTGACGGTGTCGATCTTGCCATTGTGGCGCAGCCTTCGGCAAAGGCCCATCTGAGCGCGACCAGCATGCCTCTTGTTCGGGAGGAGGTGTTCCCCGTCTGCAGCCCCGCTTTGCTCGATGGCGATGGCAGGCTTTCCATCAAAGACCTGAAGCATCATGCGTTGCTGCGCGAGGATGGATATCGCGATGCGGATCTCAGTCCGGTAAGGCCGGAACTCGACTGGAACGTCTGGCTCAAGTTCCTGGGCCTCGAGGGCGAAGAAGCGCACGGTCCCCGCTTCAGCCATTTTGGCCTTGCGTTGCGTGCCGCCATCGACGGAGCGGGTCTGGTGCTCGGCCGCTCCCCGATGATCGACGCGGAACTCGCGGCTGGTCGGCTCGTCCGACCTTTCGGGGACGTCAGGATGATGGCTTCGACCACCTTCGTGGCCCTCTGGCCCGGGGCTCTCGTCGACGACGCCCGGCTCGTCGCCATGCGTGAATTTCTGCTCGATGAGTCCTGCGGTTGCGAGCTGGCAGCGGGTCCGTGTGGCATCCCGCCCTCTGAACGGGATCAGAAGGAGCGCGAAGAGCGCTCCGTCTCGCTGGCGAACTGATTACGCAGGACCCTCGGCATCGTCTGTGCGCGGCGATCAGATCGTGCTCGAGGGCTTCTCACGATAGCGGAAGAAATCGAAATCCGCCGGCAGGGCTCGGCCCGTCATGTCGTGGGCGGCCATGCCCACGAACGCTCCCGTAAACGAGCCGTGGGCACCCGGCCCCGCCTCGTCGGACAGGATGCTCGCATCGAGAACCGGGCCGACGGGCGTCCAGGTCACGCCGTCCATCGACCAGCGGAACTGCAGCTCCGCCTGTCGGACGTCGACGCCGAGATGAACCGGGCCGCTTGCCGGCAGAGGCAGGTCGCTCTCCAACGCGTAGGTCATCAGCGCGTCGGGGTGATCTCCAAGGCAGGAGATGACCTGAAGCACGCGCCCTCCGTCATCTCCGGTCGAGACGGCCAGGTAATGGAAGCGGGCGCGGTCGTAGTAGCAGATCAGGCCTGCCAGCTGCTGATAGGTTTCGGGCTGGAACTCCACCGAGGTCTCGGCCGAATAGATCCACGAGGTCTGACGGCGGGCCACCAGTGCCTGTTCGAACCAGCTGCCGATGGACTCGCGCCCATAGAGCCTCAGGTGACCGGGCCGGGCCGTGGTCGAGAAGATCCGGTCCGGCTCGGGCGTGCGCAGCCACTGGAACACGGACGGAAGCTCCCCGTCGTCGAAGTCGTAGCGATCGGGCTCGGGCGGAAACGGATGCGGCGGAAGATCGGGGCCTTCGACCTCGAGGGCCGGCACCTGCCCGCCTTGCGCCAGATAGAGCCAGCCATCCTCGTTCCACACCACCCGCTGGATCGCCGTCTCGCGGCCGAGCGGCGAGCGCCGCGTTCCGGGCAGCGGCCGGCTGCACAGATGGGTGTGGAACACCTCGCCCGTGGATGTCTCCACATAGAAGCCGTGGCCCGCCCGCTGGAGCGGGGCGTCCGGGGCGTCCTTGCTGGTGATCAGATGCGCGTTGGGGTGAAGCTCGTAAGGGCCGTCGATGGTGCGGGAGCGCGCCATCGTGACCGCATGGTTGTAGGCGGTGCCGCCTTCGGCCACCGTCAGGTAGTACCAGCCGTTCCGCTTCCACAGATGCGGCCCTTCGACGAGCCCGAGCGGGCTGCCCTTGAAGATGTTCTTGATGGGGCCGACGAGGCGCTGCTCGGTGGCTGAGTATTCCTGGAGCAGAATGCCGTCGAAGGAGCTGCGGCGGCGGCGGTGGTCCCAGACCATGTTGACGAACCACTTCCGGCCATCCTCGTCGTGGAACAGGGACGGGTCGAAGCCGGAGGAGTTCATATAGACCGGGTCGGACCACGGACCCTCGATGGAGGGCGCGGTCACCAGGTAGTTGTGCGTGTCCTTGAAGTTGCCGAGGCGCCGCTTCACGTCGGTGTAGATCAGCCAGAACAGGCCATCCGCATAGGTGAGGGCAGGCGCCCAGACGCCGCAGCTGTCGGGATTGCCCCGCATGTCGAGCTGCGACCGGCGATTGAGCGGACGGCCAACCAGGCGCCAGTTCGCAAGGTCGCGCGAGTGGTGGATCTGGACGCCCGGATACCATTCGAATGTCGAGGTCGCGATGTAGTAGTCGTCGCCCACGCGGCAGAAGGCCGGATCCGGGTTGAAGCCCGGCAGGATGGGATTGCGAATGGTCGGCATCGGGAGTTCCCTGGACGTGAGCGGAACGGGGCGGCTTCGAGCGTCCTAGCCCTCGACCGGGCGCGCTGAAAACATCGACACGCGCTCCGGCATGTTCTCCACCGCCGGCTTGAACTCGCCGGTTTCGGGATCGCGCACCATCAGCACGCCGGTGGCCACGCCGAAATAGGCGCCGTGGAGCTGCAGCTTGCCGCGCTCCACCAGGATGCGCACGCAGGGAAACGTCATCAGGTTCTTCAGGCTGTTCTCGATGGCCGCGAGTTCGAGGCGCGGCAGATAGGATTCGAGGTCGCCGTCAGGGGGCCCGAGCCGTTCGCCGGCAGGCTTGATCAGGTTCATCCAGCGGCCGATGAAATCGCCCGGCGAAAGAGGCGCGGTCTCGTCGGCGAAGGCGCGCACGCCGCCGCAGCGGGCATGGCCCAGCACCACGATGTGCTTGACCTTGAGCGCCTGCACGGCGAACTCGAGCGCCGCCGAGGTGCCGTGATAATCGCCGCCGGTCTCGAAGGGCGGCACGAGGTTGGCCACGTTGCGCACCACGAAGAGCTCGCCGGGGCTTGCATCGAAAATCACCTCCGGCGACACGCGGCTGTCGCAGCAGCCGATCACCATCACCTCCGGCGATTGGCCTTTTTCGGCAAGCGCCTCGAAGCGGTTCTTCTCGCGCGGGAAGCGCTCGTCGAGAAAGGCGCGATAGCCTTCGGTCAGGCGTTGCGGGAACATGTCGTGCTCCTTGTCTGTCTCGTCACTTGGCTGATCACTTGGCCGATCCGAACGTGATTGGCAATCCATAACCCTTGCCATAACCCTTGCCAAAGCCAGGCTTCCGGTTAAGCTCAAGATAGGCAATGTAGTATCAAATCTTGCGACAGGGCATCCATGCTGAGTTCCTCAACCCTCGCCGCTGTAGCGATCATTGCGTTGGCAAGCGCCCTGACGCCCGGTCCAAACATGATCTATCTGGTTTCACGGTCGATCTGCCAAGGACGGGCTGCCGGTTTCATCTCGCTGACCGGGATTGCCGGCGGTTCGTTGTTTTACATCGTCTCCACGTCGCTCGGCATCACCTCGATCGTCATGGCGCTTCCTTATGCCTATGACGCGCTTCGCCTCGCTGGCGCCGCCTATCTGCTCTATCTGGCATGGCAGGCTGTGAAGCCGAGCGGACGCGCCGGATTCCAGCTGCGGAACCTGCCGCCTGACAGCAATCGCAAGCTTTTTACCATGGGGCTGGTCACAAGCGTCCTCAACCCGAAGGCAGCCTTGTTCTACCTGTCTCTTCTGCCCCAGTTTATCGACCCGTCCCGCGGATACGTCCTCGTGCAGTCCGTGCTGCTGGGTCTGACCCAGATCGTTGTCGCCGTGGTCACGTATTCGCTGATCATTGCAGCAGCGGGAGCCGTCACGGTCTTCCTGTCCGGGCAGTCGCGCTGGATCGTCGTCCAACGCTGGAGCATGGCCACCGTGCTGGGCGGACTTGCCGTGAGGATGGCCTTCGAGGCTAAGAGGTAGCGCTTTCCTCGGCAACCTGAGCAAGCTTTGCGAGTTCGACATTGGCTCCGCACAGGAGCACGCCGACCCGCTCGCCTGACCGGGGTTTATACGCGCCCGAGACCAGCGCCGCCAGAGCCGCGGCGCCCCCTGGCTCGGAGGCGATGCGGTAGTCCTGCCAGAGCAGCCTCTGCGCATCGCGGATCGCCTCGTCGGTGACAAGCGCCACGTGATCCACCGTCTTGCTGCAGACCGAATAAACCAGATCGCCGGTGTTGCGGGCTCCCAGCGAATCGGCAGCCACCGAGTCGACGTCCACATCCACCGGGCCGCCCGCTTCGAGCGCGGCATGAAGCGCGCGCGAGCCTTCCGGTTCGACGCCCACCACCTTCACGCGGCCCGCCCACCAGCTGGCGACGCCGCTGATGAGCCCGCCACCGCCGACGGCGACCAGGACGGTGTCGAGATGGGGTTCGTCCTGCTCCCATTCGAGGGCGGCGGTTCCCTGACCGATCATGGTGCCTTCCGCCGCAAAAGGATGGACACGAAGCGCACCGGCCTCTGCCACATGCAGATCGCAGGCTGCTTGAGCATCCGCATAGCGCGCGCCGCCGATCACCACCTCGGCGCCATGGGAGCGGATGACGGCGATCTTGGCGGGGCTGGAGATCTCCGGCACGAAGATGCGGGCTTTCACGCCCAGCTGCTTGGCCGCATAGGCCACCGCTGCGCCGTGATTGCCGCCGGAGGCTGCCGCCACGCCGGCTGAGGGCACCTCCTGCGACAGCAGGGCGTTGAAGGCGCCGCGGGTCTTGAACGAGCCCGCATGCTGCAGGAACTCCAGCTTCAGGCTCACCGGCCCGTCATGGCCGAAGGCCTTGCCGAGGCTCATGACTGGCGTGCGCCGGATATGGGAGGCGATGCGGGCGTGGGCGTCTTCGATCTCGGCGCGTGTGATGCTCATGACCTACCTGCGGAGCGTCCAGATGGCGACCGGCAGGCCGTGGGCGTCGCGGCCGGGCGGGTCGGGAAACGGTTGTCCTCCACCTCTCGCGAGATCCAGCGCCACGGTCAACCCCGCCAGCGCATCGAGCAGGTCGTCCCGGGCGGCGCCGCGGGGAGGGGGCGCATGGATCAGCTCGTCGGGCAGGAGACCGGACCGCATGAGCAGATCCCGCCGCAGAGCCATGCCGGCTTCAAAGGGTGTGCCTTTCACCTTCTTCGGCCGGTCGAGGGCCTTGCACCCGTTAAGCGACCAGAAGGCAAGCTCGGGATGCACCTCGTGGATTCTCGGCACGAGATCCGGCCGGGCGCGCAGCAGCGCGTCGATCTCGCGGATTTTCGGGAAGATGGCAAAGCCCTGCCGCGACACCTTTCGCGGCGGATCCGATGTGGCGGCCGCAATCGTGCAGGCCTCTCCGTAATCTCCCGCCTCGACGGCCTGGCGTGACGGAATGGCGAAGACGGAGGATTGCCGCTGCCCCAGCAGCGGGCGGATCAGCTGCTCCGGGGGCCGGCCCGAGCCCGATGTCCGGTCAGGCAGGCCGATGGGCATGTCGACCGCAACGATTGCAGGCCCTTCCGGCGCGTCGACGATGCCGGCAATCGTCGGTGCCGTCACGATGCGGTGGGTGCGCGGATCGTCAGCCCGCATGAACACCGCAATCCACCCGGCCCGGCAGCCGTCGACCCCTGCCACCCACATCGTTTGGCTTCTCCATTGCGGACGCTCGCGAGAGGATTACAACCGATCTGCCGTCCAAGGAAAAATCATGATTACGATCCGTCCCCGCCGCAGCGCGCTCTACATGCCCGGCTCGAACGCCCGTGCCATCGAGAAGGCGAAGACCCTGGCAGCCGACGTGGTGATCTTCGACCTCGAGGATGCGGTGGCGCCCGACATGAAGGCTCAGGCGCGCGAGCAGGTCTGCGCCGCCGTGCGGGCGGGCGGCTATGGCCGGCGGGAGCTGGTGATTCGCATCAACGCCCCTGAGACGCCCTGGGGCGAGGCCGACCTCGCGGCCGCCGTCGCGGCGGCGCCCGATGCGATCCTCGTGCCGAAGGTGTCGTCGGCGGAAACGCTTGCGGCCGTGGGCCTGGGCCGGCTCGGAGCAACGGAGCGTACCCGAATCTGGGCGATGATCGAGACGCCGCTTGCGATCCTCCAGGTGGAGGCGATCGCCAGGGCGGCCCGCGATGCGAGCACGCGCCTCGACTGCCTGGTCATGGGCACCAACGATCTCGCCAAGGACACCCGGGCCCGCCTGCTGCCGGGACGCGCGGCGATGCTCCCCTGGCTCATGACGGCGCTCGCGGCAGCGCGGGCCCACGGCATCGACATTCTCGACGGGGTCTACAACAGCCTGTCCGACGCCGACGGCTTTCGGGCGGAATGCGAGCAGGGCCGCGACTGCGGCTTCGACGGCAAGACCCTGATCCATCCGGATCAGATCGCCGCGGCCAACGCCGTCTTCGCGCCGTCGGCCGAGGAGGTGGACAACGCCCGCGCCATCGTGGCGCTCTTCGAGCAGCCGGAACATGCGGGCAAAGGCGCCGTCAGCCATAACGGCCGCATGGTCGAGCGGCTCCATGTGGAGATGGCCAGGCGCGTGCTGGCGCTGGGTGAGGCAATCGCAGCTCGAGCCTAAGCGCCGCTCATGAGCTCGGCGCGATCATATCCTTTGCGTAGCTGTCCCGGTCGATGTCGATGATTTCGGCGCAGAGCTGGATGTGGTGATTCGAGGGACCTGAAAAGATGCTGCGCAATTCCTGAAGCAAGGCGCTGGAGAGATCACGCTTCACCTCGGGGGATCGGCCGCTGGATAGGGAGAGTTTTGCATGAACGAAAGCTCTCCCGGCCGGAGTGACGCCGATTACAAAATCATCCAGGGCGACGGCCCGAGCCTTGATGTCAATCTCATCGAACTGGCCGGATCCGAAGAGTGCCTTGTTGAGCCTCAATAGAACCTCCTGCTCATCGAGGAGGTTCAGGTTCTTCGTGTATTCCAGAAGCAAGTGAGGCATTGCGAAGGCAACTCCGTTGCGGGGCGAAATGACCCGACACGGTGTAACGTAGACCGTCTGGCGGAACAACCGCTGGCCTGCGCTCAATCCCCCAGCGGCCGCGCCTCTTCGGGCAGCATGATCGGGATGCCGTCGCGGATCGGGTAGGCGAGCTTCGCCCGCCGGCTGATCAGCTCCTGGCGGGCCGCGTCGTATTCCAGGGTTTCCTTGGTGAGGGGGCAGACGAGAAGCTCGAGGAGCTTGGGGTCGATCCGCGTGGCCTCCACGGCCTGGGGCGTCTCGGGTGTGTCCGGTACCATCGGGGCTGTTCCTATTGCAGGGTCGAGTCCGAGCCCACGCCGCCGCGGGCGAGCTCGATCTCGGTCAGCGCGATGAGAACCTCCGCGCGGGACTTGAGATTGGGCGCTTCGAGCAGCGCCTGCTTCTCGCGCACGCCGAAGGGGCTCATCATGCACAGGGCGTTGACGAGGGCCTCGTTGGGCGCCTCCTCGATGCCGCGCCAGTCCACCTTCACATGCACCGTATCGACGAAATCGCGCAGGGCCTTGACCACCCCCGCCCGGTCCACCTCGTTCTCCCCGGCGCGGGCCGTGAAGTCGGAGGCGAAGGGCTCGAAGGTCACGCGGCACCGGCGGAACAGGTCGATCGGCGGCAGCTCCTCCTCGATCCTGAAGCGCGAGATGCCGATCAGGGTGATGAGATAGCGGCCGTCGCCGGTCTCGGCGAACTGGGTGATGCGGCCGGCGCAGCCGGTGCGATAGAGTTTGGGCACGGATGCATGAGGGTCGTTGTCCGCATCGGGCTGCACCATGCCGATGATCCGGCTGCCCCTGAGCGCTTCATCCACCATCGCCAGGTAGCGCGCCTCGAAGATGTTGAGCGGCATCTGCCCGCGCGGCAGGAGAAGGGCGCCGGGAAGGGGGAAGACGGGAATGACCGACGGGCAATCCTCTGGCCCCCGGTATACCGCGTTCATTCCCATTCCGATCTCCCAAACTGTGGGCAGCGTCAAGCGAACAGGAGCGAGGAGAGCCTCCGCCGTCCCGCCAGGGTCATCTCGTCCATCGGGCCCCAGGCCTCGAAGAACTGAACGAGCTGCTTGCGCGCGCCGTCCTCGTTCCAATTGCGGTCGCGCCGGACGATTTCAAGGAGGTGATCGACAGCTTCTCCGCGCCGCCCGCGGGCGTTCAACCCGATGGCGAGATCGAAGCGAGCCTGATGGTCGGCGGGATCCGCCTCTACCTTTCGCTGGAGGTCGGCAAGGTCGCCGAGCGAGCCCGCCTGCTCGGCGAGCTCGATGGCGGCGCGGGCGCCGGCAAGGGCCGGGTCGCCCGCCTTGGCCTCCGGGGCCATGGCCAGAAAGCGTTTGGCGCCCTCCAGGTCGCCCACCTCCACATGGAGCTTCACGAGGGCCGCGAGGGCCGCAACGTTTTCCGGGTCCTGGGACAGGACGGCGGCATAGAGCTCGGCAGCTCCGCCCATGTCGCCTTCGGCGGCCAGGCGGTCGGCCTCGGCGAGAATTTCCTCCACGGCGCTGGGACCGAGCGGTCCGACGAGGCGTTCGATGAAGCCCTTGATCTGGCTTTCGGGCAGCGCGCCCATGAAGCCGTCCACGGGCTGGCCGCGCTGGAAGGCGAAGACGGCGGGGATCGACTGCACGCCGAGCTGGCCCGCGATCTGCGGATGCTCGTCGATGTTCATCTTCACGAGCTTCACCTTGCCGCCCGCCGCGCGCACGGCCTTCTCCAGGATCGGCGTCAGCTGCTTGCAGGGGCCGCACCAGGGCGCCCAGAAGTCGACGAGCACCGGCTGCTGCATGGACTCGGCCAATACGTCCTGGCGGAACGTCGCCGTGGTGGTGTCCTTCACGAGATCGTCGGAGGGGGTGGGGTTATCGGACAGCATGCGATCCTCGAAGGGTGAACATCGTGAGAAGAACGTCTTAGCGCATCGCGCGGATAAGTGGTCCCGGTTTTCCGCGCCCAGCCATGCGTTCGGCATGAATGAGCGTCGGCTGTATCCCGAAAAGTGGTGCCCACTTATGGGTCCGATGCTTTACATGGGAGCTTGGGTGTCGTCTGGCAATTCCGCCGGCGGTTCGGGCAGGCGCAGGATGAGCGGGTCGTGCCCCGTGGCCCGCAGGAACGCCACCAGGTCGTCCCGCGACACCCCGGTGGTCATGGAATTGACGAGCGGGTGAAAATTGACCCGCTCGTGCTCCATGAGATTGGCGTCGAGCACCATCGTCACCTTGCCGTCCGTATCGTTCACCACGGCGAAGGCCGTCACCGAACCCGGCTCCACCCCGAGGAGCGCGCGCAACTGGTCGGCGGAGCCGAAGGACAGGCGGCCCGAGGCGCCGATGGCCTCGTGCGTCCGCTTCAGGTCGATGGCGGTGTCGTGCTTGGCGGAAATCAGGAAGAAGCGCCCCTTCTTGTCCTTCACGAACAGGTTCTTGGAATGAGCCCCTGGAATTTGCTCCTTCACCGAGGCCGATTCGGCTACCGTGAAGACTGGGTCGTGCTCGACGGTCTCGGCCTTGATGCCGAGTTCGCTCAGTCGATCCAAAAGGTTCTGCGGGGACAGATGGGCCAAGCTTGCAACCTCCATACGGGCCCAGGTTCTAGCGACCGGATGAAGCAGGCTCAAGGCTTCCGTTGAAAAGATCGACAGGACCCCCTTGCAATGCGCCGCGTTTTGGGGCAAATCAGCGGCCTCGCAACGGTGCTTCGGCGCCGCGGAGCGCGGGTGTAGCTCAGGGGTAGAGCACAACCTTGCCAAGGTTGGGGTCGAGGGTTCGAATCCCTTCGCCCGCTCCATTCTCTCAGAGATGAGAGTTTTACGAAGGCCCGCCGTCAGGCGGGCTTTTCGTTTTTCCAAGGCCCCTTGCCTCATTCCAAAAGACGATCCGGTGCGTGGGCTTTGGCCTCGCCTCGCCAATTCTTCAGGCTTATATCTCGGTGAAACCGGGAGAGACCACATGGCTGACGCGCGGCACCTGAGCATCTTGGAGGAACTCGAGCGCAAGGTGCTCTGGCTCTCCACCTGGACCATTCACAACGCCAATCACCTGCGCGCCAGCGAAGACGGCATGAAGATCGGCGGGCACCAGGCCTCCTCGGCCTCCCTGTCCACGATCCTCAGTGCCCTCTACTTCTCGGGCTTAAGGCCGGAGGACCGGGTGGCGGTCAAGCCCCATGCCAGCCCGATCTATCACGCCATCCAGTATCTCTTCGGCCGCCAGACCCGCGAGAAGCTGGAAAACTTCCGCGGCTACAAGGGCGCGCAATCCTATCCGTCCCGCACCAAGGACATTGACGACGTGGACTTCTCCACCGGTTCGGTGGGCTTAGGGGTCGCCCAGACGCTCTTTGCCAGCCTCGTGCAGGACTACGTGAAGGCCCATGGCTGGATGAAGGACCGGCCCGAGGGCCGCATGATCTCGCTCGTGGGCGATGCCGAGATGGACGAGGGCAACATCTTCGAGGCGCTGCTCGAGGGCTGGAAGCACGGCATCCGCAACACGTGGTGGATCATCGACTACAACCGCCAGAGCCTCGACGCGGTGATCCGCGAGGGCCTGTGGGAGCGGTTCGAGGCGCTCTTCCGCAATTTCGGCTGGGACGTGGTGATCCTCAAGCATGGCTCCCTGATGCAGGAGGCGTTCAAGGAGCCCGGCGGCGAGCGCCTGCGCGACTGGATCGACTCGTGCCCGAACCAGCTCTACTCGGCCCTGACGTTCCAGGGCGGCGCCGCCTGGCGCAAGCGCCTGCTGGACGATCTCGGCGATCAGGGGCCGGTGACCCGCCTCATCGAGAAGCGCTCCGACGAGGAGCTGGCGCGGCTCATGTCCAATCTCGGCGGGCACGATCTGCCGAGCCTGCTCGACGCCTTCGAGAAGGCGCGGGAGCACGACCGGCCGGTGTGCTTCCTGGCCTATACCATCAAGGGCTTCGGCCTGCCGCTCGCCGGCCACAAGGACAACCATTCCGGCCTGCTCACGCCCACCCAGATGGAGGCTTGGCGTACGGCCCAAGGGGTGCGGCCGGGCCACGAATGGGACAAGTTCGAGGGGATGAGGACATCCCAGGCCGAGGTCGAGCGCTTCTTGGCCGAAGTTCCCTTCGTCCAAAAGGGCACCCGCCGGTATAGCGCCCCCCAGGTGCCGGTGCCGGAAAAGCTCACCTTTCCGGCCAATGCGGCCATGTCGACCCAGCAGGGCTTCGGCTTCATCCTCAACGAGCTCGCCCGCTCCGATCATGCGCTCGCCTCCCGCGTGGTCACCACCGCGCCGGACGTGACGGTGTCGACCAATCTCGGCGCCTGGGTGAACCGGCGCGGGCTCTATGCCCGCGAGAGCCTGGTCGACACCTTCAAGAAGGAGCGGATTCCCTCGACCTACAATTGGGAGTTCTCGCCGTCCGGCCAGCATATCGAGCTCGGCATCGCCGAGATGAACCTGTTTATCGTGCTCTCGGCCTTGGGCCTGTCGCACTCCCTGTTCGGCGAGCGGATCCTGCCCATCGGCACCCTCTACGATCCGTTCATCTATCGCGGCGCCGATGCCCTGAACTATGCCTGCTACCAGGATGCCCGCTTCATGATCGTGGCCACGCCCTCCGGCGTGACGCTCGCGCCCGAGGGCGGCGCGCATCAATCCATCGGCACCCCGCTGGTCGGCATGGCGCAGGACGGGCTCGCCTCCTTCGAGCCCGCCTTCGTGGACGAGTTGGCCGTCATCATGCGCTGGGCCTTCGACTACATGCAGCGGGAGGGCGGCGAGCCCGACGAGAAGACCTGGCTGCGCGACGAGACCGGCGGCTCGGTTTATCTGCGCCTGTCCACCCGCACCCTGGAGCAGCCGCAGCGGGAGATGACGCCGGACCTGGCCGATGACATCAGGGCCGGCGCCTATTGGCTCAGGAAGCCCGGGCCCAACGCGCAGGTGGTCGTCGCCTATACGGGCGCCGTGGCGCCGGAGGCCATCGAGGCGGTGGGCCTGATGGCCGAAGACCGGCGCGACATCGGGCTTCTCGCCATCACGTCGGCCGACCGGCTCAACGCGGGCTGGACGGCGGCGCAGCGCGCCCGCGAGCGCGGCCTTGTTCATGCGCGGTCCCATGTGGAGCGCCTGCTCGCCGACGTGCCGCCCCATTGCGGACTGATCACGGTGATCGACGGCCATCCGGCGACGCTCGCCTGGATGGGTTCCGTCATGGGCCACCGCACCCGCTCGCTCGGCGTGGAGCATTTCGGCCAGACCGGCACGGTCAAGGACCTCTACCGCCACTTCGGCATCGACGCCCAGGGCATCATCTCGGCCGCCGAGATGATCGCGCCGGGGCGGCCGATCCGGCATTTGAAGGCGGTGTGACGGGTGCGGCAGGGCGGAATTTGCCGCTGAGGGGCTTTGCGTGGTAACCGCGGGCCCTTCAGCGCGAGAGTTCCAAGCGATCATGGCCCGCAAAAGCCTCATCCGAGGCGATACCCTTCCCCTGATCCGCCGCCTGTGGCGGGACTGGATGCGTCCGCATGCGAAGACGCTGGCCCTGGTGCTGGTGTTCGTCTTCCTGGTGGCGGGCGCGACAGGCCTCTACCCGGTGCTGATCAAGGCGGCCTTCGACGCCTTCGACGCCAAGGACGTGAGCGCCATCATGCTGGCGCCGCTCTTCGTGATCGCGGTCACATCCGTCAAAGGCTTTTCGCTGCTGGCGCTCACCGTTCTCACCAACCGGGTGGTCACGCGCATCGAGGCCGACATGCAGACCGCCCTTTACGGGCACATGATCGAAGCGGACCTTGCGCAGATCGGGCGCGAGAGCCCGGCGGCGCTCACCCAGCGCTTCACCACGGACTTCTCCTTCATCCGTGAGGCGCTGACCCGCCTCTCCACGGTGTTCCTGCGCGAGGTCTCGACAGTCATCGCGCTCATCGCCGCCATGCTCTGGATCGATCCGGTGCTGACGCTCGTGGCCGGCATCGCCGCGCCCTTCTTCGCCTACCCGATCGAGAAGATCGGCCGCAAGCTGCGCCGGGTGGCCGCCTCGACCCAGGAGCAGACGGGCCAGATGGCAAGCCTCATCACCGAGAGCCTCGCCGGCACCCGGATCGCCAAGACCTATGGGCTCGAGGGCTACCTCAAGGCCAAGGCCGCCAAAACTTTCGACGATGTGCGCGGCCTCAAGATGAAGGCGGCCAACGCCCGAGGCCGTCTCGATCCCCTGCTCGAGACGGGCGGCGGCCTCGCGGTGGCCGCCGTGCTGGTGCTGATCGGCCAGCGGATTCTCTCCGGCGACAGCACGGTCGGCGATTTTACCGGCTTCGTCAGCGCGCTCGTCATGGCGGCGCAGCCGATTCGGGCCTTGGGCAACCTCAACGCCATCGTGCAGGAGGCGGCCGCTGCCCTCCAGCGCACCTTTGCCATGATGGACGATGCGCCGGCGATCCAGGACAAGCCGGAGGCCAGGCCGCTCGCCCTGGCGGGCGGGGAGATCCGGTTCTCGAACCTGTCCTTCTCCTATACCGGCGAAGCGGCCGCTCTGCGAGGCGTGGATCTCACGGCCGAAGCCGGCCAGACCACGGCTCTGGTGGGCCGCTCGGGCTCGGGCAAGTCGACCCTCCTGTCCCTGGTGCCGCGCCTCTACGACGTGACGGACGGCGGGATCCTGATCGACGGGCAGGATATCCGGGACGTGACCCTGAAAAGCCTGCGCGGCGCCATCGCGGTGGTCAGCCAGGACGTGGTTCTCTTCGACGACACCATCCGGGCCAACATCGCCTTCGGGCAGGCGGGCGCTTCCGACGAAGAGATCGTGGAGGCGGCGAAAGCGGCTGCGGCCCACGATTTCATCCTCAAGCAGCCCGAGGGCTACGACACGGTGGTGGGGCCCGGCGGGGGGCGCCTGTCCGGCGGCGAGCGCCAGCGCATCTCGCTGGCGCGGGCCTTCCTGAAGAATGCTCCGATCCTGCTGCTCGACGAGGCGACGAGCGCGCTCGACTCCGAATCGGAGCGCCTGGTGCAGGACGCCATCCGCAAGCTCATGCGGGGCCGCACGACCCTCGTCATCGCCCACCGCCTCTCCACCGTGCGCAACGCGGAAAAGATCGTGGTGATGGAAAACGGGGGCATCGTGGAGACGGGCTCGCACGAGGCGCTGATCGCCCGGGCGGGAGCCTACGCCCGCCTCCACCGCCTGCAGCTCTCCGACGACGGGGAAGCCCACCTGGCGGTCTCCTCCTGATGCGGCTTATGTTCCGTATTTGTTCTTGACTTCTGCTGCAACCTTGGCTATATCGTTGCACAGCCTGGTCCTGACGAGGGGCGCGCTCGCGAGGCGTCGCAGTGTGGGAGCAGGCACGGTCCTGTGCATGAGCGTGACGCAGGCTCATGGGGCAGGAGGCCCTGGTGAGGGGCCGGAAGCGGGTTGGGCCCAGGGCCTCCAGCATGGCCGCCTTGGGCCAGCGCCGCACCGGGCGCACCAGTCCGCCTGAAAAGAACCGTGCGCGAAGAGGCAGTTCGGCTCTTCCCTTTCATACCACAGCGAGCCGGGCTGCATCGCGCGCCACCCTCGTGTGCTCTTCAGGCTCGCAGCCCAAGGCTGCGGGCCCGAAGGCGCTGGATCTTTGACAAGTCGCTCCAGCATCACCCCGGATGAAGCATGAGCGAAGATCCGGGACCGCATCACAGCTATCTCGCGGGAGCCCTCCTCTCCTTTGTGGGGAGGAGTTGGAGGTGGGGGTGTGGGCGCCACACGCGGATAGGCTATCGCTCACACCCCCACCCTGGCCCTCCCACAAAGGGGAGGGAAACCGAGCCTCATCCTGCACCCAGTCCCGGATCGTTTCCGGGGATCGCAGCCTGATGAAGCATCCGTGTTCAGGGAGAACCACCTGCTCCGGCGCAGCCCCGGGACGACAGTGCCTGGCCGGTTTCGGCCTATTCCCGCCGCATGATCCGGTCGACCAGCAGATGGGACCAGAAGCCGGGGCGGAAGCTCCGCTCCAGGGCCTCGGCGTCGTATTGCGTTTCGATCCAGGTGAGGAACGGAATGCCCTTGGCCTCGCCCTCCCGGCGGTACATGTCGAAGAATGCGTCCAGGATGCCGGTCTTCGAGAAGCGGAAATGCCCGAAGCGCATGGAGAGCTGGCGCTGGGCCTCGTCGATGGACTTTCCCTCGTACACCACGAGATAAAGGGCGGCGACGAAGCCGGCCCGGTCCGCGCCCGACTTGCAGTGCAGGACGGCCGGATATTCCACCGTGTCGAAGAAGGTCTTGGCGTTGAGCAGGGTCTGCCGGTCCGGCGCGCCGCGGGAGCGGACGACGAACTCCACCAGATGGATCCCGAGCCGCTCGCAGGCCTCCTTCTGCAACTGCCAGGAGCCGTGCTCCCGGCCGCCGCGCAGGTTGATGATGGTGCGGACGCCCTCGGCTTTCAGCGCCGCGATCTGGTGCGGCGCCGGCTGGGCGGATCGCCACAGGCGGTCGGTGACCTGGTGCTTGTTCAGGTAGAAGAGGCGGAACACCCCGTGATCGACGAGCAGCATGTGGGCCCAGGCGCGCAGGCGGCCGGCAGGGCCCTCGATGGGCTTATTCCATCGAGCGATGCGGGCCATGCGTCGCGCGCGACGGACGGCAGGTCTGCGGAACCTGTTGAGCACGTTGATCCAGCGATGGGTGCCTAGAAAGGGTAAACCGGCCTTTCGGCCGGAGGCGGCCCTTATCGACGATAGGCGCCGAATAATCAATCGGTTGCCCCTCAAGCCGTTGCCGCAGGCGAAATCGGGCGCTCCGGGATGGGCCGACGGCAAGGGAATGCAACCAATCGGTTGCCGGTCTGCCGCCCGTCGTGTAAGGGGTGCCGTTCGAAACAACCCTCCTTGGCGAAAAGAGCGGCTGGAAACCGGGCCTTAAGGCTTGGCGGGGCCCTATCGTCGAGACCACGCATTTTTAGGAGAGCGGCGTCATGTCGTCCACCTTCGAGACCGTCGCCGGCATCATTTCAGACACCGCCGATATCCCGCGCGAGCAGATCACGCCCGAAAGCCATGCCATCGAGGATCTGGGCATCGACTCGCTCGCCTTCCTCGACATCGCCTTTGCGATCGACAAGGCTTTCGGCATCAAGCTGCCCCTGGAGCAGTGGACGCAGGAAGTGAACGAGGGCAAGGCGCCCGCCGAGGAGTACTTCGTGCTGAAGAACCTCGTGGCGCGCATCGACGCCCTGGTGGCCGCCAAGCAGGCCTAAGAGACGACATAGGCCTAAGAGACGACACTTGCATCCCGGCGGGCCGGCCTCGTGGGCCGGCTCGGAGAGGCGATCCATCAAGCGCCCCGCCTCATGGATTCCCTGTCCGTCATGGCCCTTCCGGGAGCAGCATGGTACGGGATCCCGATGCGCCTCGAATATTTTGAAATGATCGATCGGGTGACGAGCCTCGACCGCGAGACCAAGCGGATCGAGGTTTCCTCCACCGTGCCCATGGAAAGCCCTGTTTTCGAGGGGCATTTCCCGGGCCATCCCCTTGTTCCGGGCGTTCTCCTCACCGAGACCATGGCCCAGGCCTCCGGCTATCTCGTGCTGGGCCTGACGGGCTTTACCCACATGCCGTTCCTCATGGCGGTCGACAAGGCGCGCTTTCGCACTTTCGTGGGACCGGGTACGGTGCTCACCGTCACGGCGCAGCTCGAGCACGAGGGCTCGGGCTATGCGGTGACGAAGGCCAGGATCGTGGTCGAGGGCAAGCCGATCTGCGACGCGGAGCTGCGGTTCAGGATCATGCCCTTCCCGGAAGGCATGGACGGCCAGATGCGCGCTCAGGCCAAACGCATCGGCCTCATGGAGGAGGCGGCTTGATGCGTGACGTCGTCATCACAGGAATCGGCCTCGTCTCCTCCGCGGGCGAAGGTCTCGAGGCTCATCTGAACGCGCTTTCCGGCGGCGGTGCCCCGCACACGGATCTTGCCACCTTCGAGCCTTTCCCGGTGCACCCGGCCACGGCGCTCGAATGGGACCGGCAGATCCCGAAGAAATCCGATCAGCGCCAGATGGAGCCCTGGCAGAAGCTCGGCTGCTATGCGGCGGGCCTCGCCCTCAATGCGGCCGGCGCGAAAGAGGACGCGGCCCTGAAGGGCCGCATGCAGCTCATCGTCTCGGCCGGCGGCGGCGAGCGGGATTACGCGGTGGACGGCCAGATCCTCACAGGTCTGCGCAACGCGGAGAATCCGGGCGTCTTCCTCAACGAGCGCCTCATGGGCGACCTGCGCCCGACCCTGTTCCTGGCGCAACTATCCAATCTGCTCGCCGGCAACATCGCCATCGTTCACGGCGTCACCGGCGCGTCGCGCACCTTCATGGGCGAGGAGTCGAGCGGCGTCGATGCGCTCCGCATCGCCCGTGAGCGCATCGCCTCGGGCCAGGACGACATCTTCCTTGTCGGCGGCGCCTACAATGCCGAGCGCCCCGACGTGCTCCTGATCTACGAGATGGGCGGCTTCCTCTGGAAGAAGCCCTATGCGCCGGTCTGGAACCGCCCGGCCGAGGGCGGCGGCATGATCTTAGGGAGCGGCGCCTGCTTCATGGTGCTCGAATCCCGCGAGCACGCCGCCTCCCGCGGGGCGAAGCCGCTGGCCGCAGTTGCGGGCATCGCGTCCGACCGCAGCCGCCGCAAGCCCGGCAGCGCCGAGGCTTCGCTCCACAGGCTCGCGAAGCAGCTCGAAGCCAAGCCCGACGTGGTGATTTCGGGCGCCACCGGCATCAAGGGCATCACCGAGGACGAGCAGGCCGCCTTGAAGGACATCGCTCCGGGCGCCCCGGTTCACGCCACCGGCGATCTGGTCGGCCATACCATGGAAGCCCAGGCCCCCACGGGCGTTGCGCTCGCGGCCGGTCTGATTGCCGGACGCAAGGCCTCCGAGGCGCTCGTGACCTCCGTCGGCCACTGGCGCGGCGAGGGCGCCATCCGGCTCACCAAGGCTTGAGGAGAAGGCACATGGCGCTTCGCGACACGAAAGGACGTCCGCTCGTTGCCGTCACCGGCATGGGCGTGGTCACCTCCCTCGGCCAGGGCAAGGACGACACCTGGGCAGCCCTCACGGCCGGCAAGTCCGGCATCCACCGCATCGAGCGCTTCCCCACGGATGGCCTGCGCACCACGATTGCGGGCACCGTCGACCATGTGGACGTGGAACCCTTCTGCGCGCCGGTGCTCTCCGAGCGCCTTGCCATGCTGGCAGCCGAAGAGGCGGTCGGGCAGTCGGGGCTGACGCCGGGTGATTTCCCTGGCGCGCTCTTCATCGCCGTTCCGCCCGTCGAGATGGAGTGGCCGCAGCGCAAGGCTCTGGCCGAGGCCTCGGGCCAGGAGGGCGACGTCACCTACAAGGACCTGCTGAAGGCGGCGGCCTCCGGCGCGTTCAAGCCGTGGCACGATCTGTTCATCTTCGGCACGGTTGCCGACCGGGTCGCCGACCGTTTCGGCACCCGGGGCTCGCCCATTTCGCTCTCCACCGCCTGCTCGTCCGGCGCCACCGCGATCCAGCTCGGCGTCGAGGCGATCCGCCGCGGCGAGACGGATGCGGCGCTGTGCATCGGCACTGACGGCTCCGTGAACCCGGAATCCCTGATCCGCTTTTCGCTGCTTTCGGCGCTTTCGACCCAGAACGAGAACCCGGAAGGGGCGTCGAAACCCTTCTCCAAGAACCGCGACGGCTTCGTCATGGGCGAGGGCGGCGCGGCCCTCGTGCTGGAAAATGCCGAAGCCGCCAGGGCCCGCGGCGCGACGATTCTCGGCTACGTGCTCGGCTGCGGCGAGAGGGGCGACAGCTTCCACCGCACCCGCTCCTCGCCGGACGGCGCCCCCGGCATTGCGGCGCTCCGGCAGGCGCTGGCCGATGCGGGCGTTCAGCCGGACGACATCGACTACATCAACGCTCACGGCACCTCGACGCCGGAGAACGACAAGATGGAAGCCATGAGCTGCACCGCCGTCTTCGGCGAGCGCATGGCGAGCCTTCCGATCTCGTCGAACAAGTCGATGATCGGCCATACGCTGACGGCCGCCGGTGCGGTGGAGGCGGTTATGTCGCTTCTCACCATCTCTACAGGCCGCATCCCGCCGACGATCAACTATCAGGTGCCCGATCCGGCGATCCCCCTCGACGTGGTGCCCAACGTCGCCCGTGACGCCAAGGTGTCCTACGTGCTGTCCAACTCCTTTGGCTTCGGCGGCCAGAACACCTGCCTCGTCTTCGGGGCCGAGCCAAAAGGGGCTTGATCATGACCCGCGTTCTCGTCACAGGCGGCGGCAAAGGCGTGGGCGCCGCCATCGTGCGGGCGCTCGTCGCGGCCGGCCACGATGTCGACTTCACCTACCGCTCCTCGGGCGATGCCGCGAAGACCCTTGCCGGCGAGCTGATGGAGGCCCATTCCGGCCGCACCGTCACGGCGCATGAGATCGATCTTGCCGACAAGGCGGCGCTCGACGCTTTCTGCGAGACCATCGAGGGCGAGAGCTTCTTCGGGCTCGTGCACAATGCCGGCCAGCCCTACGACGCGCTCGCCGCCATGATGCAGCAGGACAAGGCCGAAGCCGCCATGCAGGTGAACTTCTGGTCCTTCACCCGCATCGCCAAGGCGCTGATGCGCGGCATGATCCGCGCCAAGCAGGGCCGCATCGTGGCCATCGGTTCGGTGGCGGCGCTCCAGGGCAATCCCGGCAACGCCGCCTATGCCGCCTCGAAAGGCGCGCTGATCTCCTATTGCCGCACATTGTCCGTCGAGACTGCCAAGCGCGGCGTGACGGTCAACGTCATCGCGCCGGGCTTCATCGACACGGACATGATGGCGCCCTACGCGGCTTATCGCGAGAACATGGAAAAGCAGATCCCGGCCGGGCGCTTCGCCAAGCCGGAAGAGATCGCAGGCCTTGCCGCCTTCCTCCTGTCTGACCCCGCCGCCTACATCACCGGCGCGGTGCTGCCCATCGACGGCGGGCTCACATCGATGCTGGGCGTGCATCGCTAAGCTTGCACAATTGGAAACCCGGCCCGGGATGGCAGCTCGGGGTTCTGGAACTTGCCATTCCTCCACCAGCCCTTTAAGCCGCCGCAAACAGTTTCTCGCGTCATGGCCGGGCTTGTCCCGGCCATCCACGTCTTCAACCGACCGCTGAAAAGACATGGATCCCCGGAACCCGTCCGGGGGTGACGGCCAAAAGGATCTAAAGCATGCGCTCCCTTCAGCTTTTCGGCGACCGTGACCTTCGCATCACCGAGATCGAGGCGCCTCCGCCGCCTGCCCCCGGCGAGGTTCAGGTGCGGGTGAAGGCGCTGGCCCTCAATTACCTCGATGTCTGGGGCTTTCGCGGCATGGCGTTCGCCAAGCGCAAGATGCCTCAGGCCGTGGGGGTCGAGGCTTCGGGCGAGATCGCGGCGGTGGGCGAGGGCGTCACGCGGTTCAAGGCGGGCGATCCGGTCACCATGTACGGGGCCGAGACCTGCGGCCATTGTGCGGCCTGCCGGAAGGGCTGGGACAATCTCTGCGAGAACGTCGCCGGCATCATGGGCTTCCACATCGACGGCTTTGCCCGCGAGCTGATCAACCGGCCGGAGCGTCTGGTCATCCCGGTGCCGCAGGGCGTGTCCTTCGAGCAGGCGGCCTGCGCGCCCATCGGCTTCGGCACCGTGCAGCACATGCTGTTCGACAACGCCAAGCTGGAGCCCGGCGAGTCGATCCTCGTCCATGCGGGCGGATCCGGCATCGGCACGGCGGCCATCAAGATGGCCAAGGCCATCGGCTGCACCGTCTACACGACGGTGGGCGACGACGAGAAGGGCGAGAAGGCGAAGGCCTTGGGCGCCGATTACGTGGTCAACTACCGCACCGAGCGCTTCGAGGGCGAGGTGCGCCAGCTCACCAAGCGAAAAGGGGTCGACGTGGTGTTCGAGCATGTGGGCGCGGAAACCTGGAACGGGTCTCTGCTCTGCCTCAAGCGCGGCGGACGGCTCGTCACCTGCGGCTCCACCTCGGGCGTCTCCACCACCATGAACCTGATGCAGCTCTTCCAGCAGCAATACCGGATCTTCGGCTCCTTCGGCTGCCGGATCGAGAACATTTCCCAATCCCTGGACAAGATGGCCGGGGGCATGACCCCGGTCATCGACGCGGTCTTTCCGCTCGACGAGTTCCAGCAGGGGCTGGAGCGGCTTGAAGGCCGCAAGGTCTTCGGCAAGGTGATCGTGACGTTCTAACCCGGGTCGGACCCCTGGAACAGACGGCCGCGCAACCACAGATCTAGACGAAACGGGCTCCCGGCAAAAAACCGTGGGACCTTTCCCCTCATACGGCCGGCCCCCAGCCGGCTTTTTATGCCAGGACCGGAACCACGTGCAGCAGACCCACCGCCCCCGAAGCCTCGTCTCGCGCCTCACGGAGACGGTCATGGTCGGCGTCGTGCGGGGTGTCTTCGCCTTCTCACGGGCTCTCGGCCCCGAGCGCTCCGGCGCGGTCGGCGCGGCGCTCACCCGCACGTTCGGCCCCTTGCTTGGCGCCCACAAGACGGCGCTGGCCAACATCCGCGCCGCCTATCCGGACAAAACCGAGGCCGAGGTGAAGGCCTTGGCGATGGCCGCCTGGAGCAATCTCGGCCGCACGGCCGGCGAGTACCCGCATCTCGGCCGCCTGTTCGATTTCGACCCCGACAGCGAGGTCCCCGGCCGCACCGAGGTCGACGGGATCGATCACTTCCTCAAGCTGAGGGACGACGGCAAGCCCGGCCTCATCTTCTCCGCCCACCTGGCCAACTGGGAGCTGCCGGCCATCTGCGCCGCGCGCTTCGGGCTCGACACCACGGCGGTGTTCCGCGCGCCCAACGATCCGGCGATCGCCCGCGTGCTGCACGAGATCCGCAGCGAGACCATGGGCAATCTCGAGGCGGCCCGCCAGGGCGCGGCCTTCGCCATGCAGGGGGCGCTGGAGAAGGGCGGCCATCTCGGCATGCTCATCGACCAGCACTTCACCCGGGGCGTGCTGGTGAACTTCATGGGGCGCACGGCCCTGGTGAACCCGATCCTCGGCAAGTTCGCCCGCCGCTTCGACTGCCCGGTTCACGGGGTCCGGGTGATCCGGCTCCCGGGCCACCGCTTCCGCCTGCAGCTCACGCCGCCCCTCGATCTGCCCCGCGATCACGACGGTCAGATCAACGTGCAGGGCGCCATGCAGGCCATGACCGCCGTGGTGGAGGAATGGGTGCGGGAGTACCCGGAGCAATGGCTGTGGATGCACCGCCGCTGGCGCGTGCCTGCCAAAGCATCGGACCCAAAAGTGGATTCCACTTTTGGGATCTAATCCGATGCTTAAATCTTTAATGAGCACATCGTTGAGCGCGAAAAACCGGGTCCACTTTTTCGCACGATGCGCTGGCGCTCAAGCTAACGTGAGTTTCCCTTGAGGCGCAATTCGTGTTCCATGGCTTCCATCATGGCGTCTCGATTGACATTGGCCCTGGCGGCTCTCGGCTTTGCCGCTCTCCTGCAACCCGCTCTGGCGGATCCGCCGCGTGCGGTGGTGGAGCTGTTCACCAGCCAGGGCTGCTCGTCCTGCCCGCCGGCCGATGAACTGCTGGTGGAGTATTCCCGCCAGCCGGACATCATCGCCCTGTCCCTGCCTGTGAATTACTGGGATTATCTCGGCTGGAAGGACACGCTGGCCCATGTGGCCTTCACCGAGCGGCAGAAGGCTTATGCCCATTCCCGCAGCGACCGGCAGGTCTTCACGCCGCAGATGATCGTGAACGGCAAGAAGTCGTGCATCGGCTCCGACCGGACCCAGATCGAGAAGGCGATCCAGTACACCTCGAAAGGCCGCAAGACCCTGCCGGTGAACGTGACCCTCGACGAGCAGGACGGAACGGTGGTCATCCAGGTCGAGGAGACGCCGGACACCACCCAGCGCGAGGCCGAGGTGTGGGTGCTGCCCGTCCTGCGGACGCAGACGGTGCCCATCGAGCGCGGCGAGAACCGCGGCAAGACGATCACCTACGCCAACGTGGTGCGGGGTCTCAACCGCCTGGGCGAATGGCGCGGCGGTTCAGCCCGCTTCGAGATGCCCCTCGAGACCGCCCGGAAGGGCGGGGACGCCTATGTGGTGCTTCTGCAAAGCACCGATGCGGCAAGGCCTGGGGTGATCCTTGGAGCCGCGAAGGGGCCAGGTCTCTAGCCCGCAGCAAGACCTTGTGAAGACGCTTCCGTCGAAGGCAGTCAGATCCGCGGCGATGCAGGCTCAGGTTTGGCGGCCGTGAACGTCTCCATAGGCTTGGCGTCCGGATAGAGAAACCCGGCGATCCAGCGGCCCGGAATCGTGCGCAGCTCCGCGTTGTAGGCCTCCACGGCCGCGATGTGATCGCGCCGGGCGACCGCAATGCGGTTTTCCGTGCCTTCCAGTTGGGATTGCAGGGCTATGAAGCCGGCGTCGGACTTCAGCTCGGGGTAGCGCTCCACGGCGGCAAGCAAGCGCCCGAGGGCCCCTGAGAGCTGGTTCTGCGCCTCCCTGAATTGCCGGAACCTTTCAGGATCGTGCACGGTCGATGCATCGGCTTGAATCCGGGCTGCGCGAGCATGGGCCTCTGCGACCTGCGTCAGCACCTCGCGCTCCTGCTGAGCGGAGCCTCTCACTCTGTCGAGGAGGTTCGGGATCAGCTCGGCCCGGCGCTGATACTGGTTCTGCACCTCGCTCCAGGCGGCCTTGGCCTGCTCCTCCAGGGTCGGGATGGCGTTGACGCCGCAGGCGGACAGCCCGAAGGCCAGGATCATGCCGACAAGGGCGGCGCGGATCCGGGTCTGCCAAAGCAAGGCCTTCATGGGTGTCCTTCTCGCGTTGCGATTCTTGTTCTTTTTGCCGGGTCAACACATGGGGCGGGGCTGCTCCTGGAACAAGCCGCTTTGCTATGGCCGTGCACATCGGATTAGGGCATGATCCAGCCGCTTTGCCCACCGGATCACGCCGATGACCTTTCTGCCCGATGTCAGCACCCTGCTCACCTACTCGCTGGCCGCCACCCTGCTCTTCATCACGCCTGGGCCGGACATGAGCCTGTCCCTGGCGAAAACCATGGCAGGCGGACGCAAGGCCGGGATGGCTTCGATGCTGGGAGCGATGGCGGGATGCGCCGTCCACACGCTGCTGGCAGCCCTTGGCCTGTCCGCCCTGCTGGCAGCTTCGGTCACTGCCTTCACGGTGCTCAAGGTGGTCGGTGCGCTTTACCTGCTGTGGATGGCGTTCGACGCCGTGCGCAACGGCTCAGCGCTCAACGTAAAGGAGGAGGACCGGGCGGAGGTCTCGTTCTGGAAGACCTTCTTCATGGGCGTCGGCATCAACCTCACGAACCCCAAGGTGGTGCTGTTCTTCGTGACTTTCCTGCCGCAATTCGTCGATTCCCACGATCCGCACGTGGCCGACAAGCTCATGTTCCTCGGGCTCTATTTCATCGCGCTCACCGCTCCCATGGGTGTTCTCATGATCCTGGGCGCGGAGAAAGTGATCGCGCTCCTGCGCGGCCACCCGAAATTCATGCGCGGGATCGACTACTCCTTCGCGGGCCTGTTCTCGGTCTTTGCGATCAAGATCCTGACGACATCGGCGCGGTAGGGTTGGGGCGCCGGGGCTCGGGCCCGGCAATCGCCCAAAAGACGAAACCCGCAACAGCTCCGGTCAGACCGAGCACAAGACTCACATGCAGCTCCGCGGGCGTGGTGATGCGGGCGTCACCGCGCAGAATCCATGGCACCGCCGCGGTCAGCACCGCGGTGGCCAGGGTGTGCCAGAGGGGGCTGCGCATCCCTAAGACCTCGCTGATGACTGCAATCAGAAGCGGCGGGAAGATGAGCAGCGTGAACATTATCCGGCCGATGGCCAGAAAGGCGTCCTCCACGATGGGCCCCGGATCCTCGGCGGAAAACACCGCGTCCACCAGCGACCAGAAGCCGACAAAAAGCGCATCGCCCGTCAGCACCGCCATCGCCGGGTCGACGATGGAGGCAATGAGGAAGAAGGTGCCGCTGACGCCGATGGCGATGAGAAGCGCGAAGGGGATGAGAAGAAGCCAGCGGATCATGCCGGGTCTATAGCATGCGGGCCCTCAGGTGTCCGCCCGATGGCGATGCGCCAGTAGACCCAGCCGCAGATGGCGCCCGAAATCAGACCTGCCATCGGGTAGATCCATGGGTCGCTTCGCTCCTGCACGAAGAGCAGGGTGAGGGACACACAGCCGAGCCCGCTTCCGCTCGCGATGACGTAACGCTTCGTGTGCAGAGCAAAGGCATGGAGCGCACAAGCGACGAGGCTGGCTCCAAGAATGATCGGGACGCCGAACATCATGGCACCGAAGGTGCCGATCACCAGAAACTTGAGGAGATCAAGAAACCCATCGAAATACGATGGGGCTGCGAGAAGAAGGCTGGTTTCGGTGGAGGCGCCAACCAGGGCGGTTAGAACGTGAATGAGAAGCGATGCGACATAGGGAGCCGCGAGGATAGCCCCCACCGTGCGCAGCATGATGTTCTCCAACGGGAAGTTGGAGAACGCTATCACATCTTATCGGCCCCACAAACCTGATGCATCTGGGAACTGCGGGGCCTGAGGCTTCAGGAACCTACTCCCCATCCCTCACCGCATAGACGCCTTCCGCCCCGATGCCCTGTTCGGCCATCATGCGGGCGCGGGCGCGCAGCTTTTCGGTTTCGCTCTTGAGCTGGCCGCAGGCGGCCAGGATGTCGCGACCACGCGGGGTGCGCACGGGCGAGGCGTAGCCGGCGCGGTAGACGATCTCGGAGAAGCGCTCGATCCGCTCCCAGTCCGAGCACTCGTATTTCGAGCCGGGCCAGGGGTTGAACGGGATCAGGTTGATCTTGGCCGGAATGCCCTTCAGCAGCTGCACGAGCTTGCGCGCATCGGCATCCGAATCGTTCACGCCCTTGAGCATCACGTACTCGAAGGTGATGCGACGCGCGTTCGACAGGCCCGGATAGGCGCGGCAGGCGTCGAGCAGCTGCTGGATGTCGTACTTGCGGTTGATCGGCACCAGCTCGTCGCGCAGCTCGTCGCGTACGGCGTGGAGCGAGATCGCCAGCATGGTGTTCGCCTCGGTTCCGAGACGCTCCATCTGCGGCACGACGCCGGAGGTGGAGACCGTGATGCGCCGGCGAGACAGGCTGAGGCCCTCGCCGTCCGACATGACGTCGATGGCAGCCACCACGTTGTCGGTGTTGTAGAGCGGCTCGCCCATGCCCATGAACACGATGTTGGACACGAAGCGCCCACCGTCATTGGGAACGAAGGCCCCTTCCGGCGGTACGGCGTCGGGCCAGTCGCCGATGGCGTCGCGGGCAACGATGAGCTGCGCCACGATCTCGGCCGAGGTGAGGTTGCGCACCAGGCGCTGGGTGCCCGTGTGGCAGAAGGAGCAGGTGAGGGTGCAGCCGACCTGGCTCGACACGCACAGGGTGCCGCGGTCGGTCTCGGGGATATAGACGCACTCGATTTCCGCGCCCTTGTCGAGGGGGCCCGTGGAGGCCATGCGGATCAGCCACTTGCGGGTGCCGTCCTTCGACACCTGCTCGGAGACCACCTGCGGGCGGGCAAGCGTATAGGCGGCAGCCAGCTTGGCGCGCAGCTCCTTGCCCATATTGGTCATCTCGGCGAAGTCTTTGGCCCCACGGAAATAGATCCAGTGCCACAGCTGGGCCACGCGCATCTTGAGCTCGCGCTCCGGCACCCCGATGGCGGAGAGCGAATCCTTCAGCTGGTCGCGGGTGAGTCCAACAAGGGATGCGCCCCCCGGGGCGGCGCCTGCCGCCACGCTCAGCTCCGCCGTCTTTTCGATGAACCCGGCCGCGCGCGCGGCATCGCTTACGGCCACCGGGGCCGCATTAGGGTTACGCTTGGCGATGTCGAGCACCGTCGCCATGGGAAATCTCAGCCTTTGTTGTGGGGAACGAAAATCGTCTATAGCACGATTACGTCAGAAAGGTGAGGTCCATCGCGACGTTTTTAAAGGGTGACGGCCACATCTTCGAACGCTTTGCCCCAGACGAACAGCCGGTATCGCCTGAAGCCGGTCTGAAAATAGGGATCTTCCTCGATCAACCGCACGGCTTCTTCGCGGCTCTCCGTTTCGAGAACCCAGAGAGCTCCAACGAAAGAGCCCCCGGGATCTCCCGCAGGCCTCCGCCAATCCGAATCTGGTCTTGATGACGCTTCAGATATTCGAAATGGGCATCCGCATGCTCTTGGCGGACCTGCAGCATGCCGGGAGCATCGTCAAAAATCGCCACCCACCGGGTCATACACTGTTCCCCTCAAGAACGGGGTGGAAGACCCCACATCCTCAGGAAAACTATCATCGTTCCCCATCGGACGCTACTATGTTACATTGGACAGCATGGCGACGCATACGGTTCCGGGCGCATGCGTCGAAGTTGATGGGAGTGAGATCTGCCGGTGTGGGACTTCTTTTCTAGGAGGCGCACTCCTTGCGGGCGTGCTCCAGAGCTTTGCTGAACCCGTTCAGGGAGTAGCGGTCCGTAAGGCTCGAGCCGCGGACCGATTGCGTCTTCACGGTCACGGTGCCGCTGCGCGCCATGGTGGCGATGGCCTGGCCTTCCTCTGCCGGGTTCTTCAGCCAGGCATTGGCGGACTTGGTGAGGAGCGCATAAGAAGCATTGCCCACCGCAGCCTCCGCCGGGCCGTTCTCCTTGGCCGTGAAGCCCAGCACCAGGGCAACCTCGTTCTTCACGTTCTCGGCGGGCCGGAAGGACACGAACAGATAGGCCGGATCCCGGTTCACGTTCTTGGGCAGCCGGTCCTTGGGCTGGCTGAGCGCATAGCAGATCTTCGAGCGGCCGGTCTGGGCGGTATAGACGCCCCAGTCGCCATAGGACGTGAGCAGCGAGGCTCCACCCGGGCCTGTTGCTGCCTGGGTTGCCTTGGCGGCGCCTGCGCCAGCCGCTGCCCCGGCTGCCGCAGCCGCAGCAGGCTTTGCCGGGGAGGTCTTGGCCGTGGAGCCCGGCTTTGCCGCAGGCTTTGAGGCCGCGGCCGGCTTGGCCGGAGCCGAACGGGAGGATTGCCCTGTCGAACGCTGGGATTGAGCCTGAGCGGCAGGACCGGTTCCGATGGCCACGATGGCGGACAGGATGCCTGCGGCGATGCCGCGCTGGAGAGATGCAGTAATCATGGGGCGGATCATAAAACCGGATGGTTAAGAACTCTTCACCACCCCCGTTAAGGGGCGAAAGCCTGCTTGGCGATGCGTCCAAACGCGGCGGTACCGGGAGCATGGTGGTTGCGTCTGAACGGCAGCGAAATAAAAAGGCCGCCGAAGCGACCCTGAAGGTGTCTTTGAAAAGCTTGTTCGTCTTTTAAAAAGCCGGAGGAGTTGAAATAACTTTTTTGCGAACGAAGAAGACTTATAGCGACAAGAAATAACATTGCAACAAGTTAATATTCTTTGTTCTGAAAAGAAGCCTATTCGCACTTAATGCTAAGCTTGCTCTGAATTGTCGGTCAAAGCCTGTCTGGCCTTGATCCTGTGTTCTTCCGTGATGGAACCGGCGACTTGCGTGATCGCTGCGGCCAAGACGGCAGCGTCATCGGCAAAGCCGATCAGGGGCAGGAGGTCGGTGATCGCATCCGTCGGAAAGACGAAATAGGCGATGGCGCCCAGAAGAATCAGCTTCACGCGGCTCGGAGTCGATGGATCCGTGGCGCAGAAAAAGGCGGCGACTAGATCCTCCGCGAAGGGGATTTTGCCCGCAACGCGCTTGAGCTTGTCCCAGAACCGGCGCTTCAGGCCCTCCTCGTCACGGGTCGCTTTGCGCATGGCCTCCATCTCCGCCTTGCTGAAAGGCTTTAGGATGGGGTCGCTCATGTGGTCTGCTCCTTCCATGGTCTGCGTTCCCGTGCGAACGAGGATACCGTAAGACATCCCCTCACCTAGGGAGAAAAGCGATGAAGCTCGACGAATCTATGGCAGCCGTCGTCACCGGGGGCGCTTCGGGCCTCGGCGAGGCCACGGCCCGCATGCTCGCCTCGCAGGGCGCGAGGGTTGCAATCCTTGATATGAACGCGGAGCGCGGCGAGGAGGTTGCCCGGGAGATCGGCGCCGTCTTCTGCCGGGCCGACGTGACCGACGAGGCCTCCATCGATTCGGCCCTGCAGGCGGCCCGTGCGGCGAACGGCATCGAGCGCATCCTGGTCAATTGCGCGGGCATCGCGCCGGGCAAGCGCACGGTGGCCAAGAAGCGTGAAACGGGCGAGCTGATCCCCCACGACCTCGCGAGCTTTCGCCGCGCGGTCGAGATCAACCTGATCGGCACCTATGCGATGATCTCGAAATGCGCCGCCGCCATGGCGGGCTTGGATCCCGTGACGCCCGACGGCGGGCGCGGCGTCATCGTCAACACCTCGTCGGTGGCAGCCCAGGACGGGCAGATCGGGCAGGCGGCCTACTCGGCCTCCAAAGGCGGCGTGCTCGGTCTGACGCTTCCCGTCGCCCGCGATCTCTCCGGCTTCGGCATCCGGGTGATGACGATCATGCCGGGCCTGTTCCACACGCCGCTCTTCGAGGGCATCGCCGAGGATTACCGCAAGGCGCTGGAGGCCAACGTGCCGTTCCCATCGCGCCTCGGACGGCCCGAGGAGTACGCCACCCTCGTAAAGGCCATCATCGAGAACGACATGCTCAACGGCGAAGGCATCCGTCTCGACGGTGCGCTGCGGATGCAGCCGAAGTAGGAGGAGGCGCCACGCCGCTGCCATCGCCTTGGCCGCTGGAGGTCAAGGCGATTTGTCCTCGACGAGGGCCTTGATCAGCATCAGAGCTCCGCCCCGGCTCAGGGCAAGATCCCTGCGATCCGACAGGTCGGCTTCGAACCGTCTGTTGAGATCGTCGTAAGCCTGCATCAGGGAACGTGCCTCCGGGATCTTGGAGCCTCTGAAGCGCTGCTCCATGCGAACCACCGTATCCTCGATGTCATCCAGGGCGGGTTTCATCCGGCACTCCTTCGAGTGAGCCTCCGTTCAACGCAGGCGTTGTGCCTCACCTGTGCGCAGCGGTAGAGCCGAGCGGCTTCTGCATAATGGCGGTTCTTTCCTTGCCATGATGTCCATCGCGGACGGCTGGCCGGAAGAGAGGTTCCGGTTTCATGCGCTCATTCCCGGTTCTCGGGGAAGCTCTTGAGATCCGGGGTGCAGAGCCAGTCTTCGCGCCGTTTCGTCCAGGCTTCGTAGGTGGGGGTGAACAGGTTCGTCCCGTCGAAGGCGCCGAGCTTGATCTCGATCTCGTCGCCCGCATCCCGGTCGAATACCTGGGAGCCGCAAACCGGGCAAAAGCAGCGCTCGCTTTCAGGCGTCGCGGACCAGCCCCGCATCTCGCCGGAGATCGTGACCTGATCGACGGGGAAGATCACGAAGGCGTTGAAGGCGGCTCCACTAACCTTGCGGCAGGTCAGGCAGTGGCACAGGCCCACCCGCTTCGGCTCGCCCTTCGTCTCGAAGGTCAGCCGGCCGCAGGCGCAGCCGCCCGTCAGGATGCGTGCTTGCGTCATGGCCTACCTCTTTGCCAGCCCGGCGGCCAGCTGGTCCATGCGCTGCGCGAGCTCGACGTCGCGGCGCGTCAGGCCCTTGGCGTCGTGGGTGGAGAGGGTCACGTCGACCTTGTTGTAGGTGTTGGACCATTCCGGGTGGTGGTTCATCGGTTCGGCCGCGAGAGCCACCCGGGTCATCCAGCCGAAGGCGGCGTTGAAATCGTCGAAAACGAACCGCTTGTGGATCGCGTCGCGACCCTCGACGAGGGTCCAGCCGTCGAGGGCGGGCAGGAGCTCCTGGCGCTCGGTATCAGTCAAACGGGGCATGGGCCGGCTTCACCGTGAGGATAGGATCAGCCTTAGTGATGACGCGGATGCGGGAGGTTTCAAGGCCTCAGGCGACGCCGAGCAGCCGGATCAGTCCCAGGCTGATGGCGATCAGCACGAGAAGCGAGAGGGTGACGGCAAGCGTCACCCGCCCGCCCACCTGGCCAAGAGCCTTGAGATTCACCCCCAAGCCCAGGGCCGCCATGGAGATGACGGTCAGGAGCGTCGCGGCCGGCATCACGGCCTGCAGGACGATATCGGGAATGGCGCCGAGCGACCGGAGCAGGGCAAGACCTAAGAAGCCCGCGATGAACCACGGCACGAGGCGGCCGAGCGACAGGCCCGGTTTCGGAGCTGATGCGCCGCGACCCACGAGAACCGAGAGCAGGACGACCACCGGCCCCAGCATCAGCACCCGCAAGAGCTTGACCAGCGTGCCGAGCTGCGTGCTGACGAGGCCGACCGGCACGGTGGCTGCGAGCACCTGAGGCACCGCATAGACGGTGAGCCCGGCGAGCACGCCGTATTGGCTGTGCGACAGGCCGAGCAGCGGCACAAGCAGCGGCAGGGTGAGCACGACGATCACGCCAAGAACCGCCGTGAACGCGATCGACGAGGCCACATCTCCAGGCTTCGCCCCGATGACGGGGGCGACCGCCGCGATGGCCGAGTTTCCGCAGATCGAGTTGCCGCAGGCCACCAGCACCGCCATGCGCTTGGGAAGGCCAAGCCAGCGGCAGAGCGCGTAGCTCGCGCAGATGCCGACTGCCACGACCGCCGCGATGCCGACGATGAGCGCGGCGCCCGCATCCAGAACGGCCTGGAAGCTGATCGAGGCGCCGAGCAGCATCACGGCGATCTCGAGCAGGGTCTTGGCCGAGAAGGCGATGCCGGGAGCCCAGCGTAAATCGGGCGTCCATAGGGTTCTCATCATCGTGCCGAGCAGGATCGCGATGACCAGCGCCTCGAGCCAAGGCCGTCCGGTCCAATGCTCTTCGAGACGCTGAAGGCCCATGGCCGCAAGCGCAATGGCAGCGCACAAGGCGATGCCGGGCGCGAGTTGCGCGATGCGGTTGCGGTTCATCGAGTTGTTGTGGTCCTGCGCCTCGTCCTGGAGGGGCTAGTCCGAAGGTTCTGGCGATGCAAGTCCCGAATGGATCACGGTCGTTCCGGCGCGACTACAACGAGAGCCCGGAATTCGCACAAGCGACGTTCAGGTGATCAAGATGCTGCAGGAGGATCAGGGCGCAAACCCATCCTCGATTGCGCGCCAATCCTGGCGCAGGGTGAGGGTCTCGCGCTCGATCACGATGAAGCAGCCGCCGCCCGGATGGGACGGACGGCTTTCCCGGCCGATCTCGACCCCCTGGAGATGGGCGGCAAGCAGGCAGCCGACCCCGCCATGGGACACGATGACGATGTCGCCGGAGGTCTCGTCTTCGCGGGCGATCCCGTCCACGGCCCCTACTATCCTGGTCTGCGCGTCGATGGCGCGCTCCCAGCCGCGGACGCTCTCGTGCGGGCGGCCGAAGAACGCGCGCACCACCTCCCAGAACTCCGGCGGCGCGATATAGCCCGTCGACGATCGGTCGTTCTCGCCCAAATTCGCATCCGTTCGATAGGGGAGACCCAGACGTTCCGCCACGATGGCCGCGCCGTCCATCGCCTTCCGCTCGGTGCTGGCGTAGACGGCCGAGACGTTCCGGTCCGCCAGTAGGCCTGCGAAATGTGCCATGCGCCTGCGTCCGGTCTCGCTCAGAGGCCATTCGGGAACGGGCTGGCCGGGGTCGATGACCACTTCGGGATGGGTGATGAAGATCAGCAGGGCCATGAGCCGACCGTAGCCGCATCGACCATGGCGGTCGAGTCAGGCCAGAGGATAGGCCGCCTCGATCACATAGGGGCCCCCGCCGACGGAAGCGCGCGACGAGTACAGGACGAAGCGCTCGGCCGTAAAAGTCAGCTTCGGGAAATGGCCCCGCATGGCGATGTAGTCCGCCACATCGAGCGCGGAGGCGTTCTTCAGGCGCGCCAGGGTCACGTGGGGGGTGAACTTGCGCGTCTCCGGGGCTAAGCCGACCTGGCGCATCAATTGCTCCTGCTCGGCCTGGAGCTCGCTCAACGCAGGGCTGCCGGAGGTGCGGGCGAAGACGGCCCGGGGCTTTCTCCCGCCGAAGCTGTCGAGGCCGTCGATGGTGATCGTGAGCGGGCCTCGTCTGCGCGTGCTTCCTAGGAGCGAGCACACGTCGTCCGCCATGCGCTCGTCGACATCCCCGATGAAGCGCAGGGTGATGTGGTAGTTTTCGGGCTCGACCCAGCGGGCGCCCGGAAGGCCGCCGCGATACCCGGAAAGGGCAAGGCTGATATCGGCCGGGATCTCGATGCCGGTGAACAGGCGTGGCATGCGGCAGCTCCCAGGGCTTGCAGTGTCGATCTAGACGATCGGTGAAGGGGTTTGTTCCGGGACAGCACAATGAGCCCTCCTCACAGGTCTCGGGCTCACCCGAGACCTGCCTTACTCTTGCGTGAGCCGGAATCCACAAGGTGCAAACTGCTCTCCTCCCCACAAGGAGCAAGGGAAGCCCGCGCTCTGCTTGTCACCCGATCCCGGATCGGCTCATGCCGTCCGGCACGACGATCATG
This sequence comes from Microvirga aerilata, assembly GCF_016743775.1. Taxonomy (GTDB): domain Bacteria; phylum Pseudomonadota; class Alphaproteobacteria; order Rhizobiales; family Beijerinckiaceae; genus Microvirga; species Microvirga aerilata. Next base: position 4,371 of record NZ_JAEQMY010000006.1, on the reverse strand, counting down.
CAGATGTACTTACGGACAGGGATTGCAGTGCTCGACGTGGATGGCGTTGATGCGCTTTTCCAGCTCGGGCGTGATCGTCACGTCGACCGAGGCGATGTCCGTCTTCAGCTGCTCCATGGAGGTGGCGCCGATGATGTTGGACGTGACGAAGGGCCGGGAGTTGACGAAGGCGAGCGCCATCTGGGCCGGGTCGAGCCCGAATTCCCGGGCAAGCGCCAGGTACTTGCGGATCGCCGCCTCGGCGGTCGGGTTCTCGTAGCGCTGGCCCCGGTCGAACAGGGTGGTGCGCGCTCCCGCGGGCCGCGCGCCGTCCAGGTACTTGCCCGTCAGGTAGCCTTGGGCCAGGGGCGAATAGGCGAGCAGGCTCACGTTCTCGTGCGTGGTGACCTCGGCCAGCGCCACCTCGTAGGTGCGGTTGAGAAGATTGTAGGCGTTCTGGATCGATTGCACCCGCGCGGAGCCCTTGGAATCCGCATGCTTGAGGAAGCTCATGGTGCCCCAGGCGCTCTCGTTGGAGAGGCCGAAATGGCGGATCTTTCCGGCCTTCACCAAGCTGGTCATGATCTCGACCGTCTCGGCCACAGGATGGGAGTTACCCTCCTGGTGGCGGAAGATCGTCGGGTTCGAGCCCCAGGGCATGGGGCGGTCGGGCCAGTGGATCTGGTACAGGTCGATATAGTCGGTCCCGAGCCGCTTCAGGCTCTTGTTCACCGCTTCCTCGATCTGCGCCCGCGAGAGCTCGGCCTTGGAGCCGTCGTCCCGGAACCAGGTGTTGTCGGAGCGGCCGACGACCTTGGTCGCCAGGATCACCTTGTCGCGGGTGCCCCGCGCCTTGAACCACGAGCCGATGAAGCGCTCCGTGGCCCCTTGCGTCTCAGACTTGGGCGGGATCGGGTAGAGCTCGGCGGTGTCGAAAAAGTTGATGCCCCGGTCGAGGGCGTAATCCATCTGCGCGTGTCCCTCGGCCTCCGTGTTCTGCTGGCCCCAGGTCATGGTGCCGAGACAGATGAGGCTGACATTGAGGTCCGTGCGGCCGAGGCGGCGGTATTCCATCGTTCAAAACTCCTCGCGGCGAAACGATCCGCCGCGTTCAGGCAGGAAGAGGGCACTGAAACGTGTCAGCGCTGGGACAGGCGGGCGAGAAAACGCTCGACGCTGGGTAGGATGCGCTCGACGATGATCTCGATGCCCTTGGCCGTCGGGTGCAGGCCGTCGGGCAGGTTGAGGGACCGCTCGCCGGCGACTCCGTCCAGGAAGAAGGGATAGAGCACAAGGTCGTGCTTCTTCGCAATGTCCTGATAGATGCTGTCGAAATTCTGCACATAGGCCGGCCCCAGATTGCGCGAGGCATACATGCCGGCGAGCATCACCGGGATATTGCGGCTCTTGAGGCGCTCCACGATGGCCTCGAGGGACCTGCGGGTCACGGCAGGATCGAGACCGCGCAGCATGTCGTTGGCGCCCAGTTCCAGGATGACTCCATCGGTGCCGTCGGGAACGGACCAGTCGAGCCGGTCGAGGCCGCCGGAGGAGGTGTCGCCGGACACGCCCGCATTGGCAACCTCCACGATGTGGCCCCGGGCCTTGAGGGCCCGCTCCAGCACCACCGGGAAGGCCGCTTCCTGCGGCAGGCCGTAGCCGGCGCTCAGGCTGTCGCCCAGCGCCACGAGGCGGATGGGCCGGGTCTGGGCGAAGGCTTCGGACAAGGGGGCGATCACCACGGCCAGGGCCGCCGCACACGCAAAAATGATCGATCTGAACGGGCCGGATTGGCGCTTCATCAATAGGCTTCCCATCTATGCCGGACTAGAACCGGATACGTCGCGGTTTTCCAACAGATCGGGTGAGTAGGCATGCAGGACAAGGCCATCGCGCTGCACGATGTCGATTTGAGCCTCGGGCGCGGGGCCGCGCGGGTGCACATCCTCAAGGGGATTTCCCTCGATATCCCCAAGGGCGAGGCGGTAGGGCTCGTCGGACCTTCCGGCTCGGGCAAGTCGACCCTGCTCATGACCATGGCAGGCCTCGAGCGCCCCGATTCGGGCAAGGTGATCGTCGACGGCACCGATCTGTCCGGCCTCGACGAGGATGCGCTGGCGCGCTTTCGCGGCCGCCGGATCGGCATCGTGTTCCAGTCCTTCCACCTCGTTCCCACCATGACGGCGCTGGAAAACGTGGCCCTGCCCCTGGAGCTTGCAGGCGACGACGACGCCTTCGAGCGGGCCGAGGCCGAATTGCAGGCCGTGGGTCTCGGCCACCGCCTGCACCATTATCCGGCGCAGCTGTCGGGCGGCGAGCAGCAGCGGGTGGCGATTGCCCGCGCCATCGTGCCCAACCCGGCGATCCTCGTGGCGGACGAGCCCACCGGCAATCTCGACGAGAACACGGGGCAGTCCATTGTCGACCTGCTCTTCGCCCTGAAGCGCGACCGCGGCGCGACCCTGGTGCTCGTCACCCACGATCTCGCCCTCGCCCGGCTCTGCGACCGCATGGTGCGCCTGCGCTCGGGGCAGGTGGAGGCCGGTGCGGCCTCGGCCGTGGCTTGAAGGAAAGCGCATCATGCACGGCACCCTTCCCGCGACGCCGCAGAAACGGCCCGCATCCGCATCCCGCCTGCCTCTCCTGCTGCGCCTCGCCTTGCGTGAGCTGCGCGGCGGCCTGAAGGGCTTCGGGATCTTTCTTGCCTGCATCGCCCTCGGCGTTGCGGCGATTGCGGGCGTCTCGTCCCTGTCCCGCTCGCTTACCGAGGGCATTTCCCGGGAGGGCCGGCGGATCCTGGGCGGCGACATGGCCTTTTCCCTGCTCCAGCGCGAGGCGGGCGCTCCCGAGAGGGCCTTTCTCGATGCGCAGGGGCGGGTCAATGTGATCGCCACCATGCGGGCGATGGCGATTGCCGGCGACAAGGGTTCGGGGCTGGTGGAGCTGAAGGCCGTCGATGCGGGCTATCCCACCGTCGGCGCGCTCGAGACCGATCCGCAGATCCCGCCCGCCGAGCTATTGGCCCAGCGCGACGGCGCCTTCGGGGCCGCGGTCGATCCGGCTCTTCTGGCGCGGCTCGACCTGAAGGTGGGCGACCGGGTCACGGTGGGCGGCGCTCCTGTGGAATTGCGGGCGCGCCTCGTCTCCGAGCCCGACAAGATCGCCGACGGCATCGGCTTCGGGCCGCGCCTCCTGGTCTCGCAGGAGGCCTTGCAGGCCACCGGCCTCGTCCAGCCCGGCAGTCTCGTGCGCTGGACCTATCGGATCACTCTGCCGCCGGCGCTCTCCACGGAGGAGGGGCTTGGGCGGATCGAGGCGGAGGCGAACCGGGTTCTTCCGGAAGCAGGCTGGAACATTCGCACGCGCCTCAATGCGGATCCGCGCTTTGCCCGCAACATCGAGCGCTTCACCCAGTTCCTGACGCTTGTTGGCCTCACGGCGCTCCTTGTGGGCGGCGTCGGTGTCGCCAACGCGGTGCGCGGCTTCGTCGACCGCAAGCGCGCCTCCATCGCCACCCTGAAGAGCCTCGGCGCGCCCGGCGGGCAGGTGGTGATGCTTTATCTGATCCAGGTGATGCTGATCGCGATGGTCGGCATCGGCATCGGCCTCGCCTTCGGCGCCGCCCTGCCGTTCATCGTGACGGGCCTCTTCGGCCATCTGCTGCCCATCCCGATTCAGCCGACCCTGGCCTGGAGCGAGCTCGGCATCGCGCTTCTTTATGGGGTTCTCACGGCCCTGGTCTTTGCGCTGGCTCCCTTGGGGAGAGCCCATGACGTACAGGTGTCCGGCCTGTTCCGCGATCAGGTCGATCCCGAGCGGCGCTGGCCGCGCAAGCGGTATCTTACGGCGCTCGCGCTGTCCGTGGCCGCCCTCGTGGGGCTTGCCGTGCTGGCCGCCTACGACCAGCGGATCGCCCTCATGTTCGTCGGGGCGGCTGCCGGATCCTTCGTGCTCCTGCGCCTCGTGGCGCTCGGGATCATGGCGCTCGCCCGCCGCCTGCCGCGCCCCCGCAGCACGTCCCCGCGCCTCGCGCTCGCCAACATCCACCGGCCGGGGGCGCTCACCCCCTCGCTGGTGCTGTCGCTCGGGCTCGGCATCACCCTCCTGGTGACGCTCGCGCTCATCGACACCAACCTCACCCGGCAGCTCACCCAGAGCCTGCCGCAGCGCGCGCCGAGCTTCTTCTTCCTCGATATCCCCAACCAGCAGGCGGACGCGTTCGAGGACTTTCTCAAGCAGCAGGCCACCGATGCCCAGATCGAGCGCGTGCCGATGATGCGCGGCCGCCTCGTGACCCTCGGCGGGCGCCCCGCGGCCGACGTTAAGGCGCCTGAGGATGTGTCCTGGGTTCTGGAGGGCGACCGCGGCATCACCTACGCCAAGGCGCCGCCC
>NZ_JAEQMY010000069.1 GCF_016743775.1 Microvirga aerilata | reverse complement strand
TACGTGGGCCCGAACTTCAGGGCCCAGCGGCGCACCGTCTCATAGGACACAACGATGCCGCGCTCGAGCAACATCTCTTCGATCAGCCGCAGGCTCAGCGGAAACCGGAAGTACAACCAGACCGCATGGGCGATGATCTCGGGCGGGAAGCGATGGTGTTTGTAGCTGACGGACTTGCTCATACCGGCCTGCCTACACGCCTCCCTCTGATACTCGGGTTAATGTGACAACACCCATAGCGCAGATCAGAGGGCCATCCCCGAGGTCCGAACAGAAAAGTACCGTTGGCGGCCCGAGAATGCCATGAGGCAAAAACAGGTGAAAACCCCAGAAACCTTCTTGTCATTCGTCCGCTCCTAACTAGAACAAATCAGGAACATGGAGGGCTGATTTCCATGCAACATGGTCATTCGACAAGGTCCCACCCCATCATGAACCGAAAGGTTGCCGACAGGCTCCTCGAGACCCTACGTCCAGCCCGCCATCTCCTCACACGATCCCTGGCCGAGATCCCGATCGGTGGTCCGGAATACTGTCAGATCGACCGTGTTGTAAGAGAGATCGATGGGCTTGCCGAGATCCTGATCGGCGACGGGCCTCATTTTTATCAGAAGGAGCACTCCGCCCCGGACAACAATGCTGCATAGTCGCTCGCCCGGTCAGCAGAGGGCGGTTTATGGCCACTGCTTGACAATTATTTACTTCAAGCTTGAAATCTTCAGACAACTAAACACTGAGTGGGGCAGTTCAAAGTGCTCATCTACAAGCATAGCTGAAGCCCGCTTCAGGTGCGATGCTTGGAGAACGGCATAAAGGCAAGCAAGGGATCAGGAGGTCTCACCATGTCTCGCTTAGCCACGATCTGCTGCCACGAGGTTGTGCCTCAACTCGATCGCCGCTCCGTTCTAACCGGAATCGCTGGTCTTATCACTCTCGCCCCTCTCGCCAGTGCCCATGCCAAGGACGAGTTGCCTCTGGCCAGCCTTGTCGGGCCGGACGGGCAGGCTTCCCACCTCGCACGATCCATGTCAGGCCAGACGGTCAGGGTCCGGGGCTATCTGGCACCAAGCCTCGATGGGCGTGAATTCGCCCTGTCTGAGGCCTCGCCAGGCGCCTGTCAGCTCTGCGGCACGATCCATGATCCCGGCGCGACGATTACAATCCGTTCCGCTCCGACCGAAAGCGTTCCCCCGATCTTCGAACCTGTCCTCGTCGAGGGTCAGCTCGCGGTGACTGGACCAGCTGCTACGGTGGCCTTGTTGGACGCTAAGACGCGTACCCTCTGAGCCTTTGCAGATTTTCAACCGCAAGACCGGGAACGTTCGCCATGATCAACACTCGTATGCGGCACCTGTTGCCCGCTGGGTTTTTGCTTGCAGGCTCCCTGCTGGCTGGATCGGCTTGGGCACAACAGGCCGATCTCATCCTTCACAACGGCAAGATTGTAACGGTTGACAAGAATTTTACGACCACCCAGGCGCTTGCTATCCGCGGCGATCGCTTTGTTGCAGTCGGTGATAATGCAACCGTGCTCAAGGAGGCCGGTCCCAATACCCAGATCATCGATCTCGACGGGCGCACTGTTGTGCCAGGCTTGATTGATACGCATCTCCATATGGCCTCCGCAGCCCTGAACCGGCCTGCCGTAAAGCTTTTGGAAGCTCGCTCGGTTGACGACGTGAAGAAGCTGATCGCCGAGCGCGGCGCCCAGACGTCGCCTGGCCAGTGGGTGATCGCCTCATCCGGGTGGCATGAGAGCTTGCTCAAGGAAGGACGCCTCCCGACCCGTTATGAGCTCGACGAGGTCTCGCCCAACAACCCGGTGTTCATCCCCCGCGGTGGGCACGTGGTCACCGTCAACAGAAAGGCCCTTGAACTCGCCGAAATCAAAAAAGATACCCCTGATCCAAAGGGCGGGGTGATCGTCCGAAATCCCGCGACAGGTGAGGCTACCGGCGTCCTTCTTGAGACGGCCGCGTACTTCGCTCGCCGTGCTCTCCCGCCACCTCCCGCGCCCGCCGAGCGCGCCCGCCTGCTCAGGGAGACTATGCGAGAGCTCAACAGCTATGGTCTCGTCTCTGTCATTGAGCCCGGCATTGATGAACCCGCCATCCAGGTCTATGCGCAATTGCGCGACGCTGGTGCGATGACGATCCGCACGGATCTTCTCTATCGTGCGCTCACCAAAGACCAGGTGCAGAAAGGCTTGTCACAAGCCTCACTTCGCTCCGACGACATGCTTCGGTTTGCCGGGATCAAATACCCACTCGACGGCGGTGTTGAAGGTGCCCGTCTGTACGAGCCCTACCAGATTGTGCCGGGCGAGCAGCCGGATCCGAACTATCGTGGTGTCCTCCTCCTGCCGCCAGGAGGAGAGGATGAGTACGTCGAGGGACTGAAGCTAGCCGCTGCGGCCAAGGTACAGGTTCAGACGCATGCGGTGGGTGACGAGACGATCGACGTCATCGTGCGCTCCTATGAGCGGGTCAATGCTGAGACACCGATCAAAGACCTGCGCTGGACGATCATGCATGTGTTCCTCCCGACCGAAAGTGCGCTCAAGACGATGAGCGAGCTCGGCATCATGGCAACGGCACAAGATCACGCTGTACTCCTGGGGCACAACCAGCGACGGTGGTGGGGCGACAAGCGCGCAGGCTACGCCATCCCGATCCGCGCCATGCTCGATGCCGGTGTGCATGTTGGTGGTGGAACAGATGGTCCCGTCGTTCCTGTGGACCCATTCCTGTCGATGTGGTGGATGGCAACCCGTGGGACGCTCAATGGCTATCAGCTTGGGCCAGAACAGGCGATCACACCGCGCGAAGCTCTTCAGCTCTATACGATCAACAATGCCATCGTTATGGGCGTGGAGAAGGAGAGAGGCTCCATCGAGAACGGCAAGCTCGCCGATCTTGCGATCCTTTCTCAGGACATCCTCTCTGTGCCACCACAGGCGATCCGCGACACCAAGGCATTGATGACAGTCGTCGGAGGCGACATCGTCTATCGGTCCGGGATTTAGAGGCTGTGGCTTCCGGCGGCTTGGCCAGTACATCACAACCATGGCTTGACTCGGCCATAGTCGGGAGGAAACAGCCATGATGAGCACTGAGTTCTCAGCACAGCTTCTGGGAGCTCTCTACAGCTGGAGGGATAGCTGCGGAGTTTCAGCCTCTTCGTCCGTATTCAGGGCCGATAGGGACACGCCTAAAAGGCGCACACTCTTATCCAGTGGGAATAACTGTCGAAGGAGGTGGACGCTGGCTTGGTCAAGCCCCGATTGGCTTTCAACATAGCCGGGTAAGGTGCGGCTGCGGGTGATCTGTTGGAAATCGGAGAACTTCACCTTGAGCGTCACCGTCCGGCCGCGTACGCCTGTTTGCTCGCAATGCCGCCAGACCTTGTCGATGATCGGCTGGAGCGCAGTCTTCAACTCCTCAAAGCCAGTAAGGTCCTTCTCAAAGGTGTTCTCGGCACCCACCGACTTGCGGATGCGATCAGGCCGGACCGGGCGATGGTCGACAGCTCGGGCAATCCAGTAGTAGTGACTGCCAGCCTTGCCGAAGCGTTCCTGCAGGAAGCTCAGCGACTGGGCCTTTAGATCCAGGCCGGTGAAGATGCCGAGCTCGTTCATCGTGCGCGCTGTGGCCGGACCGATGCCATGGAACTTGCCGACCGCAAGGCTCTCGACGAAGGCTGGACCCATCTCTGGCGTAATCACAAATTGGCCGTTCGGCTTGTTCTGATCCGAGGCCATCTTGGCCAAGAACTTGTTGTAGCTGATCCCGGCCGACGCTGTCAGGTGGGTCTCCTCCCAGATCGTGGCTCTGACCTCCCGGGCCACCTGTGTGGCGTATGGGATATTCTTCAGGTTCTCGGTCACATCGAGATAGGCTTCATCCAGCGACAGTGGCTCGACCAGCGAGGTGTACGCGTGCAAGATCTCCCGGATTTGGCGCGAGACCTCGCGGTAGACGTCAAACCGCGGCTTCACGAAGATCAGCTCAGGGCACTTCCGGCGGGCCGTGATCGAGGGCATGGCCGAATGCACCCCAAAACGGCGGGCCTCGTAGCTGGCGGCCGCCACGACACCCCGCTCACGCGAGCCTCCGACGGCGACCGGCTTGCCCCGCAGCTCCGGATTGTCCCGCTGCTCCACCGAAGCATAGAAGGCGTCGAGATCCACATGCACGATCCGACGCTGCCGCTCCGGTGTGCTGGAATGCTCACCAGGGCCTGAGGTTGGGGCGACGCTGGGATGATCGTGAATGGTACTTGTCAAAGTCTAGGATCGCGGAAGTGGCGCTACACTCGCCCTCAAATTTGTTTCAACCTGGGGCCTGCACCATGCTGGCCACAGATGATCTGGCAATTGGGGCGTCTCTCTTTTAGAAACCTGCTCATGAGCCATTTCCTCCGCCTCTTGCCTCGCAGTGCACCATGACCAGACATGTGGTTATCGACGTTGAAACCGCGCAATCCTATGACCACATCGTCGAAATTGCCGCGGTTGAGGTACTTGGCAACACCATATCGCCCCGCTCGTTGGTGCGCAGGATCAAGCCGCGCTCGGCCATGAGCCGGTTCTGCTACGCCGTCCATAGCATTTCGCTCGAGGACCTGCAGAGCGAGCCATATTTTGAGCACGTGATCCCGGACCTCGTCGAGTTCGTGGGTGACGCTACGATCGTGGCTCACAACTACACCTACGAGTACAATACGCTGAAACGAGAGTTCGAGCGCGCTGCCCATCCGGTTTATCCACGCGAACGCTTTTCCTGCACTATGACCATGGCCAGGCGATTGGGCCTTCCCGGCAAGCTCCGCCAGGCGTGCTCACAGATTGGCATCAGCGTTACCCACCTACGCAACGAGCATGATGCTTTGAACGATGCGCTTCTGGCCGCTCACCTGTTTCTCAAGCTCAATCGAAATTGATGCCTCTCGACCCTTCTACGCGTGGTGCCACAACCTGTACTACGACGAAGCTCTCTCTCGAGAGAGCACCTGGGATATCCGGACGAGGCAACGTCTAAACCCGTCCCCTCTGACGATTTCCACACATTCCACAGCCCATGAACAAACAAGGAACATTCCTGTAGCGCGTAGGACCTCGAATCGGTAGCGTCACGGCTCATCAAGGAGATCACCATGGTCGAGCAGGCCCAGGCAGCATGCGATACTGATCAGATGGAAGCTGACGTCACCGCCGTGATCGAGGCTTGCGGAGGGGATCCGAGAACCGCCATCAAAGCTCTTCTGATTGAGCAACTCATTCAGGAGCAGCGGATTGAACGGTTGGCTGCAGCTTTGTCATTCGGGTACGTCCGCGGACGGATCGGTGTGACGCCGCACAACACTGGCCTCAGTCGTCATGCAACAACCTGATCATGGTTCCACGAGCGCGGGTTCAGCGTCCTTGTCATCCCACACCACGCGCTGGAGCCATTACAGAACGTTGAAGTCTTAATCCCATGCTACATGGTCATTCGAGGCGGTCCCGACGAGCGATGACCCGAGAAATCGCCGACAGGCTGCTGGAGTCCCTGCGGCCGACCCGTCACCTCCTCACCCGGACGTTGGCGGACATTCCGATCGACGGTCCGGAGTACCACCAGATCGACCGTGTGGTGCAGGAGATCGACGGTCTGGCCAGGATCCTCATCAGTGATGAAACCCACTATTATCGTGAGGATCATGCCGCACGGGCGTTCGGCACCGACCATCGCGGCGAATGAAGAAACCCGCGTGCACTGGCGCACCTCGCATCAGTGATGGTGGGATCATGATTCGGCAGTAGTCGTCAGGTTCCCTCGGAGCAGTGGCCGATGATTGCCGGTTCCGTCGCAAATATTTTGTTTCAGAGTTTCAGCTACGGTGGCGATGGTTATAGTAGCGGAGACACGGGTGTTCAAAGGCAGACATTTCGATCGTACAGTGATCCTACTCTGCGTCCGGTGGTACCTGGCTTACAATCTGAGCCTGCGGAACCTTGAGGAGATGATGGCCGAGCGCGGCATCAAGGTCGATCACGCGACCATTCACAGGTGGATTATCCGCTACTCGCCTGAACTTCTGAACCGTTTCAACTCACGCAAGCGAGCCGTCACTGCCAAGTGGCACGTTGACGAAACGTACATCAAAGTCCGAGGCGAATGGAAATATCTCTATCGAGCCATAGACAGCAATGGCGACACGGTCGAATTCTGGTTCAGTGCCCAGCGAAACCTCATCGCGGCCAAACGGTTTCTGCGCAAAGCATCCAAGCGGCATGGCCGGCCCGAGCGGATTGTGATCGACGGCAGCCAGACCAACCGCGAGGCGATCCTGGTCTGCGACACGGACAGCCGGCTTCAGGACCGGTCAAGGCGCAAGCTGAGGCCGATCCGCATCCGGCGAAGTGCCTACCTGAACAATCGCATCGAACAGGATCACCGCGCCATTAAGAGGCGGGTGCGGCCGATGCTGGGCTTCCAATCCGTGGCCACTGCCCGTGTGATCCTCTGTGGAACCGAGATGATCCACATGATGCGTAAGCAGCAGGCAAAGTATGCCTGCAATCGGCAGCCGTCACTCGCTGAGCGGTTTCACCTGCTCGGTGTATGAGCGTCGTACAAAATATCTGCTTTTTCTTGTCCCTCTCCCAGATTTGCGACGGAACCGGCAGTGGACATCACCCTTCGGACTGTGCTCATTATCGACGCGCAGTTGGGGAGCCGCATCGTGAGGCACCTGCATCCAGAGTTCTTCCGCTTGCTTCTCACCCTCCTGCTCCTGGCTGTTGCTTTGCGCTCTGCACTTGAGTTGTTGGTTCCTCCTGACAAACCGCTTTCCATCTCGGTGCAGGAGGTGCGCACGTGAGAATACTTGGTCTCCTCCTGCTCCTGCTGGCCAGCCTGACCCCCGTCCGGGCCGAGACCCTGATCACGTCCCTATCGAACCATCGCGTTCTGATCAATTCCAACTATACCGGCACGGAAATTGCGGTGTTCGGCGCCATCGAGCGCGATGCCCAGACGGTCGCCCGCGCCACGGGCTACGACGTGGTCGTCACGGTCCGTGGCCCGCGTCAGTTCCTGACCGTGCGCGAAAAGGAGCAGCTCGGCCCCGTCTGGATCAACCAGGAACAGCAGAAGTTTCCCTCGGTCCCCGCCTATATCAGCGTGATTACCTCACGGCCTATTTTGGAGATCACGAGCGACCAGCTGCGCCAGAGGCAGAGGATCGGTCTCGGGGCCATCATCAACGCCAACGATTTCACCTATGGACGCGACGGTGCGGATAGGCCGTTCCGGGAAGCACTGCACCGCTTGAAGGCCCAGGAAGGTCTCTATCTCGAGGACGAGCGCGGCGTGGCGTTCCTGACTTCGGACATTTTCCGCGCGGGCATTCCGCTGCCGGCAACGGCCCCGCCGGGTAACTACGATGTAGATGTGACGCTCTTTGCCGACACCGTAATCCTGGCCCGCACGACCACCGATTTCGAGCTGGTCAAGACGGGCTTCGAGGAGCAGATCGGTGTCGCCGCTCGCGACTGGTCGCTGTTCTATGGCCTAGGGACGGCCGTGATCGCCATCTTCTTCGGCTGGCTGGCAAACTTCATCTTCCGGCGCGATTGAACGGACGAACGGAAGGGTCTGGCTGCGGCTCACAAGTGTATTTTAGGTCGCGCCACCCGCACCTCCCGCCAGGAAATGAAGATGAGTTCCGAGGTGCGACAGCATCTGTAAATAGGTCAGGAAGGTCGCTTCATGGCACCTTCCGGAAGTACACTGAACTTCTGCAAAGGCGCGACGAGCGGGCCTTCATTTGATCACTCTTCGTAGTCGACTGACCCGTTGCAGACCGTCGGAGCGTTGGCTCATGAACGGGTTAGTTCTGGCTGATCCAGGGGGGTATCACCCAAAGTTCCAAGCCGCTGGGCATGCTCTCATGCGGATCACCGCCCGGGGGAAGTTCAGATCACGCGCAGCAATTCGGTCAAACCTAAGCAGTATTATCGCCACATTCAGCCACAAGGATCCGTTTAACCTGTTTCCAGCGCAAGTGGTTGCGAGGGTTCATAACCCGTAAGGATCGCGTTGTGCTCTATAGCCGCTGTTTGAGTAGCCCCTATACGCGCCTGACGATGCCTCGGCGCATGATGTCGTCGACCGCCGGGAAGGCTTGGAGCGCAATCTCCGGGATGGGCTCCAAGCCTGTACCCTGTGATAGCGGGTGGTCGTCCGGAGACCTGCCGAGCTGACCGACGATGATGCGCCCGACCATGCCAGCATGCTCGTGTGGGACGCAGTAGAAGTCATAGACCCCTTCTATGGTCAGCGTGACCGCGAAGCTCTCGTTCGGCAGTAGATAGTCCGAATGCCAGGGTTCGGCACCTTCGGGGATGCGCAGGGGCGCTCGAAGTTGTTCGGATGATAGGCTGTGGCGGTGTGCGAGTTCCCGGTATCCAGGTTGGTCCAGCGGATCGTCCGACTCGGCTCGACATGCAGGCCGATCGGGTCGAACCAGACCTGGGAGCCATCCGCATTGCCCACCATCCGGATCTCGACTGCCGCTGCGGCGAGCGGGAGCCGGGGCGAGGCCAGACTGGCGAGGAGGGCCCCGCCGGTCCGTAGGATATGTCTGCGCGAAATCATCACTTCGCTGCCACCCGCTGCTCGTCGGCCTTGGGCACGTGCCACAGGACAACATGCGCATGGGGCTTCTCGACGCCCGGATGCCCGGCGTTGAAGTACACATCCACATGATCGACCCTGCCACCAGGGGCGGCGAGATCGTCGAAGCGCTTGTCCTTGTTCGACAGGTCCTCGACAGGCAGCATATAGACGATGCTGACGAGGCGTTCGTCGCGGTCATAGGCCAGGAACGGACCAGCCGGCAGGGTCTTGGGGTCCACATACAGCTGACCCAGCCCCGGCAGGAAGTCCGGCAGCTTCACGAGTTCGCTCACCTTTTTGTAGGCACCGCTTGGTGGTGCTTTCTCGACCTGATCGGCTGCCAAGGCCGGCAGGGTGAAAGCAACAACCAAGGCGAGAGTAGCGACAACAGTCCTCATGACATCCTCCGTAGACACGCCAAGCCAGCTTCTGCCTGCGCGTTCCCATTGGATGAGGGCTGCCCGGAAAGGTTCCCGGGCCCTTAGCGGCCTGCCTGCCTCAGGATGGAGGCCATGCTGGCGTAGCCGCGCGCTTCAGCATGCTGTAAGGGCGTCATGCCGTTCCGATCAGGGATCTTGGGGTTAGCGCCGGCTTCGACGAGCGCACGCACGGTTTCTGTATGACGGGGTCCGCCGTCCCCGAGGATCACCGCCTCGATCAAGGCGGTCCAGCCCAGGTTGTTGACATGGTCAAGTGGCGCTCCAGCACGGATCAGCTCGCGGACAACACCATCGTGGCCAAGATGGGCTGCAGCAATCAACGCGGTGCCGTCGTAAATGCTGGTCATCAGCTTGGCGCTGGCGCCGGAGGCGAGCAGGGCCTTCAGCATTGGCACGTCATCTCGGACGGCTGCAATCGTCACAGCGTCATAGCGCTGGTTGTCGAGAAGGCCTGGATCCGATCCGGCGGCAATCAGGGCCCGAGCCACCGAACCATGGCCCTGGAATGCCGCCACATGCAGCGGTGTGCGGCCGTTGCTGTCGCGGGCATTGGGATCGGCCCCTTGTTGACGCGGTTGCCCGATATCATCAATGCTGCCTTTGGCAGCGGCCGCGTGCAGCCCACGGTAAGCCGCGAGCTCAGTTGGGGTGGGAGGCGTCTGTGCGGAGGCCGCACCTCCGGTCAATGTCAGGATCCCAAAAAGTCCGACAAGTGCAAATAGATGGGCCATGGTCCGTCTCCTTGCGGTGTGATGGTCGCTGACGTTGCCGACTACCGGTGACCATTACGTCAGTTTTGCTCTCACCTTGGCAAGGCCGCCAGTCGCGCATTCCACGCTGAGGTGCCCGCCTGACGTAAGGCATAGCTCCGAGACCGATCCTTCGCCTCGCGTAGTATTTTCCCCTGCGGCACCCTCCTGAATGCAGACAGTCGCGCCATAAGCTCTGTTCGGTATGGAGCCAGGTAAGGTCAGCTAATGGTACTCCTCAGACCAAAGCCTGAGGGCAGCAATCCTTGCGTAACCAGACCCGCCTCACGGGCCGCGAGTTTCGCGGCTTGGCCCACGCCGGACCTTCCTTGGTTAGCTCTCCCGTTAAACTCTACATCTTATCTAGGGTTTATCAGAACGACGACGTCCCCTGAGCAGATGCAGCCTGAGGCGGCAGGATCGCGCACCTCGTCACGTACACTCCTTCGGGATTGCTGAGATCCAGTTCATTAGCTGAACCGCACCATTGGCCTCCTCCTGCTTCGCCGCGATCTCCCGGCAAGGCGCGGTATTGGATCCGGTCATTCGGCACGTCGATCCATTGCTGATCCATGTACATCTGCACACCGCGTGTGGTCAGGCGATAGAACGCAGGGCGGCAATCCCGGTCATCACAGCAACTCGCGCCTCTCCCGTCCCGTATTTGCGAGTAGATGTCGTGGGCTGGTGTTGGCAGCGGCAGACTGATGAGGGCGGCAGAAACAAGAGCAGCTCTTAACAACATACACCCCTCTCTTATGGGCTTGGCGCGTTAGGAATGCCCCCTGCGAGCGAGGACGATCGTGCCGGCCGCACAATCTCGAGCGGCGCGTGGGCGAGAGTGCTCTCCTCAGATCCCGTACACCCGCGCCGGGTGGGATGCCGCTGGGTAATCCGAGGGCGTCCCTAGGGGTTATTTCATAGGCACGTCCGATGCGCGGACCACTGCCTGCTTCGCGACAGCCTCGCCGATCACCCGCCCAGCCTCCACATCGGAGGGAAAGTGGATGCCAGCCCACATGCGGGAATCCGCTGCCTGCTTTGCGAGTGCACGCAGGGGCTCTGCGTCACGCGGGAAGAGTCCTGCAAGGGTGTCTCCGGCAGCCGTCGAGATGCAGGCATGGGCCGCCGGATAGCTCGGGTGATTGGGAGGTGGGAAGAGCGGCTTCAGCTCCGGGTCGATTTGCGAGGGTCGCATGGCCCAGTAGGCGTACTTTGCATCCCAGCAGACTACCACGGCGTCGTGGACCGCAAAACTCGCAAGGGCGAAAGCTCGCGCTGCCTCCAGCGGCCGCTCGGCCAGCCCATATTCCAGCACCTTCCGGCTCGTCTGCTCGTTCCACAGATGCCAAGCGCGCGATCCGCCCGCGCCCCATTCCCAGAACCAGGCGTGGCTCGTCATCGCGGGGGTACGCTGAATGGCTTTGAGCTCGGCGAGCTCGGCTTTTTTCTGCGGGGAGTCGTACGCAGGTGGGGGTGCAGGACGGAGAGCGTCACCGGAGGCGATGAGCCAAGTCTTCCAGGTTCCCGCGAGAGGCAGGATGGCATTGCTGCCGGTCCAGAAACCTGGTGTCGTTGGGACCGAGCCGGTCCATTTTGCATCAAAGCCGTCTGCTTTGCCGCGCTCCACCGCCTTCCCCCCGACCGCACGCCCGAGCGCCAGGCCTGCTGCAACATCGCTCGGGAAAGCGACCCCAGCTATGCTGCGGGAACGTCCCGCCTCCTCTGCCATGGCACGGAACACGTCCGCCTTATCAGGAAAGAGGAAGGCCAGCACCTCGGAAGCCGCTCCTGCGGCGGCGGCATGCTCTGACGGATAGGACGGGCTTATCGGCGTCGCGAGCGAGGTCTTGAGCTCCTTGGCCTGATCAATCGGGCGGGCCCGGTTGTGAACGGACTTCTGTTCGAACGCAATCACCACGGCATCGTGCACGGCAGCATGGACGAGGGCCATATGGCGCGCGGCCGCTGGGGTTGGTATGGCGCGCAAGACCATCTCGTCCGCTGCTACAGCGTTCCACCGATAGGCCGATCCGCCTGTCGCCCAGTATGCTGCGCGTTCGGCACCCGTGGAGCTGCGCTCGGCTGTGAGCCGTTTCAGCTCTGCGAGTTCGGCCTCGGTTGCCGAGCGGTCTGGGGGCGAGGGCACACGAACCTCGTCTCTCGACGCAACAAAGGTTGACACGCCCTCTGTTCGGGGCGCCTGCGAAGACGCCTCCGTTCCTGTCATCATGGTACCTGCAAGTGCCGCGGCGACCGCGCCGCGCCGCCAGGCCACTGTGTTCCACCCGAAAGCCTTCATCGCGACCTCCTCTCATCCTGCCCACAGTCACCCCTGTGGGTCCTCTGTGCGCAAAGAGGGAGCTTAGGGCTCATCCGAGAAGATGTTCTAGTCCAGGATCTGTAGTAGAATGGCGAGCCCCTCCTGATAGGATGGTCTCATGCGCTACGGTCAATTTTGCCCGATTGCAAAAGCCGCTGAGATCCTGGCGGAACGCTGGATGCCGCTGGTGATCCACGAGCTCCTGGCCGGCAGCACCCATTTCAGCGACATTCATCGGGGCGTCCCCCTGATGTCGCCGACCCTGCTGTCGCACCGCCTCAAGGAGCTCGAGCAGGCCGGACTCGTGCAGAGCCAGCCGCTTGGGGGGAAGCGCCGGGAATGGCGGCTGACCGAAGCCGGGCAAGCCCTTGGCCCTGTCATCCACCAGATGGGCGAGTGGGGCGTTCAGTACGCTCAGGATCCGCTCGATGAGAGCGACCTCGACTCACGTGTTCTGATGTGGAACATGCGCCGGCGGGTTGACCCCACGACCTTCCCTGACGAGCGGGTGACGGTGGAGTTCGACTTCACCGACATGCCATCCAGCCGGCGGCACTGGTGGCTGATAAGCAATCGTGGTGAGGTTGATCTGTGTCCGACTGATCCGGGCTATCCGGTCGATGTGTATCTGACGACCGACGTACGAACCATGGTGATGGTCTGGTTTGGGAAGCTCAACTTCGACCGCGCTGTTGCCGGCGGGCGCATCGAACTCCTCGGGAATGCATCTATCTGCATGCGGCTTGGCGGGTGGCTCCTGCTGAGCCCGTTGGCGCTGCACTCGGTCTAAGCTTCGTCGCCAATCGGCACCAACTAGGTCCGGTATGCGCTTTGCCCGTTATCCAGGGAGTGCAGACGACCGCTCCTGTCACGCCTAAGACCTAAGTTCGTGGGCTCTGTCGCAACTCTTTCTTTCCTATCTCGGGCTATGGCCTGCGCTGGTGAGAGGGGGTGACCCGAGATGTTCAAGGGCAGGCAATTTGATCGATCCGTCATCCTGCTGTGCGTGCGGTGGTATCTCGCTTATAGCCTGAGCCTGCGGGATCTCGAAGAGATGATGGCCGAGCGAGGCATTTCTGTCGACCACGCCACGGTCGGCCGCTGGGTGATCCGTTACTCACCCGAGCTTCTCGAGCGGTTCAATCGACGCAAGCGACCAGCCGGCCGGAAATGGCATGTGGATGAGACGTATATCAAGGTGCGCGGGCTATGGATGTATCTTTACCGGGCCATCGACAGCAACCGCGACACGGTCGAATTCTGGTTCAGCGAGCGGCGCAATCTGGCTGCCGCCAAACGGTTCATGCGCAAGGCACTCAGTCGCCATGGTCGGCCTGAGCGGATCGTCATTGACGGCAGCCAAACGAACCGGGAAGCCATTCTAGCCTGCGATATGGAAAGCCGGCTTCGAGATCGCTCGAGGTGCAAACTGAAGCCGATGCAGATCCGGCAAAGTGCCTACCTCAACAATCGGATCGAACAGGATCATCGTGCCGTCAAAAGACGGGTCCGGCCGATGCTCGGGTTCAAGTCAATGAACAGCGCTCGCGCCATCCTGAGCGGCATTGAAATGGTGCACATGATGCGCAAAGGACAAGCGAAGTACGCCGGCAATCGGCACCCCTCACTCGCTGAGCAGTTCGAGCGGCTCGCTGCATGACCGTCGTGGGAGGATCGCTTCTATCCTGCTGTCTCAGCTCCAGAGTTGCGACAGAACCCTTCGGCAGCCAGGATCAGATCCCGGCGCACCAGCGTCTTGTAACCTTTGAAGCGCGAGCCGGGTGGAACCTCGACCTGCAGCGTGACTTCACGCGTCACCCGATCCCGTTTGGTGCCACGCCCAGGGCGCCGGCCCGGACCCGTAGACCGCGGCTGAGTGGCTTTCTCCATGCCGGAGGGTTTGAAGGATGGGCGCGGCGGCAGGTTCTTGAGCCGGGCGATCTCGTCCTTCAAGACCTGGTTGTCGAGGCGCAGTTGCTCGACCTCGTGCTCCAGTCGATCAATCTTACCAGCCAGATCCGAAACCAGCAGGCGCAGGGCCTTCTGGGACAGGGGCTTGGCGGAACCACCGGGCGAGGTCATGCCCGGATTGAATCACGGATGCCCGTCCGGAGGAATCCCTGCCCCCCAATCTGCCCCACTTACCCTCGAAGGCCAGGCTTGTATCCTAGTGCTAAGCTATTGACGAATCATACTATAGCTTAATTGAGGGAAGCAAAGCACGCCATCACTACAATGAGGACTGCGGCAGTTTAGGGTTCTGCAAAGCAGCATCCGCAGAGATCGAGAGTGGTGCTGCTGGCGAGCGCCTCTCGGAGCTTCTTGGCGGCCGTTGGAGCCTTAGAATGGCCGCCAAAGCCCTTGTTTTAAGCCATTTCAGAAGCTTCTAGGAAAGCCCTCCTCTACCGGACTGGTTAACAAAACGGCTTGAGAGACGTCTTCAAACGGTCAGTTGCTCGCAAGAAACGAAAGTGTACAAAGGGCCTGAAAATGGCTCCGGAAGCCGGTTAATGGCCCCTCCCCTCTCAAAATCTCGTTTGATTGGCTACGCCCGCGTGTCTACCGAGGACCAGGCGCACGATGCTCAGCTCGATGAGTTGCGCGCTGCCGGCTGTGCCGAGATCCATCAGGAGCACGGGTCAGGCGCAAGCCGATCCAGGCCGGTGCTGGCGCGACTGATCCGTGAAATTAAACCGGGTGAGGTCCTGGTCGTGGTACGCCTCGACCGTCTGGCCCGTTCGGTGAGCCACCTTCTTGAGGTGATCGAGACGCTGGAGGCCAGAAAGGCGCATTTCCGTTCCTTACGCGATCCAATCGACACCTCGACTCCACAAGGTATATTTTCCTTGCAGGTGCTGGGTGCAGTGGCGCAGCTCGAGCGCTCCCTCATCTCGGAGCGCACGCGGGCCGGGATCAAGGCCGCTACAGCGCGGGGCAAGAAACCGGGCAATCCGGGCATGCGTGAGCGCCGGCCGGAGGCGATCCGGAAGATCGCCCTCGCCCGCGAGAAGGTCTACTTGGACGATCTGATTGCCGGCGCAGATCGATGGATGCCCACAGTTCGCCGCATGCGCCCGCAGCACCCTTGGGAGGATGTTGTTCGTGTCCTCGGCAACAGCGGCCAATCGTGGACCGTGACCCGGCTGCGGCGGGCCGTCGGCAAGCTCGTGTCGCAGCACATGGCCGACCCTGCCCTCCTCCGCCCTGCCCCACGCAAGAACCCGGAGGACCGCCTCATGACGCTGATCGCCGGTATCGCCATGACCGACCCAGGCCTCTCGTTAAGGGACATCGGGGCGCAACTCGAGCGCATGCGGGAGCGGACGCCACGTGGCGGCCTCACATGGTCAGCCTCATCAGTGAAGAAGCAACTCGACAGGGCGAAGAAGCACGGGCTTGCGCTCCCGCCAGAAGCTCAGGGCGAGAGCTGACATCCCCGCTTCAGCCCGCCTGGTGGAACGAAGCTCACCGCGTAGGCGAAGATGATCAAGGCGGCGCGGACGAAGAGATAAATTAGCAGACTCCTCACACTTCCGGAGGACTTTCCCTTAGACGTAAAGGGCGTAACGTGATCGTCGGTCTCTCTCGGTTTCGTCCGCTGGACTGCTGCGATCTTGAGGCCCGACGCCGGCCGATCCAGGAGGCTCCGCGAGCCCCGATTGCGCCGGCGTCGCCAGTTCTTCACTCGGTTCAAACAGCCTTTAGCATAAAGTCGACGTGAACGGCGTCGTAGGGAAACACGACCAGTCCCTCGCCCGTCCTGTCGATGACGCCCGCCTCGAGAAGAGCATGAACGTCCCCGTGCACGGCCTTCACATCACGATCGACGCGGCGGGCGATCTCGCGGATTCTTAAAGGGCCCTGCCCTGTCATGACCTTGAGGATCTCCCAGCGCTTCTTCGTCAGCGTCTGCCAGAGGAGTTCGACGGAAGCGAACGAGATATGCGCGCCCTGAGCCTCGCCCTCGAAGGCGGCAAGCGCACGCCGGGTTACGTCCTCACGAGATGCGACGGAAAGGGTCACTGTGGTCATTCGGGCCTCCATTGGTCGACGTCGCGCCAGAAGTCAGCGAGCAGCTGGGCTGGGGTGGTGAAGCGGTAGCCGGTCTCAATCGGTCCGACGTGCTTGTGATCGCCCTTCCCGGCTTCGTTGTCGTAGCGAAGCACGCAAATGCCCTTCACGACATAGGTCAGCGCGTACTTGTACTCGTGCTCCGACCCGCGCACCGGGTGTGGGACCCGCCAGACGCGCAGTTCGACGAAAGCGTTGTCCGCAATCTGGTGGCGCTCACGGAGCAGGAGTTCAGCCTTAATGTTGGAGTTTATGCCAACAGTCGGGGTGTTGTCAAATACTCCAACGATCGAGGGCTGTTTTTGTGCCGTATGAAGGTCCATTTAGGGGGAGCGGTGCCGCGCGCCGTAGCCCCGCATCTGCTTTCGGCGCAGCCACGTCTCAAGTGCCTCGACCGTTCTGCCTTCGCTTTCGTACAGTTCGATCTTGCGATGTCCCGAAGTGCCGGTACGGCCCCACTCGCGGATGCGGGCCGCATCACCGAACAGGCTCGCCTCAATGGATCGTACGTAAAACCGGGCCATGTTGGCATCTAGGTCACAACGGCCAAGCACCAGATATTGGATCTTGTAGTCAGCCATGCTCCAGCGTCGCGTCTGCGCGCGAGGCAGTCCAATCCAAATAAAGAATCGAGCAATGGAAAAACGGATTCAAACAATGATAGTTCTTCGAATGTAGGGGTGCCTGGTCTGGAAGCAAAGGACTATAAATCCAGTACAACTACTTGAAATAGCCGAGTATTACTAAGGGCATGGCTGGATTGCTTCGGGCGCATATAGCCATTTGATTAAGCAATTCAGCCAATGTCCGATTTTCTCCAAGGAAGCATGCTGCACGTAGACAATCACGGCAGGGCAGGGTTGCCTTCGTCTTAGCGTTAGGGCAGGCGGCTATGGCCCCTGCATGGGTCGTTGTAGTTCGCCGAGATCACCTCATGGTTAATCTTCCGCAACATCCCAAAGGTCGGCTCCGTTGAGGCGAACTCTCTCGCTTCGCAATTGGTCAATCTCAACCTGAAGAAGCGCTTCCGGATGGTCGCAGAGGAACTAGCGGATTTCAGCGCCCGCGTGCTGCGGCCAGGCTTTAGAACTCAAGCCGGACGCGATGGGGTCCCGCTTGTGGATGCTATGCGCCAGTCAGCACACAAATCGATCCAGCAGGCAGCCAGCTACAACGATCAGCAGGAGCATGCTCAAAGCAAATCTACTGGAGGAGTTATTTATTCGTCAGACAGCTATAGCGTCAATCAAGAGAACCAAGTTTGTAGCTGCAAACCAGCCATAATGGCGAGGGCACATTGGGATTTGATCTCGATATGCCCTAAACTTCAAATGCGTCTGAACGGCCTACCTTTCATAGCTTAGAAAAGCTTTGAGGCTGACAGCTGCACCGCGGACCAATCATAGGTCTTGAGGTTGCACACCATAAGACCGCGGCTGAATCCACAGGGTAGGACTTCGGCAGCATACCTAGGAAGTTTGTAGCTGCAAACCGGCAACGCGGTCCTCGACAATGCATCGATTTAGCAGGGACGGTGGCTTCTAGATCATCATCGACAGGTCGAACACTCGCTAGTTTGTAGCTGCAAACCAAGTCCAGTTGCTGCACTCCCACCTCGTCTCCGGTCTAAGCAACAAAGTTTCGATATTCGCCGCGCTGATCATACTTGGTCCACTTGTCACGTTTGATCTGGAGGCGGCTTGCAGAGGGCCTAAACTGCAACTCGCGTGACTAGATAGGAAGATCTAGTTTGCAGCTACAAACCGCCTATTCGGCGCCAACGCTTGCATAGAATGACCCCTCGATAAAAAAATCCTCCGCCAGACTGGTAATGTTAACAAATCGGAAAGGATTTCAGGGCCAACTACGGAAACAGCTAATTTTTTGGCCCGTTTCCGTATCCATGAGGAATGCCATGGCTCTCGCGCAGCAAAAAACTGAGGGACTCGTCGATGAGTCCCAGTGGGTGGATGAACTGATTGGCATTCATGCAAGGGATCTCTCCAAGCAGCTTCAATCCCAACGCCTTGCTCTCTATCCGCCGCTCGCTCGCAAAACACTTCGCAAGTTCACGTCTGGTGAGGCCGCCAAGATTCTTGGTGTTGTCGATGCCTACCTGCGTCAACTCTCCTTGGAAGGGAAGGGGCCTCAGGCCGAGATGCTGCCGAACGGGAGGAGACAGTATAGCTTGGAAGACCTCCATGCACTTCGGCAGTACCTTGATGAGACGGGCAAGTCCGACCGGCGTTACATGAAGCACCGAACCGGAAGCGAACATCTGCAGGTCATTTCCTGCGTAAATTTCAAGGGTGGAAGCGGAAAGACCACTACCTCTGCTCATCTCGCTCAATATCTTGCCCTGCAAGGTTACAGGGTCTTGGCTATCGATCTCGACCCTCAGGCAAGCCTCTCGGCACTCCATGGAATCCAGCCAGAATTCGACCTGGATCCGAACCAGACTCTCTACGGATCGATCCGCTACGATGGGGAACAGCGACATCCGGAGGAGATCATCCGGAAAACCTACTTCCCTGGCCTCGATATCATCCCGGCAAATCTTGAACTCATGGAGTTCGAGCACGAGACGCCTAAGGCGCTGATGGATCGGCAGAACCCGTCAACACCCTTTTTCAAGCGCATCGGCATGAGCCTCAAAGCAGTGGAGGAGAGATATGACGTTGTCGTAATCGACTGCCCACCGCAACTCGGGTTCCTCACGCTTGCGGCGCTCAGCGCCTCCACGTCGATGGTCGTCACTGTTCATCCCCAGATGCTCGATGTCATGTCGATGTGCCAATTCCTCACGATGGCCTCCGAAATGCTTCGCGTCGTCCGGGAAAATGGCAGCAGCATGAAGTACGATTTCACTCGCTACTTGATTACTAGGTTCGAACCAGGCGACGGGCCTCAGAGCCAAATGGTCGACTTCATGCGTACGATGTTCGGACAGCACGTTCTGACAAACGCTATGCTAAAGAGCACCGCGATTTCGGACGCTGGTCTGACGAAGCAAACCATCTATGAGGTGTCACGGGAGCAATTCACAAAATCCACGTTCGACCGCGCGATCGATGCGATGAACAATGTTAACGGCGAGATTGAAGCACTCATCATGCAGGCCTGGGGGAGGGTCTAATGGCACGGGATTTGCAGGCGATTTTGAAAGCTAGCCTGGAACAAGCCGATGAGGGAGAAAGCCTCAAGGCGGTCGTTCAGATGCCAAAGCAACCGCAGCCGACCGTTGACGAGAAACGTTCAAGGTTCGCTGCGATGATGTCGGAAGGCCGCGCTCCTGTAGGCGCAATGGGAGCTGCCCTTGAGAACATGAAGGGGCAATCGGAGGCTGAGATTGCAGCTCTCAAAGCTCAGATCGAGTCCGGCCACACCGTTGTCGAGATCGAAACTGACAAGATCGATGGGTCCTTTGTATCTGACCGAATGGACAGATCAGATGACGCCTTGGCTAGTCTGAAGGAGCAGATTAAGAGCCAGGGGCAAATCGTCCCCATCCTTGTGCGACCTCACCCAGAGATCGTGGGGCGGTACCAGATTGCATTTGGTCATCGTCGCGTTGCCGCCGCGGCAGCCTTGGGCATTAAGGTCAGAGCCGTAATCAAGGATCTGAGCGATGAAGATCTAGTGATTGCCCAAGGGCAGGAGAACAACGAGCGTCTGGATCTGTCCTACATTGAGCGGGCACGTTTTGCAGCGACCCTTGAGGAGCGCAAGTTCACGCGCGCGACGATTATGGCAGCTCTTTCTGTCAGGAAGGGTGATCTATCGTCACTTGTGTCTATCGCAACCAAGATCCCCGCAGATATCATCAATGCAATTGGGCGTGCACCAAACATTGGAAGGCCGAGGTGGTTGGACTTCCTTGCACTTATTCTGGAGGCTAATGGTGTCGACCGAGCCCGTGAAATCATCAAGAAACCAGACTTTCTGAAACTCGAATCCGACGAGAGATTCCTGACGCTCTTCGCGAAGCTGTCAAAGAAGGAGCGTGTAGCTCCACAGACTTTGCTCTCAGAGTTCAGCTTCTGGAAAGATCCGGATGGGCGTCGTCTCGCAAAAGTTAATGATACAGAGACGAAGTACACCCTGCAGATCGATAAAAGCATCGATCCGGAGTTCGGTTCATTCGTCTTCTCAAAGCTAGACGAACTCTACGCAACTTATAAAGCCAACAAGCAGTGATGCCTTGGGGCAGGACCTAGGTGTTCTGCCCCTTCTACATTACGCCCGTCATCAAAGGTCATTCTGACATTGAGTAATGCGCTAATTTATCAAAATTGTGGAACTGATCCGAGCAGCAGTAGGTGACAACCAACCTAACTGCAGGCGCAGAGGGGGGGGGGGCGCCGCAGTAATGTCAATTGCCCAGCGGGCTGTACAAGGATGGGCGCGGCATTCAACTGACCGTTTGAAGACGTTTCTCAAGCCATTTTGTTAACCAGCTGGGCAGAGGAGGGCTTTCCTAAAATTTTCTCAAACTGGCTTAAAACAAAGGCTTCTTAAGCCATTCTGCGGCTTCAACAGCGGCCAGGGAAATCCGAGAGGCGCT
>NZ_JAEQMY010000068.1 GCF_016743775.1 Microvirga aerilata | reverse complement strand
CAGTTGGCGCTGATCGAGGAGGCTCGTGCTGCTCGCCGTACCATGCAGCAGGTAGCAGAGGCTGCGGACGCGAGGGTGTTGACGATAGAGCCTGATCGGCAATGGTTGGGGGTGAAGCCCAGCAGCCGTTGGATCAATGCCAGCCGCGCCGTTCGCGATTGCCATGAGCAGAGCAGGTAGAGCTTTCCGCTCTAATTGTGTCGCTCAATCTCTGGCCTTTTGGCTCAAGACTGGGAAGGTTGGTACGCAATGCCCGTAGACCTGCCTCCGAAAGAGAACAGCCGTGAGATCGCACCAGCAGATGGCGCTCTCGCCTGTATCCTGAACTGGACAGCCGTTGTGATCTGCATTGGCTTGTGCTGGTGGGCCGTGGTCTTTGGGCTCTGGTAGCCAACAGCTAAACTTATCAAGTAGCTGTTCCTGCTCGGAGGGGTCGGTGTTGCAATCGAGACAACGTAAAGCGGGATGTGCAGAACATAGTTCGGCAAAAGCCGCCGTGTCGCCGGTCTCTCGGCACGGCGGCAGAGTTCGAGCTTTCAATGCGTTGGTGCCTTAACTGGCGACACCGGAAGCATCAGGTGCTCGTATGGTGTTCCTGGAAACATGACATAAGCTTGTGACGGATCAGGGTCCATCGGTCTTGGGTAAATGCTCGCCATCTCCCGTGCGGCCTTGCCGACGATCATGACGTGCGGTCCTGTCTGAACCCAATGGCTTTTGTCCGTTGCATAGGGATCATGGTTGCTCGTGCCCGTATCACCGGCCATCATGTAGATGAACCCGGTCTTTTCGGGTGGTGGTGCCTTGGTCTCAACCGCCTTGAACCACTCCATCCCGTTCGCATCGGCGCAGGCTGGGGTACCATCCGATGTGACCATGCAAGTGAAGCCGTTGGAGCCGGATTGCAGGGTTTTGGCACTGCCGTGACTCTGGGGCATGATGATCGTGGCTTTGCTCACGATATCCTCGGGAGCGGCGGTCTTTGCCTTGGCCATGTACTCGGGCTCAGACTTGGGAACTTCAGGCGTTGGGAACTGGGCGGCTGCCGGAACAACGAAGGCTGCGGCAGAAACGCTGAACGCGATCCATGCGAGGGTGTGATGCCTGTTCATGGCTCACCTCCTGTCAATGCGCGACCGGCTCGGCCATTATACTCCAGTCTTTCCGTATCGGGGAGCAAAATGCGGCGGCGACGGAGTTCCATGATCGTCATAGCCACGTAGAAAGCGGGAGTCAGCCGCACATAAGGCTCGCGTTCCCGCTGGCGGCGTTCCTCAAGCTGAGCGTTAGATCGCTCCTGGATGGCGTCAGGACTTGTCCCTGCTGCAAGTTGCTCCCGGTCGATCTCGTGCTGCATTCACGAGAAAACCCTGGTGCTATTCAAAGCAGACCAGGGTTCTTTTCGACCCCGAAGCCGATCTACTCCAGATTATGCTGTTCTGATGATGACCATCACCAAGGACGAACTGAGGGTCGCTCCTGAGTTTAGACCGCCCCGCTGAGGTTTGCTCCAGAGGATACGGCGTCGGCGCTAACCGTGACGGTTGGCGTAGCGGCGCTTTTTTGTGAGCCTCCTCTGCCCTTCGAGGGTCTTGGCTGGGGCAATCACCTCCTTGTAGCGGCGGGTGTGCTTCTTGAACGAGGGGCGCATGCGAGACTTACCGGCCATGAATGTTCTCCCTTTCACTCGATAAGGATGAACCCATATTGGGGCGAATGAGAACACCTCACCCCGAATAGGTACAAAACCCTCGAAGCGGAACTGGCCTCAAACCCTTGGTGTTATTCCGGGATTGCAGGTTGCTTTTGAACCTGCCTTGAGTGTTCTGGAGGGCTCCTATGGTGAACGGACCCGGTATCAGCAGCCAATCCGCTCTCGATGCGGAGGATCGCCAGTCTGCGGATTGTCCCCCGGACAGTAAGCTGCCCGAGAACTCCCAGGAGAACCTGGACACACGGCTCGACCACGCTATCGAGGAGACCTTCCCCACGAGTGATCCGGTCTCTGTGACCATCACCAAAGGTCCTGAGCCTGATCGTCCCGATCAGGAGGCTCGTTCCTCATCAGGCGACAACCAGCAGGGCGAACCGGAGCAGGATACTGCCGAGCACCTTCGGGATCAGGTGCGGGAAGCCCTGTCCGACGTTGCTGATCACGCGTCTGGAGCAGCCCGTCAGGCGTACAGCCGAGGCGAACACTACGCCCGACAAGCACGAGAGCAATACCCGGAGGCAGAGCGGTACATTCGTGAAGGCCAGCGAGCCGTGACGAACCGGGTGATAGGAAACCCGTTGCTGGCGCTGTTTATGGCAGGAGTTGCCGGATATGTACTGGGCTGGATGATCCACGGGGAAAGGCGAGATCGGAACCATAACGTGCCGGATTATGGCCGAACAGATCACGGGTACGCTCCCCATCGGAAGGGGTAGCACAGGCGGTAATGACAAGATGGTTTCGCATCCCCAGAGCTACTGCGACCCCGCAGAGGGTTAAAGTTCCTGCTGAATGACGTTCTCCCCGTCAAAATACGCCTGGATGATCCCGCTATCCTCCTCGCGTGAGAGGACATCCAGTGAACTTGATGCGCCACGAGCAACGATCTTTCCGTCCTCCAGGGAGACGTGACCGGCGCTCACCACTGTTGCCGGAACGGACTGAGCCATGTGGGAGTGCTGCATGAATTCCGGAAAGAGCAACGGGAGCAACTCGCCACCATCCAGTCTGAGCATGACATACTTCATAGGCATAAAATTCTTTCCTTTGAGACGACCCCTCGGACTGCGTTGGATTAGAAGGTTCCCACCCTTTGTTTTACCTCGGTTTTAGCTCGAAGTGCGCACTGTAAAGTTAGTAAGGCCGCTGTCCCAAGGCGACACAGCAAGCTCTACACCTTGGTCAAGCGGGTCTATGTGGGTGTTCATAAGCTTGTGCCACGTCATCGGCTCAAGGGTAGATCAACAATGAAACGAAGCCCCTCAGGACGGTACTCCGTCTGCACCTGTGCCCGAGCTTGGGCCGTGAGCATGCGTTTGAGCAGACGCTCGCCAAACCCGTGGTGTGTTGGGGCATGAACCACGGGACCATCTCGCTCGATCCATTCCAAATGGAGCGACTGAGCCTCCCCATCCGCTCGCACATCCCAGGTCACATCAATGTGCCCTTTAGGCTGTGAGAGTGCCCCATACTTGGCAGCATTGGCTGTGAGTTCGTGGACAGCCATTGCGAAGGGTACTGCCACTTCCGAGGGCAACCGAACCTTTGGTCCTTCAAGCCTCACCCGCCGAGAGCGTGGGTTCTCAAAGCTTGCAAGTTCAAGACGCAGCAGATCATGCAAGGAGGCGGCTTGTTGTTCGTCCTCGGTCAGGATCAGGTGTGTTTTGGCAAGCGAGCTTATTCTGGCGGTGAAGGCATCAGAGAACTGACTGAAGCTGGTTGCCGACCGGACGGTAAGGCTAAAGATCGCCTGAACTGTTGCCAGGGTGTTTCTCACCCGATGATGCAGTTCCCGGATCAGAAGGCTTTGGCGCTCCTGCGCCGCATGGCGCTCGTTGATGTTGCGGAAGAATACCACAATGCCCTCCTCAGAGGGGTAAGCGTTCACCTCGTACCATGTTGCCAAGGGTGGAGGGTAGTAAGCCTCAAAGGTCGCCGGCACCCTCTCAGTCATGACCCGCTGGTAGTTGTCCCAGAACACAGTTCCGACTGCATGCGGGAACTCGTCCCAGAGGTTGCCGCCAAGGAGGTCACGTCCGTAAGCGATCTCCTCTCGGGCTTGCGTGTTCAGAAATGAGAAGCGCCATGCTGTATCCAGGACAAAAACGCAATCTCCCGTGCTCTCCAGAACAGCAGCAAGCCGATTTGCCGTCGCACGAGCTTTTGCCTCAGCCGCCTCCAAGCGCGCTTCCGCCTGAAAACGTTCTGTGGTTTCGACGCCGGAGACGAGAACGCCCCCGACTCCTGTTGGCACGGTGGCATCTGGAATAGGGCTATAGCTGAGGGTAAACTGCGCCGTCTCTGATCCTGCTGCCCCACGGCTGATGAGAAGGGATCGGTTCTCGAAGAACAAAGGGCCGCTGTGACCTGCCAGGATAGCCTCATGGGCTGGTCCGATCTCTGGCCAAACCTCTGGCCAGACTTCACAAGCAGAGCGACCAAAGGCCCATGGGTGTTTGTCCCCTAAGACGGGCCTGTAGGTATCATTGTAGATCATGATGAAGTCGGGTCCCCAGCGCAGCGCCATGGGCAAACCGGACGAGAGAACGATGCTCGTTGCAAGCTGGAGACTTGGTGACCAACCTTCCCGTGATCCGACCGCTGTCTCAGACCAGTTCACCGCCTCCAGAAGCTTGGCTGTGTCGATGTGGCGAGATGAAAGATCGAGCACAATATAGCCTAAGCCCAAGAAGTTATGTTGAAGTCGCGAGAGAGGCGAGATCGGTTATATGCGGCGCGAATACCAGTCTCTCAGACTGAGAACAAGCTATAAGCTTTCCAACAGCCGGTCTAATAGGCTGGAACCAGTCGCTGCTCAATGAGCGGCGCGTCCATCTGGAACTGCAAACCCTCTCGGGTGTACTGTACCTCCACCTCGGCTTTACACTGCATCGGAAGTACCCGCTGGAGAAGGGTTGAGCCAAAGCCTCGGTGCTGCGGCTCCTCCACGGTGGGTCCGCCGAACTCGCGCCATTCCAGATGGAGCCTCCTGACACCCTCAGTCTCACCCACGCTCCACCTGACTTCGACGTGTCCACCTGGAACTGAGAGAGCCCCATACCGGACGGCATTTGTGGTGAGTTCGTGAAGCGCCATACCGACTGGCACAGCCAGATCAGCCGATAGCTCAACCGGTGGTCCGATCAACATAAAGCGAGGCTGTCGGCTCTCGGCAAACGGCTTTAGCTCCGTGAGAGCAATCTCCCGCAGGGTTGCCGTTTGCCAGTAGTCTTCGGTCAAAAGATTATGAGTTTTCGCGAGTGAGGCGATGCGCTTTGAGAAGGAACGGTAGAACGCGTCAAAGCTGCCACTGGATCGGCCTGTTGCCCCGACCAGCGCCTGGACCGTGGCCAAAGTATTCTTCACCCGGTGGTGAAGCTCACGCACCAGCAAAGCTTGCCGCCGCTCAATCTTGTGGCTGGCCTCCAGCCGCTCCTCCCGCTCAGCAAGGGCACGGCGCAGCTCCAGTTGCGACATCACCTGCCGCGCCAGCATGGTCAGGGTCGATACCTGCTCCTCTGTCAGGTCACGCGGTACGCAATCGAGCACACACAAGGCTCCCAAGGGCACTCCATCAGGTGTTTTCAGCACAGCCCCGGCATAAAAGCGCAGATGTGGCTCTCCGGTCACCAGCGGGTTGCGAGCAAAGCGGGGGTCCTCGGTCAGGTCAGGAACGATGGTCAGCCCCGGCAGAAGCATGGCCGTGAGGCAGATCGAGCGATCCAGAGGTGTCTCACGCATCCCAAGCCCGACCTCGGCTTTGAACCATTGCCTACGGTCATCAATGAGACTGATCAGAGCAATGGGAGCCTGACAGGCACGAGCGGCAAGCTCAACCAGATCGTTGAACACAGGCTCTGGCGGCGTGTCGAGAACCCGGTAGCTGCGCAGGGCTGCGAGCCGGTCTTTCTCTTTCCAGGCAGGGAGTAGTTTATCGTTCAACACGAGCCAGTTACCGTTGGGACCACCCGTGAGAACGTGTTTAACCTATGTTAGTTCGAGAGAAGTGGCTGATTTCCCCAAGCAATTTAGTCGCAGCCGACCAGAAGCTGCTGACATTCCTGAACCAAGATACCAAACGGAACAGGCTTCTCGATCCAGATGATGTGGTCGAACTCGGATAGAAGCTGGCGATCCTCCTGATGGCCTGAGTAGATCAGGAAGGGCACCCCACGACGGCTGAGCTCGGCAGCCACGCTATGGCATGAGCCATCGTTGAGCGTGGCATCCAGAATAGCCATGTCAGGTGTCGCGGTCTGAAGCCATCCCAAAGCGGCAGAGCAGTCTGTGAAGGGACCGACAACCTCATGGCCTGCATCCTGCAACTCGTCCTGGAGATTGAGGGCAATGATGGCCTCATCCTCCAAAACAAGGACAAGCGGCTTGCTGCCTGGGTGCTTAGTCATGCGGTGAGCCTTGGCCATCTGACGTGAATCGAACCTGAACAGCCAAATTTAGCGTTGTGATCACACGCTGAGCAGCGGTACTGGTCGGCTGCACGAGAGCGATAAGGCTTGATGCCAGCCCCAGCGTTCGCACTGTACCGCCTCCATTGTGGACGGGCGCAGGCAAGTGGCTGATGCAAGAAAGTCTCACCCTCTGCCCATTATACACAGGCTCTCACAAATATGGTTAACGCTTTCTCAACGACCCGCTACGTCTACTAAGGCGGTGATTTGGGGGCGGCAGTGGGAGGTCTCAGTGAGGGTGGACGACGGAACTCGTTGGTGTCTGACGAGGAGCTTCTGCGCACCATCAGTGACGACCTCCGCAGCTTCTACGCTGACATCATCCAGCAGCCCTTACCTCCAAATATCGAAGCTGCCCTTGAGCGAATAAATCGAGTACAAAGCCAAGGTAGTAACCTGTGCCGACCGGCAGCACACTGGGCTGGGACCTCACTCAGGATTTAGACACTCGCAGCGACCGTGATTGCAACGATGAGTGATCCTGTAAGCACAGTGTACTGAGCCCACACGTGCCATTGCGGTCTGCTGTGGAAGCTCACTTCACCAAGCATGCTGCTACTCCATCAAGGCGCAATCGTGTGCTGCGCCGATTCATGTTCCTGACTTGTTCTCAATCTACAGCGGGAGCATGAAGGGTCAAGCTCGTTACGGCGTCCTCAACAGACATGTGGGTCCCTCGGTAAACCCCAGCAGCAGACCTGATCTTTCCATAGATCGAACGGGCAGCTTACCCAGCCAGAGCCGCTCTGGTCACAGCGTCAGGCCCGAGTTCAGATTCGCTGGTGAGGTCCAGAAGCAGGGCCAGCTTCGACCGTGCCCGGTTGACCCGGCTCTTCATCGTGCCGACCGCCACACTGCACAACTCAGCCTCGAAGATGGGGGACCGCTGCCAGTATTTCGTCCCGCAGAGAGTCTTCAACCATGAAGCGTGGGAGCCCCTCGGTCTGCCTCGATCTGACAGACGACAAGCATCAGGCTGGGAGAAAGCGGGAGCCGTCCCAAGTCCGCATACATCTCACGCAGGGTCGTGCCGATCCGCTCTTGCGTCTCAGCCTGGATTTCCAGCCAGAGATCATCGTCTCTCCAGGCATGAGGCACAACGATCAGGTAGTCTTCCGGCCAATCATCGGATGCTGCACGGCCCATCGAAATCCCCTACCTGTTCGCTCTCTTGCTGGAGGTGGAGGATCAACGAGGGATGCTACGTGGTGTTCCAGCCTAACGGGCACGTTTTGCTAACAGATGTTTATTTCTTCGCCGCACCTAAGTAGTAGGAACCCGAAAAGCTTGGCTACGTTGGTTCCTTCAACAAGGGGAGGCGGGAATGCCAAGGTTCGGGAATGGGTTTGCAAAGCCCTGTAGCGTCTTGGGTCTTGCTCTAATCCTCCCACTTGCTGTCAGCACTGTGCCTGCCCGAGCCCAGGACTTCTTTGGCTTCTTCAGAGCCTCCTCTCAGCCCGTTGCCTCACCCCCGGTAAGCCAACAATTCGAGTACCAGCCCAATCCTGTAATCCAGCCCAGACGCAAGGCTCGACCGCGTCCAAAGCTTGTTGCCGTGGAGCAGCCAGAGATAAAGAAGCCGATAGTGCCGAAAGCTGCTGGTGAGATTGCTAATCCTGTTCCGGCCCTTCTGGCTGACAGTACCCTACGTCCCGGCGACATGGTGATGTTTCCTGATAGTCTACGGGTATTCACGGGCCGACCGGGAGAGAGACACAAGCTCGAAGACTTCAAGCCCTTGGCACAGGCAGGCAAGCACCTTTCCCGTGCAACCCGCAAGCTTGTCGCCCATCTGCTCCCAGCCGAGAACATCGCGTGGAACACAGATGCCGTTAGGTCTGGTGGCAAGCTTGCGGTCAACACAGAAGGGGTTGAGATAACCGGAAGCGTGAAGCAGTCAGGGTCCCGAAAGGAGTCCCGCGCTCGCTGAGTGTAACTCTTAGCTGATCTGTTGTGATAACACTGTGATTAGCGCATCGTCTTAGGGTAGTCTGGGTACGGTGTGCTGGCCAGATCAGAACCTGTTCTTTCTCGGGCAAGGACAAGGATTACCCTTCGACCGATCCTTAGGCCAGACTTCGATCAACCCGCCGATCATCTTTGCCGGAACCTGAGAAGTCATGCCCCGCTACTATTTCCATGTTCACGACGGTACTGATCGCGACCGAGACCTTGTAGGGACGGAAGTGGCCGACATCCATGAGGCTCGAACGGAAGCCGTGAATGTAGCGCGCAAGCTTTGCCACCTCTGGGACGACCTGCCACCTGGAGCCCTTAACAGCATGGCCATCGAGGTCGCCGATGAAACCGACCACATCGTGCTCACTGTCCCGTTCTCGGCGGGAATAGGCTCTTCGTAGTAGCTCGGCGAGGCTGGTTACCCGTAAGTGGCAAGCCGCCGCAGAATGTGTTCATTGCGCCTTCACCCTTCATGCTGGAAAGTATCGCTAATTGTGCTGGCTTGCACGGTGCAAGAGCGTCCACATAACTCCTCACGTGGGAAGTGAAACAAGGACGCCCTTATAACAGCCTGGGAGGCGCTGGATGAAACTTATAAAGACCACTGCCCATGACGAGCAGATCAAGATCAACACTACTCCTGAGAAGACGCCGCTAATTCTCTCGACCACCTCGCCCTTTGGTGAGGTCCAGGCGAGCCCGGTTAAGAGCACATCAACGAGCCGCCCAATTGTGCTGACGACCGTGCCGTACCCAGCCTCAGGCCCTGGAGGACCATCGCTAACGTCTTGCAAGCATTAGGCGGTGCTGAGCAGATTAGGAAGCAAGAGCCGGTCCCGAAGAGGCAAAAAGAACCCGGCTGCTTGTGCAAGCGCCGGGTCGAGCAATCTCTCGTAAGTGTTGGACCCAATGCACAAGGGGAATGCGGGGTAAATAGTGGGTCCGTATATTCAAATAATTCTGTTGTAGCCGATCAGTTCCAGATTTTGCGTATTCTTGGACGACTGCTTTCGCCAAGCTCGCGACTAACACCAAAGACGTTGATGTGACTGGGAGCATACGACAGGCAGATGCCCGAAAGGGCTCCTGCACTCGCTGAAAGTAGCGGTCGGCTGCCCTGTTGTGTTAGTGAGGAGCGATCAGCGCACCGCCCTCAAGTGACGTGGGCGAAGTGCTCTGGCCAGATCGAAACTTTTTCTTCCCCAGACAAAACGATGATCGCCCTTCGACCGGCACTTTCAGCCGACTACACCTTTGCTCTCGATCTCTATGTCCAAACGATCAAACCCCTGGCAACTGCTTGGATGGAGTGGGTCGATCAAGACCAAGAGGCTCAGTTCGCCAGCCTATGGCGTCAGAACGACACTCGGATCATCACTCTCGATGGCCGGGAGGATATCGGTTGGGTTGAGTTCCGAGAGGCAGAGGACGAACTCTTCCTGAAGCAACTCTATATCTCTCCCCCTTATCAGCGTCAGGGGATTCGCTCACGAGTCATGCGACTGCTCCTGGAAGAAAGGCGCGGGGCGGCGAAGTCGATGGCGCTGTTTGTGTTCAAGAACAACCCAGCTTTCCATTTCTATCAGCAACATGGCTTTGGGATTGTTCAAGAGACACCAACCATATTCGTGATGCGGCGCGGACTGGGCGAAGCCGCCTGACCTACGTCGCCAGGCGGCTGGAAAGAGATGCAGTATCGTGGTCACAGCGATCTACAGGAGGAGCCATGAATATCTTCGTGCTGACCGGGGCTGGTCTCTCAGTCGAGAGCGGTCTGGACACCTTCCGCGATAAGGATGGGCTCTGGTCCCGCTTTGATCCGATGAAGCTGGCCACTCCTGGTGCCTTCGCCAGCAATCCCGACGAGGTTCACGCCTTCTACAACATGCGCAGGAAGAACCTCCTGTCGGCTGAGCCCAATGCGGCGCATTGCGCGCTTGCCCATCTGCAAGCAGGACTGGCTGGGCACGGCAGTCTCTTCCTCGTGACCCAGAACATCGATGATCTGCATGAGCGCGCGGGGTCGGAGCGCGTCATCCATATGCACGGCGAGCTTCTTAAGGCGCGATGCACGGGCTGCGCTGCGGCGACACCCTGGTTCGAAGACCTGAGTGTCAGCAACCCCTGTCCGAACTGCGACCATACAGGAACCCTCTGACCCGACGTTGTCTGGTTCGGTGAGGTACCAATGCAAATGGATTCCATCGAAGAGAGGTTGGCTCAGGCAGACCTATTCGTCTCAGTTGGAACTTCAGGGTCGGTCTATCCCGCCGCAGGGTTCGTCGAGCAAGCCAAGCACCTTGGGATACGAACCTGCGAGATCAATCTGGAACCATCGGACAACGCTTGGCTCTTTGATGAGACGCACTATGGACCTGCAACTCAGACCGTGCCTGCTTGGGTCGAGCGAATACTCGCAGCATAGGAAGCTGGAGCATACGGCGTGATGATGTTTCTCGAACTGAATAAAGAGCAGTTGAGCGTTCTGAGACGAGCCCTCGAAGCGAGAACGCGTGATATGCAAATGCGTCTCGGCAGCGACCCTGGCGATGAGGGCTTCCGGCGAGAGGCTACACTCTCGATCCAGCTTCTGCGACAGGTTGAGGCTCTCGAACGGCGAGCCGGTCACCGTGCCTGGGGCATCGGGAACATCGAGTCGATGCCGGAAGACAACGATGGCTGAACAGAGACCATGACGCCTCGATGAATCGTCGCCATTCATTCTGTTCAATAGAATCCAGCGTTCGATATCGTGGGCCATTGGCAGGGACTTTGGAAACTCGAAGCCCCGGACCACTCCGGGGCTTCTTGTCTTAGGTTGCTTCACCCTCAGACGATCAGGAAGTCCTTGGCAGTCAGAGCAAGGTTCTTGGAGATCGTAGCAAAAGCCACACCAGCCTTGGAGCCGGTCCCGTCTGCGTCGTAGTAGAGAACGCCGCTATCCTTGTCGTAGATGACCCGATCATTGGCG
This sequence comes from Microvirga aerilata, assembly GCF_016743775.1. Lineage (GTDB taxonomy): Bacteria > Pseudomonadota > Alphaproteobacteria > Rhizobiales > Beijerinckiaceae > Microvirga > Microvirga aerilata. The sequence continues at coordinate 9,854 of NZ_JAEQMY010000068.1, read as the reverse complement.
TCGTGAGCCTTGCCGGTCTTGCTGGACCAAAAGGCTGATGCCTTCATAGCCTTGATCTTGCCGACCTTCGTAAAGTCGGCATTGTCGAGCCAGATGGTGTCTTCACCCTTCTTGAAGTCCCTGATCTGGTCGATGTTGTTCTTGCTCGGCTTAGTGTCGAACACGAACTTGTCCTTACCCGATCCCCCGTGGAGCCAATCCAAACCCAAGCCCCCATAGATTTTGTCGCTACCCTCATGGCCGTATAGCCGGTCGTTGCCACTAAAGCCCTTGATGACGTTCTTGCCCTCGTTGCCGTGGATCGTGTTGTTGCCTCGGTCGCCTGTGAAGACTTCCTGGAGCGGAACCGGCGTACCCGGTGGCTGTGCGGGAGGGATCGGGCTGGGGTGGCCAGGAGGCGGCACGGGATCAACTGGCTTGGGGCTCCCGATGAGGTCGCTCATTGTCACCTGACCGTCAGAGAACGAGAAGGTCTCCACGCTCAGGAACGTGTCAGTTCCATCAACCCCGCGCTTGTCGTTTAGAACAATCTTGCTCTTCGTCTCCAAGATTGTGTAGTCCGAACGCTTGCCGCTCAGCTTGCCAACGTCCGAAGCACCAGCCGATCCCTCAAGGGTGTCATTCCCAGAACCGCCATCGAGAGTATTGGCGCTCCCGCCACTGATCAGATGGTCGTTTCCCTCATATCCGAACAATTGGTGCGAAGCCTTATTGCTGGCGCGGATTACATTGTTCAGAGCGTTGCCGTGGCCGATGAAGGCGAGGTTCTCGTCAGAGGTTTGGGTTAGGTTCTCGACAGCGGCATCCAGCCGGTATTCGCCGATGCCCTTAGTGATAGCAGTGTCGATACCGTCATTGAACCGCTCGTCGATCCGGTCGAACTTATCAACGATGTACGTGTCATCGCCGCCCTGACCGGCGAGGATGTCTGCGCCACCAGCCCCGTCGAGGGTATCGTTGCCGATGTTGCCGCTTCCAAGGAGGGTATTATCAAGCTCGTTGCCAATGCCATGGAAGTTCCCATTGCCGATGTACCAGAGGACTTCGACGTTGGCATAGTTAAGGGTGAACGATGACAGGGTGGTTCGGACAGTATCCCAGCCACTTCCAGCCCCGGCTCCTTCAACGACGATGTCACCAATCGAATCGACTTCGTAGCGATCATCGTTGGCACCGCCAACCATGCTGTCATTGCCGCCGTTTCCGAAGAACTTATCCTCGCCAACACCGCCCTCGAACGTGTCGGCGAACCTGCCGCCGTAAAAATTATTATCAAGGCCATTGCCGATGGCATGACCTTGTCCCTCGCCAGTGATGCTGAACCCATCAACGTTCTCGGTCAGCACATAAGGCGTGGTGAATTTGATGCTGGTGCTCACGTAGTCTAAGCCAGCATCGACCTCTTCAACGATGATGATGGGCTCACCGTACCAAATATAGTCATCACTGCCCTGACCCCCTACGAGGGTATCGAGACCGCCACCACCATCGATGAGGTCATTCTCAAATGAACCAGAAATGGTTTCGCCTGCGGATGTGCCTTTGAAGGTAGCCATCATTGCCCCGCTGAGAAGAGTTTATGTTCTCGTATGATATGCCAGCACCTCTGTCGAACAACTATCCTTACAGAGTTCGGTGCTAACCCTTCCGGATGCGACAATGAGAGCTAAATCATTTCTAAGCATCGCCATGATGATAAAGCGGGGTGCTGGGGAGTTGTATCGGCAAAGGCTGGACGGCAAATGGGCTTGAACGCCAGGAAGCAACACTCTCAACACAGCTTCTTCGCCAGATAGGGTCACTGGGAAAATGTGCTGGTCACCACGCCTGAGGCGTTGAGAAGATCGAGTAAATGCCGGAAGGAGACGAGAACTGATGGGGGTGAGCCGTGCGGCTGTTCAGGGAAGAGCAGCCCATTTGGCGGTGTTGGTTGAGCAGGATTTCTGTGGCTCCGGGGAACGAGAAACGCCTCGGTGCATAGCCGAGGCGCTTTATTGTTCTGGATCGAGAATTAGTGTGCCCCCACGAACCGAACATAGAAAACGTGCCTGATTCGTGCGCCTCTGGCTGTATCTACAAAGACACAGGAGAGAGAGGATAAGCTGTTAGATGCTGGCCAGTAGAGGATTTCTTGGGACCGGCTGGGTATTGGGAGTTCTGGCCTCCTCGCTGGCAGCTTTTTGGTCGAGGCGACAGTTAGCTCGATCACGCCTTGCCACCTTTCACCAAAACAAGCTTCCTCTTGCATGGCGGCAAATCAGGTGGTCTCGTTGGGCAACTCAGATCGACGAACTGTGCCCCGCACTTTCCGTCATACTTCCCGGCTGGGCGCTGTTTAGGATAACGCCGCCAAGGGCAATCGTGAGCTATGTGGTCAAGAACTTCGTCCAGACTCGTTTCTGGCCCAAGCTTGGCCGCGAGACGGGCGAGCCGATACTCGCCCTTGCGACCACAAAGATTGCAGCCGACGCGAACGATGACCCACGGATAATCAGATAGCCGCTCTACCATTCTCGTCCTCTTGAACATAAAGAGAACACAAGGTTTCGGGTTCCAGAAGCGGCATCAGGATGATGAGCTTGGTCGTTCGGGAGGTTGGCAAAATAGTTGCGGGATTTCGAACCTATGGGAGCTTGGATAGGTGACTTCCTACTGGAGATGGCGATGCCGCCACGACCCGACACAATCACCCTGAGGCCGAACCCTGTAACTGGACCACTGCTGGTATCGTGCTTGGGACTGGATCGTGTGCATCCCGGATATCTTAGATACCTGACAACTGCCTCTACCTTGAAGAGGCAAGCCAACTTCGTCGCTCTCATGGTCCTTGAGGATATCGGACCTGACTATCTCGCCTCTCGGTTCAGAGCCGTTGGATTGGTTGACGACGCGAGTGCCTCAGACTGTTCGGCACAGATCGCACACGTGCTCATTACCGCGAGAGCACAGGACATCTGCGGATGTGATGTCCTATTCGGCACGGCATCCTCAACAGCCTTGCGTGTTCTACACCGCATCGGCAATGAACCGCTCTCGGCAAATGGGTATCGTGCCCTGATCGATTTGATCTTTAATCCTGAACACCGAGAACGAGGACGAATCTTCAGCCAAGAATGCCCAGTATCAGAGACCACCATCAAAGCCGCTTTACGGTTGCCCATACTCCCTGTACGACCCGAGGTTCTGACCCGTCTCAAGTCAGTTGAGCAAATCGACGAACTCAGCGCCGCCTTTGACCTGATCTTTCCGCTCTTGCCAGACGCAATCCAGAGCGACGCATGGCAATCGTTGGAGGCCCTCAGTCCGAGTACAAGTTTGAAGAGTTGGCTCCGAAGGCTCGTTGAGAAAATCCCCAGATAACCAGTCTCGGGTCCAATCAGCGATGATGCAGAAACGACGTTCCTTAGTTCTCCGCGAGCAATGGCCGACACTGGACGACGCTTCCAGAACTGTTTGGCTACGCTGCTCTCTCAGCCGCTCCTGAACCGGTACGTCTACTATCTCTGGAAAAAGCCAGAAGCCGTAATCGAACTCCGGTGTCTTAGCCGAGGCTTCTTCCTTCTCAATGGAGTTCACACGACCGGGCATGGAACCGTAGATGCAGAAACCATGATTCATATCAAGGATAAATTCGAAAGCACTGATCGAGTGCTCGTTGGCGCTGAATATGCTGAGGCCAGAAAAGCCAATCGAGGGGCGAAATTCCTTGATGTCTGGGGGCGGGGTTTGCCTGACTTTGATGACCTGGATGTCATCGATTTGATGGACCTTGAGGATGCTGCGTAGGAAAGGTCACCGTTCGGGCCAATCGAGAATCGCGGATGTCAAAGCAAATTGAATGGACAGTCAAAGGCTTCATCATTGGTGCGTTCATCGATTATGCGCTCCAACTGTTCTTCCGCCTGATCTTCGGCATCCTGCGCACCAGCATCTGGTTCATTGTGTTCCCGCTGATTGCTTACCTCTACATCTATCATGAGGTTTCCTACTGGTGGAACAACTTGGCTGAGAGGGATGCAATCTACGACTCGTTCCAGAAGGATCGTGTATCCCTAATCAACCCTCATGCTGTCATAACGGCGGATGGAATTCGCTTCATCGAGTTCGATGTCGCTAACGGTGCGAACGCTCGCATCTACAGAGTCTCAGCCACATGCACCTACGAACCCGAGGAGCTTCGGTACGAAGAATACAAACTCGCGCGTATCTATACCGAGCATGCGTATGCCGAGCACATCGCTCCAGGAGAGACCAAACGGGTTAGGCTCCCGCTCGTCCCTGATGGCTACCTGTGGCAAGCAAAATCAGACGAGTTAGTGAACCTGCGGTGCGACCCCCGGCTCGAGTATGAGCGGGACGATCTCTTCCAGGGTAATATGAAGAAGTGGCGGTTGTCCTCACAAATGGAAGCCCACATCTCTCACGAGATTGTACCCGTTAGTCGCTACGGCGAGTCTGTGTATCTCAACCTGACAGGAACCTTGAAGAATAATTCAGCCGAGACGATCAATCTGGTCACAGTCCTCTGCGAAACCACCAACATGTTCGGCTTCACGGACACCTTTACAAAGTACTTCGACAATCTGGAGCTTAAATCTGGGGAGGTTTTTCCCGTGAAGGGGCGTGTAACGAAGCTGACTGGTAAGCCCACCGCAGTCCTTTGCCGACTTGAGCGAATGGAAAAAGTTCAGCCCTGACCCACCGCACGGGCATTTGTTCAATAAGGGCTTTGGTAGAAAAGGGGCGGATCGACTGCCCCTCAACACTGAACCGCTGCATCACTTCGGCGATCAAATCACCTTCAGGATATCGTTCCAGTTCTGCAATTCGGCTCTGGCCAGTTCGGCCTTGGCCAACAGGACCGCATCTGTAGATGTATCGTCTACAATGACCCTGTCCTCCAAAGTTCGCCATTCTGTCTCGTAGACGCCTGATAGCAACACCCTGGCATCAGTGCCGCCATTTCCATTGTGGTCAAACTTGAGAACGACTTCGTCGGTGATCGGGCTCACATAGTAGCCATTGTAGTTGCCCTCGACCACAATGGTATCGTCGTTGCCCGACTCGCGGCCAAACGCCTTGATGACATCGTATCCAGAGTTGCCACCGAAATAGAATATATCGCCGCCCCATCCGCCGTTTATCAGATCGCTTCCAGGACCGGCATCGACGATGTCATCCCCGAACTTCGCATAGATATGGTCATTGCCGACAAGCCCTCTGATCACGTCATTGCCGCCGTTCGGATTGCTTGTCGATTTTGTTCCGAAGATAAGATTATCGTCGTTGGTGATGAAATTTCTGTATTCGTCGAAGAAGAAGTAGTTGTAAGCCATGTTGATCTCTCCCAATCGAGAATCATTAACGCCACTTACAGCTACCAGTGGTAGATGAACCTGAATTTATCTCAAGTGGACAATGTTAAGGCCAAGCTGTGTAGATGTTCTCTGTGCTCACGCCTTGCTTCAGGGGTGATAAATACCTCGACACTCCACAACGAGGTTTTCAGTGTTTTACCATGAACTCCCCACACCCGAACATCCAGCCAAGCGCAGTCGGCCACGAGACATCACCAAACTCTTTGTTCATAAAGCAGAGTGGGCGGACATGGAGGCGCTCCTGTCAGCGCATGGGTCCAATGGGATTATTGACGGTGATAAGTTCCCCATCATCGACGCCTACGTTATTGAAGTATTGTGCGCTAACCCATCCGCTGCTTTTACTCTCCTCGAAGCGTGGATCACTTACTGCGAAACCAGTCCACATCGATAGGGCTGCTTGATCTCAAGAAGCGGTGCTCTCCCCAACGATAGGGTCGCTTAGATGCCTCTTCCGCTGACACTGCCAGTTTCTGATTGCAACTGAATTGGTCCTAAGCATCTCTTCTGAGCTATTGAAGCATACTGTGCATGTTGGCCAGCGCGACTGAAATGCGTCCAGAACCTCGAACGATGTAAGCGAACCAAGGCTACTCACCCCGCGAACCCAACCGCTCTGGCTAAGCCAAACGTGCAGCATAAATTCCCGCCACCAGCAGCAACAGCGCCTACGGTGATCTACGAAGTTTCGTGCTTCGATCCTGAAGGTCCGGAAGTCGGCCAGAGTTGGTGATGCGAGTTTGGTCTCGATAGCGAAGAGCTTTCCAGTCGAGATGTTTAGGATTCGTCTGGTCAATCGGCCAGCATACCGGCGAGCGCATACCACACAGTCGGTTCGGGCACAGCGAGATTGAAAGCAGCAGTTGTTCATCCGGTATTTATGATCGGCAACGATTAGGTCGGAGTTGCCGCGCTCACTTCAGGCTACTCGACGCTCTCCTGGATTTCTGTCTTGAGCACCCGATACACCGATGCCCGTCCGATCCCGAGCCGGTCGGCAATGGCGGTAGCTCCAAGACCCTCGTCACGTAGCTGACGAATCTCATCTGGATTGATCGTCGGAGGACGGCCTTGATAGGTGCGTTCGTGCTTAGGCTTCGTGCTGTCGATTTCCTTGATGCGCCGGATGGCTTCGGTCTGCCTCTCCCGACGTAGGTTGGTTTCAAGCTCTGCAAATACTCCTAATAAGTCCAGCATGCATTTGCCAAGAGGTGTTGACGTGTCGATGGGTTGCTCGGTTGCCTTCAAGGCCACGCCCTTTGACTTGAGCACTCGAAGAATGTCCTGAAGGTCAGCAATCGATCTGGCGATTCTGTCAACGCGGGTTACGCATATGGTGTCGCCCTCTCTCACGAAATCGAGGAGGGTCTGTAACTCGACGCGACCTTCTCGGGTCTTCGCGCTTTTCTTCTCAGACCGGATGACCGAGCAACCTGCTGCACGAAGCGCGTCAATCTGAACATCCAGACTTTGAGAGGCGTGAGATACTCTCGCGTAGCCATAGACTGCCATAATGACCTCAAGTGTCTTGTTTGAGTCTCATCACGGTAGATCGAGTCTCAAATCCCGCAATTAATTCATACGAGACGCTTTTGATGGTTCAGGAGCGTCTCGGAACAGTGTCTTGTCAGAGGTTACTCAAATAAGGCGCTCGACTCGTGGAATACGTCTCGGATCATGATAGACCTGTCCTCATAGCCCAACCCGTCACCGCACGAATCGAGGAATCTATGATTTTCATCGTCACTGGAGAAAACGAGAGCGGTCCGGTTTCAGCCACCTGTGAAACGGCGGTTGCGGCTCTCCAGCAATCTCGCAGGTTAGCCGACCAAGGTGCTCGAATCGTGTTGATTGACGCGGACGGGCAAGAATTCGCCCCTTCGGATTTCAAGCGTCTCTTTATCGAGCCTGGGCCGGTTACCACATAGGAGAATGAGCAGGGCCTCGCTCCCCAGCAGATTACCTATCCTTCTGCCTCGCCGCGTCCCGGCGCTGCGTCAGATGCAAATAGTTGGGATTAAAATCTGAGAATTGGCTGAGACGCTCAACATCCGGGATGGTGATGCTGTGCCCTTTCAGCGTAATCAGCCCCTCCTCTCGGAGTTGCCGCACGATACGGTTGAGGTGAACTCCCGTCATGGCAAGCGTTTCAGCGAGTTGCCGCTGCGTCAGGGGCAGCACGAAGCTGTTGTCGGTGGCCAGCCCAACCGCCTGAAGCCGCACCAGCAACTCGCACAGGAGATGAGCCAGCCGCTTATCAGCGGGTCGTCGGCTCATGTTAATCAGCCACTCCCGCTGAGTGCCCTGATCCGACAGCGTAGACCACCAGAGAGCCCGTGTGATGGTTCTGGACTGGCCTGTCAGGTCCTCAATGACGGCGTGAGGAAGAAGGGCGACTTTGCAGGCGGTGAGCGTCCCGATGGTATGGTCGATCCTGCTCAGGATGGACACGTGTAGGTCACAGCAGTCGCCGGGAACGAGGTAGGCCATGATCTGGCGGGTGCCATCCGGCAGACGCTTGTAGCGGCAGGCAAAGCCCTCCAGGATGACATGGACGTTCTCAGGGCTGTCATCTTCAAGGATGAGATCGTGCCTGGGCTTGAACTGCCGCACGTCACGAACAGCATGTTCAAGTACCTGCCGGTCCTGGTCGGACAGTCCAGCACCATACTCAAGCTTGCGAACAAACGGGGTGGGCATGGCCACCCTCCCTCACCAGAAGGTGATCTTACCAGACTAACCTGTATTGTGGCTATGCGATAAGGTCAGCCCGAAATTCCTGGGTCTACAGGGTTATTGTTAGCGCTGCTGATGAAGGAAGCGACGCTGGCCAATCATCTGCACCAGTTCTGAGACATCGAATGAAGCTTGGCTTTCAACCAGTCACTGTGGAAACCAATGCTCCCGACGAAGAGGGCTGTCTTGTCTTTGCAAACAATCGGCTTGTGGCGGTGTTGGTGCGGCTGTCAGCGGAGCACGGCAGGAAAGCAGGACGCTGGTACCTGGAGCATGGGTTCGGGAAATTGGACGGACCGGCTCATCCCATCTTCGCTGACCTGAACGAAGCGGGAGATTGGTTGGCTCAGCGCGTTGGCTGAGGCGAGGCACGGGCGCCAAGTGTGCTTGTGAGACCAGTCAACAGGCGAGTCGGTCTTGCTGCTCAGGTCAGCGCTTGGGGGTAGTGCATATCAGAGCGTCACCACCTGGGCGATCTCGCCACCCTCATCGGTTATGACAATCGCCCAGCGGGAGCCATTGTGGACCTCATGCAGCAACCCGCCTCGCAGTTCGGCTGCTGTCTTGTCGGCGGCTCCTTGCGCGGTCAAGGGATCAGGCAGATCGACTCCTTCTTCATCCCATACGAAGCTGTCCTGGGTGCGAAGGTGGAAGTAGTAACGAGGCATCTCGACCTCTACCCCCTCAAGACTTGATCACAGCCCATGACCGCATGCCTGGAGAAAAGATGCAGGAGACCACGAGTGATCTCCTGCCAGTCAGGGGGAACCAATGCAATGAAGCTTCAAGAGAAGTCTCGCCACTCTGTCCGCAATCAACCAATAATCAAACTCAGAGGCTGTTCCGACTCCAGCGTATAGCCGTGTTAACTTTCTTTGGTATTTTAAACCCAGATCAATGTTAATGGCTCTCAACATTGATCTGGATCAAGGTTTTTAAGCAAAGAACTCAGCGTCTGATCTTTTCCTTTGACGGAAGTCAATAATTTGCGAATGCTTCGAGAAGTTAGGGTGGTCCTGACCTGAGAAACGGTAAGGTACTTGCATGTACTACACCTGTGACGGGCCTCTTACCGAGGTCGCACGTCAACTCTTCTGACATCAAGCCAGACTCTAACGGAACAACGGAGGTCCGCAGGATGGGACAGGGCTCGGAAGGCACTCACGTTGCATTGCTCGTCGAGGACGATAGGGAGCTTAGGGCTCTCGCCGTTGCGTTGCTGGAGGAAACGGACCTCCGGGTTGTGGAAGCATCCAGCGCCGAGGAAGCGCTCCGTTATTTGAACTATCTCGCAGGCGACGTGGTCTTTCTTTTCACCGATGTGCGTCTGCCCTGTCCCATGAACGGTGTAGACCTTGCTCGCACTGTCAAGCTCAGGTGGCCGTGGATCAGAACGGTCTTGACCTCAGGTGCGCCGCTTGAGGAGGACCTTGATAAAGCTCTTCGGGATGTGCCGTTCATGCCGAAGCCTTGGAGGGCGCTTGAAGTGTTGGTACAGGCCGAGAAAGCAGTTCAGACGAGCCCCTTCGAGGAGGCTGCTCGTCGTAGTTACATCTACCCGCTTGGAGCACTACGGGCGTGACTTCGACAAACTTTGATAACGCCTCCAGAAATACTCGCCCGATTGTACATCGATAAGAGGTAACACAGTGGCGCACCAAGGGGAACTGTCGGGAATTTCGTGTGGGGCCATTACGATGATCTGGAAGGAGACATCGCATGGCACGCCGCAAGGAACCC
>NZ_JAEQMY010000067.1 GCF_016743775.1 Microvirga aerilata | reverse complement strand
AGCGTGTCGCTGGACGAGCGCTTCTCCTACACGATCAATGCCAAGGGCAGCGACCTTGAGGTCACGGTCTTCGCGGACGGCCAGATCTACAAGTCGGTTACCAAGATCAACAGCGTGTGGCAGTCGGATACCTTCTACTTCAAGGCCGGCGCTTATCTCGGTGCAAACGAGACCAATGGCTCCGGTTACGGGCAGACCTCGTTCTATGCCCTGAACTTCAACCACAACGGCACCGTCACGGCTCCGACTCAGCCGACCCAGCCCACACCCACCGCAACGGACGATCCCGTTAATGCGGTTGACGACACCTATGCTACGACCAATGGTGCCGTTCTGACGATCAACGCTTCCCAAGGCGTTCTTGCCAACGACACTGCGGCGGATGGCGGCAAGGTTGCAACGGCAGGGACCTTCAGCACCGCTCAGGGCGGCAGCGTAAAGCTCAATTCCGATGGCTCCTTCGTCTACACGCCGAAGGCCAACTATTCCGGATCGGACAGCTTCAGCTACACCGCCAAGGATGCCGATGGGGACTCCGACGCAGGCACCGTCACCGTCAAGGTTGCCGATGCGGCGGAGCAGACGACGACCCCCGTGACGACAACGCCGGTGACGCCTACGGCACCCACGACCTCCGTGCGGCCTGCCACCACGAACACTCTCACCGGCACGAGCGCCGCCAACAGCCTCACGGGCACGTCCGCCAATGATCTGATCAATGGCGGCGCCGGCGACGACAAGATCTGGGCGAAGAACGGCAGCGACGTACTGATCGGCGGCGCCGGCAAGGACACCTTCACCTTCGATACAAAGCCCGGAAGCAGCAACGTGGATATGATTGTCGACTTCAATGTGGCCGACGACACCATCCGTCTGAATGACACGGTGTTTACGAAGCTCAAGTACGGTCAGCTCTCCTCGAGCAGCTTCGTTACAGGTGACAAGGCGTTGGATGCCGGCGACCGGATCGTCTTCAACGATAAGACAGGTGCGCTCTCCTACGATGCGGACGGCACCGGTTCAGCCGCAGCTGTGCAGTTCGCGATGATCGAGAATCTCGCCAAGCTCACTGCGTCAGACTTCATCGTCATCTAAGCCAGTCTTCATCGACATTGCCGAAGCGGCTCCGGGTCAGCCCGGGGCCGCTTTCCTTTGTTCGCACAGGATGCCTGAGACGGAACGGACTTCCGTTAGAGAATTGCGGGAAGCATGTCCCGAAGCGGTGGCCGTATCCGAGCTCCCAACACTTGCTGCGTCCGTTCACCCGCTGAACTCGTTCTTCATCGGCTGGGTGCAGACCTCAAGGCGCTGAAGGTGTAAATGGCGAGTGCAATCCAGATCAGCCCGAAGGCTACCGCGTCGACCCAGCCAAAAGCCTCCCCATAGGCGAAAACACCAAGTGCGAGCTGACCTGAAGGCGCGAGATATTGCAGGAGACCGATTGTGGAAAGCTTCAACCGCTGGGCAGCGGCCGCAAACCAGATGAGAGGGGCGGCCGTGCTGAGGCCTGTCAGAACAAGCAGCAGGTCGAGTTCCACATCTCCTTTGAACGCCACGGCGCTTCCATCTGCGAAGGTCATCATCAAATAGACCAGCGCCAGGGGGGTCAGCAGCATGGACTCGATGCAAAAACCGACAAGCGGGTTTACCGGCACGATCTTTCGCACAAGGCCGTAACAGCCGAAGCTGCACGCCAAGGCTATGGCGACCCAAGGCATCTCGCCCGAGGAAACCGCAAGCACGATAACTCCTATTCCGGCGACCAGGCAGGCCGCAACCTGCGCCGGATGAAGTCTCTCCCGCAGGAAGAGAACACCCAGCACCACGTTCAGGAGCGGATTGATGAAGTAGCCGAGACTTGTCTGGACGAGATGGCCCGAATTGACGGCCCAGATGTAGATGAGCCAGTTGATGGCGATCAAGCCGGCTGAGAGGCTGAGGAACGCAAGGCGCCTGCCGGAAGTCACCGCCTCGACAAGGCTGCTCCATTGCCGAAAGACGACGATCAGCCCAAGTGCGAAGACACTCGCCCATACAATGCGATGAGCCAGGATCTGGAGCGCCGGCACGGATGAGAGGAGCTTGAAGTGCAACGGCACCGCCAGACCCCACATGAAGAATGCAGCCAATGCGTAAAGAACACCGATCCGTGTGCGCTTCGCCTCAACTCCCGTCGGTTCTGAATCCATTACAATCTTTGCCCTTGCTCGGCATTCAGATCCAGGCGCTCTGCCGCCCAGGCTACCGTTGGGTCTGGTCTGAGCTCCATGGATAAGTGGGTGATCGTCTATAGTCGACCTGCAACTTCCATGCCGGCCTTATGGCAGCCTAGCCGCATTTGGCGAAAACGATTTTGGGGCGAGGACGGCGTGCGTGTCGTCTTCCCAAACGACAGAAGTATTCTGGTCGCCGCGAAGTTGGTCGAGGATCGCCAACTGCTGAGCTTCGGGAACCTTCCGAATCACCACGAGAGCCTCTTGGCCCAACAGGCGCTTGGCCTGTTGAAGGCTGCGAACGTTCGGAGATTGCTTGGCCGTATCGGACCGCAAGTCCAGAAGCAATGTCATGAGCCGCGTCTTGTAATATGCCACTGGTCTCCCGCCGCTGTTCTGAGCAATCCAGTCCGCAAGGCTGCTCATGGCAGGCGTAAACAGAGTGTTCTCCCTCGCCGGGGCCGTCATTAGTCTCGGAATGGCCAATGCGTATACGACGAGGAAAGGAAGCGCAGCCAGCACAGGAACAGCCCTTGGCGAGACCCTCCAGGAGACGAGCAGGTGCTCGGCAGCGAACAAGACGTAGAAGATGTAGATCGGCGCAAGGGGCAGCACATAGCGTACCGGCACCCCACCCACGAGCAGGAACATCGAGATGAGTGCCAGATGGGCCGCAAAGAAAAGCTTGTCGAGGGAAAGATAGCGACGGTGCATCAACACGCCGGCCAAGAAAACGCCTGCAATCGCAATGGCCAATGGCCCGGTGACGAACGTGAACTGGCCGATGGAGAGGCTCCAGATGGCCTGTCTTTCCATAGCTCCCGGCGTGAACAGGATCTCCGCAAAGCCGAAGAAATAGCTCAAGAACATATAGAAGTATGCGGCCAGGAGGCGGGCCCCACTCCAGCCTCCGGAGGCTCCCTCCGCCGTGTTGGCAGCGTGTCGGAAGTTCGACCGCAGGTCGAAGTTCAGGCTCAGCAGCAGGTCAGTTCCTATAAGGAGAGCGACACCGAGAACCGGCAAGAGGAGATACCTCCATTGCCTCTTCAATCCGAAATACACGAAAAGCGCAGCATAGAGCGCGAGAGCCTCGCTCCTGATCAAGGCCGGCAGGAGAATATAAAGAGCATATCTGCCCTGAAAGGCCTCCTCGGTGAGGCGCTTGGCGGAGAATAAGGCCAGCATCGCACCGGCGGCATAGAGAATGTTGGGAATGCCATTCTGCTGGAAATACAGCACGTAGGGCGTGAAGAGTACGGCGATGAGAAATGCATAGGCCACTCTCTCGCTTTTGAAATCCTGGCGGAAAAAATGGAATGCCGTGACGGCTGTGCCAGCCCAAAGCACGCTGTTCAGGACCGCATAGGCATAGGCATTCACCCCTCCCAGCCAAGTCAGGGCGGCCAAGAGAACCGAATAGAGAGGTGGGACTGAAGGAAGACCAGAAACAAGGTGATCCCAGGAGCGTCCGAGCAAAAGGTTGCGGGCCTGGATCACATACTGCCCGAAGTCGCCGTCGTGGTTCTGATAGCTGCCGAGAACGAAGAGCGCAGAGAATAGGACGAAAGCCCCAGCAAAGCCTATTGGAATAATACGCTCTTGTTTCATGTGAAGTGGATCCAGACCTGAGGCACAATTACGTCGCGTGCAATAGATCCAGGTCAGCAGCTTTGTCCAGAAGACGGAAGAGAGGAGACTTTTCGAGGAAGCGGCGATCACCTTGGAGGGATGCGCCCAAACAGCGCCAAGGAGCTTTCAACCTGCGAGGCTTAAACCTTTGATTTTAGTGGTACAGCCGCCCCGGCTCGAACGGGGGACCCCCAGATCCACAATCTGAAGACTTACTTATTGCAGGATGCATCAGGAGCCGTCACAAGCCTTGTCATATAAGCCTTTTCAACGATATACTCTCAGATGATCGCATCAGAAATGATCAGGACTCTTCCCCAGACTGCTCCCCCTGAGCTCCCCCATAAGTCAAATGCGCCTCACTAAACAGACAATCGCCTTGCTCAGTCTGCCGCCCGGCAAAACTGAGTTTGTAGCTTGGGACGACGCCCTCCCCGGCTTTGGTGTCAGGCTACGTGAAGGTCGCCGCGCTTCCTACTTCGCACAGTTTCGCGTAAATGGCCGCACCCAGAAGAAGTCGCTGGGGTATGTGGGTGTTACTACGCTCGAGGAAGCGCGCAACGCTGCCCGTGACCTTCTCCACGCTGCTCGCCACGGGCATAATCCCAAACTGGCCAAGGCAGAAGCGCGGGCCAAAGCCGCTCTAACGGTAGACGCCCTTACCAATCGTTACCTGAAGCACGCCCAGACGCGCCTAAAGCCTCGGAGTTTTAAGGAGGTCGAGCGCCACCTCAGAAAACATTGGGAACCACTCCAGGCTCTTCCCGCAGCCAATTTGAAGCGAGCCGACGTCGCTGCACGCCTCCAGGAGATCGCCTTAACAAGCGGCCCCACCGCCTCTAATCGAGCGCGCGCCGCTCTCTCTGCCATGTTTGCTTGGGCTGTTGCGAATGGTCTCAGCGAGCAGAACCCGATCATTGGCACGATCCGTGTGGCCGACGAAGTGTCTCGCGATCACGTTCTGAAGGATGATGAACTGGCGGCGATATGGAACGCTTGCCGAGACGACGACTACGGTCACATCGTTCGCATTCTCCTTCTCACGGGCCAGCGGCGCGATGAGGTTGGTGCAATGGCTTGGGATGAGCTCGACCTCACATTAGGTTTATGGATTATCCCAAAAGCCCGAACCAAGAATGGACTTGAGCACGAGGTGCCCCTGAGTGCACCGGCGGTTGCTATCCTAAGAGGCAGAGCGCGAGCCGATCGCAAACTAAGTTTTGGAACCGGATCAGGTGGGTTCAGCGGCTGGTCCGCTTCAAAGAAGCGCTTGGACGCTCGCATCAGCAAGACAGCAGCAACTGTGCGGCCGTGGCGCCTGCATGACCTGCGCCGGACGATGGCCACGCGAATGGCGGATGAACTACGTGTCCTGCCGCATGTTGTCGAAGCCATTCTCAATCACCGTAGCGGTGTCGTGAGCGGCGTCGCAGCTATCTATAACAGAGCAAGCTACAGTACTGAGAAGCGTGAAGCACTCGAGAGGTGGGCAACGTATATCGATAGCGTTCTTGAACGGTAATCAGCCGCGCGTCAGCGCCGCCTGCGCTGGGGGCAGGTTCCTCCGAAGCGCTGCGCCTCTGCTCAAGTGTTATCATCGGCTCCCGTCAAAAAAAGCGGTAAATCCTATGAGCGCGCGCGGCGAGTAGCCTTCGATGGGCCGCTGCTACACTGCGCAGCCAGATGCTTTTGGGGGTGAAACTGTCTCGCCCAAAAGTGGGCAAAAAATAGCTCTTCGCTCTGCGTTACGTCCATCCAACACAGCTTCAGGCTAGCTGATAACTAAGTTTTTCCGCGGACTGCCAAAAATAATCCGGATAGCTAAGTAATTTAGAACTATCATAGTTCTCATACATAAGTATTTACGAGATAACTACGATAACATCAGCAAAGCTATACTTTAATCTGTTGTTGACACCCCCAATTTCGAGGGCTAAATACGTTGACATCGCCGACAATAGCCGAGGAAAATCACAGCCGTGCCCAACCAACACCAGCTGCTGTCCAAGAAAGAGGTTGAGAGCTTTACGACACTCTCGAGCGCTCAGATCGACCGCTTAGAGCGCGCGGGGCTGTTTCCGAGGCGCCTTCGACTGAGCACTCGCCGTGTGGCTTGGTACGCAGGGGAAGTCTCGGAGTGGCTGAATAGAAGCCGTGAGACGGACATTCGAGGCAAATAGCGCCTCGCCTGCATAGAAGCGTCTTCCGCGGCACAGTAGCCAATCCAACTACCGACCGACAGCAAACCACGCCGGCCATTTCCCGGCGACAGAAATACAATTCTAAGGAGTTCATCCGGATGACGAGCAACAACAACGCCCAACTCGACGAAAATCTGGTCTGCGACCGGGACGACATACATCTGCTGCTGGTGATCCCTGGTCAGCTCGGACCAAACGGCTATCCACTCGGGTACATGTCAGACGGCTCTATAACCGAACTCATGCCAGACGAGGAGGAAGCGACCGCCACCCACGCCTCGACCCTTGTTCGGGGTCAAAACGAGATTTCGCTCGCCTACAAAAACCTCTGGGAGCTCGTATGGTATCAACGTCATCAGGAGAGCCTTCATCAAGATCGCTTGGCTCGACCACTCACGCCCACTGAGGCTGAGATTTTTGAACGCGCCAAGGAAACAGCGCAACGCATAAGAGAGACACACACTATCGAGGAGCTAAATATCGATGAGTTCGACTATGGCTTAGTGAGTGGAAGAATGTCGGCACTGGCGTGGGTCCTTGGCACAGACTGGGACGAGTCATTGGACACCTAGAGCCAATTTGTCACGATGCGTTTGGTAGGCGCTGCCAGGATCGGTGCTTCTAACTTTGCCGGTAGAAGGCAGCGCCAGAGTGAGGCCCAGGCTCACTCTGGCAACGGAATTCACGCGGCCGGAATGCGCCAAACGGAACACAGCAGACGCGGTAATCGAGACGGTTAAAGATTATCTCGGCTGCTTCCACTAACCCCCAAGAATAAAGATGAACAATATGGGCAAATGGCTGTCTGATCCCACTGGAAGTGTGGGCTTCGTCGCGCTCATGGAGAATTCGAAGTTGGACCCACAACTCGTTCTTTACCCAGTAAGGTCCGAATGGTGTCCGCAGGGCGAGGCGGAACGTGAGAAGGCGAACCAATGGGGCACGAATAAAGTCGGGCACGACGGGAACCAGCTGAGTTCTCAGGCCATACACGACAGTGTGGTTTTCTCGTTGGCGCACTGGTTTCGCGAGTCAGTCCGCCACCCGTGGATGTACGAGGACACACACGTCCTTCCGAAGGAATCGTTCTTGCCGGCCATTGCATACGCTGTGATGCTGGAGGCTAGGTCACCTTACGTTTTGCTCTGTAAAGCCCATCAGAAATATTACAGAATGATCGCCCACAAGGGCGGGTCTCGCGAGGAAGCCGAAGAGTTCTTCGACAAGCTGGCGACACGATATACACTCGACCACCTGAGCAAAGAGCACGGCGGCAACGATTATATTGGCTGCTGTATGCTTTATGACTCAGAGGCCATTGAATACGACGACGAGGACGCGTACGACGACCGTTATGGTGAGGAGTACTCGTCCATCCTCATCACCAGAGAGACGGAAGGGCGCGCCGAACGCGAGCTGAAATCCACGCATGATACCTTGCAAGCGTTACCGAGCCGCAACGTAAACATTGCTGATGCCCTCGCCAGTTTGATCAATCAAGCAGTGCGCGGCAGCATCGACGCAGAGGTGTTGTCTCATGCGTTGATGATGGAATTGGATGCAGCCTTGATCACGATCGATGTAACGGAACCAGACATGCCCGTGATCTACACGTTTTCAAAGGGTGCTTGGAGGATGATCGACACGCACGTGGAGCAGAACAGGCCGAAGCGCTTGTTCTGAATGAGAGTACGAGCGGACGCAGCTTCCGCGCAGCACTCTCTCGAAAAGGTTCCCCGCGTAAGGGCATTCCCTAATATTACATTAGGAGACAAGCCTACGTGGAGAAGAAGACAGCATCTGGCCCTTGCTGCGCAAAACTCGACGGAATCCACCCCAACCTTCGGCGTTAGCTCAAGCAGAGAAACCTGGATGCGCTGGGAGACTGTCACTCCCGCAAGGGCACCCTGTCTCGCCCGAGGGCTGCAACCCTCAATGCAATCTCAACTATAGATGTGTTTCCCCGATGACGATCGACCCCAATTGCGCTGGCGTGAACCGTTGGCCAGAAACCGATTTCCATATCCTGTTGCTATCGCAGGCCGGGAGGCAGCAGCTATCAGCGATTTTCCGTCACAACAAGCGGACTGCCAATCGCTCTCAGTTCCTAACCTTCCTTCGTCAGAACGCCTTCAACACCCGAGCAGGTACGTATTTTCCAGTGAGCGATCGGGTCCAAATCCGTGGCAAGCTGCCGTTTCAATCGGACCTATTCGCACAGAAATCGCTCTCCTTTCCGAAAGAGCCTTTGCCGGTGTCGTTCTTTTCGAATGCTCTGGTGATTTCAAAAGACTTCGGTAAGCCGGACTTCATTGCAGAGGCAGCCCTTCCGCCTCGTGACAGGATGACCAACTGCGGTGCCGTAGTGGTCACGGTGGAGTTCGATCCGGCCACCAGGGGCCAGTTCGAGGAAATGTTGTCATGGACTCGGGGCTCGGGTGGCAAGTTTGCCAACTCGAAGTTCGCCGACGTTGATCGTGTACTTTGTCGGCACCGTGAGTACCGGGGTTACACGATCGTCTACTCTGGGCGAAGCTCATTACACTTCCACTTTGTGTTCTCCACCGCCCATATCAGGGCTGTTGCATTTGACTCCGAGGCAGATGAACGACGGCTGCGGTCTGAAGAGGCGTCAGCACTGATGCACAACGTGCATGACCGTTATTGGGATCGGGCAGCCGAGATCGTTACGCATGAGCTTCAGCCGAGCTTTTGTCCGGACGAGAAGATGCGAAACGCAACGCAATGGCGACGCCTGGGCGGAGGTGTGAGACAAGTCGAAAAGGAGACTCCGTTTCTCGGCTTGGAAGTTGGAATGCGTGTGCCTCAGCTCATCGTGGCTGAGAACATCCGGGAGCGAACCCCCCGAGCTGCGGACGGGTACCTTGTCTCTCCCGACATCACACTGTCGAGCCCGCCTCCCCAGCGCCTGCGCAGGCTATCCACTCCCCTGCCCTATGCCAGCTTCTCTGATGCTGCGATTGGGCTGATGCAGGACCTCTGCAGCTCAGAATGGGGCAGCGAGTATCCCATGCCGGTCGCGATCGGCCAGCAGAACGGGGACGTCGTGGTTCGCTTCAAGAACCATGCTGTGGATCGGAGTCCGTCTACAGTTTGCATCGGGCAGCATCGGAAGCTGCTTTTGGCAGGTAACCACGAACTTAAGGGTGACTTTTACCTCCCCGACAAGATGACGGCGGACGAATTTGTCCGCCACGTTCAGCTCCGTTGTGGTGCTGTGTCAGATCCAAAAGCTCCGATAGCGGCGCCAAGTGCAATCCCTCCTGAGTTCCAAGTTCGAAAGCCAGTCACCTGCTTGGCTGACCTCCGAAAGCGGTCTCGTGAGGGCAGCGATGCTCTGACCGACTATATCGCTCACCCCTTTCGAGGCATTCTCCAAGACACGGATGATCGTGAGAGCCGCATCGGAAAGCTGCGGGACGCGTTGCCTGACGTTGTGGGCCGGCTTCGGGGCACGAACAGCAACTACCTGCTCCAGCTCCAGGAAGGCGCCGCCAAGTCGACGGCGCACTTCAAACTCATCAAGTCGGAAGCGATCTATAATGCGATTGAGGATGGTGTCGTCGGTTTCGAGAGCTTCACAGCCTTCGCTTCGCGGTCGGGAGTGCAGGCTGAGGAGAAAGCGAAGGAGTATGAGAAGCTGACGGGCGGAGATGCGGTCGTGATTAAGCCTCTGCGGCGTACGTACGAGCAGATGTGCCTTGAGGAAAGCGAGAAGCCGATTCAGGATTGGGAGTTCAGGGATGGCTCCCTCCTGGGTCGGCTGCAGACGATTAAGCTCGCGCAGCCCTCCGTCTACATAAGGTTGGAGGAGTATCGGAAGGCTCTGTGGCGTAGAGGCTCACGCAATTTGTACAATAGCAGTTCAACAATCCTGTTCATGACCCACAGCATGGCGCAGTTTTGGGCTCAATCACGCTTCACGAGGCAGTTGTTAAATCCGGGCTTCGATCCCGGACGACCGGATAACCAAATGGCGGAACGCTTCGGGTCGGAGTTCAGGTTGTCAAACGTGATCTATGACGAACTCGAGGCTGACGGCTTCATCAATCTACTCCGTGAGGATCTCTTTAGCTTAATCGGCCGTGAGCAGAGGCGGTACCAATCCTGGCGCGACTTGCCTCGGGGCCAGCGGTTGGACGCATTCTCCTGGCTGCTTTCGGACAAGGCCATTCCCGGTAGGCCCCTAAGCTTCGAAGAGTTCGACAGTCTAATGCGGCTCGATATGAAAATGCTCGAGCGACTCGAAGTCAACTTCGATGCGATCCCTTACGGGTACGACAACAAGCCCAATGGCCTCTATAATCGGACACATGGGAACGTGTTTTATGTGGGCCAACAAACCTGGTTCTCAGCATCCGCGACAAGGTGGGGCTTTCTCACCACTGAGAATCTGACCCGCAGGATTGTCGAAGCTGTTCATGGCCGTATGGGACGGCAGCTTATTTCATTCTCCATGCCGGATGTACCAGGTATTCATCCCATCAGGGTACCTGTGGTGCTTGATCCTCGAGCAGGCGCCGACCAGACGGGCAAAGAAAAAGTTTCTTTGCTCGCGAAGGACATCTGTGATGCGAATCCGAACGCCATCGTCATTGCAGATGGCGCCAAGGGAGTAGACCGTGTGCTCACGTTCCAATCGGCAAAAGGCCGAAACGGCCTGGAGGAGAAGGACATTTACATCGTCCTGACCAACCTCGCACCGGCAAAGTACGAAGAGCTGAACGTGCTGGGACAATGGCTTGGCATCCCAGACGTGATTTCGATGTTCTACCAGGACCAGATCAATCAAGCTGTCGGCCGAAACACGGGCTTCCGTCTGTCGACGCAGCGCGCGGCTAGGACGGTTGTGATCACATCTAAACGATTCTACGCATCGATAATCAAAGCTTTCGACTCGAAAGGTCGGGTTCAGCTTTATCTCTGCGGTGAGAAGCACTGGTAGCATGCGTCTTGAAGTGCATCGGCAGTCAGAGAGTTATCGCACGGAAAGGTCCCCCACGTAAGGCCTTCCTCTAATAATATTATAGAAGGTTGATCTCTTGGGAGAAGAGGCATCTGACGCTTGCTCCGCGAAGGGCTAAGGCCTGCCCTAACGTTTCGTTCCACGCTGCCCGCCCCTGCTGAGGTGCTTGCCACCTTCGTCGAATGCCGGAACAGATAGGTGATCAGCGTCGGCAGTTCAGGCCGTTGCAGCGCTCGTGGCGAGCGCCCCTCGAAGCGCCTGAGCCAAAGCTTCTCCTTAAGTTGCTGGTGGGCCGGCTCACACACCGAGCGCACCTTGATGAGCGACGTCAGCTGCTTCAGCCTCGTGTCCGACCGCAAGTTGGGTAGATAATGTGTGGAATGTTCTCTGGATCCTCCGCGCCTGTGGCGCAGATGGACTACCAGTCGGTTGGCCACCCGAAGCCGTGTAGCGGCCTCTTGGTCTCGCACCGCCACGTGACACGACGCCATAAAGCCTTTGTTGCATGTCCTCGGCTGTCACCGCCTCCTGCTCCGGGATCTGTCTCGTGCGGGATCGGCCGCGAGATGGTGGGGACGTGATTATTTACACGTTCGCCGGATAGGCCTTCTGAGTGCGCATGCTTCCCACAACCTGCGCAGTGTGGCCAATCGTATGCTGAATGTGGTCTGCACCATGCTCAGACATAGCAGCCTCTTCAACACTAAGCCCACGAAGACTTCCTTCCATCGTGTAAATCTAGCCCAACACAGTCAATCAGAACCGGCTTGTTGAATGGTGAGAAACCCCAACAGGTCTCGCGCTGGCTCAGACCAGCAGGCGCTGGTGGCCTTCTACAATCTTCCCGCAAAGAATTGGATTTATCTTGAACCACGAACCCGATTGGGAACGTGTTCGCCATGGTCCAGCGACGCACAGTACGCACCAAGAGCTCGCGGCCGCCTACAATAGCGTGACTGATGTACGGAAATCAGTTGCCGAAGGTGATTGCCGGTGCCAAGTTTAAGGATACTCGCGAGGTCATCCCGATGCTGACATACAACGCAGTTTGATGGGTCTTATAAAAGATTTGTCATAGCTCTTGGAACGCATGAGGGAAATAAGCTTAGATTATCCCGTAGAGCGCTCAGCTCTATGGGATTGTTCAGTGCCATAGATTAGTGGCCGGACTTGAGTACGGAGCGTACTTGGACGGAGGCCATCTTGAATGGAGTGCCTGATCACGATCAGCGGGTCACTCGAACCGGATTGGTTAGCCTTGAGGCTATCTAATGTACTGAGAACGAGTGAGCAGAAGAGCACTTAGACAGGAATAGAGTGAGGAAACCTCAATGAGAAACAAAATATCTTATCGATGTTTTCTCGCTGTCACGCTTTGCCCGATGGTGATCCTCTGTGCGCTGACACTCATTGGTTCCTCTTCCGAGTCAGCCGAGAGTTCATCTGGACATTACCGCGCAGGTTCACCTCTGCACAGCTCCGCTGGTCCTGCGCTGGCAAAGAGCGAGGCCTATCGGTGGAGGCACGTGGCAATAGGAGGTGGGGGGTTCATCACCGGGTATGACGTTGATCCAACGGGTACGACGCGCATAATTCGTGCAGACGTCTACGGTGCCTATATCTGGTTGCCTTATCGGGACAGATGGGCACAACTCGTCGTTACATCTACTATGCCTATGGAAGATAGGACCCAGGATGGGCTTAATGAGGGTGTTTTCGAAATTGTCGTCGCCCCGTCCAACCCTCGCCGGATCTACATGGCGTTAAAGGGCTACATCTACCGATCTGACGATCAGGGTAGAAGTTTTATCAGACCTGCACAATTGCAGCCCGTTCAGTCTCCATTGGTGTTTGATGCCAACAGCGAATTTAGGAACTATGGGCCTTACATGGCGGTCAGCCCCGTCGATGAGAATCTCGTGTTATTCGGGGCTCCTAACAACGGCTTGCTGCGATCGGAAGACGGTGGGAGGACTTGGCACACCATTTCGTCCGTTCCGGCGAGCATAGAAATACAGACAGCAACTGGCAAAGGAAATCCAGGCATCATTCTTTGGTTCGAGAGGGCGGCGAATGCTGAGTATACTGGTCGTATATGGGCAATGTCGCCAGGCCATGGCATGTATGTCTCAAGCGATGGAGGCCACACCTTCTCATTGCTGACGCAACCTGATCAGCTTCAACCGAAAATCCTTAAACGCGGAGTGTTTGCCCCAAATGGTGCGTTCTACGCAGTTGATATGGAAGGCCGCGCCGTTTGGAAATTCGTAGATGGGGGCTGGATCGATCTTACAGAGCGAGTAGGCTCGCCCGCACGTCGGTACGCTGCCGTAGCAGCGAACCCTCGAAACTCCCAAGTTTTTGTCTTTGATGAGGGTGGCGCAACCTACCGGTCCAGTGACGGAGGTTTAAAATGGACGCGCCTACTTCATAGTTCCCGAGTGGGCCGTGGAGATCCTCCTTGGTTACGCGTGAGTAATCAATCGTTCTTCGCTATTGGAGGAGTTCAATTCGATCCTGTGGTGCCAAATCGCCTGCTTGGTGGCACCGGAACAGGCGTATACTATGCTGACGTTCCTGAAAGCGCCCTTGGCCTGGTATGGACCAGTCAAGCCCGAGGCATCGAGGAGCTGGTGGCGAATGACGTCATCCATCCACCAGGCCAGGCGCCGCTGTTTGCAGCTTGGGACTTTGGGGTACATGTAAAGCCTAATCTGGGCATATTTTCGGAAACCTATGGTCCAAAGGAGCGGGTGGTAATTGCTGCTCAGCAGCTCGATTGGAGCCCTTCCAGTCCGAGTTTTATCGTCACGAATGCCTCTGACACTAGGATGTTTTGCTGCTCAGAGGACGGCGATTCAGTCTTGGCTGGATACAGCCTTGATGGTGGCCGGAATTGGTCCAAATTCATGAGCCTTCCACAGCCTCCTGGTACCCTAAGGGATGATCCATGGCGGATGTCCTTTGGCACAATTGCGGTCTCTGCCAATGACATCGACAATATCGTCTGGGCCCCATCGTTTAATAGATCCCCCTTCTTCACCAAGGATCGCGGTAGCAGTTGGGAGCGTGTTGTCCTTGCTGGGGAGAAACTGCCGTTTACTGGATCGCATGCTGAAATCTTTTTCCACCGAAAGACATTGGCTGCAGATCGGGTGGAACCGAGCGTATTTTATCTGTACCACAGCGGGGAAGGCACGAACCCAAGCTTAATTGGCTTGTGGAGATCGCGTGACGGTGGAGCAAATTGGCAGCAAGTCTTCAAGGGCGAGATCTCGCCGCAGAGCCGGTTCAGTGCAAAGCTCAGGGTGGTGCCTAGCCAAGCGGGCCATCTTTTCTTTACCTCAGGGGTTGCAATGGCGGAGGATACGTGGCTGCGGCGCAGCACTGATGGTGGACTGAGCTGGAGTGTTGTACCCGGAGTTGATCGGGTGGACGATATTGGTTTCGGCCAGCCGACGGTTGGTGCGACATATCCAGCCATTTTCTTCTCAGGCCGGTTTTCTGGTACTTACGGTATATGGCGCTCGACAAATAACGCGAAGACGTGGACGCGGATCGGACAATTTCCTGTTGGGACGCTAGACCAAGTAGTGGTGGTCGAAGGCGCTAAGGATGTAAGCGGGCGCGTTTATCTGGGCTACAAAGGATCCGGATGGGTATATGGCGAACCCGACGACTGCAATCCTGCCCCTTATCTGTTCCCTGATGAAGCAGAATGCGTTCGTGCGCAATGAAAGCGCGCTACCTTCGGGTTGGATTTGCTTCAGTTTAGTGGAGAGCGGTTTTGTAAGTATCGGTCAAGCTTTCGAACTTAACCGGACTCATCTAGTCCAATGTCGAATGACGCCGAAGGGGATTGAAGAGGCCGTCGATGTAACGGCTAGTCGCCTGCTTCGCCTCAGCTCGTGTCTGGAACACGGTGCGCCAGATTATCTCAGACTTCGAGGTCCTGAAGAACGTCTCGACGACGACACTGTTAGTACAGTTCCCTTTCCCTGACATCGAGATCCGGCTGTCGTATATCCTCAACTCGGCCTGATATTCGATCGAGCAATACTGGCTCCTGCGATCAGCGCGACGGGTCAGCCCTCACTGGGCCTTCGGATCGCCAGAGCCTTGCGTAGCGCCTCAAGGGCCAGTTCCATGTGCAGCTGGTCGCTCACCGCCCAGTAAATCACGCGTCGGGCAAACAGGTCTGGCACAGCTGGCCTGCCTCCTGAAAAGTGATCCTCCCTGAAGTATGGCTATTGAGCCGAAGGAGGACTGAAGATGGGCAAGAACAGACACTCGGCCGAGGAGATCGTTTCCAAGCTGCGCCAGGTGGACGTGCTGACGGCACAGGGCCGGACGGTGGCCGAGGCCATCCGGCAGATCGGCGTGACCGAGGTGACTTATTATCGGTGGCGGTCGGAGTACGGCGGGCTCAAATCCGATCAGGTCAAACGGATGAAGGAGCTGGAAATGGAGAATGCCCGGCTGCGCCGGGCTGTGTCCGATCTGACCCTGGAGAAGCTCATCCTCAAGGAGGCTGCCTCGGGAAACTGGTAAGCCCCGCCCGCCGTCGCGCGTGTGTGGAGCATGTGATCGCCAAGTACGGCGTCTCGGAGCGGCTAGCCTGCCGGGTGCTGGGCCAGCATCGCTCCACGCAGCGCAAGATCCCCAAAAAGCCGGAGGATGAAGCGGCTTTGACAGCCGACATCATCGCACTGGCCACCCAATACGGCCGCTACGGCTACCGGCGCATCACGGCCTTGCTGCGAGAGGCCGGCTGGCTGGTGAACAAAAAGTGGGTCGAGCGGATCTGGCGGCGGGAGGGGCTGAAAGTACCACAGAAACAACCGAAGACAGGAAGGCTCTGGCTCAACGATGGCTCATGCATCCGGCTGCGGCCGGAGTATGCCAACCATGTCTGGTCGTACGACTTCGTCGAAGATCGCACGCATGATGGCCGCAAGTTCCGCATGCTCAACGTCATTGACGCGTTCACGCGCGAATGCCTGGCCATCAGAGTAAACCGGAAGCTGAAAGCGGTCGATGTCATCGACGTGCTCTCGGACCCGTTCATCCTGCGTGGCATTCCAGGCTATGTTCGTTCTGACAATGGGCCCGAGTTCGTGGCTAAAGCCGTGCGCGAGTGGATCACGATTGTGGGAGCCAGGGCGGCTTACATCGAACCGGGCAGCCCTTGGGAGAACGGCTACTGCCAGAGCTTCAACTCGAAGCTGCGGGACGAACTGCTGAAAGGGGAGATCTTCTACGCCTTGGAGGAGGCAAAGGTGATCATCGAGAACTGGCGCAGGCACTACAACACGGTGCGCCCACACTCATCCCTGGGCTACCGGCCACCTGCACCGGAGGTCCTGCTATCGGCTTCCAAGCTGGCGCCCAGACCAACTCTGAATTAACATCACACCGGGCCACCCACATGGGGCAGGCCACCTGCTCGGGTAGGTTGGGAGCGATAAGGAAAGCCGTGCTGGCTGTCGGTGGTGCACTTGAAACGGCGCCTCTGCAGAGCCTTGAGTCCGTTCTCGCGCAACAGGCGGGCTGTGCGGCGTCGCCCTACCTGCAGCTCGCGGGTCAGACGCGGGCTGCCGTAGTTTCCATGAGGCCGCGCAAAGGCCGATCGGATATGGACCAGCAAAACTAGATCCTCGCGCTGGCGCGGACTGGCGGGACGAGATCGTCAGGTAAAGTAACGGCTACGGCTGGAGCTTACACCCAGACCTTGACACAGGCACATGACGCGAAAGCTTTATTTCGCCGCATCAATGAGCTGGAACCTCATCGATTTTTCTCCTCGGTGAAATAAGCGGCGCCCCATTTGAGGATCCCCCGCTCCTAGCGCAGGATCTCGTTCTCGCGCCGCAGTCGCTTCAGCTCGGCCGCCATATCCTCTTGCTGGCTTCCGGCGGATCGTCGATCTCGCCCTCGCGGCGACGGTGGATCCAGTGGCGCAGGGTGGACAAGCTGCCCCCGAGATCCGCGGCAATTGCGCGGCGGCTGGGGCCGCTGGTCAGGGCGAGCCGCACAGCCCCATCCTGAAACTCTTTCGTAAAACGTGTGTGCGGCATGAAGATTCTCCTCCTTCGTGAAAGGCTCCCCAGTTTTTCGAAGCAAGATTAGGCGGGAGCTGTTCGGCTACATCGAGGGCTACTACAATCGCCAGGGTATTCACTCGGCTCTCGGGTATATCAACCCCAAACAGCCTGCGCGGAATGCGAGCTAAACCCAGTATCATCGCATCAGCAGGGACATCCAAGCCCTACTCCTGGAGAGCTTGGACATCAGCAAGAGCGTTCCGAAGCTCCTGCTCCGCTTGAAACACAGATGCCGTCTCTGTATGCAACCGATCCAAGCTGACCTGCAAAGCTTGGAACTGACGCGCTACGTCAAACCGACGAGCCTTTGCTTGAAGGTAAAGATTTGTGGCACCTGCCAACTTCGCTATGTGTTCGTAGCCCGGATCAGCCGCCCTAGCCTCAAGATGCTGCAGCGCTTCTTCCATAGCCTGCTTAATATGCAACTCGGTTTCCACCACGGTCTCCCTGCGTTGCTTCTCCCGCTCGAGCATCTCGGGATAGCCCTCTACCTGACCAATGCATTCGTCATACCCATCGAGAGCCTGAACATGCTCGGAGACAGCAGAAAGGAGTCGGCTGGTCCAAGGAGCGAGAGGAGTGGTCTCCCCAAGTGATGGCGCCGAGCCCGAGGCAGCACTGCGGTAGGTTATTAACGACATAACTGTCGTTGCGAGAGATCGAAGCGTATCAATTTGCTCGTCGCTCCATTCGCGCGGCTTGGAGTCAATCACACAAAGAGCTCCGAGCGCCTCGCCTTCTTGGGAGACTAGAGGGATACCAGCGTAGGCAATCACACCGAAATCTGTTAGCGCCGGATTGTCGTTAAAATTAGCATCCGTGCGTGCATCGCTGACGATGAGAGGCTGCTTGCTTGTGACAGCATGCCTACAGAATGAGTGGGAGAGAGGTATATCGCGCTCTGGTGAGGTAGGCCCAATTGAACCGACACCGCTCTTCATGAACTGACGATTTGCATCGATAATGGTGACCATAGCCATAGGGGAGTTCGTGAGCTGCGCGGCAATCCGCGTTAGTTGGTCGAAAGCTTCCTCCGGCGGAGTATCCAAAAGATTAGCTTGGCGAAGTGCCGCAAGGCGCTTAGGGTTCGAGAGAAAATCCTGTTCTATCATAACTCACACAGCTGAACCCGACGAGACATTCCAGCGGGTTTTCCCTTATATAAACTATTCCAAACGACGTCGCACCTGATACAAGCGCTGTCAGGCTCCAGCATGTGCTAGAGCAGCGGCGGTTCAGACGAATCCATATCCTGCAGCGGTGAAGTAGTTGCGGCATTCCTCAGCCTCGACCCCGTCGCAGATGTCTCCAATGGCCCGCCAGAGTGCGTCGAAGGTGCGGGCTTCGGCTTTGCGCAGGTGCGCCTTGATCTTGGCAAAGGCCTGTTCAATGGGGTTCAAATCCGGATTGTAAGCAGGCAGGAACAAGAACCAGGCGCCGTGCCTCTTCAGACAGTCTGCCGCCCTCTCACTCTTGTGCGCCGGCAGGCTGTCGAGGATCACCACGTCACCTTGCGACAGAGTTGGAGCAAGCTGGGTCTCCACATAGGCCTCGAAGATCTGCCGGGTCATTGGCCCGTCAATCACCCAGGGTGCTGTCAGCCCATAACAGCGCAGGCCCGCGATGAAGGTTTGTGTCAGCCAATGGCCAAAAGGCGCCTTGGCATACAGGCGCTGCCCCTTGGGACAGCGGCCGCGCAGGCGCGTCATCTTGGTCGAGGTGCAGGTCTCATCCAGAAAGACCAGCCGGTGCGGCTCCTGACGCATGCGCGGCTGGCGCTTGGTGTACCAGTGCTCGCGCGCCTGGCGCACGTCGGAGCGTCCTTGTTCGCTGGCCCGCAGCGTTTTTTTTGAAGCGGTAGCCCTGGCGGCGGAACCAGTGCGAAATGGAGGCCGGGGTGATGTTGGTGCCCAGAGCCAGGAGTTCTGCCGCAAGCTGGGGCATGGTGATGTCGCTCTTCTCGGCCACGCGGCGGATCAGGAACTCCCGGTGCGGGTCGAGCTTGGAATAGCGCCAGCCGCCCTCCGGTTTGGCGGCCAGACTGCCGGTGGCCCGGTAGGCTGCCATCAGCCGGACCACAAAGGCAACCGAGACCTCGAAGTGGCAGGCAGCCGCATGGCGGGAATGGGCGCCTCGACAAAGCGCACCACCCGGCGGCGCAGATCCAGCAAGTAGGACTTGGTCATCGCTCATCTCCTCCCAGAAAGAGGGCTGAGACAAGTGGATCACCAAGCCGCCACGCTGCATAGCCCCAGTGAACCCGTCGGAACTGCCGTTGCTCTAAGAGGCTGGCGAGCAACTTTATTGCTCAATGTAAGTCATTGATCCACCATAGGTTTAGTGCTGGGCCGCTGCGGCGGCTGCGAGCTGATTTACGATCAGGTGGTTGAGCGGACAATCGCCTGGTTAACCATCAGTCGACAGCTGGCCAAGGACTACGAACGCCTGCTCGAGACCGGCGAGATGCTGCTTTATCTCGCCATGAGCCGCATCCTGCTGCGTCGCCTCATGCGAAAGGAAAGATCATTGCTCACCAGTCTCTTAAATACAAACAAGCTACTGATATATGCCACTGTCTGACACATCGGCTTCTGCAAGCCCTCACAAGAGCTTCCCCTACCCTTCAGAGCCACCCAGCGGGAGTACCTAAATATAGACAAGATAAATCGACTCTTCGTTTGTCACACCTGCGATGATGAGGATAATTTACTTCCGTATATGGCAGAATTGCTTGTAGAACCAAACGAAAGGGCTTGGTGTTAACTTGGCAATTTGAATCGTTCGCTGCGAGATATTATGACAGAAACGGCAACTCTAGAAGATCGAAGCTATATAGCGCATGGTAATGCAGAATATGATCCAGGAGCTCGAACTCCTTTACCATGGCGCTCTTCATCGCGTCTCGCTTCAGCGCTGACGCTAGTCTTGGCTGACAGTATCGCATGGATAGCAGCAGCAGCCATTATTTACATTATTAGGACAATGATTTGGGGTCATATTCCCTTGTATTGGGCAGTGTACCCCCTCGGGCTTTCCTGGTTATTCTTTCGTGCTGCAAGCGGGCTTTACCCACCTATTGGAACTTCGCAGCCTGAAGAATTGCGCCGCTCCTTTCGTACCACCGCCACCGCGGCGGTGCTGCACCTAGTAGTTCTAACCGGCACTGACGAACTCACAGCCTGGCGCATAGCAGGTTTGGCGCTCTGGCCAGTCTTATTTCCGATAGCGTACTTCTGTCGCAGTTTCGCGAAGGTGCTCCTTTTGAAGCACAATCTGTTTGGGGTGCCGCATATCATTATTGGGACTGGACCAACAGGACGCCAAGTCGTGAGAGAGATGCGCCGGAATGCTGAACTAGGCATAATCCCAGTTGCCGCTTTTGAGACCTCCACCCACCACGATAGCAAGGTTGAAGGAGTGCCTATAGTTGAATCCATAGATGCTGTGCATGATTTCGATTTCCCCTATCCGGTGCGTCATGCGATCATCGCCCTTGAAAACACGCCGCGGGGCAGGCAACGGACGTCTGAGCTGGCGGCTTCTCTATCAAAGAAATATCCCTATGTGCAGGTATTAACTAATGTTGCGGATATGCCTAATCTTCTCATCCGCCCACGTGCGATTGGTTCATTCCTTATTCTCGAGATCCGCCGGCCAAGCCTGCTGCCCCGGCAACGCGTGATAAAGCGCATACTAGATCTTGCAATTTCTGTGCCTGTCTTTCTCGTCGCTACTCCGATTATTGCGGCAGCGGCTATCGGGGTGAAGATTGTCAGCCCAGGACCAGCCTTCTTCAGTCAGGTTCGTGAAGGAACAAATGGAAAGCCTATCCGGATTTGGAAAATTCGAACTATGGTACCAAATGCCGAAGGGCGGTTGGCGGAATACCTAGCGGCGAATCCTGCCGCGCAGCTTGAATACGAGCGTACTCTAAAATTGCGCTCCGATCCGCGTGTTATCCCGAAGATTGGCCGTTTTTTGCGGCGCATGAGCATTGATGAACTCCCACAGCTCTTAAATGTTATTCGCGGCGACCTAAGTCTTGTTGGCCCTAGAGTGATGCTCAGTCATGAGGTCCAGCGTTTCAGCGACCGTGGTCAACAGTTAAGGCGAGAAGTCCCTCCAGGCCTTACTGGGTTCTGGCAGATCCTTTACCGCAACAACAGCGATATACAAATTTGGGAGTCTGCTGACTCCTATTATGTGAGCAACTGGTCTGTTTGGTTGGATCTCTGGATCATATTGCGTACAGTGCGGGTCGTGCTTACGGGTGCTGGAGCATTCTAGTGGTGTGAGTTAGAGGTTTCTTGGCAGGTCGTCTCTGCGTTGGTGGTGTATGATCCCACACGCTGGAGGCGAT
>NZ_JAEQMY010000066.1 GCF_016743775.1 Microvirga aerilata | reverse complement strand
TGAGCCGGAAGCTGCGGAGGTCTTCCCCGACTGTGCGCTCGGCGCGGTTCCGCCTGTGGGCGCCTGCTATGGGCTGGGCGTGATCATCGACACCAGCATCGACCAGCAGCAGGAGTTGTATTTTGAGGGTGGAGACCATGCGACCCTGGTCCATGTGAATGGGGCGGAGTTTGCCCGGCTCAATCCTCAGGCCCAGCACGGCTCCTTCAGCGCCCGCATTTGAATAGATGGCGGAGCGGGCGGTAGAAGGCAGGCATAGGCCTGACAGGGTGTTGCTCGAGCGAAGGAGAAGCACGATGAAAGCAGCTCTGGTGTTTGCCGGCAGCGGGCCGATTGTGATCCTGACCTCCTATCCCCTGCTGTCAGATCCCGGTTTGCTGCGGACGCTCAAGGCGCATGGGGTCGGCAAATTCATCGCCTGTGAGCTACCACTCGAGACGGTGGCGGCCCGCTATGGCGGTCACTTCCAGGTGGTGATGAACGATGCGCGCGACAACGATGACCTGCGGGTACTCGACGTCAACGGCGACCGAGCCTTCCGGCTTTTCCGCTTCTCCGAGCTCGGCCCGCCAGTGATGCATGATGACGAGCACCCGGATCGGACAGAGACGGCAGCCTGAAGGAACCAATGCCCTTTGCATGCATATCGATTCTTCATGCTACAGGAGTGCAGCCTGGGTAAGAGCCTTCAGGCCACTGAGGGAGCGACGATTCTACTGGGTCACCCCTGTCACACATGAACATTGCCGAAGGCCAGTTCGCCCTCCCCCTTCGGCCGACGCAGCGAGGCAAACAGGACCCAGCCATAGAAGAGAGTGACCGCCAGGATCACGATCCAGCCCGGCACCGGGCCGATAGCGGCATTGCGCACCCACTCCCCGGTCGAGCCAACCAGGTGGGTTTCCACGGCACTCTCCTGCATGCGGATGAAGGTGGTCTTCACCAGCCAAGCCACCAGCAGGATCAGGAACAGCTAGCAGTAGTTGCTCCGCATGCGGCGCGAGATCGCCAGGCTGTGGCTGGTCAGGAACAGGGGGCGCCTGAGATCATCCCCCAGCTTGTGGATCCAGTCGTCCGTCGTGCCATCCTCTGGCGAGAAGATCTGGGCATAGTAGTTGCGCTCCATGCGGCGCACCCGGTTGCGGTAGACATCGAAGAAGCGGTAGCGGCGCGCCTCAATCACTAGGAGCAACAGAACGAGGACCATGGCGAAGAGCAGCACGCCATGGTGAGCGGTCGGCGTGGAGAGCGACACTGACAGCATGGCCGCCACCACGGTAATGGCCCAGTTGGTGGTGCGGTCGATTCGGTCACGCCAGCCGGCCATGCGGGCGATCTCGGCGCGATGGTAATGGGCCATCACGTTGATGAACTCGGTCGATGTGCTTGGAAAGACCGGTGCTGTGATGGTGGGGTGCAGGGTCTGCTGCACCGTGTTCTGATCGTTCTTCGGCCGCATAGCGTCTCTCCCTCCATTCAGGACGGCATTCGGACACTCTCGGTCGGCGCTGAAGGCGCGTTCTGGTTAGGATGTCATAAGGCAATATAGCACCGGCTGACGTCCTTCGCAGATCAATCCTTCACGCTCACCTGTCAAACGGCACTGGCGAACGGTGTCCCGCGGCATGGGCCAATTCGCCTGAATGGTTTTAGATGACACCAGGCGGCATGAGACAGGGCACAAGGACGAGATGCCGAGTAGGGGATGAGGCGTGAACTAACTCCTCCGTGCACCATCCCTTCTGGTGAACCTTGGCAGTAATCTCGCCACAATTGGCACCAAGGATGCACCTGGCCGCATTCCGGCACGACCATTGGAAAGGGAGTCCATGACCCACAAGGATCGCGCTGCGCTCTATGGCCGGATCGGGCTCATTCTGGCCTCCTTTGCTGTCATCGGCGGGGTTGTTGCTGAGCCCCTTCTCAGGCCCTTGTGGTCCCCACGGCTGACGGTGGCCCAGCGGTAGGAGACATCGGCATGCGAGACCCTCCTGACGTGAGACGAGCGCTCCTGGACTACAAGGCTGCTCTGGAGAATGCGGCCCAGGCACAAGAGGATATGGCCTCGCGTCTGGTTCTGTTAGCTGACCAACTAGAGCAACAAGGTCAGCCTAAGCTCGCTGACAGCCTTCAGCGGACATGCCACCAGCATAGAGCCTCCAGCATCAAGAACCGTGCGCTTGCGGCCTCACTCATGACATCTGACTAGGTGCACTCCCCAACACCGCTCCACCACACCCCACTTACCGCTGACGCGGCTGAGACTTCGCTCAGAGACTAAGTCTCCCGGACATGTTAGCTTACGGAAGGATCATGCTTCCTTTGAACGGCTGGAGGCGGTCATGTACCTGGTCATCCGCAGGTTCAACCACATAAGATCTGTGGCGGAAGCCGCCCAGCGGGCTGAAAGCGGCCTTGGCCAGTTGCTCAAGCAGTCTCCCGGGTTTCAGGGCTACTATGTGTTTGATGCTGGCGATGGGGCTGGCGGGTCCGTGACCATGTTCGACAGCAAAGAGGCCGCCGTAGCGGCAAACGAGAAGGCCCTGGCTTGGATCTGGGGAAGCTTGGTCGATATCATCAACGGAGAGCCTGAAATCACCATGGGCGAGGTCCTGGTTGTCGTTTCCGCCTGACACGCCCCAGCAAGGATCTCGGCGCATGCACGTATCGGGAGCCTTTGAGTTGGACATCAGGCCGGGAACGCCAGACAACCCGGCATCCGTCAGGATTGCCCTCCTTCGCTATACCAGGGGCGAGGACGGGCGCTTACTCATTACTCCGGAGTGCGCCTCCTTCGAAGAGGTGAGGGGCAGATCGATTCCCTGCAAGACGAGTTGGACGAGATCCGGGAACGAGCCCGGCGAGCCTTCCAGGTTGCCTGATACTATGAGAGTGGTACCGCCTCGGGGCGCACAAAAGCCACACAGGACCAATAAAGCTTAACCAAGGCAGCGCGAATCAAAAACTTACAAGAACGCCAGCCTTGGGAGAGGACATCATGAGGTCCATTCATCAACGGGCTCCCGCCCGATCAGAGGCGAGCGATTGCGCCTACAATCTGTTCAGGAACAAGCAGCGGCCCGAGATCCTCTGTGCCGTGCCGGAAGACCGTCCAGTTGCGAGTTTTATCGGCCCGGAGCAGTGGGTGTACGAGGGTTCTCTTGGCGCTCAGGAGGCCCGGCCATCAGGCTTTGACGACAAAGCAGCCTCTGCGGGTGTGCGGTTTAACGGCTTCTACCTGTTCCAGCTCACGGCGGCGCACAGGGTAGCCGGGACTAAAGGACAAAGCCTTGGGTCCAGGGCAGAGGAGTTGCCGGAAGCTGAAACGAGCCTGGGTGTTCGCCAGCATGTGCGCAAATCCTTGCTGCGCCTCGTAGCGCAACAAACCAGCCCCGAGCAGGTGGTCGCGTACGTCAGTCGCGCCACCGCAGACCAGACGCCGGCCGAGACGCGGTATGCCGACCTCCTGGCGGCTCTTTCCTTTGCGGTCTATACGACGGATGCGACAGGACGCATCACCTTCTACAACGAGGCAGCCGTCACGCTGTGGGGACGCCGACCGGTGCTGGGGCGGGATCGCTGGTGCGGCTCCTGGCACATTTATTCCCTCAGTGGCGCTCCCCTGGCGCATGACCGCTGCCCGATGGCTGTGGCCATCCGCGAGGACAGGAGAGTGCGGGGTGTGACAGCGGTTGCCGAACGGCCGGATGGCAGCCGGGTTCAGTTCAGGCCCTTCCCTACCCCCTTGCATGATGCCAACGACAACCTTGTTGGTGCCGTTAACGTGCTGATCGATCTCGGAGCAGCGTAGATTTCTGGGGATCCGGAACCCTATGGGTCGAGGCTTGCCCCGATCACTCGAGGTTCGTCTGCTGTTATCCTTCATGTTACCCGGAGAACAATCCAGATGAAGCTCAAAGCGGCACGAAAAGCATAAGAACCCTTAGCGGTCAGGGTTTGAGGTGGTGAGCCCACTGGGACTCGAACCCCTGACCCCTGATAAATAAGGAGGCTCTCAATGAGGCTGCGGAACGGGTGTTCGGATGTGCTTCAGGATGGGAGTGTGCCCGCTCGACCTGGAAGCCTACGCAGTCTCCTCAAGCACCTTTCGGACGGCGGCCAGTGGCAGGCCAAAGTGCTTGGCGACCTGTGCTGGCGTCACGCCCGCCAGAAGCGCGGCATGCACCGCCTTGCGTTGCCCCTCCTGCATTGTGGATGAGGTCTTGCCGGGTCGTGAGGACTTGACCCGCTGTTTTGACGGGTGCGGACTGAGGCGCTCAAGGAATATGCTGGCATTGCTGACCGCCGCCTTCAATTCAGGCTGGCTCCCCCTACCCGTCTCCATCCGGCGCTGCAATTCATCCATAAGCTGGCCAAGGTGCTTTGCCAGTTGTGCATCAGACAGGCCGGCAAAGTCCCACAGCTCGGCCGAGGCAGGAGCCGGTTCGGGTCGAGGTGTCGGTACGGTGAGCGTGACCTCGAACAGGTCGAGGGTATGAGGCGAAGATCCCTTGTGCGACATATGCTTGATATGGGTATTCGGCCCCTCTGATCCAAGCTTGGAGGGAGTTCGCCAGACCCTGGTCAGAGGCATCTAAGCGCTCCTGCTTGCGGTGGTTCGGGCTCATTTCCACCACTTTACGAACCCGTCTGGGGTCAGTTCCATCTCGGGCTTCGGCACTGTCCGCTTGCCCTTTCCTTTCACGGTCTTGGGATCTCGGACTCGCTTGGACGCCTTTTGAATCAGGTGATCGTCGGGGGGGCGAGTTCGCGTGATCGGCTCAGCAGAATGATGCGCCTTATTAGCCTTGCCCCGTTGACGGATCTGCCCTACCGGCAGTGCGGTGTGCCTGTTCGCTTTTGGTGCAGCGGGTAGCTTTGTTGCACGGATCGGTTGGTGACCGCACTGACCCGCCCAGGCCTTGGCTTAAGCGATGCGAACAGACTCCGGGCATCCAAGCTCGAGCATGCGGTTCAAGGTACTGACAGCGATCGCAATCTCAGTCGCACGACGCCGGTCAGTCCGCGAGTGCAGCGCGTCACCGATCACTCGTTTGAAGCGGCCTATGGAAGACTCCACCAAAGCTCGGCGAGTGTACCCGGATCTCTTCTGCCAGCCCATGCGTCCGTTCTCGGCGATGCTTTGGAGATGCCGATCGCGCTGGGTTGGAGTACTCTCCGCCATTTCGCTCGGCACCGCCGTTGATCGTGGTGGCACGATCACGTCAGCCTTGGGATGGCGCTTGGCGACAGCGTTGTACACATCGTCCTGATCGTAAGCTCCATCACCTATCAAGCTGGCCAGTGAGCCTGTGATACGGTCGAGCAAGGGCTCAACCTGCGCGCCATCATCGACATCGCTCGTGGTCAACTCTGATGCGAGGATCTGCCCAGTGTGAGCATCGACGCCGATGTGCAGCTTGCGCCAAGACCGGCGCCTGCGGGTCCCATGCTTCTCGATCAGCCACTCGCCGGATCCGCATAAGCGAAGCCCTGTGCTGTCGACCAATAGGTGAACAGGCCCTGCGGAGCGCGGGCATGATCCTGGGACCTCCAGCGTTTCAGCCCGACGGCTCAGGGTCGAGTGATCCGGCACAGGAAGATCGAGGCCAAGAAGCCTCAGGACCGAGCCGATTAGACCTTCCGTTTGGCGCAGCGCCAGCCGGAACACCGCCCGGAGCGTCAGGGCTGTCCTGATCGCCAGAGCCGAATAGTGTGGCTGACCGCCTCGCGTTGTACGGGGTTCGGCCCGCCAAGCGGCAATCGCCTCGTCAGAGAACCAGACTGTGAGGCTTCCGCGCTGGCGCAAGGCAGCATCGTACTCCGCCCAGTTTGTCACCCGATGCCGCTGCTTAGGAATGCGGTGACGGCGAGCGGCATTGGCTTTGAACGGCACGGCAGATATCCGACAGGAAGGGCGCAGGTCTCCTATGTCACCCAGTGCCAGTTGCCAACTCGCCAATCCGTGCAACAAAGCCGGTTGCGCGGCACTGGCCTCTCTGATCCGAGCCAAGAGGCTATCGCGCTCGGCCTCCACGGCCTTAATCTGCTCCAGCAGCAACTCGAGCCTGTCGAGTTCCCGCCCGATCTGGGTTTTAAAATGCCGCGGCAGCGGTCGGCCGTCGCCCGTCGTGAGGCCCTCGAGTCGATCGCGACGGTCACGCCGTAGGGGTTCGTAGTCGCCAATCCCCTGCGCGAAGAGCAGCCCTTTGATCCGGTTGACATGCTGAACCCGCTCGGCAATGAGCGTCTTGCGCTCCCGGCCGATACGGCGCTGATCCTCCTCCTCCGGCGTGGGCGCTTTGACCATGGCACATACGCGCGGTTCGCCGCGCTTGTAAGCCAGCAGCGTCCGGACCAGGGCTTCGCCGTCGATCTTGTCGGTCTTGGCCCGTCGCCGCCTGCGTGAGGTGGCAATCGAGGCGGGATCAACGACGTGACTTTCGATCCCCTCATCTTGAAGCACGCGATGGATCCAGAACCCATCCAAACCCGCCTCCTGAATGGAGATGATCGGAAATATCTGTCCGGTTCGAGCCTGCGCTTTCTCCTGCAACTGCGCAAACCGGGTCAGCAGGCCGGGCACATCGCCGCCGCGTACGCTGTGCTTCGACATCCTCTCGCCGGCCCCTGGGGACAGGGAGGTGATCAGCCAGACGGAACGACTGAGTTCCATCGAGACAAAGATTGCGCCAAGATTGGTGCGGATAGCGGTCGGCTCGGATCCGGGTTCAACTGACATGGGTCGCCTCCAGCGTGAGTGGATATCGCAACCTCACTCTGCCAGAGAGCAGATCGCTATCCACCCCCATGGGATCTCTTAGGATCTATGCCACCACAGGCACCACATAAGGTTGGCTCCTCTAGAGCCGTTCCTTGTTATATCGCCGAGAATGATCCGGAGGCCCACAATATGTGGCAAGAACAACGATATTAGATATATTTTTGCGAAAATATGAGCCGTTGTGGCGCAACCCGCTTATACCAAAGTGTTAAGGCTATCCTCAATAATCGCTTGGACTGCAATTCTCACCTGGTTCTCATAGAAGTCTTTGAGTCATTACTTATGATGACTTACGCCTCTCTGTGGACTGACGGCGAAAGTAGAAATTATTCTTTATGCTTCGGCTCTCCGTCGGCAGGGAAGCGGCGGCACCGGTCAGACAACACCCGCTTGCCACCTGTATGATCACTGATATATGATCAAAAGTGCACACAAAAGAGATGACCTCCTCGCGAGGAACTATCCAAATCCATCGCCAAGATCAGATGACATCACAGGGAGTGAAACATGTCCAAGGGGAAGTATGGACCGGCTCTACTCGGAGCAGCGCTGGCTGCTGCCGGAGCACTGGCAGCAACAGGTGCTACGGCACAAGAGAAGCACAAGATCTTTCTGTCAATGAGCTTTATCGGAAACGATTGGCAGGCTGAGGCTGCCAACATGTTGAA
Organism: Microvirga aerilata; assembly: GCF_016743775.1. GTDB lineage: Bacteria > Pseudomonadota > Alphaproteobacteria > Rhizobiales > Beijerinckiaceae > Microvirga > Microvirga aerilata. The sequence continues at coordinate 15,489 of NZ_JAEQMY010000066.1, read as the reverse complement.
GGCCATGGCGGCTCATCCGTCGATGGCCAACAAGGTGGACCTCCAGGTTCAGGTTTCCGGACCCAACGCGCAGCGCCAGATCCAGCAGATCAACGCAATGGTCCAGGCTGGCGCCAAGGCAATCGTCGTTTTCCCGATATCACCAACAGCACTGAATGCTGCTGTAAAGAATGCGTGCGACAAAGGCGTCCACGTGTTTGCATACGACGCAGAGATTACTGAGCCCTGTGCTCACAACATTGCAATCGATCAGGAGGAAGCCGGCCGCGTCACGGCTGAGTGGCTTGCAAAGAGGCTGAACGGCAAGGGGAACATCGTCGCGATCACCGGCGTCCCTGGCACTTCGGTCGATACGCTGCGCACGAAAGCCGCGAAGGAGGTGTTTGCGAAATTCCCGGACATCAAGATCGTCAACGAGGCCGTGGGGCAGTGGAGCCAGGCCGTCGCCCGTACGGAGTTGTCGAAGATTCTTGCGACCCGCAATTGGGACCAGATCGACGGATTGTGGATGCAGGTCGGCTGCTACACAGCCAATACCATGCAGCTCGAGGCCGGTCGCTCGCCTGAGCAGCTCAAGCCTTGCGCTGGTGAAGGCTCCAACGGCGGCCGTGTGCAGATGTTGCCTGCTAACACCGAGGTCGAAGGCGCAAACGGCACCTACAAGCCCATCGGCGCTCCGCGCATCTCGTACGCCTCGCCCCCGTATTCCGGTGCACTGGCCTTGAAGCTGGCGGTGGCCAAGCTTGAAGGAAAAGAGGTTCCCAAGAAGGTCGTCCTACCTCTGCCCGTGGTGACGAACGAGACCGTCAAGCTCTGCCAGGAGGGTACTTGGGAGGAAATGAAGGCAGGCTGCAATGCGTTCAAGCCCTCCATCGTGACCAACCCGGGCTGGTTCGCCTCGATCTTCTCCGCGGAGACACCCGAGGTTGGCCTCTCGGCTGCCCTTGTCGGTCAGCCGGAACAATAATCGTCCTAGACGCACTTGCGCTCACGTCCGCTTCCTTATCGGGCGTGAGCCTGCATCCGTGTTGTTTACGTGGGCTCTTCGAGAGTAACCAACCTGTCTGCGTCTTTTGGAATACAGCTTTATGATCTCATTTCATTCTGTACTTTCGGGACCGGCGATTGACCGTAGGGCAGGAGCGACCGCAATCGCTGCTAGGAACATCCGGAAGGCCTTTGGAGCCACGGTGGCAGTGGACAGTGTGTCGTTCGATATTCATGCAGGGGAAACCCATGCGCTTCTTGGCGAGAACGGTGCCGGCAAGTCCACAATCGTAAAGCTACTCTCAGGGCTGATTGTGCCTGATTCCGGCGAGTTCACGATCTTCGGCACCCCGGCGGTCTTGAGCACGCCAAGGGCCTCTCACGCTCACCACATCCAGACTGCCTTTCAGGAGCTCACCCAGATTCCAGACTTGACAGTCCTGGACAACATGCTCCTCCCCTACCCCCCAACCAACTCCTTTGGACAGATCCGCAGACGCGACGCCCTCCGGCAGGTCGAGGAGCACTTCGACACCCTTGGCCTCAGCGCTATCGACCTGGGAGCGGAGATCCGCGATCTCGATCTGAATGAGCGACAGAAGATCGAGATCGCACGCGCGCTGTTCCGCAATCCCAAGATCCTGTTGCTGGACGAGCCGACATCGGCCCTCTCGGGACGTGATATCGACTGGCTGGGAGGGTTGATCGAACAACTGAAGGCACGTGGCGTAACCACCATATTCATCTCGCACCGCATGCCCGAGGTTCGGGCTTTCTGCGACCGTGTCACGGTTCTGCGCAACGGCAAGCACATCGCCACCGAGGCCCTGACGACCGTTGCCGACGAAGATCTGATCGAAATGATCGCCGGAAAGGCGCTGGGACATTCATTCCCGCCAAAGGTTCAGGCTCCCTCGCTCAAAGGCGAGCCGGTTCTCAGCGCGAACAACCTCGCCGCTGGCAAGCGCCTCAACGGCGTCTCGCTCGACTTGCACCGCGGAGAAATTCTCGGCGTTGCGGGACTTCAGGGAATGGGGCAGCTCGAGCTTTTCCTCGCGCTTTTCGGAATGATGGAGACCACGGGCCAGATCAGTATGGATGGCAAGCCGATTGTTCTGACCTCCCCTCAGGATGCCGTAGACGCGAGGGTCGGTATCGGCCTTGTCCCGGAGGACCGTAAGACTGAGGCACTTTTCCTGAAGCTCGACGGCAAGCGAAATGCATCCCTGCCGGTGATCAAGCAGTACACGCAATGGGGCCTGATCGACCAAACGCGTGAAGAAGCGGACGTGGCGCGCGTATTCGGCCGCCTGAATGTGCAGGAACACGCTCTGTGGACCAGTGTGAAATCGTTCTCGGGCGGGAACCAGCAGAAGATTGCTATTGCTAAATGGCTCTTCGCGCAAAGCCGCGTCCTCCTCCTGTTCGACCCGACCCGAGGAATCGACGTTGGCACGAAGCACGAGATCTATGCCTTGATCCAAGAATTTGCCGCTGCTGGTGGATCAGTGCTCTTCCACTCGACTGAAATTGCAGAGCTTGATCACCTCTCCCACCGAGTTCTCGTTCTGTATGGCGGCGAGGTCGCCGCTGATCTTTCCGGTGATGACATCAAGGAGGAGGCGATCCTTCGCGCCACCCTCGGCACCGGTCCAAAGAAGATGGAATTGCAATGAGCACAGCGACCATCGAAATGCAGCGGAAATCCATGCCAAGGAGCCCTGGCCGGGTGCGGCTTGCACGCCACCGCGGGTTGATTGTCGCTATAGTAACCTTCCTGATCTGCTTGGGAGCTGTTAGGGCACTCAGCGGCGGGACCCTCGGCTATTACGAATTGAGCAATCTGGCCACCGGTGGCGCGACATTGGCCATTGCGGCATTGGGGCAGACGGTTGTGGTTCTCTCGGGAGGCTTCGATCTCTCGGCCGCTGCCGTCATCTCTCTCGTCAACGTGACGCTCGCAGGCAACATGGGCGACAGCACCTCGAGTATGTTGCTGTGGAGCGTAATCGGCATCGGCATCGGAGCCGCTGCGGGTGCATTCAATGGAGTGTTCATCGCGCTTCTCCGCCTACAGCCGATCGTGGTGACCCTTGCGACGATGTTCATCCTACAGGGCATAACGCTGCTGGTGATGGACAAGCCGGGCGGGCAGGTTCCGGCAGAGTTCAGCCAGCTTTTCGTCGGGGAGGCATTGCCGGGCATTCTGCCGATGCCTGTCGTGCTGCTGGGACTGCTTCTGCTCGCGTGGCTTCTCCTGAAGAATATGATGATTGGCAAGGCCATCTACGCTGTCGGTTCAGACCGCGACGCTGCACGGGCGGCGGGCATCGACGTCAGGCGCAGCGAGTTCTTCGTTTATGTTCTGGCTGGGGGGCTCTATGGTCTGGCAGGCATTTTCATCACCGCACAGACCGGCTCGGGAGATCCGCTAGTCGGCAACCCCCTCCTGTTGCAGATGTTCGCCGCGATTGTCGTCGGCGGAACGCTGCTGGGTGGCGGCCGGGGCGGCCTTGTTGGCACCGTCTTCGGAGCCTACGTGCTCATGCTGGTCGTCAACATCCTCCTGGTGCTCAATGTTCCGGCCTTCTACTCGTCGATCGTCGAAGGTGTTATCCTAATCCTAGCCGTCCTCGGAGCATCGCTTACACGCAGCTCTGTTTTGGCCACCACGCTGCGGAACATCTCACGGCGCGCATCCGCCCGCCGGCAGGGCCTTCTTCCCGCTCAGCTCAAGCTCAAGGAGCACCGCCTGAGGCTGCCAGTGCCTTTCGTCACGGTTAAGCAGCCTACCTTCTGGGCACGGCATTCGGAGACCCTGCAAACCGCGGCTCCGGCTTTCGTATGCTTTGCTCTTGTTCTTCTAGCAACGCAGTTCGTTTTGGGGTCGAGCATGTTCTCCTGGCCCTACTACAACTCCTTGATCGTGCTGGGCAGCTTCCTCGCCATTCTGGCACTGGGCCAAGGCACTGTCATCCTGACAGGCGGGCTCGACCTTTCAGTGCCATGGACCATCGGCCTCTGCGGCATCCTTTGCGCAGGACTGCTCAAGGGCTCGGACGTGGCAATGGTTTATGTCATCCCCATCACTCTCGCCATCGGAGCAACCGTCGGCCTACTCAATGGAATCGGCATCGTTGCACTGGGAATGTCGCCGATTGTTGTGACGCTTGCCATGAACGGCATCCTGCAAGGTTTGGCACTGCTGTATTCGGGCGGAACGCCCGCCGGCTTCTCCTCGCCGAGCCTGCGCTGGTTTATGACCGGCAACCTGTTCGGGGCCACACCGGTCGTGTTCATGATGATCGCTTTTGTTGCAGGAGCCGTGATCCTGCTTGGACGCACGGCTTTCGGACGCCGCGTCTATGCTATCGGCAACGGCGTGCGCGCCGCGGAGCTCTCTGGCGTGCCGGTACGCTCTACGACGGTCCGAGTGTACGTCCTGTCGGGATTGTGCTCCGCGCTGGTGGGCTGCCTCCTTTCTGGCTTCTCCGGTCAGGCGAGCCTTGGCATGGGCGATGAGTTCATCCTTCCCTCCATCGCCGTGGTTGTGGTTGGCGGCGCGCTCATCACAGGAGGGCGCGGCAGCTATATCGGAATGGTCGGCGGCGTTTTGCTTCTGACGGCGCTTCAAACCCTACTGGCTGGCACCTCCCTGCCCTACGCCACACGAGCCATTGTGTACGGGGTCGTCGTGCTGTGCGCAGTCGTGACCCTGCGCGAGAAAAATACCTGATCTCGGATTGCGATGAGGCAAAAGACCATGACCATCTGTTCCTTGAAGCCAGGCCTGAAGGTTCTCGTTACAGCGGGGGCGTCGGGCATCGGGCGGGCTATTGCCGATCTGCTGATCGCGGAGGGCGCTCGCGTCCACATATGCGACGTGTCGCACGAATTCCTTGAAGGATTCCAGGCCGCCTACCCCGACCACGGTGCCAGCTACTGTGACGTATCCGACGACGAGCAGGTGGTTCGCCTTTTCGACGATGTGAGATCGAGCCTCGGCGGGCTTAACGCCCTGGTCAACAACGCAGGGATTGCCGGTCCAACCGGTGGGGTCGACGAGATCAGCCCGGCCGATTGGCGCAGATGCATCGACATCTGCCTGACAGGGCAATTCCTGTGCGCACACCACGCGGTGCCGATGCTCAAGGCCGCCGGGGACGGCGCGATCATCAATATGTCCTCGGCTGCAGGCCGCTATGGCTATGCCTACCGGACCCCTTACTCGGCGGCCAAATGGGGCGTCATCGGCTTCACGCAAAGCCTCAGCAAGGAGCTTGGCCCCTTCGGCATTCGCGCCAATGCAATCCTACCCGGCATCGTCAGCGGCCCACGCATGGAAGGCGTCATCCGCGCCCGTGCCGACCAGGTAGGTGTTCCCTACGAGGAAATGCAGAAGGAATACCTCAGCAGGATCTCTCTTCGCCGCATGGTCAGCCCCGAGGATGTTGCCGCAATGGTTGCATTCCTTCTCTCGCCCGCGGCCGGCAACATCTCCGGTCAGTCGATCGGCGTGGACGGCAACGTGGAATCTCTCTGAGGCAGCGAACCACTGACCTTCAGTGACGGGACAAATCAATGAAAACTGCAATCATCGGAACAGGGCTGATCGGACGGGCATGGGCCATCAGCTTCGCTCGCGCCGGAAACGCGGTCCGGCTGTGGGATGCAGAGCCTTCCGCTCTTCCCGCAGCACTGGACTTCATCCGGATCGTGCTGCCCGATCTGGAGAAGAATGACCTTCTGAACGGCGCATCACCGGATGAAGTCCTCAGTCGCATTCGTGGCGTGCCCGATCTGTCCGAGGCCCTGGCCGATGTCGACTACGTGCAGGAAAACACACCGGAAAACATCGACATCAAGCGGAAGGTCTTTGCAGATCTCGATCGCCACGCGCCGCCCTCTGCAATCCTGGCAAGCTCCACGTCAGCCCTTCTGCCGTCCCAGTTCCTCGAACATGTGAGCGGTCGGGGGCGGTGCCTCGTGTGCCATCCCATCAATCCGCCGTACCTCATTCCGGCTGCCGAGGTTGTGCCTTCGCCCTGGACGTTGCAGGGGACAGTGGATAGAGCCGCCGAATTCCTTCGCAGCTGCGGTCAGGCTCCTCTCGTAATGAAGCGCGAGATCGACGGCTTCATTATGAACCGCCTGCAGGGTGCTCTTCTGGAAGAGGCGTTCCGCCTCGTTGCCGATGGATATGCCGGGGTCGAGGACGTCGACATCGGCATTCGCGATGGTCTGGCGTTGCGCTGGAGCTTCATGGGCCCGTTCGAGACCATTGACCTCAACGCCCCTGGCGGAGTGCGCGACTATGCCGAGCGCTACCAGCAAATCTACTCCCGGCTCTTCCCATCGATGCAGCGCCGCGTCGACTGGACTGGCTCTGTTATGAACGCTGTCGAAGAGGAGCGATCCAAGAGGCTCGAGCGCGACAAGCTGGCGGAACGGCAGATGTGGCGCGACCGCCGCCTCATGTCCCTCCTGGCCCACAAGACCAAAGCAGATCGGGAGATCGGATCCTGAGATACGCAACCGTACCGATCCGACGCTCCGTCAGCCTCGTGCATTGAATGAAAGGCAATCCCATGTTGCGGATCGAAGTCGTCAATCCGGAGTGCAATCAACTCGGCGAGGGGCCTCTGTGGGATCTGGCGGAACAAGCCCTCTACTGGATCGATTCTTACGGCCCTGCAGTATACCGGATCGATTCTCAAGGCCGGCGTACAAGCTGGGCTTTGCCCGAACATGTGGGGTCGATTGCCTTGCGTGAGCAGGGTGGGATCATCTGCTCTCTCCGCTCCGGGTTCCATGCCCTGGACGTAGAGACCGGGAAGGTGACGCTCGTTGCTCAGGCGGCTCCTGAAAATCCACGCACTAGGATAAACGATGGGAAGGTCGATCGCCAGGGCCGCTTCGTCGCCGGAACCATGGATTATGAGGAGCGCGACCCACTGTGCGCGCTCTACCGCCTCGATCCTGACCTGTCGGTGACGCAGCTCGATGACGGTATTATCTGCTCCAATGGCCCCTGCTGGAGCTTGGACGGCACCACGCTGTACTTTGCCGACACGACGAAACGGCTCATCTACGCCTATGATTACGATCCACGCAATGGTGCCACATCAAACAAGCGCATCTTCGCTGACTTCGCAGCGCATGACCTTCTTGGCTATCCGGACGGAGCGACGGTGGATGCGGAGGGATATCTTTGGAGCTGCGAGGTTTATCGGGGACGTCTCGTCCGCTTTCGCCCCGATGGAACGCTCGACCGGGTTGTCGGGCTCCCGGTGGACAGCGCCACGTCGCTGATCTTTGGCGGCCCCAACCTCGATGTAGCTTATGTCACCTCGATGGCACGTCCCATCGGTGGCAAGCCGCCCCGCGAAAAAGAGGCGGGTATGCTGTTTGCGGTCTACGGCTTGGGGGTTAAGGGAGTCCCCGAGCCCCGCTTTGCAGGTTAATCAAAGGAGGAAAGAGCATGCGGATCGAAGTTCTGGTCGATGTTAAGACCACTCTCGGCGAAGGCCCTCTGTGGGATGTCGACGAGCAGCGGCTGTACTGGATCGACAGCTTTGACGGACGGGTGTTCAGGTCGACGGCGGACGGCCGCGAGTTGCGCTCCTGGGATGTGCCTCAGAAGATCGGCTCAATGGCCCTGCGCCGCAGCGGCGGCGCCGTGTTGTCTTTGCAGCGTGGGTTCCACTTGCTCGACTTCAACACAGGCGACGTGGAGCTGATCCACGATCCGGAGCCGGGTCTTACGGCGAACCGCATCAATGACGGAAAGGTCGACAAGGCGGGCCGGTTCGTCGCGGGATCCATGGACACCATGGAGGAAGGGCCAAACGGTGCCCTCTACAGCCTCGGGCCCGACCTCAAGGTCACGAAGCTCGATCAGGGTATCGTTTGCTCCAACGGCCCGTGCTGGAGCCCGGACGGTAAGCTGTTCTACTTCGCAGATACATGGTCCGGTGAGATCTGGGTCTACGATTACGATCAGGTCACCGGAGCGGTTTCAAACCGCCGCACTTTCACGAAGATCGATACGTCGAGGGGCGGCGCCGCCGACGGATCGACCGTCGACTCCGAAGGGTTTCTCTGGAACGCACAAGTCTATGACGGAAAGATCATCCGCTATGCCCCGGATGGGTCGGTGGACCGGGTCATCGAGATGCCCGTCAAGAAGGTGACGAGCGTCATGTTCGGGGGGCCCGATCTCGATATTCTCTATGTGACCTCCATGGCAAAGCCCCCGCTCCCGCGCTTCCCAGGGGATGGCGTGCTCCGTGGCAGCTTGTTTGCCATCTACGACCTCGGCATCCAGGGAGTGCCGGAGCCCCGCTTCGCCGGCTGACTGTCGCGAAACAGCAGTAGAGCCCTGCACGCTCTAAGCTGGCGATGGATCCGGCCTTCAGGAAGAGACCGGAGCTGTCGCCGTTGCATCAATCCCATATCTTGGGATGGTGCATGTGCCGAATCTGGTCAAACACGCTGAACAACGCACGATCCGCAAGCGCTCGGTTACTCAGCCTGCCGCACTCCGGCCCGGCCGCGGCGCTTGGGAGGATTTTTTGTGATCTCCTCCTGTTCGATCAGGAAGACCCGCAAGGCTGATGCGGCACTTTCAATGTCGGCCTGAAGAGCCTGGCGTGCAGCCGCCCCATTCTTGTGAATGAGAGCATCACGCATCTCCATGTGCTTGACGTTAGATGCCCACCAGTTTGTGGTCGCATTCAGCAGATTTATGTACGGGCCGATCTGGAGCCACAGAGACTCGATGATGGACAGCAGCGCGTCGGAACCCGACGCGCGGTAGATCGTGAAATGAAAGGCATGATTGGCGCGAACATATTTCCTGCGGTCTCGGGCAACCTCCGCCTCGCTCATTTGCTCGATCAGGCGACCAAGGTGATCCAGTTCCTCAGCAGAAATGGCCTGCGCGGCCCATTCGGCTGCTATGGCCTCGACCTCGCACCGCACGCGTCGGAGATCCTCAAGCCGTTCGACGGTCAGCGACGGAATACCCAGTGATCGGCCGGCGACCACCGTGAGAGCCTTCTCTGCCACCAATCGATGCAGGGCTTCGCGCACTGGCATGGCGCTTACTTCGAATGCATCAGCGATGCTCTGGATGGTCACCGTGCGCCCAGGCTCAATCTCACCGTTCAGGATCAGTTCCTTGATCCGTCTGTATACGTGATCCTGCACTGTCTCACGCGAGATGGGCAGAATGGGCAGATTTTTATGCGCGCGGGCTAGCGCCATACCCTTGTCCCCTGTCGTAGTCCTTCCAAATACCGGCGCATTTGGAAATCTGTTCGTTAACGCAACAGCCTATAGACGATATGGCCGCTACGCACGACCAGATAATTGACATGATCTTTCATATATGATTTTTGATCAAAACGCGAGTTTTTCCAGTTGTACCAATGAAAGCTGCCTTGAGTTTGCTGTTCAAGAGCAGCCAGACCGATGCCTGTCAGAGGCTCAAGAACTACGGATGCTCCCTGAAGGATCGCGGCACAATAGAATGCCGACGCTCGCTAATTGTTACCTTTGGAGCCGCATGGCACATTCTAAAACCAGGAGACATAGTTCGTCTCAATCTCGGCATGAAATTCGAGCTTTCCTCGGAGAGGCTTATTTTCAACAGCCGGTGACGCTGTGAACAAACATGTATCGCCTCCTGCTGCTCGCGAGATGATGAAGACGCCGCCGCGCAGACGACGAGGCCTTACCAGCATAAGCCCTGCAGTCCCGCAGGACCATAAACCAAACAGGAGGAAACGCCGTGGTCGCCACTTCTAAACCAAACCGCAAGGTGATCATCACATGTGCCGTTACGGGCGCAATTCACACACCTTCGATGTCACCACACTTGCCGGTGACGGCGCAGGAGATCGCCGATGCGGCGCTTGGAGCTGCGGAAGCAGGCGCGGCCATCGTACACCTGCACGCGCGCAATCCCGTCGACGGCAGCCCTGATCAAACACCCGAAGGTTTCGCACCTTTCTTGAGCGTCATCAAGCAGACTAGCACCTGCATCGTGAATATTACGACGGGCGGCGCGCCCACGATGAGCATTGAGGACCGGGTACGCCCTGCGGCGGCCTTCAAGCCGGAGGTAGCGAGCCTCAATATGGGATCGATGAACTTCGGCCTCTTCGGTCTGCTGAACCGCTTTACCGACCTCAAGCATCAGTGGGAACGGGACTACCTCTCGAACAAAGCAATCATCTTCCGCAACAGCTTCGCCGATATCGAGTATATCCTCACGACTTGTGCAGAGAACGGCACGCGGTTCGAGTTCGAATGCTATGACACGGCCCACCTATATAACCTGAAGTATTTTCTCGATCAGGGATTAGTGAAGGCACCGCTGTTCATTCAGACGGTATTCGGCCTCCAAGGCGGTATCGGGGCACACCCGGACGATGTTCAGCACATGAAACGCACCGCCGACCGCTTGTTCGGCGACCAATACAAGTGGTCGGTGCTAGGGGCTGGGCGAAACCAGCTTCCGATTGCCGCAATGGCCGTGGCGATGGGTGGCAATATCCGTGTTGGCCTGGAAGACTCGCTCTGGGCCGGACCGGGCCGTCTCGCAACGAGCAACGCAGAGCAGGTCCGGCTTGCGCGCCAGCTCATCGAAAGCCTTGGCTACGAGGTTGCCACGCCGGATGATGCCCGCGAGATCCTTGAGCTAAAGGGCGGCGACAGAGTAGCCTTCTAGTCGCCGAGCGCTTCGATGCCCATCTACCATCCGGACCCTGGAGGCTGCAATGGCTCAGACGGCATTGGTGGTAGGAGTGAGTGGTATCGTAGGGAGCGCCACGGCGGCGCTTCTCGCGGCCGAGGGCTGGGATGTGCTGGGCCTGGCCAGAAGGCCGACCGCGCAGACGGGCGTGACGCCAATTGCGGCCGACCTCCAGGATGAAGCCTCACTCTCCGCGACTCTTGCCAAGGTCAAGCCGGAGGCCGTGTTCATCACGACGTCGTCGCGGCAGGAGACGGAAGCGGAGAACATTCGCGTCAACGCCGCCATGGTGCGCAACCTTCTGAATGGGCTGCGGCCCGCCGGCACGGTCCGGCATGTCGCGCTGGTCACAGGTCTCAAGCACTACCTCGGCCCCTTTGAAGCGTATAGCAAGGGCACGCTCCCGCAGACGCCGTTCCGAGAGGAGCAGGGCCGGCTCGACATCGAGAATTTCTACTATGCCTTGGAGGATGAGGTGTTTGCCGCGGCCAAGCACGACGGCTTCACCTGGAGCATCCATCGTCCTCATACCGTCGTCGGCAAGGCGGTGGGCAACGCCATGAACATGGGAACGACGCTGGCGGTCTATGCCACGCTGTGCCGAGGGACGGGACGTCCCTTCCGCTTTCCCGGCTCGGCGGCGCAATGGAATGGCCTGACCGACATGACCGATGCCCGGCAGCTCGCCAAACATCTGCTTTGGGCTGCGACAACCCCGGCTGCCTTTGATCAAGCCTTCAACGTGGTCAATGGCGATGTCTTCCGCTGGAGCTGGATGTGGGGCCGTCTTGCCGAGTGGTTCGACCTTGAGCCCGCCGCCTTTAACGGGACGATCCGGCCACTAGAAGAGCAGATGAAGGAGGACGCCCCCATCTGGCGCGGAATTGCGGAGCGGGAGGGCTTGGTAGAGCAGGACCTTGGCCGTCTTGCCTCCCCCTGGCACACGGATGCGGATCTCGGACGGCCCATTGAGGTCGTGACCGACATGTCGAAGAGCCGTCGTCTCGGCTTTACCGGCTACCAGGCAACCGATGATGCCTTTTTAGACCTGTTTGCCGAACTCCGAGCCGACCGGCTAATCCCCTAATCCTGACATGGCTATCTTGTGGCATTTGCTACCGGATGGGCACCACTCTCGTAGCGACTTCACGCTGCCTGGCAATGATCATGTTTGGGAAATGGGCTCACACGGGCACTGTTGCAGTAACTTGAACAGGACACAACAAACCGCGTCGAATGGGTCGCTCAGGCAGAAAGACCGAAGAGTTGATTGACGAGACGGATTTCGCGTGTTGGTCCGGCTGGGCATGTCACATCAACCTGATGAGGTTGCCATCAGCCCTTCCGTAGTCTTCTCAGGCATGTAGACCCGCCGCGGCGTTCCATGCTGCCATGGCCCGGAGGCGGTGAAGGTGGATAGTAAGTGCGGAATGGTGTGAACGGGGTGGAACGAACTGGTTTCTGACGGCTGAAAACACCGAGGTGAACCGCTGCAGGCTTCCCGCCGACCGGAAGCTCTGCATCATCCTCTCCCGCTTTCGCAGCGGCACGTGCGAGTTCTCCGCTCTGTTGTTCAGCCCCTTGTGGGACCGGTGCTCGACCGCTGGCATAGCCTGCCGCCTGGCGGCCCCATAAGAGGGCAGCTTGTCGGTGATGATGCCGCTTTGTTGCACGAATAGGCGAGTTGGTAACTGGAGCCGGATCACATATGAGGCCTGTGCCCTTCCTCTCGGATGTATCCCGTGCCGTTCAAAGCCAATGCCGCTCGCCGGCATCACATCCCTAAGCAGCGGCACCGGGTGACGAACTGGTGCGAATACGACGCCAGCCTGCGCCAGCGAGGAAGCCTGACTGTCTGGTTCACTGCGGAAGCCATTGTCGCTTGGCGGGCCGAGCCTCGCACAACCCGAGGCGGTCAGGCCCGCTACTCGGCCTTGGCGATCAGGACGGCGCTGACGCTCCGGGCGGTGTTCCGTCTCGCGCTGCGGCAGACGGACGGCCTGATCGGCTCGATCCTCCAACCTCTGGGTCTAGATCTGGCCGTACCAGATCACTCGACCCTGAGCCGCCGCGCCGAAACTCTGGAGGTCCCACGATTGCAGTCACGCACCGGCCCCATTCACCTGCTGGTGGACAGCACAGGCTTACGGTTGTGCGGGCCCGGCGAGTGGCTAATCGAGAGGCATGGCACCCAAAGGCGCCGTGCTTGGCGAAAGTTACACATTGGCGTCGACGCTGACACGGGGCAGATCCTCGCATCTGAGCTGACCACGAGCGATGTCGATGATGGCGCTCAGGTCGAGCCGTTGCTCGACCAGATCACGGCTCCACTTGCTTCCTTCACCGGTGACGGAGCCTACGATCAGACCGGCGTCTATAGCATCGTCATCAATCACCATCCTGATGCTGAAGTCATCGTTCCACCACGAGCAACGGCGGTGCTAAGGGAGAATGTAGAGACCTCCTCGACCCAGCGCGACCGGCATATCCAAACTATCGCGGAGCATGGACGCATGGGTTGGCAGAAGCAGTCTGGGTACACGCGTCGGACTCTGGTGGAGGCCGCCATCAGCCGCTTCAAACGGGTGATCGGGAATGCGCTGCGCTCGCGGACGGATCGGCGTCGGGCAACCGAGGTGGCCATCGCCATCAGTGCCTTGAACCGCATGCTCAAGCTTGGACGCCCGAAATCCGTCCGCACCGCCTAACCTCAGGCACGCCGCGACCGAATCCGTGCTCCGGCCGATCCGTGCAACATAGCCCCGCTCAAAGGGCTTGACCAAAACCCCGGAATAAGAGAACGGTGCCCGCAGGCAAGCTCGTGCGCCTCAAGGCGCCGCTGAAACTTCACTCTGCCGCAACCGGGAGCGCCTGCTCCCCTGTTCCTTCTTGCGATTGGGCGCGAAGGGACAGGCGTCCTTTCTCAGTCCAGAGAACGATCCCGAGGCATGCTGCACCCAGCCCAAGATAGCCAGCGCTGAGCGGGATGACCGTGCCATTGAAGGAGCGACCGATCACCAGCCCCCACAAGGCACCGAGCAAAGTAGTATAGGAACCGATGAACGACGAGGCCGTGCCTGCGATGGAGCCCAGGGGTGCCATGGCTATGGAGTTGAAGTTGGGCACCGTGAGACTAAACAGAAACTGGTTGACAGCAAAGACGCCGGCATAGAGCAGAAGCGGCGGCCGCCCATCATAAAGAAGGGCTATGAACAATTGTACCGCTGCGACAAGCGTGAAGCCGCAGATGCCGATGTGCGACAAACGACGCATGCCCAAACGCTGCACAAGCGTTGCATTCGTGAACGAGGCGGCTCCCATAAAGGTCGCGATGCAGCCAAAGACCAGGGGGAAGTAAGCTCCGAGATGATAAACCTCTGTCTCAAAGATCTGCTGCGCTGATCCGATATAGGACATGAGACAGCCCATCATCAGGCCAATGCCTGTCGCATAGCCGATGCTGACGCGGGTGGAAGCCGTGGTTTGGATCGCAGAGGCGATCTGGCTGAACGAAAACGACTGGCGGTATTCCGGATGCAATGTTTCCGGCATGCGGACATAAAACCAGCCGCCTACCAGCACTGCCACGCCCACGATGGTTCCGAAGATCAGGTGCCAGGTACCCAGTAGCAGAAGAAGACTGCCTGATGCAGGAGCTACAATCGGCACAGTGATAAAGACCATCATGGTAATGGACATGACACGGGCCATTTCCCGACCTGCAAACCGGTCCCGTATGATCGCGACCGTTAAGACGCGTGTTGCTGCCAGGCCAGCTCCTTGGATCGCACGTCCGATCAGCAACATGGAGAAGCTGCCCGCTAGTGTGGCAACCAATCCGCCGAGGAGATATACGGCTAAGCCGATCATCAGCGTCGGACGCCGGCCGATCACATCTGAGACCGGGCCATAGACAGCCTGCATGATCGCGAAAGGCACCATGTAGGCTGTGACCAGCAGCTGGAGGTCATTGGGATCCGAGATCCCGAAGTCAGCTTGGATCGGCCCGAAGGCGGGGAGCAGGTTATCAATCGACAAGGATCCGAGGCTCATCACGAGGGCAATGAGAAGCACGAATTCTGGAAAAGAAGGTGTGCTGCAGGGGGTGAAGGTATCAGGTTTCTTAGACGAAGGAGACATTATAGAACTTTTCACGAAGGCTGTTCCCGGGTCCCGAACAGCACATCAACGCAGATGAGCAGGACAAGACCTCTTGGAAGCAATCAATTGATTGGAACCGACGATGGTAGCCGATGCTAAGCTGGAAGGCGTGAGTCCCTAAGGACGGCCGTTACAGCTGGCGGAAAGAACGGAAATTGTCGCCTATCAACTAAGAAGTGCGGGGAAAGTTGCATGGAACATAGGAGCTTATCGCATAGATCGTCGGGTTGCAGGCAGCATAAGAGAGCTTGCCTCTAGCTGAAAACGCTAAGGTCTGCCCTTTGCAGGAGTTAACCCTCAACAACGGTCTCAAGTGGCCTGCAGGTAAGTGGCGGTTAGAACCAGCCGCGACGCTTGAACCAGATCAGGGGTAGGATGGCGCTGACCGCAATGACGCCCAATCCGAAAGGGTAGCCCCAGTGCCAGTCAAGCTCCGGCATGTTCTCGAAGTTCATGCCATAAACTCCGGCTATTAAAGCGCTTTTAGTTTCAGTGTAGAGCATAGCCGGCATGCCTGATCCAGCCTCGGGCATCCTGGGCGGTGATGGTGTCGAGGGCGGGTTTGAGTTCGGCTTCCAAGG